>NZ_BJKP01000003.1:70975-179410 GCF_008974145.1 Microcystis aeruginosa NIES-4325 | reverse complement strand
TGTTCACTATATCACAATATACTGACATAATATTGTAAATAAATATTATAGTAATATAAGATGTTAAAATTTAAAGGAGTTGAAGAGGGGAAGTGGGGAAGTGGGGAAGTGGGGAAGTGGGGAAGTGGGGAAGTGGGGAAGTGGGGAAGTGGGGAAGTGGGGAAGTGGGGAAGTGGGGAAGTGGAGCATTTGGATGAAATTTCCCTAAACCCCTAAATCCCTATCACCCTATCACCCCAAAACCCTATCACCCTATCTCCTGACAGCTAAAAGCTGATTATTGGATTACTTCTTTAATAATCGTTAAAACATCATCATTGATATTGCGAGGATTGCGCTGGTATAACTTATCTCTTTCCAATTTTAAAACGCGATCAATAATTTTTCGCACATCTTCGGGAGCATTTAAAATCGGTTCTTGGATATTTTGGAGATTATTATCAGAATTAGTCATAGGGCAGATTTTTTAATATTTACAGATGCTGCATCTCAAACAAAATCCCTGCCAGGGTACGTTAATCTATTACTAACGCACCCTCAGCCTAGATTGTTTCTCTAAACGAAACTTAAATAGGGTAACTTTTGCGCGGTAGATTGAATCAGATCGAGATTTTGTAGAAGCTGTCCGCAGGTATCCCAACCCCCTTCTATTAACATCTGTCGGGAACCTTCATTCATGGAGACGGTAGCGACAAAATCCCCCCATTCCACCGTCATGGTTGTCAAAGAAAGATCGAGGGGAATTTCGGGATTAGCGGCAATTAAATCCTGTAAATGGGTGATGGTTTTAGCCTCAGCAGTGACACAGGGAACCCCATTAGCGATACAATTGCCAAAAAATATTTCGGCGAAACTTTCCCCGATAATTGCTTGAATTCCCCAACGTAAAATCGCTTGCGGTGCGTGTTCCCGAGAAGAACCACAACCAAAATTACCATTAACTACCAGAATTTTCGCTCCTTGGTACTGGGGTAGATCGAACGGATGACTTCCCTGTAAAGCGGCTCTATCATCGGCGAACACTTGTTCTCCTAAGCCTTCAAAGGTGATACAACGCAAAAAACGAGCCGGAATAATGCGATCGGTGTCAATATCGTTGCCTCGCAAGGGTAAAGCTCGTCCGGAGATGGTTTTAACTTGACTCATGATCTTTTTCTAACTTTTACTAGCAGTGACAAAAAAAGTGGTTGCATCTTGCCATACCCCCTGATCGGTGGCATTTTTCTCGATTTCTCGGCGATAATTGTTCACTAGAGTCGCAATTTCGGCAGCCGATAGGCGGTCGAAAGGGTTATCCTGAGGATGAAAATACTGCCCATACCAGAAGTTTTTGGCAGTTTCTAGGGGCAAATATCGACCTAATTGCTCGACATTGACCGATATATTGGTAAATCCCGCATTTTCCAGCAATTGATGGCATTTTTCTGGGGTGGCGATGGGAGTGTGCAGATTAGGCAACTCAAAACCATAGGTTTCGCGACAAACACCACTGATCAAGGGTAGGAAGTGGGATTCTAAATTATTACAGGAAAAAGCGACCGAACCGCCTTTTTTTAACCATTGATACCATTTTGCCAGCACTTGCGGGATATCGGGGAAAAGTGCAATCGCCAGAGAACAGGTAATCAGATCGAAACTAGACTCGGCAAAGTCAATGGCAGCTATATCAGCGTTAATTAGGTCAATATTCTCGATATTTAATGCTTCTAGCTTTTTTTCGGCTCTGGCAATCATTTCCGGCGTGAAATCAACCCCGATGACACTTTTTACTTTTGGGGCAATTGCGACCGCTATAAATCCCGTTCCCGTTGCCACGTCTAGCACAGATTGGCTTTTTTGTAAATAGAGATAATTTACTAATTTAAGGGCGCGAGCTTGCGTAAAATCGTTATCGTAATCGTGACGAAGGGCATAAAAATCAATCACTTGACGCTGATAATCGTTGCTCATCTTCTCTACTGCCCAATTATCGACAAAGACTGACCCAATTGACTTAAATTAAGAGCATGGCCGCCGGTAACCAGATAAACCGCGTCTGCTATTGTGCCAATTCTACGACAGAGATCGCCTAAACGATCGCGAAACAGACGACCGAGGGGATAAGCGGGAACCACACCCCAACCGGTTTCTTCCGCCACCAGAATAACATCAACCGCCGCATTTTTGAGGGAATACAAGAATCGATCGCTAATTTCTAACCATTCAGCTGCCGACATTTCTAAACAATTGGCTACCCAAGTACCGAGGGAATCGATCAATAAACAGTGAGTAAATGGGCTATTATCAATAGTTTCGCTTAATTGTCGGGGAATTTCTTGGGTTTGCCATTGGGGTAAACGTCGCTGCCGGTGTTTTTCAATGCGATCGCACCATTCTTGATCTTTTTCATCCACCGAGGAGGTGGCGATATAAATAACGGGTTTTTGGCTGATTTTGGCTAAATATTCGGCCCATTCACTTTTCCCAGAACGGGCAGCCCCTGTAACTAGGATAATTTTTTCATCCACGATCGAGATTTTGGCAAACAACTAAAGTATATAGGGGAGAAAACTGTCCTATTCTCGATCATCAAAACGGTGAATATCATCATCTCCTAAATATTCGCCATTTTGCACCTCGATCATCACCAGAGGAATAGAACCGGGGTTTTCCAACCGATGACGGGTATTCATGGGAACATAGGTGGATTCTTTTTGTTTGAGGAGAGTTTCTTTTTCATCACAAATTACCCGCGCTGTACCGGAGACGACAATCCAGTGTTCACTGCGATGGTAGTGCATTTGGGTACTCATGTGATGGCCGGGTTTAATGACAATGCGATTGATGCGATACCGCGGACCTTCCTCCAATACCGTCACCGTCCCCCAGGGGGGAGTCCGCGTCATTTCTATGTCTTGGGGAGAAGGGGAGGGATCATTAATTAAGTCATCCATGGCGGTGGTCTCTAAACTTGATTAACATTCTAGTGGACAATAATCAGTAATCAGTTATCAGTGAACAGTAATCAGTTATCAGTGAACAGTAATCAGTTATCAGTGAACAGTAATCAGTTATCAGTGAAAAGACAGCAGTAAACTGCCATTTGATGATGATCACTTAATACACACTGCTCACTTATAGCGTTTCTGATTCACACGAGGTACATTTCCGATCCTGAACAGCTTAATCAGCAAAGGTTTAAGTGTGCCGCATAGATGCGAGAACCGCTATAAAACTCAAAACTCAAAACTTAAAACTCAAAACTGATAACTGATAACTGATAACTGATAACTGCTTCAAGAGGGCAATTGTTTAAAATCAAAATTTGTCTCTTTTCCCTTGACAGATGGCTCGGTTTGTGCTATGCGATTAGCCATTTGTACCAGATCCACCCCGGTAGCTTGCCGCAATTGTTCAGCAAAGGCAGTCATTTTGGGGACAAGATTACCATCACCTCCGTCCACTACCGTCACAGTTTGTACCTGCACTTCTGGCACACTAGCGGCCATTAATTTCAGCAATAACTCCAATTTTTGGTACAAAAAGATGTTTTTAGCGTTATTTCCCGCTCCTTGCCAAGAGGCTGCCAGTTTTTTGGTTCCTTCCGCTTGCGCTTTCCCCTGTTCGATAATTTTGGCTGCTTCCCCCCGGGCTTTTGCGATCGCTTGTTGACATTCCGCTGCTGCAGGGGCGATCACATCTGCTTGTAATTGCTGTTTCACCTGCTTAATTCGGGCAGTTTGTACCGCCACTTCTGCCTGTACTTTAGCTAAATCGGACATCACCACCGATTCTACCTCGGCAATCATGGCGCCGCGCTTAGTTTGAGTGTCGCGCACCCGTTTTTCTGCGTCAGCTTTGGCTATTTCTAAATCTTTTTGGATACGACGCAAAGCGGTTAGGCGTTGATTCTCGGAATCCTTGATAATCGATAGTTTTCGAGCTTTTGCTTCGGCTATCCGGGCATCTCTCTGTAATTCGGCTTTTTGCTTCCGTCCGATCGAATCGAGATAACGCACCTCATCGGAAATATTCTGGATCTGCAAACTATCCAAAACTAAACCCAATTTTTCCAGATCCTGTTCCGCTTCTTCCAGGAGACTTTTAGCAAAGGCAATCTGATCGGAGTTCGCTTGTTCTGGGGTTAAATTCGCCAAGACACCGCGCAAATTACCCTCTAGGGTTTCTTTCGCCAATTGTTCAATTTCCTTGCGTTTCTTGCCCAATAAACGCTCGATCGCATTATGAATAATCGGTTCCTCCCCAGCAATTTTAATATTCGCCACCCCAGTGACGATCAACGGCACACCGCCCTTAGAATAGGCATTAACCACCCTGAGATCGATGATCATGTTGGTCAGATCCATTCGATACACTTGTTCTAGCATAGGTAAACGAATACTGCTGCCCCCTTTTACCAAACGATAACCGATGGTTTTGCCCGTGGCCGTGGGACGACGACTACCGGCAAAAATTAAGACTTCACTCGGTTGACAGATGTGGTAATAGTTACGGATGACCAGTAAACCCGCACCTGTCCCTAAACCGAAAACTCCCAGTAAAACAGCGATAATTTCCATAGATTTTATGTGGGTGAAATTGGTGATTATCTTTACTTTTAGCCGATCGACTCTCTGGCTGGTTGATTTTTTGGGGGGTATCGATATTAAACTGAAAAGTAAAGCTTAGACAGCCCATCTTTATCATGCCAGATCAGCCAATCTCGATCGCCCAATACTACCACGAGCGGACAAAATACGACCCCCAGACGATCGCATCCAAAAGTAAAGGTCTTGATTGGAGTCAACAACCCTATCCCTTCAAAGAATACAAAATCGGTCAGACTTTCGATCTCAAACCCTACCTCTCCCGTCAAACAGTTCCCCAAAAAGGAGACTTTTGGCGACGTATATCGCGAATTTTGGGCTGTAGCTATGGTTTAACTGCCAAAATCGCCACTATGGGCAGTCCTTTGTACCTACGTTCCGCACCCTCTGCCGGTGGATTATACCCCGCCGAGGTCTATCTGATCTCCCGTGGCACGGAATTTTTACCCGCCGGTCTCTACAGTTATCAAGGTCAAAGTCACTCGCTGCTTTTATTCTGGGAAAGTGATGTCTGGACGAACCTACAATCTGCCTGTTTCTGGAATCCTGTTTTAGAAAATACCGATATCGCTTTAGTTACCAGCGCTATTTTTTATCGGTCCGCTTGGCGCTACGAGGATCGAGCTTATCGGCGTATTTTCCTCGATACAGGGCATTTATTAGGCAATATTGAGCTATCAGCCTCGATTAATGACTATCGCGCTCATTTAATCGGTGGTTTTAACGATAGTCAGATGAATGAATTGCTTTATCTTGATTCCGAGAAAGAAAGTGTCATGACGGTGATTCCTTTGGCAGATCTGCTCAATATTCAGCAAAATCTCCCCCCTAGTACCACGGCACTCCCTTCGGCAACCACGACTCTTTATCCCGAAATTCCCGAGGGAGAATTATTAAGCTCCCTACAGCGAGCGACTATCATAGATACAGATGAGAAGATAGAAGCAGCCGTTACCCCGTCTAATTGGGAAGATAAATATAATTTTCCTTTTTGTCTGAAAGTTTCCGTGACCTCCCGTCCCGTCAATTGGGGGGAAGATTTAATCGATCTCGAAAGTACGATGCTTAAACGCAGATCTACCCGCGCTTATAGTGGTGCTAGTCTCAGTTTAGACGAATTGCGAGCGCTGCTGCATTTTACCTATCAACCCCAAGATTATGCCAGTCAAAATCTCGATCCCAATCCCGATTATTTTGCTCTGGATTTATTGGAAACTTTTATCGCTGTTTCGGCAGTAACTGGATTAGAGGAAGGCTGTTATTATTATGCTCCTAAAGCCCAAGAATTGCGGCAAATTCGCTTTAAAAATTTCCAGCAAGAGTTACATTATCTCTGTTTAGGTCAGGATTTGGGACGAGATGCGGCTGCTGTGGTTTTTCATACGGCGGATCTGTCGAAAGCAGTGGCTAAATACGGCGATCGAGTTTATCGTTATCTTCATGCAGATGCGGGCCATTTGGGACAGAGATTAAATTTAGCGGCTATTCATCTGGGGTTAGGGGTTAGTGGTATCGGTGGTTTTTTTGATGATCAAGTGAATGAAGTGTTAGGCATTCCCTCCGATGAAGCAGTTATCTATATCACTACTTTAGGCCGACCGAAAGTTTTTTAAGGTGAGTTTGAACCCCTGAAGGGGTGACAAGGAAGTTGAGGTCATTGTACTCTGTACCTTGACCGGTTCACTTTCTCCCTTGGACGTATTTTGTTTAAAGGTTAATCCAACTACGGACTATCTGTCGGGGTTTTCCTGAATTTTTAAAAGCGGTTCTATTGTGGCATAAAAAGCGATTATTAATGTAAAATATATCACCTTTTTTCATTTTGAAGCGGACTGTATTTTCCAGTTCCGAAAAAAAGTCGTCGATGATGTCGAGTGTTTTTGTGATAGCTTCCGGTTGCGCTATTTCCAGTTTGGAGTAAGCGACTTCAATCCAATACCGCATATAACGAAAAACCAGACCCTGAGAATCGGCTGAGAATAAGGGGAAATTATTCTTTTGAATAGCTTCTTGAGAATTAATCTCTCCAGGTGTAATCACATCCCTCGCCAAAGGTTCGTAGAGACAGGAAACTAGGTCTGTATGGTTTTGCCAGAAATATTGATACAAATTGGCGGCGTTTACTACTAGGGAATCTCCTCCCTCATCCGCAGCAGCAAGACAGAGTAAGCCAACAATATCAGGGAAGTAGTTTTTGTCTGTACTATCGGTATGATAGCCAGTTTCTGCATTCGTCATCGAAACGGGTATAGCTTCTTTAGTGTAATCCATTCCTCGATCGATTACATCAAAAAAATAGCCATAGCGGTGGTTTAGCAGTCCAAAAATGCGAGAAATAAAAGCATAAATTAACCGCATTTCCGTTTCTGTTAATTCCGGTTCTAATCGGAAAATAATTATGCCTGGTTCCTGGAGCAATTTTTCACGAAATGGTAGGAAACAATCAAGATTTTTATTGACTGTTTCCTGTCCTATTTCGTTGGGTTTTTCAAGCCATTTGTGATTGCTTCTTTTTAGTAAATCTGAGACTAATGATTCTGGTAAATGAAAAAATAGTTGAGAAGGATCAGGCAATTTTTTCCAAGTCAGTAATGAAATATTAGGATCAGAAATCGGTATAATCATTTTTGAATTTTGAAAGCAACGTGAAGGGGAAGGTCAATGAGCGGAGTAAAAAATTCTGGGTCTAGTTCTAAATGTTCCTGATTAATTTTTAGTTCATAAACTTCTGGCATTTTTGTGAAGGCTGCTAAACGAAGAGATGTGAAGTAATCTTCCATAGTTTTATGAACACATTGCACGGCGACGGCTTTTCTATCTCTGCGCCAAATCTCACCGGGGAATAATTGATTGCGTCCGGAAAAATAGCCAGCTTTCGGTTTAAAATAAAACGGAAACTTATCTTTTTTCAGAAAAGGTAAAGAGGGATGGGGGACGGCGAACAGGAAATATCCACCCAACTTTAAAAGTTGGTAGGCTTTCTGCATCGTGCTAATAGTTTCTGAAACATTTAAGTAGTTGAACAGAAACATAGCCAGAACTAAATCGTATTGTTCGGACTCAGTGACCGCAAAATCACGAATATCACCAGCTTCATAGGAAGCATTAGTAATCTGATGCTCGTTTTTTTGAATCAAGGCCTGCTCGATCATTTGCGATGAAATATCAATCCCATGAACATATTGAGCGCCTCGGTTAATTAACTCTCTTCCTACATAACCTTCCCCACAGCCTAGATCTAATATATTCTTGTTGACAATCGGTTCACATAAATCAATGACAAAGGGACGTGCGGAGTAATCAGAAAGCAAAATCGGTTCTACTCGTTTCCAGTCTCCTGCGCTTTCGTCGTAAAGTTTTTTGGTTTCTTGTGTTGCTTTCATACCTATCTAACGTGATAAAATTTGCACTAATTTTGTTTTAGTCTAGCACTGTGTAAGTAATTACCCATAAAACTTTTACCAGTTAATCCAAAATCAGCTATCGCCCGAAAAATTAGCTCTTCTTCTCCTAAGTTCACAGATTGATGCACACACCAACGGGGAATAACAGCAAAAGTACCCGGTTCGACTTCGTTTTCGTATTGATCAACAATAACTTTTCCTTGACCCTGAAGAAATACAAATACGGTTTCATGTGCGTGTCTGTGCATTTCATTCGCTTTTCCTGGCTTGACTATAACTAGGCGCGCATCTAAAACTTCTAGATCAAATGGCAGGCGAAATACGTTAAAATCAATATTGAGTTTATCAACCTTATTGTTGTATAAGGCTTCTAAGTTGCTGGCGCTGATTGTTGAAATAAGCTCTTTACCTTCTTGCACATGAGTCAAGCTTTTTTGTTCATTGATTTTTTGAGTCAAGACCCCGAGACGCATCGTTTGAAAATCATGGTAAAGTTGTGATGCAAGCCTTAATATTGTTTCAGTGCATTGGCATTCACCAGATGGATCCGCAAGCCAATCTAATAAGTTCAGAACTTCTTCCCTGTGCTTTTCCCTTTGCATCCCGTATAGCAAAAGTGAACTCAATCCGGGTAGTAGTTTTTCCACTGGAACAGTAGATAAGTCTTCCGTCAATCCAATACGCACGTCATTGATTTGGTGCAATAAAAGTTCCTGTTCCTGATTAGACAGCTTTTTGCTTTTAATCATTTTAGTGAAAAGCGTAACAATCTTGAGTTGGTCTGATGATGTCAAAGATTTATCTAGCACCAACGCACGTTCATACATATTGTCCCAGTAAGCAGCACGTAGATCTAAGGCTTTTAACATTCCTTTCCGTAATTCCAGAACAGCCTGTTCGCTTTCACTGGCTAATTCCTTAGCAATCTCAACTAAAGTTAAGCTGTGTTCATCCTCCACTTCTGTGTGTAAAGGAAAAAATACATATTGCTGCAAGGATAATGATGTATGTTTTTTAATCGCTTCAATAATGTGTTTGTAGATAAATTTAACAACAGATTCAGTCCCTAAACCTATGGCTCCAATAGCTTGGAGTGAGCTTCCATTCTGGAGCAGCGATAAGAATGATTCACGCCAAATTTGTACTTCAACACAAGGCGGTTGCCTGCTATCTACTCCCATCGCTTCTTGAAAACGCTTGAATAACTGTGGGTGAGGGATTTCCTGTACCCACTCGTCCTTAATACCTAATTTACGGATTGCTTCCAGACCTTCATCGTGTAGATGTCCGTTTTCTTCAGCTAAGTTCTCCAGCAGATGATTTCGATGAGTGGGATTTTCTAGCTTTGATATTACTGCTGTTAAATAACGGGAAAACCAGTCACTATAAGCTCCGTATTGACTGGCAAAATCTTTGAGAACTTCATCAATATGTTGAAATTCTCCTTTTTCTAAAGCCAGTAAATACGGATGATTAATCGCTCGATGGCTTAGTGCTTCCTTGATTAAATTTTCCATTTTTTCTCATCCCCCGATAGCCGCCCTCTTTTAAATACCATCACAAAATTGGCCAATTGTCAATAGCGTTTGAGATGCGCTCCCCCTGAAAACAGATCATTCTTGATTAAGATTCTCTGAGACTTTCTCTCTCTAATTCGATTAAATTATCGATTTTTTTTAGCTTGGTATCCCCAGCAAGATAACCGATACCGCGATGTAAATGTAAGCGAAATTGTTGAGTTAGAGTTTCTTTATCGGTTCCTAATCCGTCTTGATGACAACGTTGTTTAAGGGCAATCAAGAAAATATCGGCCATTTCTCCCCCGAATACTTTCCAGGATAATTCTAGATTGCTATCGGCAGGAATGGGGACGGGAGAGGGGAGACTTGGTTCGGCAAGGGAACGACAAAAAGCCCAACGACAGAGGATATTCCATTGGTCAATTTTGGTGTAGCGTTTTAATTTTATTAGGCTATCTTTGGCGGTTTGAGATAGTCGAAAACGTTCGATCGGTGATTCCATAATTTATAATTTTACCTCGATCTGAGTGATGAGAAAATAGTTAGTCATTCTCAATCCTGTTGGGGGAGGATTTTTTGGGAATTTATCTCGGTCATGATTTTACCAAAAGTAGCGATCGGGGTGAATAGTTGTCTGACGTTGTTGGGAATTGTATTCTAGCAGGTATTTTCGGGCGATTACTTCCTGTTCTTCTAATAAGAGTAGCTCATTTTGTCCAATTTCTGTATCGGTAGAAAGGAGGATGACTTGAGAGGAAGCAGCGGGAAAATAACGTTCAACTAAATTATGGCGATGGGAAGAATCTAAACGTCCGAGGGGTGTATCGATAGCGATGGGTAAATCTCGTCCAGAGACTCGCGCTAATCCCCACAAAAAAGCGATCGCTAATAGTTGTTTTTCTCCGGCAGAAAGACGGTGTTTAGGCACATTTTGTCCATCGGGACCAAAGAGAGATAGACCAAAAGTATCAGCATCGATCGCTATTTTCTGAACTAGATCGGACTTATGCAATAAATAACGAAAACATTCCGCCACTTCTCCCTCTAATCTATTTATTTTTTTTAAAGTTAAGCGTTCTTTAAATACTTTTAAAGTTTGCTGTGCTTTGACAATAGCATTAACGATATGTTCGTTACTTTGGGATTCTAAAGCTTTCTCACTATAGGCAAATAATTCTTTTTTAGTTTTCTCAATTTTCTTTTTGATTTCCTCATAATTTTTGTGGCTTT
This sequence comes from Microcystis aeruginosa NIES-4325, assembly GCF_008974145.1. GTDB lineage: Bacteria > Cyanobacteriota > Cyanobacteriia > Cyanobacteriales > Microcystaceae > Microcystis > Microcystis aeruginosa_G. Next base: position 168,670 of record NZ_BJKP01000003.1, on the reverse strand, counting down.
GCTCGTATTCTGCTTGAGCATTTAGATACTTTTTCTGAGCGTTTTTTAAGTTATTACTCAGGGTTTCATATTCTTCGGGAGAGGCTGCTACTGCTAATTCTCGCTCTAAATTATCTAAGTCAGCTTCCAGATTTCTTAATTGTTCCATCGTTTGATGAGCGAGGTTAATTTGTGCCGGTAATTGATGGGTTAAGACTCGATTTAATAACTCGATCGCCTCGTCGTCTAAATCTAAGTAAGAAGTAATCAAATAATCGCTATTCTCAGCGAAAAACTGATTTTCTTGCTCTAAAAACTCCCTAATATTCTCTAATTGTTCTAAGGTTAAATTCAGTTGTTTTAAATAAGCAAGTAACTTTTTATCTCTGGATTCTAAAACCGATTGAGCGACCTTAGCTGATTGAAATTGTAGCTCTTTTTCTCCCTGAATTTTAGCCGCTTCTAGGAGAGGAAAAATTAACTTTAATGGTAAAAATTCCCCCGCTAATTGACCTAAATATTCCCTCTGGTTATCTAACTTTTTATCTACCTCTTTTTTTCTGCTCTCTAATTGACTTCTTTCGGCGGCAATTTTGCCACCATCAATGCGAAATTTATCCGAGACTAGATCAAAATCATTCCTAACCACATCTAAATTTTTTTGTTGAGTTTCCATCTCTTGCCGAGCCAATTCTAAATCTTCTTGGTACTCGGCTAATTTTTTCTCGATCGCTTCAATAGTTGCCAGTTCATTTTCTGCTGCTAATAACCGGCGCTTGCGACTAGCTAAAATATCAAGATCAACGGCTAATCTTTCCGCTAATTCTAACCCTAATAAAGTCTGCATCGAATCCTTAACACTGTCAGGAGGTACATCCTGTTCTGCCAATTCTTTTACCTGTTCCCCATCAAATAAAAACAGGTTAGAAATACCCAACGGTAATAAAGTTTCAATATATTCATCCCAAGTATTAGCTAAGGCAGGATCGGGCCAATCTTCATCTAAAATACCGAGGGTATCCTTACCATCTTTAGGCTGTTTTGTCCAGTATCTAACGATACGATATTGTCGCCATTTTTCGTTAACTAGATGTTCAAAAGCCAGTTCTATTCTCGCTTGATCGATGAGAGAAGCTTGATTATTAACTGCCTGACTAAGAAACTCGGCATAACTTAAATTATTGCGAGTAGAACACTTCGCCCGCGCACCGTACAAAGCCAAACGAATCGCATCCATTAAAGTAGTTTTACCGCCCCCATTCATACCTCCCAAAAGGATAATCGGACAGGGATTGTTATCTTTTTCAGGACGTAAATTAATCACTTGACGACCAGCGTAGGGTCCGAAATTTTGCAAAACTAATTCAGTAAAAATCATTAACAGTCAGGGGTGAGGAGCGGTAATTTCTATCCTAGACAAGTATAACAAGCGATCGGAGCTAATCTCCCTATTTTCGGCTTGTGGGATGGGCAGACTAGGGAGAAAGTAAAATAGAGACGTTGGGGGCAACGTCTCTAGGAAATTTAGCAAAATGTCGAATTTTTATTTAATTTTGCTTTTTATCAGGCGTGTTAGGGAGAAAATACCGCCTAGGGTCAAGAGGGCGAGAACATTATCCGCTTCTGGAGTAGTAACGCCACCGTTGATAAAGAATTGAGAGCGGTTCCAAACACTTCCGCCCACGTTACGACCTAAAATTCTGCCTTGAATATCGCCGTCGAGGAAGTGAATACCGCCATAGCGACGGGAAATACCGGCTTCATCCGCCGCTTCTGAGAAAGTATCCCAAAAGAGAGTTACCGGACTACCCGGAGTGATGCCCGGTTCAAAAGCTGAAGTACCGGGGGCAAAGGTGACAGAACCACCAAAGACATCACTACCAGTGAAAAGACGCAGGATTTCCGCCCCGGCGGCACTAAAGGCACTATGGCCAGAGGTATATTCGGCAAAGGGGGGCGAAGGAGGACCAAAGGGATTTTGGTAGGTGAGAAATTGGGTGGCGGGAATAGTGATTGTGCCTAAACCAGGGCCGCCCCAAGCGTTAATTTCAAAGACTCCATCGCCGTTATTGTCAGTCCCGATTAAACCCAAGCGACCTAACTCGCGAATCACGCGCACGGGACGGGCAGAATTATAGAATAGTTTCGCTTCCCAGGTGGCAATCCCCGCGTCCATGACTGCATTACCGAGGGCGAAGAATAACTGCACATCTTCGTCGAGAGTATTATTATCCCGCTGCGAGATATCTTGCCCGAACTCCATCCATGTACCCGGAGGGAAAGGGGTTCCAGGGCCATCTTCCCAAAATTCGGCGATTAGTTTCTGTTCGTCTGTGAGATTGGCGCTGAATTCCACTACATCAACCGCCTGCTGAATGAAAGCGGGATTGATATCTACTCCCACTAAAGCTGCACTAATAGGAACCACTGTACCATCACCTCTGGTGATCGTTCCTGCCTGTAAATCCGCCGAAGCGTTGGGATCTAACAGAAAACGGATGATTTCGGGGGGACGGTATTGAGCATTATCGGTTAAAGAGAAGGATTGCACCGTTCCCCAGTGGGGGGTGAGATAGGTTTGTAGTGCTGAACCAGAATCGATGGGAACACTCTCTGGAGTCCAGAGTTCGATATTGACCACTTGAGTGGGAGTGTTGGGGGTGCTGTAACCGATGGTATCAACGTAGTTGTTTAACTGATTGGAACCATCATTACGACGGGCATTCATCAGTGTGGCGGCGATGGTGTTACCGATTCCCGCTGCCGTAGTGGTATCGGTGCTGGTATTGTTGGGGTCGTAACCGAGACTATTCATCCGAGCAGTCAAATTAGCCGTTTGTGTGGGTAGCAGTTCCGTTAACACCCGATAGGCGGCAAAACTAATCGCTTCCTGTTTATTGGCTTGAGTATTTTCGCTCGTAGGACGTTGTAAAGTATCTCCCAGAACGGTACTAATGGGGGTAGCTTCGTAGGCTGACCAAGCATCGTACATAGCAGTGCCAAGGATGCCATAGAGCCGAGAAGCTACCGTTGGTCCCTGGGGTTGATTTCTAACACCTTGAGTGGCGGCACCAATCCAATCACTGGCCACCGTGACCGCTTGAGCAGATGACACTGGCAGCAAGGCAGTGGAAGCAATCCCTAAAGGGAAAAGGGTTAAAGAGAGTATTTTTTTGTACATGACCAGCAAATGGCAATAAATGAGCGGAAAGCGGGGAAAAACAGGCCAAGAGAAGGATTATCTCTCAGATAATTTCAATTCAGGGCAGCTTAGTTTTTGGATCTTTGGAATCTCGATAAAATTCCCAGGGTTCCCAAGACAACTAACCCCACGGAAACGGAAGGTTCAGGAACAGGGGTTGAAAAAACCGCTAACTGCTCATCACGACAGGGGAAAAGACCATCCCCTGGGGTAAGGGTACAGCCACCATTAAAAGTGGTTAACTGTGCTTGTAACAGTGCGGGGTCGCTACTAGCTGGTCCATGGTCGCGAACTACGTTCCACACTTCTGCTGTCAAGGGATTGAATAACCCATTACCTAATTCCACTTGGTTAGGATTAGGCAGTTGACCGATACCGACTTGAGCAGAGAAATTACCCAGTCCATTTGAACCAATTACTTCTCCATCGGCAAAAAATACCGAAGCATTGACAGTAGGATTGGAGAAGTCGTCTTCACCACAACCCCCGACGCAAAACTCAGGGTTATTGAAGATAACCCACCACATGGTATAGGCAGCCCCAGGGGATAAATTGCTAGTGGACACGGTACTTGCAATTCCCGTCGCCGTTCTAGTTAGGGTTCCCGTGGAACCAGCAACGGTGCCGCTATTAACCAAGTCTAAAAGAGATACGTTTTGAACGAGAGCCGCTTGCGCTGGGTAGGTAGCGACAAATGCGCCTAGTAAAGCGATGGTAGAAACTGTTAATTTTTTGCTCATTTTGGGCTTTAAATTTGTACTATAGCAGTTGATTAGAAGCAGAACTTTTGCTGAAGCATCAGCGTAGCTACTCCCAAAGACAGATGACTAACTTTTCCGATCAGTGTAAGCGCATTTATGCCCAGCGTCAAGTTAAGTTTTGTCAAAAAAATGATCGTACTTTAGGGGGAGGCAAAGCTTAAAAAAAGCTTAAAAAAAGTTGCAATGGACAACATTGGCTCGATAAGTTTTCCACAGAAATAATCCTTGGGCTGCCCATTTTCCCTTTTTTTGATGACCTCTCAGTGGATTAATTCTTTCAAAACTATACCTATCAATCGTTTCGGACTCTTTTTAGTTTTCTATCTTTTTGTTAAGAAATATATACACAATGGACTTAATAAGGGAAAGGGCAGTATCATGACGCAAGATGAAGATAATTGCCAATTCAGGTCTAAATTGGCAAATCAATTTTCACGGAATAAATCTCAAGGAGCTTGTATTCCTGAATCATTAAGACAAGAGGAACACCACAATGACCACCTTAAACATTGCATTTTCTGGAACTCTCCTACGATTTGTGGACTACCAAAAAGAAGTTTCCCTAGAAGCGGAAACCGTCTCCAAAGCTTTACGGACTCTCACGGAAAAATATCCCTCTTTAACGGCTTCTCTCTACGATGCGAATGGCGAAGTTCGCAAAGTTCATCGACTCTTTTTAAATGGGGAACAGCTTTTCTCGAATGAATTAGACCGGAGTATTCAAGAAAATGATCGCTTGCAAATTTTAACAGCAATTGCCGGTGGTTAATTAAAAATATGAAATAATTCCCAGCTTTAACTATCAACAGGGAAGATTAACTGTTTTGTCGGGCAGGTTTATCTACCTAATTACTAACTCTTCTCGACTTTGTGTGATAAATCAGTGCTTATCATTGGTAGGAGTCTTGCTAGGCAAGCCTTTGAAGACTATATTTTTAGAAAATTATCCCTATTCTTCTTCCTTCCACACAGCAACCAGAAGAGCCAATTACCTAGTCTTATTTTATTGCCACAAAATTTTTAGCTGAGGACGACAAAATGATTAGTACAGTTGCCGCAACTACTCCCACTTTATCTCCACCGAGAACCAGTGAACTTACTCTCGCCGCCTGTCCGACTTTATTCACTCCCTTGCAGATGCACCAGCGAGAACTTTTGCGCTTAGGATTAAATGGTTGGGCGGGATGGTTGCGCGATCACTTGATGAGTATTCAAAAGTTAGTGGAAAACTATCAAACCAGTATGGTAGTTGCCATGGCCCATCTGCGCTACATCAAAAATGTCACTTTTCACGATTGCGAAACGATTCAACTCGTCACCCGTGCCAGTTGCATTAAGGGGGGAGTATTATTAGAAATGCCTTCTAGTATCTTGGCTGATAATCAAGAAGTGGCACAGGTAAAAATCAGTTTACGTCCAGTAACAATCACCGATCAAGTGAGTTTAGGGGCAAAACCGGGGCGATTGCCAGAGGAACTGATAAATTTATTCTCGGAAGAAGAAATCTCGAAAAAATTTGAACGTCCAGTCCAAAAATTAACTAAACAAATTGAAGAACAAAAACAGGGTGAATTAATCGCAGAAGGTCGTTATCCCTTCCAATTGCACCGCTATGCTCTTGATTTTGCCGATCAATGGGCTTTTATGGAAGCGGCAGCCTATATTAATGCTAGTCGGGAAAAACTGGTTCTTGGCCAAGGTAGCAAACAACCGGCTCTGAAAGTGGGTTTCAGTAATCCCCTACAACAAATAGATATCGAACTGCACAAACCCTATTTTCTGCTTGATGAAGGAGTTGTGGACACGAAAGTCTATCTTTGGCAGCACCGGGTAGTTTTTATCCATCGCTTACTAGGTTACGGCACGGGAGCGGAAGAGAGCTACGCCACGGCGATCGAACAATTTGACCAGTAATCATCTAAAATCTCGCCAAAAACAGCGATCGGTCAATTGAGTACCGATCGCTGAGTAGGGTTTGCGGCAAAAAGATGGCTCTTCGTTACTTTTTATGCTAAATCAACATACAAGATGCCTAGATAACATACTTCTAACCCAAAAATTCCGAAAGTTTCTAAAGCCATAGCCTCTCCGTTTTATTATTTTCAGTTTATTGTTGATTCCCTCGACCACCCCATTCGTTGTTCTTCGCTCGAAATAACTAATGATTTCTCCAAACCAGTTTCGGATTGTTTGACAACTCTTGGTAAAAACACTAGAGGATTTTGCCAACCATTCCGAGATAGATAGCATTCCCTCTGTCGGATTCTTTGAAGTTTCGTAAATCCTTCTGAATTCTTCCTTTAATTGGTGCATCTCTTTCAAATTTAGCCAAGTTTTTTTGATAGCTTCCAGTTTGATTTTTTGGGGTTCCGTTAAATCTTCTTCATTTTTTAACAGGCTATATTTACTTCGCTTTAAAACTTCTAGCTTCGCTTCTTTTTCCGCTTTCTGTTTTTTATTTTTCCGCGCTTCTGCCGTTGCTTTTTTATTTTTCGATTCGATTCGGAAAACTATACCGATATTTTCTAGGTGTCGATAGCCTTGAATAGAGGTTCCTTTTAGGTTCAAAAATTTGTCAAGTATCATAAGTAGGGTTTGCTGAAAAAGTTTGTTGGTGGGGTCAGGAGTCAGGAGTCGGGAGTCAGGAGTTTCAGGCTTTGTTGCCCTCTCTTTCGTACTAACTTGTGTACTATAGCAAGGATAATGCAAGGTTTTTGAGGATACCAATCCGATTTTCTGGCACTAACATCGGATTTTAACAGGTCAAAAGCCTTATTTTAAAAAGGTTTTACCATTATTCAGCAAACCCTAAGTAAAATACTCTGGTTTTTGGCTATTATATCAAATCTTAACTCAATTGTCTATCTTTTGGCATTAACCTGTTTGTGCCTAAAATCTTTCCCTGTATGGGTTTCAGTTATTTTTGGGCATAGGCTCTCTCATCAAATTTTATTTTAAGTTAATTATTTGCATAACAATTACCGAAGAGCCGTACTTTTTGATTTCCAAAAAGTCTAAAAGTCTTACTCAACAAGGTTTTTAGATTTATTCAGCCAGCCCTAGATACTGTCCTCGATTCAAGCGGCCATGTCTAGCCCCTGGTCTCCACCGCTTAAACTGTCTGTTTGTCAAGTACAATTTATACAAAATAAGTGCGATTGCCCTGCTAAGTATATAGGGAAAACAAATCGTTATCCGGACAAAATTGAGACAAGAGGTTGATAAAAACATCATGAATCGTACCCTAGCCAAAAAAATAGCAGCAGAAGTCGATGGTCGTTTTGGCAATTTTATTCGCAAACGCATTAACCCCGGAGTTTTAGAACGGGATGCCAATGGTACTTGTATATCAGAAGATATTTTTGCTGAAGCTTGTCGTTTAGGGATGACTCCCTATCCTGTGACTCAAGAATTAGGAGGTGGAGGGGCTGATCAGCTATCCTGGGGAATGATGCTCGATCGAGTCGGTTATCTCTGTCAAGATCTATCCTTTCCCTTCGTGATTTCTCTGCGCGGTTCGGTGATGAGAATGATCTACAAGTCAAAACGACAGGACTTGATCGAACGTTACCTGAAACCGATGATCGCGGGGAAAAGAGCGCCCGCTTTTGCCTATACCGACGGTGCAGACCCTTTTTCCTTTAACACCTGCGTCAGAGAAACCCAAGGCGGATATATCCTTTCCGGCAAAAAACTTTTCACCACTGGCGGTTACAATGCTGATACCTTTATGACCTATGCCCGTCATAAAACCGATAGTTTTGACGATCTTAAGGTTTTTTTGGTGGAAAAAGAATTCACCGGGGTGGAAATTGTTCCCTTACCCATGGCAGGATGGCGCGCTGCTGGCATCTCAACGGTACATTTTCATGATGTTTTTCTTCCCCATGACTCGGTGATGGTGGCAGCCGATGGGTTAAGTCATGTGCAGGAATTTTTAAACGCCCGTCGTTCTATCTTGGTTAGTCCCGTTTTGGGCAGAATGGAGGCAATTTTGGAAGATTGCGTCAAAAGTCTCAGTCATTCCATCCGTTACAATCGACCCTTAACCGCTATGCAATCGGTACAGGCAGAGATCGGTAAAATGTATAAACTGCTAGAAACCAGTCGCTCGATCGTCTATCAATCCCTAGAAGCTGAGGCCGCTGGTCAGGTAGATCCTCTCTGGGAACCGATTACTAGCTTAGCTAAATCCTATGCTACCGACAGTGCCATCGAATTAGTTTTGATTGCCCAACGTTTGTTAGGAGGGGCAGGACAACTAAAAACTAACCATTACGAGCGTTATTTGCGAGATTTCTGCGGTTTAATCCCCGGAGGTGGCGCTCAAGGTACTCTAGATGTAGATCTGGGAGTTGCTATCATTAGTAAATATGATATGTAAGTTAGTCGGTCTTTTCCTAGCAAGAGCGGTCGGCATTTTGGCTGAAAGTGAGTAAGGAAAATTCCGCACCGATATCCCGCTCATCTTTGCGAGAAAATTGCTATGATCACCATCGGCGAATATTTATTCCAGCGTCTCCATAGTTTAGGGGTTAATCATATTTTTGGGGTGCCAGGGGATTATGTCCTCGATTTGATGGATGTTTTGGTGGAAAGTCCGATCGAATTAGTTTGCACCTGTAATGAGCTTAATGCGGGTTATGCCGCCGATGCCTACGCGCGAGTCAAAGGTATGGGCGCTGTCTGTGTCACCTACGGTGTTGGGGGATTTAGCCTCGTTAATGCTGTGGTCGGTGCTTACGCAGAAAGAGTTCCCCTGGTGGTAATTAGTGGGGCTTCCGATCGCTCGATTCGCCGGGATAATTTATTATTACACCACACCACGGGCGATTATAATCTGCAATTTTCCATCATGGAAAAAGTCACGGTTGCCTCGGTTATTCTCACTAATTCTGCCCAAGCAGCCAGTCAAATCGATCAAACTTTAGCAGCTTGTTTGCATCACAAACGTCCCGTGTATATCGAAATTCCTCGGGATCTGGTCTATCGTCCCTGTATCCCCTCAGAAAATCCAATTTATTTAACCGATAATCTCACGGATACCGCCGCTTTAGAAGAAGCCATTGAAGAAGCGGTTTTATTATTAGAAAAAGCGGAAAAACCAATTATTTTAGCGGGGGTAGAATTCCATCGGTTTAAACTCCAAGATAAGTTGCTGAAACTTTTAGAAGTAACGGGTTATCCCTTGGCCACCACTATTTTAGGTAAATCGTCAATTTCGGAAATGCAGCCGCAATTTATCGGCACTTATGTGGGGGCATTAAGTCGCAAATACGTTAATCAACGGGTGGAAAATGCCGATTGTGTCCTCTGTTTAGGGGCGATTATGTCCGATATGAATTTAGGCGGATTTACGGCTCATTTAAATCCCAATAATTTGATTAATGCCAATTCCGAGAAAGTAAAAATTAAACATCACTTTTATCAACCGGTATTCCTAGGGGATTTTATCGATGGTTTAATTAATAAGCTAAGTCATAAAAAAGCGGCTACACTAGAGATTAAACCCGCAGCCGAATTAAAGGATTTAGAATTCATCCCCGTGCCAGATCAAAAATTAACTAATGCTCGTTTCTATGAGCGAATGAATCATTTTATCGCTCAAGAATCTTTTGTTATTTCCGATACAGGGGATGCAATTATTGCCACAATTGATTTATTAATGCCTCAACAAACTGACTTTATCGGTCAAGCATTTTATCTCTCTATTGGTTATTCAATACCCGCCTGTTTAGGAGTAGCTTTTGCCGCACCCAATACTCGTCCTATCGTCTTTGTGGGGGATGGTGCTTTTCAAATGACTGCCCAAGAACTTTCGACCATTATCCGTCATCATCTCAATCCAATTATCTTTTTAATTAATAACGATGGTTACACGATTGAGCGGGTAATTCAGGATAATATTTATAATGATCTACAACCGTGGAAATATCACCAATTACCGGCAGTATTTAACGGGGAAAGTTGGAGTTGTCAAGTCCAGACAGAAGGGGAATTAGAAAAGGCTTTATCGATTGCCCAGGGTAACATCGATCGCCTATCATTTATTGAAGTACATCTCGATCGTTTTGACTGTTCCCAAGGCTTAACTCGTTTAGGTCAAGCTTTACGTTCACCCCATGTTTAGACTGGTTATGCTATTAGGTTTTGACTGTGTGAAGCTGTCCTAAGACACCAGACTGAAACTCTTTTCGCTCCCAAGAGTCAACAATCAAGATACAATCGGTATCTAAATCTCAAGTGTGATGGTGACAACCGCAACTAAAAACCCTATGAATGCTTTATGGAAACAAATCACCCTACTGAACTTTTCCCCCGCTTCTTGGTCAAAATATAGCTATCTGCATCGTTTCGTCGGCCTTTTTAGTCAATGGCGACAGGGTAGTAGGTTTGTGGAGTGGACAGAACTGATGGGTGCGCTGTTAATCTCTCTTCTTATCGCCACCGCGCCGTTTTTCTCCACCAGTCAAATCGGTTTTTTATTGTTAGCAATAGCTGGTTATTGGCTACTCTTAACCCTTGTGGACGAAGGCAAAATCGGGGTGACACCGATTCATATTTTAGTGCTTTTATACTGGGGAATTGCCACGGTTTCCACGGCTTTTTCTCCCGTTAAAACCGCAGCTTTGGAAGGATTAATTAAATTAACTCTCAATCTCATCTTTTTTGCCTTTACTGCCCGAATTATGCGATCACCACGCCTAACAAATTGGATTCTGACTACTTTAGTTTTAACCGCCTTAGCAGTCAGTGTTTACGGCATTCGTCAGCAAATTTTTGGTGCGGAACAGTTAGCAACTTGGAACGATCCCACCTCAGAATTAGCGGGGGATACTAGGGTTTATAGCTATCTCGGTAATCCTAATTTATTAGCTAGTTATTTATTCCCTGGTATTGCTTTTAGCGGTGCAGCCTTGTTTGTGTGGCAGGGATGGCTACCGAAAATTTTAGCGGCTTTATTAACTTTAGCCAATGGTGCTTGTTTATTTTTTACCGAGAGTCGTGGCGGTTGGATTGGTTTGATGGTCTTAGGAATCGTCTTCTTATTGCTATTATTTTATTGGTTCAAAAATTATCTACCGTTATTTTGGCAAACATGGCTTTTACCCTTAGTTTTAGGGGGTTTAGCCGTGGTGATTTTAGGGGCAATTTTATTGGTGGATCCGCTGCGAATTCGGGTGATGAGTATTTTTGCAGGCCGGGAAGATAGTAGTAATAACTTTCGGATTAATGTTTGGGATGCAGTTATCCGCATGATTCAAACTTATCCGCTTTTGGGCATCGGACCGGGTAATGATGCTTTTAAGAAAATTTACCCCCTATTCATGAAACCAAAATACACGGCTTTAAGTGCCTATTCTGTGCTATTAGAAATCATGGTAGAAACGGGAATCATTGGTTTTACCTGTTTCCTCTGGTTATTAGTTACAACTATCGGCCAAGGCATCCATCAAATTAAACTTTTACGAGATAAAATGGACAGTCAAGGCTTTTGGTTAATTGGGGCAATTGCCGCTATAGCTGGAATTCTTGCCCACGGTTTTTTTGATACGGTTTGGTATCGTCCCCAAGTTAGTACCCTCTGGTGGTTAGTTTTGGGTTTAATTGCTAGTCGTTGTTATTCCCCCGCTAGGAGTTTTGATCGTGGCAATTCTCTCCTCTAGGGGTTCAAAGTAGTTTAAGCATAGATACGATCCTCGATCGCCACCGATTGTAGAAGTCTTTCCACGATAGCTTTAGCTTGACGACCGTGACTAGGAATCAGACGATGGCAGAAGACGTAGGGAGTAATAAACTTAACATCATCGGGAATAGCATAATCGCGACCTTCGAGGAAAGCGTAAGCTTGAACTGCTTTTTGCAAAACCACACAACCCCGGGGACTGACTCCTAAACTAATATCTTCGTGATCACGGGTAGCGCGGACTAAATCGACGATATATTGCTGTAAAGCAGGAGCTACCCGGACTAGACTGACTAATCTTTGCAATTCTCCCACCTGTTCTAGGGAAATACAAGCTTCTAGGGATTTAACTGTCTCTTGAGAATGCTGTCTTTGTAACATTTTTAGTTCTTCTGTGGCGCTGGGATAACCCAAACTCAGGCAAACGGCAAAACGGTCCATTTGCGCTTCTGGAAGCGGAAAAGTGCCTTGATATTCGATCGGATTTTGGGTGGCGATAACAAAGAAGGGTTGGGGGACCGGCCGCGCTTCTCCATCGATGGTAACTTGTTTTTCTTCCATGACTTCTAGAAGTGCCGATTGGGTGCGCGGGGTGGCCCGGTTGATTTCATCGGCCAAGAGGACGTTAGCAAAAGCGGGGCCGGGGATAAATTCAAATTCGCGACTGTTGGGGTTCCAAATCGTCGTTCCCGTGATATCACTAGGAAGGAGGTCGGGGGTGCATTGTACCCGTTGGAAACGACCGTTAATTGAACGCGCTAAGGATTTAGCTAAGAGGGTTTTGCCGACTCCGGGGACATCTTCCAGGAGAGCGTGGCCACCACTGAGTAAAGCCACCAGCACAATGCGAATCGATTCGGTTTGGCCGACGATGCTCTGGCTCAAATTTTCCATCAAAATATCAATAGCGTCTCTCATAGCACAAATGGGGGATTTTCTCAAGAAGATTAATGTTAAGTTTTTTTGATCTTAACGATTCTTTTCCTAATTTGCCCACACTAGCGAGAAAAGTTGACAGACAATGGCGGGAAATTTTCTGCTAGGGAGCTAATCGGGGTTAGGGTTGTGAGCAGGGAGAAAATTAGTTAAGCTGTTGACTATCTAAATTACTCGTTAAGACTGCACTGGAGTGCCGGAGTTGGGAGCTTTTTTGCTGTGTTGCCAAAGGCACGGCGTAGCCGTCCAGTAAAACAGTGAACTGATAACTGAGGTTAAGAACTTAGAATTAACCGAGAGCGATCGCAGTCTATCTCGATCTGATTTTTTAATCGATCAAGAGAATTAAATTTCTGTTCTGGTCGCAGGAATTGCACTAAATCCATCGTTAAAATACGATCATATACATTGCCCGACCAATCCAATAAATGGATTTCCACACTGATAGTTTTTCCCTCGATCGTGGGACGATAACCGATGTTCATAACTGCTGGTAAACGAGAACCATCGAGATGCACCCAACCGCAATAAACCCCGAATCGCGGCAATAATTTATCGGGGGGAACCTGTAGATTAGCGGTATGAAAACCTAATGTTCTGCCTAGCTGTTGCCCGATGACCACACGACCGGTTAAACTGTAGGGACGACCTAACATTTGTCCAGCTTGCTCAACGTTTCCCGCTGCCAAAGCTTGACGAATTAGGGAACTACTAATTCGACCCGTCCCACAGTTTTTTAAACCAACAATCTCGACTTTAATATTAAATTGAGAGGCGATCTGTAATAAATCTTCCGCTGTACCTTGACGACGATAACCGAAGCGAAAATCTTGACCAACACTGATCGATTTAGCCTGTAATTTTTCTACTAAAATCTGTTCGATAAAAGCCAAGGGAGTCAGGGAAGCTAATTTAGACGAAAAAGGCAGTAAAACTAATTGTTTAACGCCTAAATTCTCTAAAACCTCTACTTTTTCCCCTAGAGGAGTTAATAATTGCCATTTTTCTCCCGTAAAAAATTCCCGCGGGTGGGGAGTAAAACTAACAACGGTGGGATAAGCGGGGTGATCCTGAAAAATTGGCTGTAGGACGGTTTGATGACCTAGGTGCAAACCATCAAAGTTACCAAGAGCGATCGCACTAGGGGCTAAAATACGAGTATTAGGGGAATCTACAATCCACACGCTGGCTTTAAGAACAGATACAAGAGAATAATTCAAGCGATTAATCTTGAGTGTAGCCTTTTGATTCTATATCAATCGGGCGATCAAGCTAAAAAAACACCCCCAATCACTTGGAGGCTTTTTCAAAGAAAAATAACTGTCATTAACCTTCTGCTAATTTCAGATCCCGCAGGGCGCTAATATCCACTTGAATCGATGGACCCATGGAAGAAGAAACGTAAACTGTACGCCAGTAACGACCTTTGGCCCCAGAAGGACGGTTTTTGTCCACCGTTTCCTGTAAAGCTTTCAAATTGATTAACAGATCCTCGGAACTAAAGGAAGCTTTACCAAATTGAACGTGAACGATTCCGGTGCGATCGGCCCGGAATTCCAATTTACCCGCTTTAAACTCAGAGATCGCCCCAGTTAAATCCGTGGTTACGGTTCCCCCTTTCGGTGAGGGCATTAAACCCCGTGGACCGAGTTGACGACCTAATTTCGCCACTTTCGGCATCATATCGGGGGTGGCGATCAACACCTCGAAATCCATCATCCCCTTGGCGATTTCTTCGATTAATTCTTCTGAACCAACGATATCAGCCCCGGCGTTGTTCGCTTCCTGTACCTTTTCCCCGCGAGTAATGACCGCTACTCGCACCGTGCGTCCGGTTCCTTTGGGTAAACTTACCGTTGTCCGCAGTTGTTGGTCGGTATATTTAGGATCGATACCTAAACGAATATGAGCTTCGGCGGTTTCGTCGAATTTCGCCGTCGCTAATTCCTTTAATAATGTCAGTGCTTCCAATGGCTCGTAGGCTTTATTTTCTACCTTAGCCTGGGCATCTCGCAAACGTCGTGAAACTTTTTTTACCATCTGATTTGTTGCTCCTTGGGTGATAACGAAGCTGGGCTTCTCCCCGTAATAAGATTTAGTCTGAGATCTTGACACCCATATTTCTGGCCGTCCCCGCCACAATATTCATGGCCGCTTCGATGTCGTTAGCGTTAAGATCGGGCATTTTAGTCTGAGCGATTTCCCGTAATTGGTCGCGGGTAATGGTGGCGACAAATTTCTTGTTAGGTTCGTTGGAACCTCTTTCCACACCAGCCGCTTTGCGGATGAGAACGGACGCGGGAGGAGTTTTGAGGACAAAGGTAAAACTACGATCCTCAAAAACGGAGATTTCCACAGGGATGATCATTCCGGCCTGATCGGCGGTTTTAGCGTTGTAATCTTTACAGAACGCCATAATATTTACCCCGTGTTGACCTAAAGCAGGACCGACCGGAGGAGCAGGGTTAGCCTTGCCAGCAGGTAAAGCTAGTTTAATAATTGCGACGACTTTTTTAGCCATGATTTAGTTTTGTTTTTCGACTTGATTAAATTCCAATTCGACCGGGGTATCCCGACCAAAAATGGAGAGCAGGGCCTTGAGTTTGCCGCGCTCGGGACTAACTTCGATCACTTCCCCTTCAAAGTCCTTAAATGGACCGGATAGAACCAAGATTTGATCGCCAACCTCCATATTGATTTTGACGACGGGTTCTTGAATCTGAGCTTGTTTGAAGATGCGATCGACTTCTGACATACTCAAGGGTAACGGGGTGACGTGACCGCGGCCGCGTCCGTAGCGCCGCTTTTGTTCAGCCCCGACAAAGTTGATCACGTGGGGGGTGTTTTTTACCACCTGCCAAGCGTCATCATCCATGATCATTCTGATCAGGACATAACCGGGGAAGACTTTTTCCTCGCCGTGCTGCCGCGAACCATCCTTGCGGACTTTGACGGTGGCCGCTTGGGGAATCTGGACTTGTAGAATGCGATCGGCCACATCGAGGGTGTGGATGCGCTGTTCCAAATTAGCTTTGACCCGTTTCTCACAACCGGATGCCACCTGCACGGCATACCAACGGGGTTTTTTCGGTAGGCCGCTAAGATTGACTTCTTCGGGAAACTGCTCTTCTTCTAGATTCATGGGAACACCTTCCCCGCACCCCAGGCAAAGAATTTATCAATCAGATAGATGAGAGTGGCTACCAAAGTCACCATTAACATCACCGCCGCCGATTCGCTCAAAAGTTGCTGACGGGAAGGCCAGACGACTTTGGCGAGTTCCTCTTTGGTTTCATTGACGAATTCCTTGACTTGAAAAGAGCTTCCCTCTTTCTTGTCGCTCGCGTCTTTTTCTAGGGTTTCTTTTTTGGCCACGATCGCTACTCCTTAAAATGATACTCAGGCTATCCTTAACTTATCATTTTCACCGGACAACCCACACTAACCCCCAGACATTTAGATTATGTCCTTTGCAGTTATCGGCTTGGTAGTTACCAAACGCGCCCTGGAGGACTTGAACCCCCGACATCAGGTTTTGGAGACCTGCGTTCTACCAACTGAACTAAGAGCGCCCATTCGCTAAACGATTTGGCTTTTTTAAGGCCTTTATTTATTATAGCGTAGTTGTTGGCGATTGTGCAACTTTCTTGGTTAGGCTGTCGCCGGAAATTTTTTAGAGGGGGCGATCGAAACGTTCTTGTACCCTGGTGGCTTTGCCAACCCGATCGCGCAGATAGTAGAGTTTCGCCCGACGTACTTTACCACGACGGATGATCTTGATACTGGCAACCCGCGGCGAGTGAAGCAGGAAGACTCTTTCTACTCCCACACCCTGGAAGACTTTGCGGACTGTAATCGTTTCGTTGATACCGCCATGGCGTTTGGCGATGACAATGCCCTCGTAGGGCTGAATCCGCTCTTTATCTCCTTCTACGATTCGCACCCCTACCCGGATCGTGTCTCCGACATGGATAATGGGCAGATCGCTCTTGAGATACTCGGCTTCGATTGATTTGATAATCTCTTCCGTTTTCATCGGCTTTCGTAAAACTCACAATTCTCTATCATACCATATTTTTTGAGCAAAAGGGATGGCTATTAGATATCCGCAGCTACTCCCCCTCGCTGATTACTGACAAATCCCCCAACCCACCCATCTTGTCAATCAATCCCCTAGTACCATTTTTCCTTATTCGTGGCGGACATCTTAATCTTTATGAGAAACGCTATCAGTTAAAACCCGTAATTTTTCTTCTTCAGTTTCGGCTCTTCTGGTTTCTGTGTGGAAACGAGGTCTATACTGATAGTTTATAGCGTTTCTGATTCACACGAGGTACATTCCCGATCCTGAACAGCTTAATCAGCAAAGGTTTAAGTGTGCCGCACAGATGCGAGAACCGCTATATAAAGGTCAACGCAGACACAGTAGTTTTTATGTGGGTCAACATCTCTATCATTGACTCCAGCTACATCAAATGTTCCCAAAAAATATAGAAGAGCTAATGCAAATTAGCCGCTATCGGTTGAAGGATTACATCAAGGGACAAAGAGCTATATCGCTTGCCCTATCTACCTTCTAGCTGGCTTGTCCCCCTGTCAGGACATTTTTCTGTATGGGTTGCTTGTTTCTCCTTATTTTACCTTATTTTTTACTTGTATCATACTTATTTGAAATGACTATAAAAAATCTTTTGAGAAGATTTTATTGGTTGGACAAAAATTTTCGAGTGGTTAAACGCTTGTTCGAGTTTTTTGCCAAATTTCAATTATTTAATTTTCCTAACCTTAAGAAATACGATGCCTTTTCACAATTCATTTAAGCGCACTATATCCTATTATTGTGATTTAATTAAATTAGGTCGAGGTCTAGTGTGTGACTGCTCACCTCTTTGTAATAAACCTACACCTGTCAGCCCACTCCTCCCCAATTCATAATTCATAATTCCCACTCCCTAATCACTTTAAAAAAATTTGCTATGATGTAGAGACTCATTTAGTATTTGGTAAAAATAACCATAAATTCCACCGTGTTCACAACTGTTCAACCCGCAAATCGATCGAGCTTACCTGATGACCTATTTATAGCAATTAAAGAGCTTAAACAGGAATTAAACGCCGTTATTCTGGCTCACTACTATCAAAATTCTGACATACAGGATATAGCTGATTATATTGGTGATTCTCTAGGTTTATCCCAACAGGCTGCCCAAACGCCAGCAGATGTGATCGTATTTGCGGGGGTTCACTTCATGGCAGAAACAGCTAAAATCTTAAATCCAGATAAGTTGGTATTGCTGCCGGATTTAGATGCAGGATGTTCTTTAGCAGATAGTTGTCATCCTGAAGATTTTGCTCGTTTTCAAGCCCAATATCCCGATCATATCGTGATTTCCTATATTAATTGCAGTGCAGAAATTAAAGCCATGAGTGATATTATCTGCACCAGTTCCAATGCAGTCAAAATAGTCAATCAAATCCCTGTCCATCAACCGATTATATTCGCTCCCGATCGCAATTTAGGCCGTTACGTCAGTCAGCAAACTGGTAGAGATTTAGTTCTCTGGCAGGGTAGTTGTATTGTCCATGAAACTTTTTCCGAACGCAAGATAATAGAATTAAAAGTTGCCCATCCAGAAGCAAAAATTATCGCCCATCCTGAGTGTGAAGCATCGGTTTTACGCCATGCCGATTATATTGGTTCCACGACGGCACTATTAAATTATTCCCTGAAAAGTTCTGAAAAAACCTTTATTGTCGCCACAGAACCAGGGATTATTCACCAGATGCAAAAATACGCCCCAGAGAAGGTATTTATCCCCGCACCAGCTTTAAATAACTGTGCTTGTAATGAGTGTCCCTACATGAGACTGAACACTCTCGAAAAATTGTATCTCTGTATGCGAGATAAAACTCCAGAAATTACTATTTCTGAAGATTTAAGAATTAAGGCGCTGTTGCCGATTCAAAGAATGTTAGAAATGTCTTAATCAGTTATCAGTTATCAGTTATCAGTTATCAGTTATCAGTTATCAGTTATCAGTTATCAGTTATCAGATGGCGCAATAATACTAAATCCGTTGAGTATAAATAGTTGGATGACTGAAATGTATATCTATCGTTGTTCATTCAATTTAACTGAAAAAATACGGAGCAATAAAAATCATTTGTATTTGGATAAGTTTCTTGTCTAGAAGGAATTATAGTCTTGAGATAATATTAAGTCAATATCCACTGATTACTGATTACTGAAATACTGAAGATAAATTTTTTCATTGTGTTTAATCGATTGAAAAAAATCGACAATGGGACGAGGATAATTAACCCCTAAAATCAACCCATAACGCTTTTGTTCCTCTGGGGATAATTTATAGGGTTCGTGAATTTTATCGCCTTTTATTAGGGATAATTCGGGCAACCAGTGACGTAAATAATCACCTTTGGGATCATAGTCTTTCGACTGTTTCGGGATATTAAAATAACGAAATCCTCGTGCGTCATTGCCGACACCAGCTGTGTAATTCCAATTACCCCAATTACTACAGACATCGTAATCAATTAATAATGACTCGAACCATTCTGCTCCCATACACCAATCAATACCGAGATTTTTGGTCAGAAAACTAGCGACATTTTGCCGGCCCCGATTTGACATAAATCCTGTAGCGGCTAACTCTCTCATGTTAGCATCCACAAGGGGATAACCAGTTTTTCCCTGACACCAAAGATTAAATCTTTCCCAATCTTCTAACCAAGGCAAATTAAGTTCTTGCAATCCAGATTTATAGAAGATTTTATTACCGTGTTTACTGCAAATAAATCGGAAAAAATCTCGCCATAATAATTCAAAAATCAGCCAATAGGTAGAGTCATTTTTTACTCTTGTTTGCTCATATTTTTTTACTTCCTCATAGATATAACGGGGGGAAAGACAGCCAAAACTTAACCAAGCTGAGAACTTTGAGGAATAATTAGTCCCTAACATTTCATTGCGGGTTTCCTTATAGGTTTTTAAGGAATCACTATCCCAAATATATTCTTTAACCCGTGATTTTCCTGCCATTTCACCCCCTTGAAACGACAAAACACCTCCCTGATCTAGAATTGGTTCTGTTAAGCCTAAATCGTTTAAACTAGGAAGATTTCCTAAATCTATTTTAGGTAATTTTGTCAACTTTTTCGGACTGGGATAAGTTGTTCTTATTTCCCAATGACGTTCGACTTGTTTACGAAAATTAGTAAATAATTCTGGCAGTTGATTAAGGGTAAAAGGTAAGTCATCAGGATGACATAAAGTGGCTGTCCAAAAAGTTTTTATCTGCACAGGAACCCCGGATAAAGCCTTATTTACCGCTTTTTCTACCGCTAATTCCTCTGCTGTTACCTCTTGATGATAATAAACCTTGCCTATCTGCAATTCTTGAACTAATTGCGGGATAATGTCTTCTGGTTTTCCCCGTCGGATAATTAAATTACCGCCTAAACTTTCCAGAGATTGTCGCAAATTGGCTACGCTTTCTAATAAAAATCTAGCCCGGAACTTGCCAGTTTTTGGAAACCCGTAGGAAGTAAAACCAAATTGACGCTCATCAAAACAATAGAAGGGAATTATCTCTAATTGTTCTTGAATGGCTTGATAAATTGCCTCGTGATCGTGAAGCCGCAGATCATTGCGATACCAGATTAAAACTCGCATTTAACATCAATTAAAAGTTGATAACTGATAAATAGTAACTGGGATGGGATTTAATTATCTTTTCCCGTAGTAATGGCCATAGTAACGATAATTGTGGTCTTTTCGACTAACGTTATTAGCCACTAAACCTAACACGGAAATGTGGGATAATTTCAGATCTTCGAGCAGATTTTTCAGCGCAAAGCGATCGGTTTTGCCCAATTTGGTGACGAGAATCAGTCCGGTGGCCATGGCGGCGAGAATTTTCCCATCGGCAAAAGCGGCGATCGGTGGTAGATCGTAGATAATTAGATCGAAGGCGTGGTCTTGCTGTAATTGCGAGATCATCTCCTGCATTCTCTGGGAAGAAAGCAAACGGGTGGGATCCGGGGGAATTGGACCAGCGGTAAGAATCGATAAATTCTCGTAGCGGGGTAGGGATTGAATTGCCTCGTTCCAATCGAGACCCTCGGCGATGACATTACTAAGGCCGTGGTCGTTATCGAGATTAAGTCGCAGATGAATTTGGGGTCGTCGCAGGTCGGCATCCACCAGCAAGACTCTTTGTCCCATACTAGCGGCCGCCTTAGCGATATTTATTGATATGGTGGTTTTACCATCTCCCGGTGATACAGAACTAATCACGAGGGACTTGAGGGGGGAATCGGAACCGAGGAGACGAATATTGGTGTTAAGAGTGCGGAAAGCTTCCGAGAAGGGGGAGAAATTATAGTAGGAGGGGTTTTCGTTGGCTGATTTTGGGGTAGCATTAGGGATAGTAAGTTTGCGATCGCCGACTGTTAACTGGGGTAGGGCGGCGGTGATCACTTTTTCGATCGTACCGAGGTCTTTTTGCCAAGGAATTGCGCCTAAAAGGGGTAGTTTGGTATCTTCTTTTAGTTCATCTGCACTATGATGAACGGGGTCTAATCTTTCAGCTAAAAAGGCCGCCCCCATACCTAGTAACAGGCCACCGATAACCCCTAAAGCTAGATTTCGCACGGGTTTAGGAGAAACGAAATCTTCCTCTACTTCTGGAGGGGCAATCAGTTGCCAAGGCACCACTTGTTGTGCCACCTGTAGCTGTAATTTTTGTTGTTCCTCCAGAAAACGGCCGAGACTGGTGGTGGCAATTTCCAATTCTCGCTGCAAATCCGTATAGCGACGGGCTAAAACCGCCAGATTTTTGACCGAGGCTTTCTGTTGTTCGAGGGCCCGGGCAAGGGATTCTACCTTAATTTCTAGGGTTTGGCGACTGTTAGCGGCTTCCACCAATTGTTGGGTTAATTGTACTCGCAAAGCGCTCTGAGATACCAAAGCCGGGGAATTACCCACTGTCTGGGGCAGTTTTTCCCCTAGGGTTCTCTGGGCTTCGTTTTGCAGTAAGGGCAGTAAATTAGCCCGTTTTTCCTCTAGGGTGGCGATTATAGGGCTATCTTTGGCGAAAACCGCCGATTGTTTGGCCAATTCCACTTCTACTTCCTGTAGCTGCTTGAGCAAATCTTGATAACCGGGAGATTCACTGAGATAAGTAGCGATAATTGCTTGATTAGGGGCCAATCCCACCTGTTGCTGTAAAGCTTGATAGCGAGAGTTAATTTCGTTAAGGGCGACTTGGGCTGCCCGATAATCTTGTTCGGTAGCGGTTAACTGTTGTGATAAACGAGTCGCTTCTTTATCAGGATCGAGGAAATTGTATTGCTGCCGGAATTGCTGCATTTGTTTTTGTAGAGTATTAACTCGTTCCCGCAGCACGGGCAATTGAGCGTTAACAAAATCTAACCCTTGATTAATTTCGGTCTTCCGTTCCTGAGAACTATAGTTTAGGTAATGACGGGCTAAATTATCTAAAACCAGCTTGATTTTTTCCGGTTCCGCATCTTGATAGGAAATTTCTAAAACTTTCGTCTTTTTTAATTGACTAATTTTGAGATCAGATTTGCCAGTTTTACTGATTAAGTCACTGTAGGTAAAGTCGGGATATTTAGGAGTTATTTTACCAAGTATGGGGTTAAGGAGTTGAGGACTTGTTAAAACGGCGATTTGGGTATCATAATCGATGTTCTCTCCACCCAACTGAGGCAGGATATCTTGGGCTGCCAGTGTGGAAGAACTTTTATTTTCCTCAATCGGTTGACCGATGAGCAGCAAGAATTTGCCTTGATAGATAGGGGTTTTTAAGAAAGTCCAAGCAGCGATCGCCCCCGCCACTCCTAGGGTGATGCCAGCGATTAACCACCAGCGATGCTTGATCACGGAAAGAACTTGGCGCAGGTTGAGTTCCTCTTCTTCCTGCGTCACGGAGGGGATAAAAGCCGGTTGAGCAAAAACTGGTAGATTTCCTTGGCTTTGGGTTTTCAAAGCCCCGTTTTGTTGGTTGTTCATCATTAATCTATGATTTACTCTGTAGGTAAATTTATCTTAAAATCTCTCTTGCGGTTAGGTGTCAGGAGGTCTGGTTAAGGTTAACTGGTGATAATCGGCTATGCTATACCACTGTGGCAGAAATTGCCAACTATCCTTCCTCTGTGTTGACATAGGGATATTCTCAAATTATTCTCATTCTACTCGAACTGTGATCCCTGTCATCCTACTCTGGATCGAAGAATCTAGAGCGGTGTCCTCAAATATCTGAGCTTGCTAGGGATGCTTGGTAGGGATTTGGTCATGGGCTTGCCCTTTCGGTTTCTATAGTGTATATTTAGCTTTTAAACAGCTTGGGACACAGAGCGATATGTTAAGACATAGGGGCTAAATGGGGGCAAAGTGGAGAGCGGTGATGGAAAAACTGAGTCCTGGATTGCGAAATATTCTGGGCAATTTCGGTTGGCTATTTGCCGAGCGTCTGTTGACCATGATAGTGGCGTTTGGGGTAGGGATTTATGTGATTAGGTATCTAGGGGCAGAAAACTTCGGTCAGTTAAGCTACAGTAGCAGTTTTGTTGCTCTTTTTGGTATTATTTCTGGTTTGGGACTGAATGGGATTGTTGTCCGTAATCTTGTCCAAGAAGAAAGGGCAACTCCAGAAATTTTGGGAACATCCTTTCTGTTGAAGCTAATGGCTAGTTGCGCCACGATTATTCTAATTGGTGGAGCGAATTGGTGGTTTAATAGCCAATCCGACACCCGTTTTATGGTTTTGGTGATTGCCTTTGGTTTATTGTTTAGTGCCTTTGATGTCATTGAATTTTGGTTTCAATCACAGGTACGTTCAGGAATTGTAGCTGTTGTTGCAATTGTCCAATTGATTCTGAGTTCTCTGGTTAAAGTTTTATTCATTGCTTTTCATCTGCCTCTTATGGCTTTTGTTTGGTTACTTCTAGTCGATCAGTTTATTAAAATGCTTGGAATAATCTGGGTTTATTATCAGCAAAATCAATCTTTGCTGCAATGGCGATTCAATTGGTCAAAAGGGACAGAGATGTTAACAGATTCCTGGACTTTAATGCTTGCAGGTGTAATGGTTACTATTTATATGAAGATCGATCAAGTAATGTTAGGCAATATGGCTAGTATAGAAGCAGTTGGCAACTATTCAGTAGCGGTAAGATTTTCAGAAATTTGGTATTTTATTCCCATGGCTGTCTGTTCTTCAGTTTTTCCTGCCATCATGCGAGCTAAACAGCGCAGTAAAAGTGAATATTATGCCAGACTGCAACAGCTTTACGATATAATGGCTTGGATAGCAATTTTGATTGCAGTTTCTATGAACTTTTTTTCTCTCCCTTTGATAGTAAACTTGTTGGGTCAAGAGTATGCTGAAGCTGGTAGGATTTTAGCATGGCACATTTGGGCGGGACCCTTTGTCTTTTTGGGTATTGCTCGTGGTAAATGGTTGCTGGCGGAAAATATGAATCAGTTTAATTTCTTGACCACTACCTTAGGTGCTGTAGTTAATATCTTACTTAATTTTTTGCTTATTCCTTCTTATGGTGGTGTGGGTGCGGCAATAGCAACAACTATTTCTCTGTCCTTAGCCTATTATGTTTCCATGTTATTGTATCCAGCAACGTTTGAGATGGGGTTAATGTTGACCCGGGCTTTATTTATACCTTTCCGTTATCAGCAAAATCTAATTTATATGCGCCAGTTTAAAAAAATACTCTATTCCAGATGATACTAATAGTATATTTAATGAGTAATATACAAATTTGTCAGTAAACCTTAAATCGATTTGATATTCAACAACTGTTTAGTGAGGATTTTGTGGCTTCGATAATCTTCAAGAGATGTCCGCCGGGAGAGACAAAAATAACTTGACAACTGTAATGCAATCAACTACCATATTAACCACAAATTTTTCTACTATGGGCGAACTTCAACTAAAAACGCCAATGGCGTTTTTGATTTTCAATCGATCATATACGACGGAAAAGGTGTTTGAAGTCATCCGTCAGGCTAAACCACCTTGATTATTAGTCGTTGCCTATGGCCTTCGTCCAGATAGAGCCGATAATATTGAGAAGTGTAAGGCAGTTCGTGCTATTATCGAAAGCGTGAAGTGAAATTGTCAGGTATTGAGGAATTATGCTAAATGTAGATTTAGTAGGATGTGGTCAACGTCCAGTCACGGGGATTACATGAGTTTTTGAACAAATTGAGAAAGCTATTATTCTCGAAAAAATTACCACTTTTCTGACCATCGCAGAATTGGCCAACCTAACTACAACTTCCCTTGAATTTACTCTCAAAATCAATCCTTCTGTTGTTGATAAAGAATATTTTGACAAGTTAATGAAAACTTAAAGTTTACTAAGAATATCATGACAAAAACTAAATTTCTTGACCAACAAAAGTTAAGACTTAAAATTGTGTTAAAAAACATTTAATAAAATGACTAATTTCAAATATGTAGCTCTTCTAGACCCATCAATCTGTAGTCCAAATCTTGGCGATCAAATTATTGTAGATTCGGTGCAAAAAATATTAGATGATATATTTCAAAATTTGTTCTTGATAAAAATTCAAACTCAAGATGTTCTATCTAAAACCTCTTACAGGTATCTAGAAAATAGTGATATTAAAATTATTGGAGGGACAAATTTGCTATCCTCTAATATGAATTACTACAATCAATGGAAAATTAATTTATGGGACAGCTTATTTATTAGGGATGTAATTTTGATGGGGGTGGGGTGGTGGCAATACCAAAACAAGCCTAATTTATACACCAAGATATTGTATCATAGGGTTCTCCATAAAGGCTATTTGCATTCCGTGAGAGATAATTATACAAAAAGACAGTTAGAATCTATAGGGATCAACAATGTAGTTAATACTGCTTGTCCAACTATGTGGTCATTAACTGATGAACACTGTGAAGATATTCCTAAAAGGAAATCAGATTCTGTCTTAGTCACATTTACAGAATATAACCAAAATCAAGAATATGATTCTAATTTAATTGAACTCCTAAGAGAAAAATATAGTAATATTTATTTTTGGACTCAGCAGCCAAAAGACTACAAGTATATGTATAGCATTTATGGAAATAAAGCAATATATGTTCAACCTAGCCTGCAAGCATTAGATCAAGTATTAACTCTCGAACTTGATTACATTGGGACAAGATTACACGCTGGTGTTAGAGCTTTGCAAAACAAAAAGAGAACATTAATTCTGGCGGTAGATAACCGAGCTATAGAAATTTATAAAGATACTAATTTACCTGTAGTATCTAGAAACGATTGGAAAAGTATAACATCTTGGATAGAATCAGCCTATGAAACTCGAATTAGACTTCCTTGGTCTAGCATTAATCAGTGGAAATCTCAATTTCAGTCATAAAACATAAACAAGTATTGGAGAAATTTATATGCCTGAACTAAACATAAAAGAAGTGGTTGCTACATCAAGATCATTATTTTCCAAGATTGATTTCAAAATATTTTGCATGAAAAATCCAGAAATAGCTAGTATCATAGAAGCAATTATTCTACAAAAGTTAAGTTATCTGGAAAAGCAAACTATTTGTGATCTGGTAAAAATAGCCATAAATAATGAAAGGAAAGGGGTAAAGGGAATTATTATTGAAGCTGGTTGTGCTTTAGGTGGTTCTGCTATAGCTATTGCAAGCGCCAAGAGCAAAGAAAGACCTTTGTATGTTTATGATGTCTTTGGAACGATACCTCCACCATCAGAACAAGATGGAATAGATGCTCAGAATCGTTATGAGGTTATAGCAAGTGGTAATTCTAGTGGTATAGGAGGAGAAAAATATTATGGGTATGAAGATGATTTATATACTAGAGTTATACAGTCATTTAAGAAATTTTCAATTGAGCCTCAAGAGAATAACGTTAATTTCATTAAAGGTCTATATCAACATACCTTGAAAATTAATAGTCCCGTCTCATTCGCCCATATTGATTGTGATTGGTATGATTCTGTCATGTGTTGTTTAAGTCGAATCGAGCCTTATTTATCTCGTGGTGGAACTTTAGTAATAGATGATTACTATTACTATTCAGGCTGTAAAAAAGCAGTAGATTTATATTTTCGGAACAAAAAGAATGATTATAAATTCTATAGAAAAAATCGTTTACACATTGTAAAAATATGAGATTATTAAATTTTGGCTGTGGCTCCACCTTTCATCCTGCTTGGGTGAATATTGATATAGCGTCATCTTCACCGGAAGTTAGAGAATATGATATTCGTAAAAACTTGCCCTACCCAGATGCTGAATTTGATGCCTGTTATAGTTCCCATGTCTTAGAACACTTTCAACAAGATGAGGCAAGAAAACTGCTGACTGAATGTTACCGAATTCTCAAATGTAAGGGTATAATAAGAGTCGTTGTCCCTGATCTCGAAGCAATAGCTAGAGAATATTTGTCCACTTTAGAAAAAGTCGATTCAGGTATTAAAGAAGCGGAACCTGACTATGACTGGATGATGCTGGAACTTTATGATCAAACTGTTCGCAGTGTTGGCGGAGGCAAAATGAGAGATTTTCTGCTAAACCCCAGTATTAATAATAAGGATTTCGTGCGTTATCGAATTGGTGCGGAAGCGGAAAAGTTTTGGGAAATTCAAGCTCATCAAAAGTCCATGAGGGAGAGAATAATGGCTAAGAGTACCGCTTGGTTTTTACAGAAACTGAGAATTATCATAGCTAAATATCTAGTAGCACTTGTGGCAGGAAATGAAGCTAAAAAATCTTTTGAAGAGGGTATATTTCGGAATTCAGGGGAAATTCATCTTTGGATGTATGATCGCTATTCCTTAAAGCGGCTGCTGGAGCAAGTGGGATTTATTGATGTGCGTATTTGTCGTGCTGATGATAGTAGAATACCAGATTTTAATAGTTACGGTTTAGATATGATAGAGGGCAAAATTCGCAAACCAGACTCTTTATTTATGGAGGCGATGAAACCCTAGAAATAAATACACTAAATTAAACTTCAAAACATTGATAAATTTTACAAGAACTAAAAGATGACAAAAAATATCGTTAAAAAACTATTCAGAAAACTGGGATTGGAAGTCAAGAGATATAATCTTAATACTTCACAAGTGGCTCTGATGGAAAGGTTATTGGAATATCATCAGATAGAGCTAATCTTTGACGTGGGTGCTAACTGTGGACAGTATGCTAGTTTTCTGCGAGACTGTGGTTATCAAGGCAAAATAGTATCCTTTGAACCTTTATCCAGTGCTTACTCCCAATTACTTACTCTTAGCAAGGAAGATAACTTGTGGGAAATTGCTCCTCGCTGCGCTTTGGGAAACCAAGAAGGTGAAATCACCATTAATATTGCTGGGAATAGTCAAAGTAGCTCCGTATTGTCGATGTTGGATTCTCATCTGCAAGCGGCTCCTGAATCAGCTTATTGTGGTTCCGAAGTAGTACAATTAAGACGGCTAGATACTTTAGCTAAAGACTACGTTACAGAGGGTACTAAATCAATATTTTTGAAGATAGATGTGCAGGGATTTGAAAAGCAAGTTATTGAAGGTGCTGTTCAGATTCTTCCTTTAGTTAAAGGGATTCAAATAGAAATGTCTTTAGTGCCACTATATGACCAGCAAATACTCTTTGAAGATATGCTAGAGTTTATGAGAGAAATTGGCTACGAGCTATATACGATTATTCCGAACTTTGCTGATAAACAGACTGGAAGACTATTACAAATCGACGGGATATTTTTTAAGTCATGAAAGTATGTTTACTAAGTAATTCTGATGGTCGGGGAGGTGCCTATGCAGCCGTTTATCGTTTACATCAAGGCTTGCGGGAAACTGGTACAGATTCGACTCTGTTAGTTGGTGATAAAACTCGTGATGACTATACTGTTTTATCGCCGGCAAATAAATTAATGAAGGGGTGGACAAAGCTAATACCTGGGGTTGATCACTTGCCCTTGTCATTATATTCTCAAAGAGAGAGAACACCTTATTCTATCCAATGGCTTCCCGATCGCCTTGTTTCTAGAGTAGCCCAAATTAGTCCAGATATTATTAACTTACACTGGATTAATGCCGGGTTTTTACAAATTGAAACCCTAGCCAAATTTAAGCAACCTCTTGTTTGGACGGCTCACGATATGTGGCCTTTTACGGGTGGTTGTCATTATAGTGGAGAATGTGATCGCTATACCCAATCCTGTGGTCATTGTCCTCAATTAAAAAGTCAGCAAGATGGGGATATTTCTCGTTGGGTTTGGTGGCGAAAATCTCAAGCTTGGAAAAATCTAAATCTGACTATTGTTACCCCCAGTCAATGGTTAGCAGATTGTGCTAGAAATAGTTCTCTATTTCGGGATTTACGGATAGAAGTAATTGCCAATGGCTTAGATATTCAAAGGTATAAACCAATCGAGAAAAAAATTGCTCGCCATCTCTTAGGATTACCCCAAGATAAACAGCTTATTCTCTTTGGTGCTATGACGGCAACAAGCGATAACCGAAAAGGATTTCATCTGCTGCTACCTGCCATAAAAAAACTCAGTCAGTGGGAAATATGGCAGCATAAATTAGAGTTAGTGGTCTTCGGTGCTTCTGAACCAGTTAATCCGCCTGATTTTGGCTTGAAAACCCATTATTTAGGCAGATTAAATGATGATATTTCCCTAGCTTTAGTCTATGCCGCCGCCGATATTTTTGTTGCTCCCTCAATCGAGGATAATCTTCCCAATACAGTCATGGAAGCTCTCGCCTGTGCCACTCCCTCTGTGGCCTTTAAAATTGGTGGAATGCCTGATCTGATCGAACATCAAGAGAATGGTTATCTGGCTCACCCCTTCGAGGTGGAAGACTTAGCAAGCGGAATTAATTGGGTATTAGAAGATACAGAAAGGTATAACAAATTGTGTATTCAGGCAAGGCAAAAAGTGGAGCAAGAATTTACTTTAGAGTTACAGGCAGAAAAATATTTAGAGTTATACAGTGATATCTTGAGCAAGAGCAATAATACATTTAGGCTATAATGACCATAATATTTTGCCCCTGTCTGAATTCTAGCGGCTAGATATTTTCCCTAGTGCTAGAGGAAAAATCCCCATAAGTCTAGTCACCAGCGTAGCTACCATGACTTCAACCATTGCCCCTTCTCGACTTTCACTGCCCACCCAAGATGAATTGCCCTGCGATGACGGCGTTCCCATGGAAACCCAACGACATAAACTCCAGATGGATATCCTCATTGATGCCTTGTTCCCCTGGTTAGCGGCGAGGGAAGATGGCTATGTGGGGGGCAATATGTTCGTTTATTTCAGTGCCGCACAGTTAAAAAGCGAGGAATTTCGCGGTCCTGATTTTTTTGCTGTCCTGGGAGTTCCCAAAGCGGAAAGAAAAAGTTGGGTGACTACTCTATGGTAAAACATGAGCAAATTTATTTGTTGATATCCCTTCTCAAATAGTGCTACACTGTGTACACAGTATGAACACAACGAGAGAGACTATGGATAAGCATGACATTGAGAAAATTGGGGTGCGAGAATTTCGGAGCGAACTCCCTAAATACATATACGGTGAGACTCCCGTTGAGGTACTACGTCACGGTCATACTGTTGGGTTCTATTTCCCGGTTAAACAGGGGAGTAAAAGCGCAGATATCGCTGCCTTACAAGCGGTGGCCGCTCAATTTGAGTACCTGTTAAGTCAAAAGGGAATTTCCGAAGACGATATTGTTCGTGAGTTTCGTCAGATGCGTGAAGCGGACAGAGCGAATCAGAGAAAGGATTTGGACAAGTGAGACTCAAATTCGTCGTTCTTGACGCTAATATCATCATAAGAAGTGTATTTGGGGTGAAGGTGGCGAGGTTGATGCAATCTGTCGGCGACAACGCTTGTTTTCTAACTCCCGATGTCTGTCTTGATGATGCACAAGAATACATTCCTAAAATAGCGGCTTCCAAGGGACTTGATCTGGCACTTGTTAGAGAAGGATTCGGCCGCGTGTCGAACATTGTAGAGGTTGTGCCAGCTTCGCTCTATAGTCAACATCAATCAGAGGCCATAAAACGCATAAAACAAAGAGATCTTGATGACTGGCCGATTTTAGCAACCGCCCTTCTTTTTAACTGCCCGATCTGGACGGAAGATCAAGATTTCTTTGGAACAGGGGTTCCAACTTGGACATCAGATAGAGTCCACTTATATTTCCATTCAGAAGAGAAGAATGAGCAATAATACATTTAGGCTATAATTGCCGTGATGTTTTGCCCCTGTCTGAATTCTAGCCGCCAGACATTTTCCCTAGTGCTAGAGGAAAAATCCCCATAAGTCTAGTCACCAGGGTAACTCCGATGACTTCAACTATTGCCCCTTCTCGACTTTCACTGCCTACCCAAGATGAATTGCCCTGCGATGACGGCGTTCCTATGGAAACCCAACGACATAAACTCCAGATGGATATACTCATAGATACCTTGTTACCCTGGTTAGCTGCTAGGGAAGATGGCTATGTAGGCGGCAATATGTTCGTTTATTTCAGTGCCGCACAGTTAAAAAACGAGGAATTTCGCGGGCCTGATTTCTTTGCTGTCCTGGGGGTTCCCAAAGCGGAAAGAAAAAGTTGGGTGGTTTGGCAAGAGGGGAAAGCTCCCGATGTGGTTATCGAACTCCTTTCTGAAAGTACCGCTCAACAGGATAAAACTGAAAAGAAAGCCATCTATCAAGACCGTTTGCGAGTGCCAGAATATTTCTGGTACGATCTCTTCAATCCTGAAGACTGGGCAGGTTTTACCCTCAGAGACGGCAACTACGAGCCATTATCTCTAGAGATGGGAGAAAGATTTTTCAGTCAAAGGCTAGGGTTAACTTTGGGACGCTGGCAAGGAGAGTATAAGGGAGTTGAGGCAGTTTGGCTGCGTTGGGCGACTTTTGCTGGCGATTTACTGCCCACGGAGTCGGAGCTAACCGAACAGGAAAGAATGCGGGCCCAACAGGAAAGGATGCGGGCTGAGGATTTAGAAGCATTGCTTCAACGCTATCGAGAGCGTTTTGGAGATTTGCCAGAATAAATCTAGATATTAGCTGATGAAAAATTTTCTTTACAAAAAGTTGATCATCAGGTATAATCTAGCAAATTATGCCCATTGAATCCGGTCTTGAACTGGTCGGTTAATTAAATTGCCCATTATGATTGATACCCTGCCCTAGAAGTATTTTATCAAGATTTAATAGGAGGCAACCAGCTAGTAATATTTTGATCGAGAATACCAGTTCCCAGTTAGCTTTGACGACAAAACATGACAGTAAATATTAGTAGTGTAAAGGTTGACAATGTTGAAAAAATTACTTAACCGTATGCAAACCGAACAGGGTAGAAAAAATATTAAATTTGCCCTAGCTAGGAAAATATTCAATCCCCTCTTAAGAAATATTGGCTACACCCTAATTACTGACCATTTTTATCAGCCGATACCTAACCGTCAGGAAATTATGACATACGCGGGCAAAGAAAGGCCTCTTAGCTCAATTGAATGGCATCTAGACAAGCAAACTGAACTGGTTAAATATTTACTAGAAAAATATGCTTTAGAATTTAACAATAAAGAAATTTTTTCAGCGTTTGGTTATTCCGAAGATAGTTCTGGTCTCATTAGTGGTGATGCGGAAGTCCTCTATGCTATGGTCAGAGAAAAAAAACCTAATCGGGTAATTGAAATTGGCTCAGGTGGTAGCACTAAGATTATCGCCGCAGCTTTAAGAATGAATTTTATAGAAAATTCCCAAAAATCACAACTGATCTCGATCGAGCCTTATCCTCAAGATTTTTTAAAAGACTTTGCTAATGTTAGTAAAGATTTTCTAGAATTTAGTTTGCTTACCCAGAAAGTAGAAGCCGTAGATTTGTCTGTTTTTGAATCCCTGCAAACCAATGATATTCTGTTCGTTGATTCTAGTCATGTATTTAAGTCTGGTAGTGATGTGGAGTTTGAATTTCTCCAAGTTTATCCCCGTTTAGAAACAGGAGTCTTAGTTCACATTCACGATATATTTTTTCCCTATGATTATCCCATCGAATGGAATCTCAAAGAATCACGATACTGGAACGAGCAATACTTTTTAGAGACCTTTCTGCAATTTAACAAAAAGTTTGAAGTTTTGGCATCCTTATCTATGCTATCTTATTATAAGAATTCTGTGTTTCTTGAGAGTATCAATGCTTATCATGAAGATCGATTACCCGGTTCTTTCTGGATGATTGCTTGAAGATTACTCGCCTGAATCGGGTCTTGAACTGGTTAGTTAATTAAATTGCCGGCTCTTCTCGACTTTGTGTGATAATTTTTGCTTATAGAACGCAAAATGCTTACCGGACAAGACTTTTAAGACTATTTTGCGGAAGAAACTATTAGTATAGATTTCGTTTCCACACAGAAACCAGAAGAGCCAATTGCCTGTAATTAGCCACAGTAGGAAGCGGGGATTATTGAGAATAAAGTAACCCTTAAGCCCTAGATAGATAGGACAAAATCTGTTAACACTAATTTAAAAGTTCCAGTTGTCACTGTCGATAAATATGAGAAACGAAACCAAATTGTTAGAAGGCTGGCTTATTAGATTGGCAATCTACCTTTTGCCTCTTGTTAGCCTGGGAGTTCATGAAGCAGGGTTTGGATTTATAGAGCCAGCACTTGTTCCAATTTTGATAGTATTTATTCTATCGATATTTTTGCGAGGATTTCAGTTTAAACGAGCCTTTGGGAAAAGCACATATATAAATCTTATTATATTTTTCTTTTCATTGATTATCATATCAACATTTTTAAGTTTTATTACGGATAATTTTTACAGTACCAGAAAGTCTTTAGGAGTTTTAATGTCGCTTCTAATTCTATTTTCTGTTTATTATACTGTATCATGGGTAACAA
Organism: Microcystis aeruginosa NIES-4325; assembly: GCF_008974145.1. Lineage (GTDB taxonomy): Bacteria > Cyanobacteriota > Cyanobacteriia > Cyanobacteriales > Microcystaceae > Microcystis > Microcystis aeruginosa_G. Next base: position 135,108 of record NZ_BJKP01000003.1, on the reverse strand, counting down.
CAAATCCTGCTACTTCAAAAATATTAGCCCAAGACTTTGTGAGGGTATCTGTATTTATTTGCTCTATGGTTGTTTTACAATTTTTCATAGTTTCCTTTACTGGTAGGGATTATGTAGCTGGTATCCTAGCTTCTATAGCTCGGCTTCTCCCCTATTCAGTGAGGGTTGCTGCGGCGGATGAGGATTATTCTCTGTCTTTAGGGGGAGGACGGCATTCAGGAGTACTTACTGAACCTGGAGATATAGGAATTTATGCTATGCCAGCCTTCGCAATTATTAGCCAGATGCTATTGTCAGGATATTTCAAAAAAAACAAGAGGATTTTTGCTACTATCTCCTTGATTATTATTGTAACTTCTGTCACCTTAACTCAGTCAGTAACAAATATATTTGCTCTCTCTTTACTGATAGCTTATTTTATTTTTATTAATCGAAAATGGCGAATTAGAAAATTTTCAAAACAAAGTTTAATACAATTATGTTTAACTAAAGTTATTCCTTTGTTTGCAATTATATTCTTTTTGGTGATTGTTATGTTTACCTATAAAGAGGATATTAATCAATTTAGTCCAACTATTGGATCTAGACTTGATGAATTAGAACTTTTCTGGAGTTCGGGAAAATTTATCGATCCTTTTGCTTTAAAAGATAGTGAAATCACAAATATAAGTGTGGGGTCTATTTTAAACAGTTATAGTACCACAATCTATGCTTTACAAAAAAATCCTTTGCTAGGAATTGGCTTAGGTAATTTTGCTTATGCTTTTCAGGAGGCTGCGCCTTTAAAAGCAGGCATTTTAGCTCGTCTAAACCAACATGACGGCTATTCTATGCTATCCCGACTAATCGTTGAAACTGGGTTAGCAGGACTCATAATCTTTATCTATATCTTTGGCAGTAGAGCAAGTCAAATCAGAGACCTTATAGCTGAAAGCAAACTCACTGCGAATCCTTACCTAAGAAATGTTTATGAGCATTGGGCTAAACTTGGCGTAGCAATCTCTTTAGGTGCTATGGCAGAATTAGCATTTGTAATGCTCAACCGTCCTAGTTACTGGAATATTGTCTTGCCTTTGCTATTTGGGATTTGTTTTAAATCAAACTTTTTTGCTTTCATTAGGGAAAGGGAAGGAATGGAAATGAAACGATTTGACTAGATTTACTTAATTAGGGTACAATGTCTAAAGTTATTTTCTAGGATAACCAATGAGCCAAATAAGCGAGATTAGTTATGTGATTCCAACATTGAATAGTGCGGCTACACTGGATATGACCTTGCTCTCTTTACGATCGCAGAAAGACGTAGATGTTAATATCATCGTAGTAGACAGCGGCTCAACCGATGGTACTCTAGAGATATGTAAACGCTGGAATGTCAAAACTTTGTACGCTGAACCGGGCAATATGTATCGAGCAATTAACACTGGGCTACGGGAATGTTATACGGAATGGCTGGGCTACATTAATTCCGATGATTGGTTATATCCAGATAGCGTGAATCGACTAACGACTTTTGGAAAAGATACCAAAGCAGATATAGTCTATGGAAGTTGTGACTATACTGATGGTTATGGTCGTTTCGTCTATTCTATGTCCGCCGCTAGACCCGAGCAGTTGCTTTCACTGTTCCGAATCGGTATATTTGGCTTTGCTCAACCAGCAGCGATTTTCCGGAATAGAGTTTACCAAAAGCTCAAGGGGTTTAAAGAAGATTATTCTTTGAGTTCGGATGCGGATTTTTACCTGAGAGCTTTGTTATCGAATTTAAAATTTTCTCGGTTTTCTGGTGAAAGTATAAGTTGTTTTCGGATTCATGAAAACCAATTGACGAATAAGAAAAGAGAAGCTATGGAAGCTGAAAGACAGCAAATTTATTCACCCATTCAACCTGCTCAATTACAGGACTGGGTTGTATTCACACAATGGAGATTAAATAACTTGCCTCATTACATAATGAGATTTTTAAGACAATCTTTGTTGGCGGGGAAGATGAAGATAACTAAGTCTACAGATATTTATGTAAATTAATATTTTTCGTGAATTAACCAGTAGCAAATTACCCAATAAAATTAACTTAATTTTCAGGCAGTTTAAAGCAATTATGCAGATTAAATTTTATTTTGCCAATTCACCCCTGCCTTATTCCTCAAACATAGCCTAAGCGGAGCCAAGACCAATCAAGATGAACAAACAACTCATGATTCATGGTACTAATATCAGTGGACTAGGGGCTTGTCAGGTAGTTAAATCCTTAATTACTTCCTTAATAAAGCAATTTAAAGCTCAAAAAATTGAACTCTATTTGCCTTTGAAAGATTCTATGTTTGAGCCAGGGGAACCAGGGGAATTAGATTCAATAAAAGTACATAGATTAAAGCGATTTTTACCGAATAGCTTATCTCGTGTCAGTGAAAGTCTTTTATCTCCATTGTACTTTAAAAAAACAGAGCGATCACTAATTTTGGGCGATCTTCCCCTCAGAGGCTTTGACAACCAAGTTGTTTTAGTCCATCAACCGAATTTAATTTCTCCTAAGATTAACCCTTATTCGGGGCGCAATATTAAATATAGAATTGCTCGCTGGATATTTAAAAGCAATCTAAAATTTGTCAAACATATAGTTGTACAAACAGGAGTAATGAAAGAGCAGATTATTGCTTCATATCCTGAGTTGACTGACAGAGTCACAATCATCCCTCAGCCTGCTCCTGTCTGGTTTAATAGAAGAATGATTAATAGGAAACTTCAAGAAGATTCCATTACTTTATTTTATCCTGCCAACAATTATCCTCACAAAAACTTTAAAATATTTGAAGCTATGAATGATTTTGTTAATCAAATAGAATTTCCTGTACAAGTAATCGTAACATTAAATTCTACAGAAATATCGCCAAGTATTGCCAAGTTGAATTGGCTTAAGTGTGTTGGTAGATTAACCCCAGAAGAATGTTTAAAGCAATATGAGCAAGTTACAGCCTTATTTTTTCCTTCATTGTTGGAAAGCTATGGATTACCATTAGTTGAAGCAATGATAGCAGGTTTACCAATTATTTGTTCTGATCTTCCCTATGCTCGTTGGCTATGTGAAGAGCAAGCTATTTACTTCGATCCCCTGAGTGCTAAATCAGCTTGTGAAGCAATCGAAGAGTTGCACCGTAGAATGGCTGATAAATGGCAAGTTAACTGGAAACAAGCTTTAGCAAAAATTCCTAATAGTTGGGATGAAGTTGCGAATAAATTTATCGATTTACTGTGTCAATAATACGCTGAATTGATGAAAGCCAGACGGGGCAAGCAATTCAGACTAAAAAATCTATCTGCACACAAAATCCTTGCCCCGTCTGGCTTTTTGGGAATCTAGCACAATATGTCCTGTAGAACCGAATTGCTAAAATTTTATGCTATAATGAGGTTCTGATTAAACAGCCAACCTGCCATTACTTATTAACAATGAAGGTATCGATCATTACTTTTGTTTACAATAATCAGGCAACTATTGCCTATGCAATTAGTTCTGTCTTAAGCCAAGACTACCCAGATATTGAATATATTGTAATTGATGGTGCTTCTACTGACAGTACCATAGAAATTATTCAGTCTTATAGTGAAAAGATAGCCAAATTTATTTCCGAACCAGATCAAGGGATTTATGATGCCATGAATAAAGGTTTAAACCTAGCAACTGGAGATATTATTGGCATTCTCAATTCAGACGATTTTTACGCAAATAATCAGGCGATTTTGAAAGTTTTCTGAATGCTGTCGAGTCACTATTATCTAATCAGTCTAGACGAATGGAACTCATGAAAAATGCAAAATTTAGACAGCAAAATTACTTTACTTGGGAAATAGCCGCAAAAAAAACGTTAGACGTTTATCAAGGGTTATTTTATTGACAAAATAGTATCTTCTAGAGTAGTTATGATATATTAGCAGAAAATAATCCACGCAAGCCTTGCTAAGTAAGGATAACCATAATTCAAAAAAGCAATTTTAATAAAAAAAGCTTTTTGCTTTGTTGGATTCCATGCTATTTAAGGGTTTAGGCTCATTTAAACTACTAATTTGCTATAACCAGTCTAGGAGAGCCACAAAATACTTTGACAACTATTAATGTAGTTTAGCATTTAATTTAAATCATGAGCAGAATCATCATACTGACAGAACTATACTTTCCTGAACAAACCTCCACAGGATACTTACTGACGAAAACTGCTGAAGGACTAGCGAAAGAATATAAAGTTAAGGTCATCACTGGTCCAGCAACAAACTTCTTTTTAGCAGAGAAATCGCCTCCACAGGAAACCATTAACAATGTCGATGTTATTCGCTGTGTAGGAACAACTTTTAATAAGGATTATTTTTGGGGCAGAATATTAAATATCCTGACTCGGACTATAGCAATTTTTTTGAAATGCTTGATTTTGTGCAAGCAAGAAGATTGCTTATTAGTAGTTACCAATCCTCCCCTTTTACCCCTTGTTGCTTTACTAATCAAATGGTTAAAGAATTGCCGTTATGTTTTGCTAGTTCATGATGTTTACCCAGAGGCACTAATAGCAACTCAACTGGTGTCTTCATCATCTTGGCTAGTTAAGTTACTGAATATCGTTAATAAAATAGTTTATGAAAATTCTATAAAAATTATCTCTCTGGGCAGAGATATGAATCAATTAATTGCTAGTAAGTTGTCAGAAAAAAAATTAGAAAAAATTGCTCTTATTCCTAACTGGTCTGACGATGAGATAGAACCTGCGGACAGGCTGAATAATTCTCTCTTAGAAAAACTAAATGTTGGTGATCGATTTATAGTTCTTTATTCTGGTAATATAGGTAGAACCCATGGTATAGAATACCTTGCTCAAGCAGCGGAAAAACTAATAAATTATCAAAATATTCACTTTATAGTCATTGGCTATGGTGCTAAAAAAGATTGGTTAGTTGAATATACAGCAACTAAAAATCTAGAAAATATCAGCCTTATATCTTTTCTACCCCGTTCCGAGCTAATCACCTCTCTTAATGCTTGTGACATCGCTTTTATTGGATTTGTCCCAGGAATGACTGGTGTATCGGTTCCTTGTCGGATGTATAATCAAATGGCTGCTGGTAAACCGATTATTGCAATCACCGATGATTCGTCTGAACTAGCTCAGGTTGTTCAAGAAGAAAATATTGGCTGGGTAGTTGCACCAGGAAATCTTGATAAATTAGTGGAAACTATTGAATTTGCCGCATCTCATCCTGATATATGTAAACAAATGGGCGACAGAGCTGCTGTAATATCTAAAACTAAATATAATTTTGATCTTGCTGATCAGAAATATAAACAACTTTTCCGAGATATTTTTGCTCAAACAACTTAATAAAGATTAAAACAAACCATGTTAACTGTATTGATTTTTTATGCAAAAACTTCTAATTACTGGCGCAACAGGCTTTATCGGTAGCTATCTTCTACCAATTTTATCTCAGCATCAATTCCAGATTACTGCGGCAGTACGAAAGAATTTGTCTCAGTCCTTATCTATCCCAATTAAAACTATCAAAGTTGGCAATATCGATGAAAAAACTAATTGGCAAGAGGCACTACAGGGAATTGATATAGTCATCCATCTAGCGGCCCGCGCTCATATTATCAACGAAACTATTCCCAATCCAGAAGCGGAGTTTATTAAGGTTAATACTCAAGGTACAGCTAACTTAGTTCAACAATCAATTCAAGCAGGAGTTAAACACTTTATTTTTATCAGTTCTATCGGTGCGATGACAACTCAAAGCGATAGGATACTCACAGAAAACTCTCCTTGTCATCCCGATAGTCCCTATGGTCGTAGTAAACTGCAAGCAGAACAAGCTTTAATTAACCTTGCCAAAGATAGTAACATTACTTGGACGATCCTTCGTCCTACTCTAGTTTACGGGCCAGGTAATCCCGGTAATATGGAGCGCTTGATGAAACTAATTAAACGGGGATTACCCTTACCTTTTGGTGCGATCAAAAATCGCCGTAGTTTTGTCTTTGTGGGTAACTTAGTTGCTGCCATTATTACCTGTTTAGATCATCCTAATGCCGCTAATCAAATCTTTTTAATTAGCGATAACCAAGCTGTTTCTACTCCCCAATTAATTCGACTCATTGCTCAACAAATTCAACAACCCTGTCAATTGCTGCCCGTCCCCACTACCCTACTTAGATTCTTAGGTTATCTGGGTGATAGCATAGAATCCATCACAGGGAAAAACCTACCTTTTAACAGCTATAATATCGAACGCTTGCTTGGTTCTCTTGCCGTTGACTCTAGCTATATTCAAAAAACCCTGAATTGGCAACCTCCCTTTACTTTAGAGCAAGGATTAGCCCAAACAATTCAGCCAGAAAATTAGTGATAAGCTCAGATAGGGACAATAAGCAATAGGACAAAATTAACTTCTTGATTAAGATAGGCAAAAGCAAAAAAGGCAAGAGGTGGTTAGATATGTTGAGCCATAATTCTGCACTATGCTATCTCTTGGTATCTTTATTGTCTTTCTACAGCAATTTCAATTAAAACACTCTCTAAATAAACATCATATTCTAGATTTGTTGTAAATCACTGAATTCTTGGAATCACTTTTAAAGCGTTTCTCATCAAGATGAAGTATATAGCGTTTCCTGTTTGCAAGAGGTACATTACTGGTGATTAAAAGCTTAATCAACGAAGGTTTAACTGTGCCACATAGGTGTGAGAAACGCTATAAACTGACAAGGCATCTTCTTCTGTCTCCCCAAAAGGAAAACTTAGTAACTCACCATTAAGATAACTGCTATAATACTAAATCCGTTGAGTATAGGCTACATATCAGGAGAGGCAATAGGCAATAGGCAAAAGGGGGAATAAATAATCAGTCTTTAATAACCAGATTTAGTATAACTATTAGATTTAGGAGCCAAAAGTAAAACTAGAAATATAGAGAGCTTACTAACAAGCTCTCTATAAAGTTTCGGTCTTTTCCCACTTATCTTCCAGACTAGGATCTGTTAGCAGTATTCAAGCTACCCACTTGAATATTCAGATTAATTTTTTGTCCTTCCCGGCTAATTTCTACGGGTAAATTATCACCGATTTGAGTATTAGCAACAATTTCCTGAACCGCATCGGGATCGGTGACATTCTTACCACCTACAGACTTTAACACATCACCCGATCGCAATCCTGCTTCTGCGGCAGGAGAATCTCTCATCACCCGCACTAACAAGACACCAGAATCATCGGGGATAGTCCAATTATCAGCCATGGGACTATCGGCTAATTGTTCTTTTACCTCCGGAGTTAACTGCACCATTTGAACACCGAGATAGGGATGTTCCACCTTACCCGTGGCGATTAATTGTTCGGCGATTCTTTGGGCAGTTTTAATCGGAATAGCAAAACCTAAACCCTGGGCATTTTGAATGATAGCGGTGTTAACTCCGATGACTTCTCCCTGAGCATTTAACAAAGGTCCGCCGGAGTTTCCGGGGTTAATTGCCGCATCGGTTTGCAGGAAATCCACCCGTTTATCACTAGCACCAATTTGGGAGCCATTGCGTTCCTTGGCGCTAATAATCCCCGTGGTGACAGTGTTATCTAATCCCAAAGGATTACCGATAGCAATTGCCCATTCTCCCACCTGTAAACTATCAGAATTACCTAATTTAACCGTGGGTAAATTGCTCGCTTCTACCTGTACCACTGCCACATCAGTCAAAGGATCACTACCTAAAACCTTGCCATCAATAGTGCGACCATCTTTGAGGGTGACAGTGACCTTATCTGCTCCCTCGACAACGTGAGCATTGGTGATAATTTTACCGTCATTACTGATAATAAACCCGGAACCTGTACCTCTTTGAACTTGTTTTTCTCCTCGCTCTGGTATTTGAGAACCGAAGAAGCGACGGAAAACAGGATCGTTAGCAAATTCCGAAAAATCACTGCCTCCATTAACTTCCCTAGAAGCATTAATTCTTACCACCGCCGGCCCCACTTCTTCCACCACAGAAGCGACAAAATTGGTAGGAATAACCAGAGACGAGGGAGCGGCAGCCGCTGGTGTGGAGGGGCGAGGATTAGTGGCAGCGGGGGCAATATTTTGGGCTAATTCTAGAGGATTTTGACTGTAGGCGTAGGTGGCACCGATACCTAACCCGGCACCCAAAACCAGTAAAGAGGAATAGGCAAAAAGTTTTTTCATCGCAGAAGATTTGGAGGGTTTGGGATTACCTGCGTTGATAGGGGAAATATTATCGTTAAAAATATTGCGAGTCATAGTTTTTATTGTTTAACCATTCTGAGAAGGGAATAAAAGTCAGTCCTAATAATCGTGGGTGTGAGAGGAGTGTTTCGGAAAACGGCTGAGGACTGACTATCTCTAATCTAGGCGGGGGATATGAACTTACTGTGACGCAGACATGAACTTTTGATTACAAGCTCATTATTCTATTTCAGGAGTCAGAAGTCAGAAGTCAGCTTGTATTTATTCTCCCCTTCTCCCCAATCCCCCACTGATTACTGATCACTGAAAAGCTCCCCCTATACTTTTTCAACAGGATGGGGAAAGACTGCGCCAGTTTCAGCAGGGTTTAACCAGTGGTGATATTAATCTTTCAGCAATTCTAGGCGATAACGATACAAAGCCACAGGACGATTCGGCACTTGGAAATAATCAGGGGATTGGGGGGAAAGATAAATGGCTGTCACCTGATCGCCTAGAATTTTATTAGGAGATAATAACTGATAGGCTGTGGTGGTTTCCACCTCATTAAGATAAGTATTGGTTTCTCCCCGGAAAATTTGTTGACTGATTTCTGTGGCAATAAATTGATTTTGGCTAGGAGTTTCGCTATTTCTGGCAATTACGGTGGAAATTAGTTGATGAGCGCCCCGTAAAAAGGTAATCTGACGATTGGGATTATTAGGATCAGTTTTTACGGATAATACCGATTGATTACCTAAGTAGGCGCGACTAATTGCTAAACCATTAAAGGAGCGATCGGCCACAATTGATGGTTTACTGATAATGGTGGATAAAAAGGCAGCATTTATCGGTCTGGAAATAGCTTTCTCGATGAATCTCACCGGAAACTCGATCGATTTTTCTAGGTAACGACGATTACTTTCAAAACCTGGTGTGATAATCTGGGGAGCAAGAGGAGCGGTTAAATCGATTAGGGTACTGGTGACAGTCCAATTGCCTACCATCCAATCGGGATAAACTAAATCTCCGCTGGCAAAACTAACCACTGGTTTAGTCATCCAGCGAGGATAATTAGTTAAGCGATCGCTTAAATTTCCCGCTATAGACAATTCTAAATGGTTACTACAGCCTAAAATCAATACTAACAAGAACAAAATTATCCTTTGCATGGGTAAAAATATTTTTTAAGTAATATTCTTTAATTATGAACGATTTGATCAACTCCCAAGCCGTTAATCTCGATTCGGCAGTAATTCCCATCGCACCCACTGGTTTTAAATCTGGTTTTATTGGCATTATTGGTCGTCCTAATGTGGGCAAATCCACCCTGATGAATCAATTAGTGGGACAAAAAATCGCCATTACTTCCCCCATCGCTCAAACTACCCGCAACCGTTTGCGCGGCATTGTCACCGACGAGCGCTCCCAGATGATTTTTGTCGATACCCCCGGCATTCACAAGCCCCATCACGAATTAGGCAAAGTTTTAGTTAAAAATGCCGAAAACGCCATAAATTCTGTAGATTTAGTTTTATTTGTTGTCGATAGTAGTAATTTTTTGGGCAATGGCGATCACTATATTGCCGATTTACTGACTAAAAACCAAACTCCCACGATTTTAGGGCTAAATAAAGCCGATCAGCAACCAGAAGACCGGGAGCCTATCGACGACAGTTATCGCACCTTAGCGGCGGAAAATAACTGGCCTCTGCTCAAATTTTCGGCACTGGAGGGGACGGGAATCGCAGAACTGCAAAATCTGTTAATTGATTCCCTCGAAGTCGGTCCCTATTACTATCCCCCCGATTTAGTCACCGATCAGCCGGAAAGGTTTATTATGGGCGAATTAATCCGTGAACAGATTTTACTGCAAACCCGTCAGGAAATTCCCCATTCTGTGGCGGTGGTGATTGAACGCGTCGAGGAAACTCCCGCTTTAACCAAGGTTTTTGCCGCCATCAATGTGGAACGAGATTCCCAAAAAGGGATCGTCATCGGTAAAAATGGCAGTATGTTAAAAGCGATCGGCTCTTCCGCTCGATCGGCTATTCAAAAGTTAATCGCTGGGGAGGTATATTTAAAATTATTTGTGAAGGTAGAACCGAAATGGCGACAATCTCGCTCACTTTTAGCAGAATTTGGATATCGCACCGAGGAGTGAATTGGGGTGTAGGGTGTAGGGAGAAGGAAGAATAAATAAAAATAATCTCCTGAAGACTGATAATTTTCATTTTTGTAGTAGAATAAAGAGCCACTAATAACTGATTTCTGGAATAATGGCCGACATTAAAACCCTAATTAAACAGGTACACCAAGAGGCAAAAAAAGAGGATTTTCCCATCGATACCCTAATTTACCATGAGGCACAAAAAGACCCCTTTGAACCAGTTTTGTATGCTGGTAATCTTGCTAGTCAGTTATGCTTTTTTGGCCGGGATTTAGGACGAGATGAAGTATATGCAGGACAACCTTTGATCGGGGCGGCCGGTAGAATGGTAAGAGAGGGATTTTTTCAAGCTTGGCAGGGGAGAAAATCCCATGATCGTCAAGAGCTATTATCGGTGTGCGATCGAATTTTCCTAACTAATACAGTTCCTTACAAACCCCCGGGTAATAAAGCTTATTCTGGGGAAGTAAAAGATCGTTTTCGTCCATTTATAGAAAAACTGCTCGTTTTTTATTGGCAAGGTGATCATATCATTCCCCTTGGCACGGAAGCTTTTAAATGGTTTGAACCCTATGGTAAACCCAAAGAAGTAGATAAATTCTATCTTGATAAAGAACGCTTTACCAAAAAACTGGTAGTTACCCTTACCGCTACCGATGAACAGGGATTAAAACAGCAAAAGAAAGTAACTTTATTGCCTCTCCCCCATCCTTCTCCTCTCAATCAAAGATACTATGCCCTTTTTCCCGATTTATTACAAAAAAGATTAACTGAATTTGCCTTTTAACTAATGAGAATTTACGGCAATCGTCCCATAAAAACCCTAGCAGGACAATTAACCCGTCCGACGACAGCAAGGGTGCGAGAAGCTTTATTTAATATCTGGCAACAGAAATTATCCGGCTGTCGTTGGTTGGATCTTTGTGCGGGTAATGGTTCCATGGGTGCGGAAGCTTTATGTCGAGGTGCGAGTCTAGTAATCGGAATTGAACAATCAGGACGCGCTGGCGAAATTATCAAGGAAAATTGGCGCAATTTAGCAACTTCTCACCAGCAATTCCAAGTAATTCGGGGGGATGTGGTAATAAAGTTAGCCACTTTAGCGGGGAAAAGTTTTGATTTAATTTATTTTGATCCTCCCTACGAAAGCGGGTTATATTTACCGGTATTAACTGCCATCTCTCAATCTAATTTATTAGATTCCCTAGGGGAAATTGCCGTGGAACACAATCCCAAATCTTGGCCAGCAATTAATCTAGAAGGTTTAACTATTTGTCGTCAAAAACGCTACGGCAATACTACCTTAACTTTTTATCAAAAAGCATATGAATTATGAATTATGAAGTGGGGAGAAGGGAGAATAAATAAAAATAATCTCCTGCCGACTGCCGAAAATAGTCAATTTTATTGGGCAGTCCGGAAAAAATTATTATTTCTCAACAAAATCACATAATTTGTCACTTTTCTTGACAATCATCCTGAGTAAAGCGAGAAACTTTCTGACAACCGCAGTTAATCGCCCCCTGTTTAAGCTATTTAAACGTAAATTATGATTTATTTCGATAAAATTCCGCAAAAAAAGGCTATAGCCTCCTAAAAAACTTAAATCCCTTCTCCTAGTTCTTGTTTTGACCTAAAACTACACCGAAGTTTCCTGACACGGCAGCCCAACCATCTCCCCTTAACCCTTGCTGCTCCCCAGATTATCCCCTAGTTTTTGTATAAATTTATACCCGACAAAAATATTCGGGTATATTTGACACCAAGATTTTGCCGGTGATAGGATGCTTGTAGATTCAGTTGACGGCAAGACAGGAAAATCATGACCCTAGCGACAAACATCGAAACCTCAAAATTCATCCCCACCTTTACCCGCTTGGTTTCTAAGGAAGGCGGGACCTCCTACCCCCTGAAAGCGCTGAATATCTGCGAAGAAACCTTTGCCCCCCTGGAAGTGGACTACGATTACGACCTCATCCGTCGCACCGTCACCAGAGAAAGCATTCAAGCAGGTCCCAATTCCATCTGGCGCTATCGTTCTTTTTTGCCGGTGGAAAGTGAAAATCCTATCGATGTGGGTACGGGTATGACTCCCCTAGTTAAATCCCACCGTTTAGCTCGGCGCTTGGGTCTAAAAAATCTCTACATTAAAAATGATGCCGTCAATATGCCCACTCTCAGCTTCAAAGATAGAGTGGTATCCGTCGCCCTTACCCGGGCTAAAGAATTAGGTTTTACTACCGTTTCCTGTGCTAGTACGGGAAATCTGGCCAATTCCACCGCCGCTATTGCCGCTCACGCCGGTTTAGACTGTTGTGTTTTCATTCCCTCCGACTTAGAAGCGGGTAAAATTCTCGGCACCCTAATCTATAATCCCACGGTCATGGCTGTTAAAGGCAATTATGATCAGGTTAACCGTCTCTGTTCAGAAGTGGGCAATACCTACGGTTGGGGTTTTGTCAACATCAATCTGCGTCCCTACTATTCCGAAGGTTCCAAAACCTTAGGCTTTGAAGTGGCCGAACAATTAGGCTGGAAACTCCCCGATCATATTGTCGCACCTTTAGCCAGTGGTTCCCTGTTTACCAAGATTTATAAAGGCTTCCAAGAATTCGTCAAAGTCGGTTTGGTGGCAGATAAAGCAGTGCGTTTTAGTGGCGCCCAAGCGGAGGGTTGTTCCCCCATTGCCCAAGCTTTCAAGGAAGGACGGGATTTTGTCGCCCCAGTTAAACCCAATACTATCGCCAAATCGATCGCTATTGGTAATCCCGCCGATGGTGTTTATGCCCTTGATATTGCCCGTAAAACTGGCGGTAATATTGAATCCGTCACCGATGCCGAAATTATCGAAGGTATTAAACTTTTGGCAGAAACGGAGGGCATTTTCACGGAAACCGCAGGCGGTACGACTATCGCTGTCTTGAAAAAATTAGTAGAAGCGGGTAAAATCGACCCCGAAGAAACCACGGTCGTTTATATCACTGGTAATGGTCTAAAAACCCAAGAAGCGGTACAGGGTTATATCGGTGAACCCCTGTTAATCGAACCGAAATTAGAAAGCTTTGAACGGGCCCTAGAACGTTCCCGCACCCTCGAACGCCTCGAATGGCAACAGGTTCTCGTCTAGAATTGATGTTCAGGGATGATGGGGCGATTATCCCCTTGCCTCATCTCCACAAGCAATTTAAATTTTTAACAGCTTACTGTCCTTTCCACTTTTTCCTTGATATCTATGGCCGTAAAAGTTCTCGTTCCCACTCCCCTGCAACAATTTACAAAAAATAAGGCTACCGTCGAGTGTAGTGCTAGTAATGTCGGTGATTTAATCGAATCCTTAGAAGCAAGTTTCCCCGGTATTAAGGCCCGCTTATGCGATGAAGATGGCGCACCCCGGCGCTTTTTAAATTTCTACGTCAACAGTGAAGATATTCGCTTCCTCGATGGGACAAAAACCCCCTTAAAAGATGGCGATGAAGTCAGTATCGTTCCTGCGGTGGCTGGAGGTTAACCTCCCTATAAGTTTGTTTTCCGTCAATTGTAATTAAACCCCTAGAAAGTGATGTTTTCTGGGGGCTTTTCTTCAGGTAAGTTTTAGTTAGGGTTGCCAGAAAAACCTAATCTTTGTGTCCTTTGTGCCTTTGTGGTTGTTCATATTATTATAAGCTGAGACACATTTGGTCAATTGCCATAGAAGTTCTCATCTAAGATTTGCTCTGGCAAGAAAGGACAAATTTGAGGATAATCATTTTCTGGGGGAATCCGAACACCAAATTGAGCAAGTTTCCCTTCCTTAATTGCCACTTGACGAGCATCTGGATAAGCTTCCTCGATAGCAGTTTCTAGATAGGATTTCAGGGAAGGTGTATTGCGTAAGTTTTTCTCAATTCGCTGGCGATGCTCAATAATAGAACAATACCAGCTATCCTTCATTGATGGCGGTGCGTCGTGCTGTACTTTTAATTTGAGCAAATGAGCCAAAAGAATCATCAAATTACTTTCTAAAGTTCTTTTTTCCGATTTTCCAAACTCGGTTAACTCCTCAATTAAGTTATCAGTATCCAGCGCAGCAAATTCCCGCTTCTGTAGGTGATTAATTGTTGTTGCGAGCCACAATTGAAAATCTTGTTCGTAGAGAGTCTTGGACATAGCGATAAGTTGTTCGTTCGTGTCAATAACTGCACTGATAACTAAGCGGATACAATTCTCAATGCGTTACTAATTTCTAGCTTCCCTTGTAGTTTACCAAAAAATAACCTAAAATGGAAACTAAGTAGGTAGGCGTTAAAAATTATCAGATGCCCCCCTTATTAAGGGGAGATCCCCCCGCCTATCGGCACCCCCCTTATCAAGGGGGGCAGGGGGGATCGAACCTAAAATTTATCTTCAATTTAATTATAACCAGCTACTTATCTGTATCCCTTGCTAACTGCATCTGGCTCCCTACACCATTTTCTAGTATCTTTGAGCAAACCCGCGAAAGATAAGGATTTAAAACTATGCCTTTAAGTTGGAATGAAATAAAAAATCGCGCCATCGCTTTTCAAAAAGAGTGGGAAGGAGAGACTTCAGAAAAAGCAGAATCTCAATCTTTTTGGAATGATTTTTTTAATGTCTTTGGCATTTCACGGCGTAGGGTAGCTAGTTTTGAGCAACCGATAAAAAAAGCAGATAATAAACAGGGTTTTATTGATTTACTCTGGAAAGGAACGATTTTAGTTGAGCATAAATCGAAGGGGAAAGATTTAGAAAAAGCCACACAACAGGCAAAGGATTATTTTCCCAATTTAAAGGAACATGAGTTACCGCGTTATATTTTAGTCTCGGATTTTCAACGGTTTAAATTATATGATTTAGATTCGGGCAATCAATGGGAATTTGAATTAAGTAATTTTGTTGATAACGTTCATTTATTTGATTTTATTGCTGGTTACGAAAAGCGAGTTTATAAAGACGAAGATTCCGTCAATCTTCAAGCAGCCGAGTTAATGGGAAAACTTCATGATTGCCTCAAAGAAATTGGTTATATGGGGCATGATTTGGAAGTTTATCTAGTGCGTTTATTATTTTGTTTATTTGCCGATGATACGGGTATTTTTAATAAGGGTATTTTCTGGGAATATATTGATCTACATACCAAAGAAGATGGCAGTGATTTAGCGATGCACATTGCTTATATTTTTCAGGTTTTGAATACACCAGAAGAAAAAAGATTAAAAAATCTGGATGAGAATTTCACTCAATTTCCCTACATAAATGGCAAGTTATTTGAGGAGTCATTACCCTTAGCGGCTTTTGATAGCAAGATGCGAGTCATGTTATTAGAAGCTTGTGCTTTTGATTGGGGAAAAATTTCCCCTGCTATTTTTGGTTCTATGTTTCAAGCGGTAATGAATCCAAAAGAACGACGCAATTTAGGGGCGCATTATACCTCCGAGAAAAATATTCAAAAGGTGATTAAACCGTTATTTTTAGATGATTTATCCAGAGAATTTGAGAAGATTAAAGGCAATCGCAATAAATTACTAGAATTTCGGAAAAAGATTGCTAATTTATATTTTCTTGATCCTGCCTGTGGTTGCGGCAATTTTTTAATTATTACCTATCGGGAGTTACGCGATTTAGAGATTTTGGTGTTACAAGAGTTAGATAAAACGGGGCAGTTAGTAACAGATATTAGTACCATTATTCAGGTAGATGTTAATCAGTTTGCTGGTATTGAATACGATGAGTTTGCGGTGAGGGTGGCAGAAGTGGCGATGTGGTTAATTGATCATCAGATGAATGTTAAGGTTAGTAATACTTTTGGTCAGTATTTTGTGCGTTTGCCATTGAAAAAATCGGCAAAGATTGTGCATGGAAATGCCTTACGGATTGATTGGGAGGAAGTTATATCAAAAGAGAAGCTCAATTTTATTTTAGGAAATCCTCCTTTTGTTGGTGCGATGATTATGAACGAACAGCAAAGGAATGATATGGCTTATGTTTTCGACGGTGAGAAAGGAATAGGCGTTTTAGATTATGTGTGTGCATGGTATATCAAGGCTGCTCAAATAATTCAGAGCAATAGAATCAGGGTTGCTTTTGTTTCCACAAATTCTATATCTCAAGGGGAGCAAGTTGCATTACTTTGGAATATTCTTTTTCAAAAATATCAGTTAAAAATTCATTTTGCCCATCGTACTTTTAAATGGAGTAATGAAGCAAAAGGAAACGCAGCAGTTCATTGTGTTATTATTGGCTTTGGAAGTTTTAATATAACAAATAAAATCCTATTTGATTATGAAGATATTCAAGGTGAATCATTAGTTGTTCAGTCCAATAATATTAATCCCTATTTGGTTGATGGAAGTGATATCATTATTTATAATCGAAGTTTTCCTTTGTCTAATGTTCCATTAATGCGTTTTGGTAGTATGCCAAGAGATGGTGGTAATTTTATTTTTACAAAACTGGAAAAAGAAGAATTTTTAAAATTAGAGCCGAAGGCAGAAAAATGGATTAAACCTTATACAGGAGCGCAAGAATTTATTAATGGTTATAGTCGCTACTGTCTCTGGTTACTTGATATTTCTCCCACTGAATTAAAGACATTACCAGAAGTCATCAAAAGAGTAGATAAGGTTAAAAATTTTAGATTAAAAAGTAAAGCTGCTTCTACTCGTAAATTTGCGGCGACACCTACTCTATTCTGTCAAATAGCACAACCCGAAACGAATTATTTACTTGTTCCCCGTGTCTCATCTGAAAGAAGAAAATATATTCCAATAGGTTTTATGAATAAAAATGTTATTGGTAATGATCAAGTTTTATTAATTCCTAATGCCAATTTATATTTATTTGGTATTCTTACTTCAGAAATGCACATGGCATGGGTTAAATATGTGTGTGGAAGATTAAAAAGTGATTATCGTTATTCAAAAGATATTGTTTATAATAACTACCCCTTTCCAGAAAATATCACCGACAAACAAAAACAAACCGTCGAAACTTGCGCTCAAGCTGTGCTAGATACTAGGATAAAATATCCCGATAGTAGCCTTGCGGATTTATACGATCCTTTAACCATGCCCCCGTACTTGCTCAAAGCTCACCAAAAACTTGACAAAGCCGTTGATTTGTGTTATCGTCCCCAACCCTTTACCAGTGAATTAAACCGTATTGAATACCTCTTTGAACTCTACGAAAAATTAACCGCTCCCCTACTCCCTACCAGCAAACAAAAACCCGCAAAAAGAAAAAATACTCAATAACGAAGGCAATAGGCAATAGGCAATAGGCAAAAGGAGATTATTTTTATTTATTCTCCCCATCACCCCACACCCTACACCCCACACCCCACACCCTACACCCCACACCCCACACCCCACACCCCATTCCCATCCCTAAGCGCCGCAATTCCGTAGATTATATAAAAAAACACCCAGAACAATCGAGGTGATGGACAATACTAAAGGTTGTGTAGGTCATCAGAAAAGCCCTTTCAGGGTAAAATACTATGAAACTAGCGTCACGAGTCAATCAAGTCACCCCCTCCCTTACCCTAGCTATCGACTCTCTGGCCAAGGAAATGAAGAGAAACGGCGAAGATGTCTGTAGTTTTAGCGCCGGGGAGCCAGATTTCGACACACCCACTCACATCAGAGCTGCCGCGAAAAAGGCCCTCGATGAGGGAAAAACTCGCTACGGACCGGCTGCCGGAGAACCGGGGTTAAGAAAAGCCATCGCTGAGAAATTGCTGCGGGATAATCAATTAGCATACAATGCCGATAATGTCATCGTTACCAATGGCGGTAAACAGTCTCTCTATAATCTAATCATGGCGTTAATTGAAGCGGGGGACGAAGTAATTATTCCCGCACCCTACTGGTTGAGTTATCCTGAAATGGTGACGTTAGCGGGGGGAACATCGGTTATAGTCAACACTAGCCTAGAGAATCAGTATAAAATCACCCCCGAACAGCTAGAAGCGGCAATTACACCGAAAACTAAATTATTTGTTCTCAATTCTCCCTCTAATCCCACCGGCATTGTCTATACTCCCGAAGAAATCGCAGCTTTAGCAAAAATTGTGGTTGAAAAGGATATTTTAGTGGTTTCTGACGAAATTTACGAGAAAATCCTCTATGATGGCGCAATTCACCGCAGTATCGCTTCTTTTGGTCCGGAAATCTTTCAGCGCAGTATTATTAGTAATGGTTTTGCTAAAGCTTTCTCGATGACGGGGTGGCGCGTCGGTTACATAGCAGGACCGGTGGAAATTGTCAAGGCTATGACTAAGATCCAAGGTCATAGTACCTCCAATGTCTGCACTTTTGCTCAGTACGGTGCGATCGCTGCTTTGGAGAGTCCCCAAGATTGCATCGAGGAAATGGTCAAAGCTTTTAGCGAGCGCCGACAGTATATTTTAGAACGAGTGCGATCGCTCCCCAGACTTAATTGTCCTACTCCCAACGGTGCTTTTTATGTGTTTATCGATATTAGTCAAACTGGTTTAAAATCCCGGGATTTTTGTCAGAAACTCCTCGAAACCCAAAAAGTGGCTGCTATCCCCGGTATTGCTTTCGGTGCTGATGATTGTATTCGTCTTTCCTATGCTACAGACCTAAAGACGATTGAAAAAGGATTTGATCGCATTGATAAGTTTATCGGCACTTTGTAGGATGATTACTTTGTCTGTTAGGGTGAATTTTGTTCGCCCTTTTTTTCAGTTTTAACGGACTTGAACTATAAAAAAGGGAATGTACTTCCTAAAGGACTTTCTGGGGACTTTCCCCAGGGGCTTTTGTTAAGTTACATTAAGCCCTACAATAAAATCCTAGTGAGTTAGACGAAATTCGCTCGATCGCTCGGTCTTATCCGCTCCTAGCTGAGACAGAGAAAAGATAGCGCATCGAGAAACAGAAAACTTTAGTTCTCAAGCCTTCGTCAATACTGCCCTTGTCATCTACCTTGAGTTATAACCTAGTGTCCCAAACCCTACCTAAACCTGCCCTAAAAAGAGAATTTTTGCCATTTACCCTACAGGATGTCCGTCTAGCTATCCCGGCCCGTTGCTTCCAATCAAGCGTTTTTCGCTCTTTAGCCTACTTTTTTTTTGATATTGGCATTATTACCCTACTTTACTGGATAACTTACCAGATTAATCAAGCTTGGTTCTTCCCCCTTTTTTGGTTTATGCAGGGAACCATGTTTTGGGCCTTATTTGTCGTCGGTCACGATTGCGGTCACGGTTCCTTTTCCCGTTATCGTTGGTTAAATAACTTAATCGGTCATCTCAGTCATACTCCCATTCTCGTACCTTTCCACGGTTGGCGTATCAGTCATCGCACCCATCACGCTAATACTGGCAATATCGACACCGACGAAAGTTGGTATCCCGTCACGGAAACCCAGTATAATAATATGGCTTGGTACGAAAAATTAGCTCGTTTTCAGCTAATTTTATTTGTTTATCCCCTCTATCTTTTCCGTCGTTCCCCTAATAAACAGGGGTCCCATTTTATGCCCGAAAGCCCCCTCTTTCGTCCCTCGGAACGGTGGCAGGTAGTGACTAGCACCGTTTGCTGTACCTTTATGTTAGGTCTATTAATCGGGGTGGGTATCAGCCAAGGCTTTTGGTTTCTGTTTAACTACTACATCATGCCCTATATCGTCTTTGTGGTTTGGTTAGACCTGGTGACATTCCTACACCACACCGAAGATGATATTCCCTGGTATCGCGGTCAAGATTGGTACTTTCTCAAAGGGGCGCTTTCTACCATCGATCGCGATTATGGCATCTTTAATCCCATCCATCACCAAATTGGTACTCACGTCGCCCATCACATTTTTATCACTATTCCCCACTATCATCTCCAAGAAGCAACCGAGGCTATCCGTCCCGTCTTAGGAGACTATTATCGCGTCTCGAAAGAACCGATTTTCAAATCTCTCTGGCGATCCTACCGCAATTGTCATTTTGTCAGTGACCAAGGCAGTAAGATTTTTTACCGCAAAAACTGATCCTGTCTTAGCTATAAGGAGGAGGAGGCAGATTTTTCTGCCTCCTCTTCTCACACCGAGACAGCAGAAATCAACCCGATTGAGTTAGAAGATTTAGCTGACTTGAAAACAGCCTATCCGCTCCCTAGTCGGCAATAACGGGTACGGTAGGGATCGAACCTACAACCGTCCGCTTAGAAGGCGGATGCTCTATCCATTGAGCTACGTACCCAGGAAAGCACAATTATAAATTGTACTTCCAAAAGTGACAAGTGGTGGGACTGATTTTCGCCGTCCAAGCTTAATGATGGTGGTGATGTCCGTGGTGATGATGGTGGTCGGAATGAATGTGAGGAATTGTTACAGAACTATTGACAGATAAAGCCTCTTGTGATACGAGAGCTTCGATATGTTCCTCGGCCCAATCGGCAGCCATCTGGCAAAATTCGGGGTTATCGTTGACACAGGCCATCTGCACATAATTAACTTGGTCGTGCTTGCGGCGTAAAGCTTCGATAATATGCTCCACATCCAGTAAAGTTTCGTGATTTTCCGTAGCAAAGCCAATTGGCATGAAAATTAAAGCTTTTGCCCCTAATTCGATTAAATTCTTCGCCGCTAACTCTGCATTCGGTTGCGTCCATTTAATTAAAGGGGTTTGGTGATTTAACCAACCCACAGAAATCAAGGGATAACGATAGATTAATTTTTCCCGGACTAACTCGTATAAAGCTTGACTTTCATCGATTCCCGACGTAAATCCCTTCGCTTCGTGGGGACAACCGTGATTCATTAAAATAATGCCAATTTGCGAGGGAAGACAGCTACTAGCTACCTCAGCAGCGATTTTTTCTTCCACTAACCGCGCCATTAGATCTATATAAGCGGGTTGGTTATAAAACGAGGGAATATAGCGCAATCCTTTGACCCAATGTTCCCCCGTTTGTCCCTGAGCTAAAGCTTTGTTAACCTGTTCGATCGCAATGCCACTGGTAAAGATAGAATCAACCACGAGGAGAGGATAGATCAAAATTTTCTCGAATCCCCCTTCGCGGATTTCCCTTAATACCTGTGCCGGTAAAAAAGGCGCGCAGAAGTTAAACGCTTTGAATACCTCCACCCGATTACCCCATTTTGCCTGTAAATTGCGCTCGATTTCCTGTCTTTGATGCTCAAAAATGTGGTTATGGGGTGAAATAAAGTGATTATGCTGGTGCTGCCATTCGTGTAGGTCAAATAGGGCCAATAATTTCGCTAGGGGAGGATAAACCCAAGTCGGTACGGGAGCGAACTTAGCCGTCAGCAGATTTAAGGCCTGTTCATTATAGTTGGCGAAGTCCTCATAACTCTCCACTTCCCCGTATCCCATCAATAATACCGCCACTCGATCGCTGTGGTTGTGGGTAGCGGCTAAATGTTGTTGATCTGAAATGGCAACCACGTTTTTAACCCCGATTTTCTAAGTGAAAAACGCTATATCACTGGGATAGTAGCGTTTTTCCATCCTATCCCCTCGCACGGGATAGACCGCTAAAAATTTATAACCTCTACAGAATCATACAGATTGCTTATCATCTTCATTAATAAAACGATATGTAAAGAAACTTTAAATAATGTTAAGATCGTTGTAGTCCCACTTATGAGAGATATGACAGCAGGCGTGTTTGGTAGCTTACCTTTTCCCAATCAGAGCGGCGATCAACTCATCAGTAAGGCGGTGAGTGCTGCGATCGCTGCATTATTCAAACGCACAGGCAAGCTGACAGCGACTGTCCGCGCCGAACCCGTGGCCAAATTACTCCAAGGCAGTATCGACGGTTTTGACTTTATCGGTCAGTCGATGCTGATGTACAATGGCCTACGCATCGAAGCCATGGAATTGTATGTGCAAGCGGTGGCGATCGATTTTAGTGCCATTTTTACCGGACAGGTGAAACTCCGTCAACCGACGCGGGCCACTTTGCGGGTAGTTTTAACGGAAGAAGACTTAACCACCTCTTTTAATACACCTTTTATTGTCGAAAAACTGCAAAGATTAGAGTACGAAGGTAAATCAATTCACTGTCAAAATACGGAATTAATTCTCAATGACGACAAAACTTTAACTCTCAAAAGTCTAATCAAATTGGGAGAAGAAGAACCGATTCTTCTAGAAATGACCACTGCTGTAGTTGTGGAAGAACGGCGAAAAATTCAATTTGTTGAGGTGGTTTACCAAGGCGACGAAAGATCGAAAGCTTTAGGAGAAGCTTTAATCAGCCATGTTAACAACCTCATGGATTTAGATAAATTTGCTCTCGATGGTACTCAGTTAAGGGTCGATCGACTACGTTTAAAAGATAAACAGATTATCTTTTATGGTATCGCCGATATTGATCGCTTTCCCCAAAGAAAATAGGCGGTCATCAACGGGTCTAAAAATATCAATAGTTTTACAGACTTTACCCTAAAAATGAAGTATAACCTAGTTTGCTATTGACTCCTGAATCCGTTCGGCTGAGCTCACGGCCGAAGCCTGACTCCTGAATCCCCAAAACGAAAACTTCTTATCTCACCATTGAGATAACTGCTGTGGCTTTTAATCGTGCTTGTGGCTACAGGGAGGTACAGGATCATAACCTCCGGGGTGAAAGGGATGACAACGGAGAATACGCTTAATTGCTAACCAAGAACCCCGCAGCACACCAAAGCGATCAATCGCTTCCATGGCATACTGGGAACAGGTGGGTTGAAAACGACAGGAAGGGGGAAATAGCGGCGAAATAAACCGTCTATATCCCTTAATTAAACCGATAAAAATTCCTTTCATCAATGTCACCTCGATCGCCTAAACTAATAGATAGTCAATTTTCGCTTTTGTCACGTGGAACTGTCCCACTCTCTCCTATTTTCGATCGGTTTAGTCGCCTGTTACCTAGCTGTTCTGATTCTTATCGCTGAAAAATTAAAAAGGGTTTTCAGTACCGATGGCGAAATTACCCGCAAAGTTGTCCACATTGGCACGGGAAACGTCATCCTTTTTGCCTGGTGGTTAAATATCCCCGCTTGGGTGGGAATAAGTGCGGCGATCCTAGCGGCAATTATTGCTATCCTATCCTATTTTTTCCCCATTTTACCCAGTCTTAATAGTGTTGGTCGCCGCAGTTGGGGAACTTTTTTTTATGCTGTTAGTATCGGTGTTCTCGTGGCTTGTTTTTGGCCAATTTCTCACCCCGAATACGCAGCAATGGGTATTTTAATTATGGCTTTAGGAGACGGATTAGCAGCCCTAGTCGGACAAAATTTCGGTCAACATCCCTACAAAATTTTCGGCAGTGGCAAAAGTCTGGAAGGTTCCCTGACTATGTTAGCAATCAGTTTTTTAGTCAGCTTGATTATTTTATCTTTTATTAATGGCATTAATCCGCCAATTATTTTAGTATCTTTATTAACAGCGCTCGGAGCTACTATTCTAGAAACTTTCTCGAAACTAGGTATAGATAATCTCACTGTACCGATTGGTAGCGCCGCCATTGCCTATTTTCTTACCCAAATTTTCATCTCAATCTAGGCTATCTCAGCTTTCAAGCTACCGAAGACCGATGATATTCACTGATAACTGATTACTGATATGACCTTTACTATCACTCAAAACCAAAATCAATATCTTACCTATTGTCTCAAGGATGAAGAGGCTGACGCTTATCTGGAAGTGGTTCCCGCTAGAGGAGGAATCATCACCCGTTGGCAAATTTGCGGAGAAGATATTTTCTATCTGGACACAGAAAGATTCAAAGATCCTAACCTCAGCGTCCGCGGAGGAGTCCCGATTTTATTTCCTATCTGTGGCAACTTATCCAATAATACCTATCAACACCAAGGCCGAAACTATACCCTGAAACAACACGGATTTGCTCGTGATTTACCCTGGCAAGTCAGCAAACAAAGCAGCGAAACTGCCGCTAGTTTAACCCTAGAATTAAACAGTAGTGAAGCCACTCGTCAAGTCTATCCCTTTGATTTTCAATTAATCTTTACCTATCAACTGCAAGGAAACAGCCTCAAAATTTACCAAAAAGTAATTAATCTTTCCCCCGAAAAAATGCCCTTTTCTATCGGGTTTCATCCCTATTTTCAAGTCACCGATAAAACCCGATTATCCTTTGACATTCCCTCCTCCCAATACCTCGATCAACAAACGAAAACCTTCCATTCCTACTCTGGTAACTTTGACTTTAATCTCGAAGAAATTGATGCCGCTTTTCTGCAAATTACTCGCCATCAAAGTAGTTTTAGTGATTCCTATCATCAGCGCCAAATTGTCCTCGGTTACGACGCTCTCTATACAACTATAGTTTTTTGGACCCTGAAAGATAAAAATTATATCTGTCTCGAACCCTGGAGCGCTCCCCGCAACGCCCTCAATACAGGCGAACATTTGACCTACTTAGAACCCCAGAGTGGCCGCGAGGCGATCGTGGAAATGCGAGTCAATCAAATTTAAATTACCCCTTGACTTAGCCCCGATAAGATGTTATATTGATAAATCGTGTGCAGAACACGAAACGGGTCGCTAGCTCAGCGGTAGAGCACTCGGCTTTTAACCGATTGGTCTTGGGTTCGAATCCCAGGCGACCCATAAAAACTTACTGATAAAGATTGACTTGTCTTCCCCTGTCTATGGATTAGCCTTGCATACCAGCAGTCCCCAACTAGGACTGGCCCTCTCTAATTTCAGCGATTATAGTCGTCAACAAACTTGGGACTTAGACAGGGATTTATCGAACCTATTCCACCCCTATCTAAAACAGTTCCTAGCCCCGCAAAAATGGGCAGATTTAGCCTTTCTCGCCACAGCTAAGGGGCCAGGTAGCTTTACCAGTACCCGCATCGGTATAGTCACAGCTAGAACCCTAGCACAACAATTACAGCTACCGATTTTTACCGTCTCCAGTTTAGCGGCCTTTGCTTGGTCACAACGGGATTTTTATCCCCTCGATACCTATCTAGCCCTAGAAATGCCCGCCACTAGGGGACAATTGTATGTAGGCATCTATCGGGGTAATCGGGTTTATTTAGCTGATAGCCTGATGACTTTGGAACAATGGCAGCACACTTTAGAAAACTTAACTATTCCCTATCAAAGATTAGCCACACCCAGTTATTTAGGCATAAATGCCCCCGCTATCCTCGATTTAGCCCATTTGGACTGGCAAACGGGAAAACGCCCCCATTGGTCGGAGGCGCTACCATTTTACGGGATGTGATTAGCAATTCCCTCTTTTTTTCAAACTATAACCAGCTAATCCGAGGGTTAGCAATCCTAAAACTGCGCTAGGTTCTGGGACAGGTTTCACGGAATAAATCGCCAGATTACGACTAACTTCATTGGCAACAATTAACAGGGGAGTACCATTGGGACTATCGGCAGCGGGGATAAATAATAATCCTTCGGGAGAGATATCGCCTAATTGCCAATCATTGACATAATTAGTGAACAAAGGATTACTAGGGTTGGTGATATCATAAACCATGAAACCGCCAGCCCTTTCTATTCCCACAAAACTATAGAGACGATTACCCACAGTTCCCACTGCTAAACCTTCCGGTTCCGGCCCCTTATTATCGCTACGACTATCGAAGCTACTAGGATTACCATCAGAATTAAAGATACTAGGAGTTAGGGGAGTTGCCGAAAAAGCCGCTAAAATTTGTTCAAAATCATCGCCACTATCGAAGACCGGGGACAGTCCATTAGTGACATTCCAAATCGAAAAAGAACGACCACCGTAGGCAAAAAGTTGGCTATATTGACCTTGCGCATTAAGTCCGTCGATGGTGGAAACATCTAAACGTCCGAGATTTTGGGTTAATTTCAATGTGGCCGCATTAGGGAAAACATCGGGGTCTAAAATTAGATTTGGATTAGAAACTCGTCGGGCCTCATTTCTAGTATCCCCTTCATTGGCAGTAATTAAATAGGTTTGTCCGGCGATGGTAACGGTAGCGATCGTATCCGGCTGATATAAGCCAAAAACCGGCCAATTATTAATATTTACTCCTCCATCTTGATCGCTAGGATCCAAACCATTACCCGGTGCGTTAAAATTTTTGGCTCCTAGGGGTAAAATAGCAGTAACTTGAGCGTTGAGAATATCCAGTACGGCAATAGCGTTATTTTCCTGTAAAGCCACCCATGCAGTGGTTCCATCCTCGGAAACTGTGATGTATTCCGGTTCCAAATCTTGGGAAACCGTTTGATCGGGGAAAATACGTACTCCCTGATTTCTTAGGGCGTTCTCTTGACCATTAAAGCTGGTAAAGTTAGCAGTGTTGACGGTGGAATTGAGAACACCAGCGCTAAGGTCAATAATACTAATAGAACCATCGGGATTGACACCGTTAGCTGCTTCCCCTTCGTTAGCGACCAAAACCCGATTACCGTCAGGAGTAAATGTTAACATATCTGGTAAAGCACCCACAGTCACCTGATTCTTAAAGACACCATTAGTATCGAAAAATACCACACTGCCGTTATTGGTAATGGGATTAGCTTCCATGGCCACGGCCACGATACCATTTTTGATGGCAACGCTATTAACCCCCGCACCGTAGGAGCTAAGATCGATCGAGGGTAAGCGAATTGGACTAGCGGGATTGCTGATATCGGCAATATCTAGACGATTATTGGGACCGGTCACGAATAATTTTCGACTAGCGGGGTCATAAGCGGGGATTTCTGCCCCGAAGTTATTAGTAGCATTTGTACTATTGCCAAGACTGCTCAATCGGGTGATATTTAAAGCTGAGGCCGATTCGGTAACAATGTTGATACTGCCAGCAATTGACAGCAAGGTTAATAAAAATTTCCACTGGTGACGATAGATAGCCTGAATCATATTTTTAGCTGAAACCTTGCAAAAAAACGCCAAACAATAGCATTTTTTCAGTACCAAGTTAAAGGAAGATTAAACAAGAGAGAAATTAAGGATATCTTCAAAATTTGGCCAAGGGCAGTAAAAGCGAACTAGGAAAACAGCTTACTCGATCGCTTTTTAGTTGAACGGCTCATTTACTGGAGTGATAACATGGTTTAGTATAAGCTCGATCAATATGGAATCAAGACTCGTGTTATCTACTCTCCTAGCCGATTTCAAGATCATTTTTGAACGTGACCCCGCTGCCCGTAACTGGTTAGAGGTACTATTTTGTTATCCCGGATTACAGGCTTTACTGTGCCATCGCTTCGCCCATTGGCTATATCACATCGGGATTCCCTTTATTCCCCGTTTAATTTCCCATCTTGCCCGTTTTTTCACTGGTATCGAAATTCACCCCGGCGCCCAAATTGGTCAGGGTGTTTTTATCGACCATGGCATGGGAGTTGTCATCGGAGAAACCGCCATTGTCGGTGATTATGCCCTCATCTATCAAGGAGTTACTTTAGGAGGGACGGGGAAAGAAAGCGGTAAACGTCACCCGACTCTAGGGGAAAATGTGGTCGTCGGCGCCGGGGCTAAGGTTTTAGGTAATATTTATCTGGGTAATAACGTTCGCGTCGGCGCTGGTTCTGTGGTCCTGCGCGATATTCCCGCCGATTGTACCGTTGTTGGTGTACCAGGTCGTTTAATCTATCGGGCTGGGACGCAGGTGCAACCCCTCGAACACGGTGATTTACCCGACTCGGAAGCGGTGGCTATTCGCGCTTTGGTGGACCGCATTGAACAACTGGAAAAACAAGTGTACGAATTGCAACTAGAACGGTCAAAAGAACCAGATTATCGGATTAATTGCCCAGTTTTAGCCCATTTAGAAGAAGAAGCGACTCATAGCTGTTGTCCTGGGTCCGATCGAGATATGCGCGAGTTTCTCGAACGGGCGGTTTAACCCCGAGAATCTTTTGATATGATAGAAGACTGGTTTTCTAGTAGCTGAAACCCATTCGTCAAAGCTATTATTGTTAAGGACTACTTGGCACCATCCGATGGCTCAAACTGACTCGATCCGTATCCGTGGCGCCCGACAACACAATCTCAAAAATGTTGATCTTGAATTACCCCGCAATCAGTTGATTGTTTTTACGGGAGTTTCAGGGTCGGGCAAATCTTCCCTCGCTTTCGACACTATTTTTGCCGAGGGACAGCGCCGCTATGTGGAGTCCCTCAGCGCCTACGCGCGTCAATTTTTAGGACAATTAGATAAACCCGATGTGGATGCGATCGAGGGTTTAAGTCCGGCTATTTCCATTGACCAAAAATCCACTTCCCACAATCCCCGTTCTAGTGTGGGAACTGTTACGGAAATTTACGATTACTTGCGTTTATTGTTCGGTCGTGCCGGTGAACCCCATTGTCCCCATTGCGATCGCAATATTGCCCCCCAAACCATCGATCAGATGTGCGATCGAGTGATGGAATTAGCCGATAAAACCCGATTTCAAATCTTAGCCCCAGTAATTCGCGGCAAAAAAGGCACTCATAAGCAATTAATCTCTAGTTTAGCCTCCCAAGGCTTTGCCCGGGTGCGGATTGACGGCAAGGTAGTAGAATTATCCGAGGAGATCGAGTTAGATAAAAAACATCTTCATGATATTGAAATTGTTATCGATCGCCTGATCAAAAAAGAGGGTTTACAGGAAAGATTAGTGGATTCTTTAACCACTTGTTTAAAGCATTCCGACGGTGTAGCGATTGTGGAAATTCTCGATGAGAATAACGAAGCTAATCCCGAAGTTACCAAAGAAATTGTCTTTTCCGAGAAATTTGCCTGTCCCGAACACGGGGCCGTTATGGAAGAATTATCCCCCCGTTTATTCTCTTTTAATTCTCCCTATGGTGCTTGTACCAACTGTCACGGATTAGGCAGTTTACGGAAATTTTCGGCAGATTTAGTCATTCCAGACCCGAAACAACCGGTTTATTCTGCTATTGCCCCCTGGTCAGATAAGGATAATTCCTACTATCTTTCTCTCCTCTACGGTTTAGGACAAGCTTTAGGTTTTGAAATTCAAACTCCTTGGCGGAAACTAACAAAAACCCAGCAAGATATCATTCTCTATGGTAGTAAAGAACCGATCTATTTTGAAGATGATTACCGTTACGATACTGGTCGCGGTTACTATCGAGAATTTGCGGGAGTTATCAATATTTTAGATAGGAATTATCAAGAAACCACCTCGGAAGTTATTAAACAAAGACTAGAAAAATATATTGTTAACCAAACCTGTGAAGTTTGCCACGGAAAAAGATTAAAACCAGAAGCTTTATCGGTACGTTTAGGAGAATATACGGTCACGGATTTTACCGGAGTTCCGATTCGGGATTGTTTGCAGAGAATTAATGATTGTCATTTAACCCCAAGACAAGCATTAATTGGAGAATTAGCTCTCAAAGAAATCAAAGCGAGACTACAATTTTTAATCGATGTGGGATTAGATTATCTTACCCTCGATCGACCAGCGATGACTTTATCTGGGGGAGAATCCCAACGAATTAGATTAGCCACTCAAATCGGTTCAGGATTAACGGGAGTATTATACGTTCTCGATGAACCTAGCATCGGATTACACCAAAGAGATAATAGTAAATTGTTAGAAACCCTGCAAAGATTGCGAGATTTAGGTAATACTTTAATTGTTGTCGAACACGATGAAGAAACGATTCGGGCAGCTGATTATTTGGTCGATATCGGTCCGAAAGCGGGGATTCATGGCGGAGAAATCATCTGTCAAGGCAGTTTTAAAAGTCTTTTAAAGTCCAAAAAATCGATAACAGGAGCCTACCTATCGGGACGCAAAGTTATTGAAACTCCTCCCCAAAGAAGGTCTGGGAATGGTAATGCTTTAGTCTTAAAAAATTGCCATCAAAATAACCTAAGAAATATTGATGTAACGATTCCTTTAGGAAAATTAGTCTCGATTACAGGAGTATCTGGTTCAGGCAAATCCACCCTAATTAATGAGTTATTATATCCAGCTTTACAACATCATTTAACCCGTTTAACTCCCTTCCCCAAAGAGTTAGATAAAGTGGAAGGATTGGACGCGGTTGACAAAGTAATTGTCATCGACCAATCACCGATAGGACGCACTCCTCGGTCAAATCCTGCCACCTATACGGGGGTTTTTGACATTATTCGCGAGATTTTCACCGAAACCATCGAAGCAAAAGCTAGAGGTTACAAAGCGGGGCAGTTTTCTTTTAATGTTAAGGGAGGACGCTGTGAAGCTTGCCTAGGCCAAGGGGTAAACGTGATCGAGATGAATTTTCTCCCCGATGTCTATGTGCAGTGTGATGTGTGTAAAGGGGCGCGTTATAATCGGGAAACCCTACAGGTTAAGTATAAAGGTTATTCGATCGCCGATGTCTTAGATATGACGATCGAGGAAGCATTAAAAGTCTTTGAAAATGTCCCCCGGGCCACCACCAGATTACAAACTCTCGTGGATGTGGGTTTAGGATACTGTAAACTCGGTCAAAGCGCCCCCACTTTATCCGGTGGGGAAGCGCAAAGGGTGAAATTAGCGGCCGAATTATCCCGACGGGCCACGGGAAAAACCCTATATTTGATCGATGAACCGACTACGGGGTTATCTTTTTATGATGTGCATCATCTCTTAGATGTGTTACAAAGATTGGTCGATAAGGGTAATTCGATTATCGTCATCGAACATAATCTCGACGTGATTCGCTGTAGCGATTGGATTATTGATTTGGGACCGGAAGGAGGGGACAAGGGGGGAGAATTAATCGCGGTGGGAACACCGGAAACCGTGGCTAAATGTGAAAAATCCTACACCGGTCATTATCTTGCCCAAGCATTACTTCAATATCCCCCAAAAAAGCGGGATAATATTAGGGAAGAAGACAGAGATAATAAAGCCAATGATCAAGATTAGTATTTAACTCTTGTTCGCTTTTAATTTCCTGACCGGTTTTCCAAGAATAAATTTTAATCTCTTGAAAGTAAGACCTTAACTGTCTTAATTGTTCTTTGGGGGTGGCGTAATAATTTTGCAGACGAAAATTATGGGGTTCATCTCGAATAATTGCATAGTCAGCAGTCAATAACTGTCTGTAGCTAAGAGAGGGATTACAGACCCGCAAAATCGCCCAGATGACTAAATTGACATAGCTACTAAAAGGATTCAAACTAATCTTTTTTTTCCAATCGAATTCTGGGATAATTCCCTGAAGATTATGACTAGAAAAACAAAAATAACCACCCGCTTTACCGAGGCGGCTAATTTCCTCTAAAACTAGAAAACGGTCAGCATGGGAAATATAATCAATGCCATTAAAACTAAAGAGAATAAAATCAAAATAATTATCGGCAAATTGTTCTAGATTTCTAGCATCGGCCACTTGCCAGACTAAATGGGGGAATTTTTGACGACAAGCGGCGATCATTTCCGCAGAATAATCAACACCGATATATTCTCCCACAAGAGGGGCAAAATACTTCGTAGTCCGTCCCGCACCTACCCCTAAATCAAGCATTTTCATCGTCGATAAACGCTCTTGCAGCCGGGTTAAAATTGTCCTTTCTGCTGGCTGTAGTGCGGTTAATTGGGCATAATAACCGACAATACTAGGGTCTCTATAGGTTTGCTGATTTTTATCCTTAATCATTCTCGATCGCTCTTTCCTCATAATCTGGCTGTTTTTCTCTTATTAATAATTCACCTTCCCAACCGCCAATTACTTCTTCAAAGAAGCCTTCTTGCCATTGGCTAAATGTGGTTTTTTCTTCTTGTTCTTTTAGAGATATTGGCTGATAAACTAAGGTTACTTCTAAATCTGTATTTTTAAGTTCAGGCGGTAAAGATATTTGTAATGTTCCATCTTCTCCTACATGGGTTTTAAAACTAATTGTTTTCATGGTTTCGGCTCAGGTTACTACTATCATAAGGATAGTATAATATGTCCTCATCTGACAAGGTGCGTCCCTTGCGATCTTTTAACCATAAAGACATCTTCACCCCAAACAGGTTCGACATCGCAGAATCATCAAGGAAAGCCGTTCTAAAACGATGGGTTTTTTAAGCGAAATTTGCGATAATAAGATGCGCTCAAATTATCCCCTTGGCATCAATGCAGATTTTTAGCTCTTTTGTCTCATCTACGGTCACTTTTGCCGAATTATCCCTACAAGCAGCCAAGGCCCCTGTTGATACCCTCACCGGTTGGTCATTAGAGGATCGGGATCCGCAAGTGATCGAAAAATTTGTCCCCCTTCTGGATTGGTTTTATCACCATTATTTTCGCGTTAAAACCGATGGTTGGGAAAATATTCCCCCCTCAGGACAAGTATTATTCATCGGCTCCCATAACGGCGGTTTAGCGGCTCCCGATATGTTTATGATGATGTATGATTGGTTTCAACGCTTTGGCAGCGATCGCTTAATCTATGGTTTGATGGATTCGCGAGTCTGGCGAGTTTTTCCACCCCAAGCTAGTCTAGCAGCCCAAATGGGGGCCGTTCATGCACATCCGAAAATGGCGATCGCTGCTTTGAATAGTGGTGCTAGTGTACTAATTTATCCAGGAGGTGCTACGGATGTTTTCCGTCCCCACAGTTTAAGAAATAAAATTCATTTTGCCGGTAATCTAGCTTTTGTTAAACTAGCTTTACAGTACGAAGTGCCGATTATTCCCGCCATTTCCCACGGCGCTCACTCGACCCTGTTTGTCCTCGAAGATATTTATCCTCAATTAAAAGAATTGCATAAACAGGGTATGCCTTGGCCTTTCGGTATTGACCCCGGGACTTGTCCCATCTATTTCGGTTTACCCTGGGGACTAGCTATCGGTCCCTTGCCGAATATTCCCTTACCTGTGCCGATACATACGCGGGTTTGTCCCCCGATTATTTTTGAACGTTACGGCAAAAAAGCAGCCCGGGACCGCCGTTATGTACGGGAATGTTATGAGAAAGTCTGTTATTTGATGCAGCAACAACTCGATCAATTAGTGGCGGCCAATTCTCCCTGATACTATAGAGGAAAGTGGGTACAGAGCGATCGCGATTGAGGATGGCTGCGGTCAGATTAACCCGCTTGTGAGATAATTAAGTGTTTTGAGCAAAGTTATCAGTACAAAGTTTTCTCTTGAGATTTGACGATTATTTGGGGAATGCAGAAAATTATGAAACTATTACCCGCAGAATGCCAGCATTTACAAGACAAAGTAGCCATAGTAACCGGCGCCTCGCGAGGGATCGGTAAAGCGATCGCCTTGGAATTAGCCAGCCAGGGTGCTACTGTAGTGGTGAACTATGCTAAATCTAGCAGTGCTGCCGATGCCGTTGTTGAAGAAATTACCGCAGCTGGGGGAAAGGCAATAGCTCTACAAGCAGATGTGGCTAAAAGCGAAGAAGTGGATAATTTAGTAGATAGTACCAAGGAAAAATTCGGTCATATTGATGTCTTAGTTAATAATGCCGGCATTACCCGGGATACCCTAATGTTAAGAATGAAATTAGAAGACTGGCAAGCGGTCATCGATCTC
This sequence comes from Microcystis aeruginosa NIES-4325, assembly GCF_008974145.1. Lineage (GTDB taxonomy): Bacteria > Cyanobacteriota > Cyanobacteriia > Cyanobacteriales > Microcystaceae > Microcystis > Microcystis aeruginosa_G. The sequence goes on along the minus strand of NZ_BJKP01000003.1, from coordinate 101,253 downwards.
AATTTAACCGGGGTTTTTCTCTGCACTCGCGCCGTCAGTAAATTGATGTTAAAACAGAAAAGCGGCCGCATAATTAACATTACTTCTGTATCCGGTTTGATGGGTAATCCGGGTCAATCTAATTACAGCGCCGCTAAAGCCGGTGTTATCGGTTTAACGAAAACTTTAGCCAAAGAATTTGCCAGTCGAGGCATCACTGTTAATGCCGTGGCCCCCGGCTTTATTGAAACCGATATGACTCATGACCTCAAAGCAGATGAAATTCTCAAATATATCCCCCTCTCCCGTTATGGAAAACCAGAAGAAGTCGCCGGAATGGTGCGTTTTTTAGCCGCCGATCCCGCCGCCATTTATATCACTGGTCAAGTCTTTAACGTCGATGGTGGAATGGTTATGGCTTGATTCAGTTATCAGTTATCAGTTATCAGTTATCAGATTAAAGTTTTAAGCTTTAAATGATATTATTCACCGATCACTCTTCACTAATTACTGTTTACTGTTTACTGATAACTGAAAATGACTTACTGTTTAGGAATTATCAATCGTTTTGGCATTGTTATGGGGGCGGATTCTCGCACGAATGCGGGAGTCGATTATATCTCGGCCTATCGGAAATTATTTGACTTTTCGGTGTCGGGAGAAAGAGTAATTATGGTCTGCACATCGGGGAATTTATCGATTAGCCAAGGAGTGATTCACGAACTAAAAAGAGATCTGCACAATCAAGAGGATAAAAATCTCCATTCTCTGAATCATCTCTACGATATTGCCCACTATATCGGTGATAAAAGTCGTCAAGTACAAGCTAGGGAAAGAACTTGGCTAGAAAAAGATAGTATTGATTTCCAATGTAACTTTATTCTTGGGGGACAAATTAAAGGAGAAGACCAGCAATTATTCCTGATTTATCCCCAGGGAAATCATATTCAAGCCACCAAAGAAACGCCCTTTTTACAGATAGGTGAAACTAAATACGGTAAACCGATTCTCGATCGCACTATTACCTATGATACACCCCTAGAGGAAATGGCAAAATGTGCCTTACTTTCCATCGATTCGACCATGAAATCGAATATTTCCGTTGGTCCACCTATCTATTTGAGTATGTATGAAGCTAATAGCCTAAGCCTACGTCATAAGTTACAATTGCGACTAGGAGATCCCTACCTAGCTAAAATGCGGAAACTCTGGGAGGATTACGTCCGGCAAGCTTTCGAGGCTATGCCCAATGTGGAATGGCATTATACCGATGAAGATCCCAAAGAAGATATCATAATAGATTAAGTAACTCTTTTTAACTTAACTTTACAACTCGATGATCATTGTTACCTTGATGTTGGCAGGTAGTCTAGCTTGGTTTTTTAGTAGCCTTGCTGGTGGCGGCAGTCCTCTGATTCTACTCCCCGTTTTAGGTTGGTTTCTCGATGCTGCCGTCATTCCTCCAGTTTTAACCACGGGGATGCTACTCGGTAACGTCCAACGCATGGGAATGTATTGGCGCGTCATTGACTGGCCCTCGACGGTATGGTATCTACCCGGGGCAATTATCGGATCTACCCTCGGCGCTTTTGTCTTTGCCCATTTACAATTCAAATGGTTGCCGCTAGTTTTGGGAATTTTTCTGGTTTTATCCTCGCTTAAACAATTATTTCCCCAACAAGAAAATTCTTTTTTTGAGATTAAAACTTGGTATTTTATGCCATCGGGATTTATCTACGCTTTCCTGTCGGGATTAGTCGGTAGTACCGGCCCGATGATGAACCTGTTTTATATTAACTATGGGCTAGTTAAAGAACCAATGGTGGCAACGAAATCCGTTCACATGGTAGTAGTTCATGTGGCCAAATTAATCGCCTACGGAGCCTTTGGAGTTTTACATCTGCCCTTTCTCGGTTACGGTTTATTATTAGGATTAGCGGCCTGGCCGGGCAATTGGTTAGGACAAAAAGTTTTAGAAAGAATGAGTACCCAACAATTTAAACAAGCAGTGATGTTATTCGTTTCGATGAGTGGCCTATTGATGATCTGGCGAGAACGGGGCATCGTCTTTTAAAATTTTGCTTACAAAGGGACAAATTTTGCTAAAATATTAGATAAAGGTAAATTGTATTAACTCCGTGTAATACACCGATAACCGTTAAATTTGCTCCTTGATTAACCCCGCCACTGAAAATGACAGAAACCGCCAATTTTACCCTCGAACAAGGTTTAGAACGCTACCAACAGGGAGAAAGTGCCGCCAGTTTATTGCCGGAATTTAAACAATTAAGCGATCGCAGTCCGAAAAATGCCGCCGTTTGGTCCTGTTTAGCTTGGTTATATATGCTCACCGATAAACCAGAATTAGCCCTAAAAGCCGCCCAAAAAGCCGTTAAACTCGATAAAGTTTCCCCCCAAAACCGGATCAATTTGGTTTTGGCTATGTTAGAAACCAAAACCGCCGGAGTTAGGGAACATATCGAACTGGTGCAACAATTAGTTAGTTTAAACAAAGAAGTTCGCCAAGAAGTGGATGAAAATATCGCCGATGGTTTAGCTAGAAAACCCGATTGGAAAAGTTTAGAACGCGTCAAAGCTTGGTTAAATGAATAAGAATATGGAATTATCAAAACAGTTATTACTCGGCTTAAAAGCCAATGATTTTCGCCATCCTATCGACCTAGAGGCCACTAATTCCCTTAAACAACTGCCCGGTTTAGATATAGCCGTGAGAAGTTTATTAGGTTCCGTCGCTGAGGAATTCTTTTACTTAAATAATATTGCTGCTAGTGTTTTGGTGGGGGAAAAACAATTACCCGACCTGCATAATCTCCTCCTAGAAGCTTGCCGAGTTCTCGACTTAGAACCACCTCAATTATACATTCAACAAAACCCCGTTCCTAACGCCTATACCTTCGCCATGCGCGGCAAAAAACCGTTTATGGTGATGCACACTTCCCTAATTGAAATGCTGACTCCCGCAGAAATTCAAGCGGTAATGGCCCACGAATTAGGACATCTCAAATGTGAACACGGCGTTTATCTGACTTTAGCCAATATTATGGTTCTAGCGGCGGGATTACTACCCAATTGGGGGACAATGTTAGCACGATCCCTACAGGAGAGAATGTTAGCATGGGTGCGCTGCGCCGAGTTTAGTTGCGATCGAGCGGCTTTATTGGCAGTTCAAGACCCCAAAATCGTCATGTCGGTGTTAATGAAGTTAGCCGGAGGTTCCCCCAGTCTCGCACCTTTATTAAATTTAGAGGCTTTTATCGATCAGGCCAAGTCCTACGATGCCGTCAGCGTCTCGGAAATGGGCGAAATGTTAAAGGGTTTGCAAACCCAACAGTTAACCCATCCCCTCCCCGTCCTGCGCGCGCGAGAAATCGATCGTTGGGCCAGTTCCCCCGATTATCAAAATTTGTTAAAGGGGCCAAAAATGGGTTATAATGATAAAACTAATGCCAAGGGCGAATGGCGAAATTGGTAGACGCACCACACTCAAAATGTGGCGAGGCAGCCCCTCATGTCGGTTCGAGTCCGACTCCGCCCATTAGATATAACAACGGTTTCAGCCTTTCTCTTGTAACGAGACTGTACTCTTTACTCCACTATCATACAAGATTCGTACAAGGATAAGAGATAGAAATTGGCGATCGTCCTAATGTCTGATATGCCGATTGAACACAACCCACTAGGGAGTCTTCCAGTGAGGAGGTTCATTGATTTGATTCAATTCAGGAGTTTTCACTTCTCACATACCATGTTCCATGCTTTCTTATAACCTAAGAAGTAAGCACGAATTAAATCAGAACCAAAACCACGCTGAGTATATTGGTCTACCATATTTACTCCATAATCGTCATTGCTACTTTTAAGCTTTTGCATATCTTTATCAAATACTTGAACTGATGTTATTGTCGCCCAGTGTTTACAATCAGTTATCCATTCTTTTTGAAACCATTGTTGTTTCTTATTCGAGAAACTATAAGTATCGTACTTGAGAAAAGTTTTAGAATTTCCGTAATAAGTCACTCCTCGTCCGAAGGATATTTTTTGAATCTCTACCAAATCCAGAGAACTTGAATCGAGCATTATTTTCACGTCTCTATCTTGTCTGATAGGTATCCAAGAATTTTGAGATAAAGCTAGTCCTGTGCAAGTAAGCAAGGGACTAGAAAAACTTATGAGCTTTAGAAATATAGATTTGTGAATACAATTTACATTAGGCATATTTATTGATCAACTTTAACTATTGACTATTAGTTTACGATCTTAGCCTACCCAATAATAAGGAGACAATTAACAGTGAGAATACATAAAATTTCTATTCAAATGAAAAGAAGCTGCGTTAGGTTAGACTAAAACATCAAAAATATTTAATTTTACTGTGGTGTAATCTGCTTTAATATGACGGAAGAAGAAATCAAAATGGTGTAAACAAGGGATTTGACAATGCCAATTCAAGCCTGAATTGGCGCAAACTTACTGGTAAAACCCGGTAATCCCATCGGAAAAGGCAATTAAAATCCCTTTTTTTTGGGAATTTTATCCTTAAAAATCACAATTAACCTTAGTTTTCCTGTTTCGACTGTTTTAATTTTTTCAACCATTCAGCCCGTTCTCGATAATTCATGTAAGATTTAGAGCCAGCTTTTATAACGTCACTCGCATCTTCAGATAAATATTTTTCATTCAAAGAAGTTTGCTGGTCCGTATCGCTGTTGGATTCTGTCCCAAAACTGTTTTGCCCCTTGTTTAGTAAACCTGAAAGCATAGCCTTCCTCTCCTGGTGCTAGTGTGACCCAATTGACACCCTCCATCATAACCTGCTTTTCATAATAGGGGATCGCTTCTGAGACAGAGTGCAGCAAAATCAAAGTTTCATGACAATCCCCAGTACAGAGCGACAGTGCTATATTGACTACATACCAGATTAACCATAATCCCACTGGCTTGTAAGATGTCTGTTTATCAATTCTTTCTAGATAATCGATGAATATATACTCTGGAGACTTATTTTTAAGTTCTTCAAGGTCTTCGATAGAATCGTTAAATGCCGAAAGATGAACTAAACCTAAACACTTTCCATTAAGTGTCAGTTTAACTATTGCCTGATACTGAAAATCGGCTTTTTCCCAGAAAGACTCCCAATAGAATTCGCACTCTCCTCGTTTTAATGAGGGCATATCATCTTGAGTTGCTTCTGTTAATTCAGCTTGTCCAATAGAACCGGAGTGATCTTGAAGGGTGACTTGATAACGAGGTAATGGCATCTACAGGATTATTCTGGAGGATATACTTCTATTGTCTCACTCTCGTGTAAGAGTTGCGCCGATTCAAGTCTAAATTGCATCACTGTCTGATTTATCTTCATAGAATACTCCATTCGGGGTACAGGGTAAGCGCATCTTAACAATCCTTGATAAAATTAACTTCTGTGGGTTGCTTGCCCACGATTCAGGCATATTTGAGTAGAATTTGCCGTCTCAATTGTTAAGTAACAATCGACCAAATGAATCGAATTTGTAACTATTCTGATTGCCTAGTATCACTTTAAATTCTTATAGGCAGGTGTATCACAAAATTGGTCAATTGTCAATAGCGTTTGAGATGCGCTCACCCTTTAATAAAGAATAGTTTCAATGCCAATCCGCTGGCCTTTGAGCCGAAGATTATTAGCGGCAAGAAAATTATAACAGCACAGAACTGTTGGGATTAAGCAAGGTTTGTTATAATTGAGCTTACAGACAGTCGATCAAGAGAAACAATATGTTAAATGCAGTGGAATTTAAAGCCAAAATCAAACAAGGTATTATCGAAATTCCCGAAGAATACCAACAGGACTTGAGGGAAGACAGCGAAGTTCAAGTTATTGTGATCAAACAAACGACGACTAGAACGAATTCAGAACTCAAAAATAAGGAAATTATCGATGATTTAACCGAAAATCCCGTTAAATTCTCTGGATTTATCTCTCGTGATGAAATTTATAATCGCCAATCGTAAATAAAAATGTTAACCAGCTTTATTGATACTAACATTTGGCTTTATCGGTTCTTTGAGGATCAACGAATAGAAGTTTTGGAAAGAGAAAGAAAGCACATTATTGCCACTTCTATTACTGAAGAATCAAACTTGATTATTAGCACTCAAGTTATTAATGAAATCTCCGTTAATTTGCTTAGAAAAGCTAATTTTCAGGAAGAGAGGATTAGCTCTATCAATCGAGAGCTTTACAATCGTTGTCGAGTGGTGGAATTTAACTTAACAATTCTTGAATCCGCTTCTAATCTTCGTACTCAATACAGTTTTTCTTTTTGGGATAGTTTAATTGTAGCTAGTGCCTTAGCATCCGATGCTAGTATTCTTTACTCTGAAGATATGCAGGATGGGTTAATAATATAGCGGTAAGCGATTGAGTGAGATACAGACTAAGCTTTGCCTAGCATGGTTTATAGCTCGTGACACTGTACCTCATACGACTGCACACCGCTATATCCAATCAACTAACTTTAATTAATCCCTTTCGATCGAGTTGATTATCAGTGTGATATTATTAAATTACTCATTCAATCAATCAATCAATAGTGATGAATAGGCAACAAAAGCGAGTTTTATCCCTATTTTCTGGCTGCGGGGGAATGGACTTAGGATTAGAGGGAGGTTTTTGGGTACACCAAGACTGTGTTAATGAAAATATTCATCAAGATTGGATAGTAGAAAGACGGGAACCATGGCTAAAACTTCAACGCACTACGTTTGAAACTGTCTTTGCTAATGATATAACTAAAGCTGCCCATAATGCTTGGATTCCCTACTTTGAAAAAAGGGGTAAAAAGAATGTATTTCACTTGGGGAGTATTGTAGATTTAGTCAAACAAGCAGAAAAAGGAGAGTTTCAGTTTCCCAGTAATATTGATGTAGTAACGGGAGGTTTTCCCTGTCAAGATTTTAGTGTTTCAGGAAAAAGAAAGGGGTTTAATTCTCACAAAAGTCACACGGGGAAACTGCTAGACGAGAGTGAAGATAGTTTTCAGGATAATCGCGGGAAACTCTATTATTGGATGAAGAGAGTTATTGAATTAACCTTACCTAAAGTTTTTATTGCTGAAAATGTCAAAGGTTTAATCTCTTTGGCTAATGTTAAAGATATAATTGAAGATGATTTTAGTGCCATTGGTAAAGATGGATATATAGTTATTCCTAAACTTCTCTTTGCTCCCGATTACGGAATTCCCCAAACGAGGGAAAGAATTATCTTTATCGGTTTAAATAAAACCTATTTAAAAGCGACAGCGATAGGACATCTACAAAATCGTGATATTTTTCCACATCCAACCCATCAAGTTATTAGGCATCAATTAAATCTGTTTGAGTCAATATATCCTCTTAAAACTTACAGTACAGTTGGTCAGATATTATCAGGTTTAGCAGAACCGGAAGATGAGTTATTTGACCTCTCACAAAAAAGCTATTCAAAAGCTAAACATTATGGCAAAACTCAGGGACAAATCGAGGTTAATTTACAGGGTTTAGGTCCGACTATTCGCTCGGAACATCACGGCAATATTGAATTTAGGAGATTATCTTTAGAATTAGGGGGAAAGATAGTTAATGAGTTAGCAGCAGGGTTAAAAATGAGACGTTTAACTGTGCGGGAATGTGCGAGAATACAGACTTTTCCCGATGATTTTCAATTTGTGCGTCCACAAAACAAGGGAGATAGAAAATATTCACTTTCGGCTACGGAGGGTTACAAACTAATTGGTAATGCTGTCCCACCCTTGCTTGCTTACCACATTGCTAGACATCTAGAACATGAATGGGATTATTTGTTTGAAGATATATATTCAGTCAGCAAAAATTTATGTGTAGCATTGCCTTAATAAATAAAAATCATCTCCTGACGACCGACTCCTCAAAATCCCAACTTTACACCTCACCCTTAAGATAACTACTATAACCTGAGTTCGGAATCAGGGAAAATTGCAAAATTTCCCTAACCCGAACTCACCTTGATTACAAAACCTTATGGGTGTGAGAATGTTGTTTGACGTTATCCTCCGTCCGCACCACATGAACAGCATTTAAGATGCGTTTTTTCTCTAGGGAAAAGTTTAAATCGTCTTTTTGGCCGCCCAAGGGGATTAACCCTTGCAGGTGGGGTTGATTTTTATAGGTGCGAGTGGCCGCAATCGCCCTTTCGACAAAATTCTCGCATAATTGTACATTATCGGGAAAATTACTGGGTATTTGGGGATTATCGTCCTGAAATACCTCTCCCAAAGCCATGGCGCGGGCAAATTCGTAGGAAGTGGGAATTCCTTTGACAATTGCCTCTAGGGCTGCCGAGGGAATCGGTTCTAACACCGCCACTTTTTCTAATTCTCCCTCCCGTTTAAGAAAACAAATCGCTAAACCGAATACACAATAATCATCTTTTGTCAAGTCAGAAATGTTTAAGAATTGTGTCGCTGTGGCCATTATTTTGATCCTGAGTCGCTCTTTACTTTAATCTTGCGGGTGATCAGCGATCGAATCAAGGTTTTTATTAAGAGATATGAATGAGAAAAATTTAGCCGGGTTAGACCGCCCCAAGACGCAAAAAACTGAGAACTGTTAGACTAGAAACCAGCAGATTAACTGATAAACGAGCTTTATGTCACCCACCCTACTCATCTCCAAAGAACTCCCCACCCTGAAATATAATCCTAGTCTGGAGCGCTTTGATAGCTCTTGGGCGGCCCCTTTGTCCACTCTTCTGGGACTGGGACGGGCTGCCGGGGCGACTTTTATCGAATTTTTCCTCGAAAGAGTCAACTATATCAGTTGTTTAGCCGAAGATGACAGCATCACCAGTCTCTCACCGAAACTATCTACAGGGGCAGGAATCCGCCTTTTTCGCGGGAAAGCCGATTGTTATGTCAGTACCAACGATTTAAGCTTCCAAGGCTTAAAAAATGCCCTAGAAAAAGGTTTATCGATTCTCGGTTTAAACCTACCCAGTCCTAACGCGTATATTCCCGAAATCAATCTGGAAATGTTCCGGGATTATGCCACGGTCAAAAATAAAGATATTTGGCTGAATAATTGCAGTTCTTTGCGAGAAATGGGTGATATTCTCCTAGCTGCTAACGTTCAACTCAATCAGAAAGCCTCTCACGTCCAATCTCGTCGCGCCGCTTATTTTCGCGATTGGCAAGAAATTTTAGTTGCCGCTAGTGACGGCACTTTTGCCCGGGATATTCGCCTCACCCAATCCGTGGGCTATAATCTCCTCTGTGCCGATGGGACTAATCGTTCTAGCATTGGTAAACGGGTGGGTAATACCAGTAATCCCGATTTTCTGCGGACGTGGAATGCCGAGGAATCAGCGGCAGAAGTGGCCGAATCGGCGGGGAAAAAGCTTTACGCTGACTATGTAGAATCCGGCAGTTATCCCATCGTCATGGCCAATGAATTTGGCGGCGTTATCTTCCACGAAGCCTGCGGCCATTTGCTAGAAACTACGCAAATTGAGCAAAAAACCACGCCCTTTCTCGATCAAAAAGGCGAAAAAATCGCCCACGAAAACCTGACGGCTTGGGACGAAGGATTATCCGATAAAGCTTTCGGTACTATCGATATGGACGATGAGGGAATGCCGGCCCAGCGTACTCTCCTCATTGAAAATGGTATCCTAAAAAACTTCATTGCCGATCGCACTGGTTCAATTAAAACCGGCCATCCCCGCACAGGTAGCGGTCGCCGTCAAAACTACACCTATGCGGCCGCTAGTCGGATGCGGAATACCTACATCGCTCCCGGTGAATATACCCTCGATAATCTCTTTAATTCCATCGATAAAGGCATTTATTGCAAAAAAATGGGCGGTGGTAGTGTGGGGGCGACCGGTGAATTTAATTTCGCTGTCGAGGAAGCTTATCTTATCGAAAACGGCAACCTGACTAAACCCCTGAAAGGCGCAACTTTAATCGGTTCAGCCAAGGAGATTATGAATAAAATCTCCATGTGTTCCCAAGATTTAGGTCTAGCGGCCGGTTTTTGCGGTTCCGTCAGTGGTAGCGTTTATGTCACCGTTGGTCAACCCCATTTAAAAGTCGATTCTATTACCGTTGGCGGTCGTTAATCATGGCTTTAGTGATTCTCTACTATTTCCTCATTGCCATCATGATAGTGGGGATAATTGGCGAACTGCTACCCGCTATCCCCGGCATGAGTTTGATTTTAATCGCCATGCTGGTGTGGGGTTTCGTCACCAAATTCGCGGGGATGGGGGTCGCTTTAACCGTGGCCTTTGTTGTCCTTCTCCTCAGTCTGGGGGTGGAATTCCTCGCTAGTTATCTCGGTGCCCAAAAAGTTGGGGCGAGCAATTGGAGTCAAATCGGGCTAGTAGTGGGTTTATTAGCGGGAATATTCGGGCTTTTACCGGCTTTACCTATTGGCGGCCCGATTATCGGCTTATTTGTCGGTCCTGTGGTGGGGGCTTTTTTGGGAGAATACGCCTATCGTCGCGATTTGGAATTAACTCCCCGTTTGCAACAATCCCTAAAAGTCTGTGTTGGTATTGTCGTCGGTACGGTTATCGGCCACGTTGCCAAAGCTATGCTGGCCACGGCTGCCGTTATTGTCTTTATTGTCACCACCTGGCCGCATCTCTCTTCAGTTATCAGTTAGAAGATGTTGAATGTTGGGATTTTATTTGAAATTTCCCCATTCCCCCACTTCCCTATCACCCTATCACCCTATCCCCCTATCACCTATCCTCCAACACCAAAAAAAATCTATGCCAAAAGTCGAAGATATCGCCCAAATCGCTAATTCTAGCGCCCAAGCTTTAGGAATTGCTAAATACGACATCTATGGTTCCTCTGTGGATGAAACCGATGTGGATGTGTTTCAAGGGGAACCCAAACAGGTACAAGCTTCCAATCGTTCCAGCGTTATCGTTCGCGTCTGGAATCAGGATAATCAAGTCGGTGTCACCTCGACCACCGATGTGGACCCGGTGGGACTGCAATTAGCCCTGAAAACCGCCCAAGAAGCCAGCTTTTTTGGGGTTAAGGAAAATGTCCCCGATTTTAGTCCCGCTGCCACCGCACCTACCACAGAAGTGGCCAGCGAAATGTCTAATCAAGCACCTGTGTCCACTCTTATCGATAAGTTATTGGCCGCCGAAAAATCCTTACTATCAGCCCATCCAGCTATTGCCAGTGTTCCCTATAACGGTTTGGGACAACAGCAGGTCAGACGTTTTTATCTCAATAGCGACGGGGCAATGCGTCAGGAAGCGCGTAGTTATGCCAGCGTGTATTTATACACCAAAACCGAACAGGAAGGCAAAAAACCCCGCAGCGCCGGTGCTTTTCGGGTGAGTCCGGGCTTGGAAAAATTAGATATCGATGGTTGCATCGAGGAAGCGATTAGCAAAACTGTTAGCCATCTGGACTATCAACCGATTACCACGGGTAAATATTTAGTGGTTTTTGCCCCCCGCGCCTTTTTGAGTCTAATGGGAGCATTTTCTAATCTGTTTAATGCCCAAAATGTCCTTGATAAACAGAGTCTTTCTACTCCTGAATCTTTGGGAACACAAATCGCCGCTACTGCCTTAAATTTGTGCGATGATGCTCTCCATCCGGCTAATATTTCCGCAGAAACTTTTGATAGTGAAGGCACTCCCACCCGTCGTGTGGAATTAATTAAAGAGGGTATTTTGAGTAATTTTCTTCATAGCACGATTACCGCTAAACGGATGAATACAGAACCGACTGGTAACGGTAACATTGGCGCAAAAGTAACGGTTAGTCCCCATTTTTATCACGTTTTTGCTAGTGCTAATCAACCAAAGAGCTATTCTTTGGAAACAGCAGAAAATGTGGTTTTAATTGATAGTTTACAGGCACTTCACGCGGGAGTTAATTCTCTACAAGGTTCCTTCTCTTTGCCCTTTGACGGTTGGTTAGTTAACAAAAATGAGCGCATTAGCATCGATTCCGCTACCGTAGCTGGGGATATTTTAACACTGCTGAAATCGATTGTTTATCTGGAACCGGAAGCAGTTATTACTCCCAGTGGTGTTTGTCCCTACGTTTGGGTAGAGGGTTTATCAATCACAGGAGAAGCTTAACACTATACCAGACCAAAAATAGGGGGTATTAATCAGGGTAATACCCCCGCCAGATGGATGCTAATTTTATAGTCGTGGGTAAGGAGTGGTAAGTGCTGGGGTTCCAGAGAGGAAGTTTGAACATTATCAAGTCATTCAATTCTGTGGAGATAACAGCTTTTAGAAAGTCGAACTTAATTTTCCCATCAAAATTAGGCTCGTCCTTTCCACTATCATAGCCTTTTTTTCAGGCACAGCAAACCCGAACCCATAACGAGGATAGCCATTGTCAGGGATGGTTCAGGAATGGCAGGGTTATCGATACTGAGAGTATTAATGCCAATGGCGCGGTTATTAAAATCACTACTAAATTCAATGCGGCTAATCTCGGCCAAAGCACTTTTTACCCCCAGAAAAATGGCAGAATTATCCAATGCTGTAGAAGATGTACCATTGACACTAAAACTATCCAAAAGATTGTCATTAATATCAAATGCTTTGATAGTACCAACAAAGTTCGGCTCATCATCCACAGCGATTTGCGCTCCAGCAGCCCTAACCGGTTGCGCAAAGCTAATCGAAATCGGGCCAGGGTTGCCCGGAGCGGGAAATATACCAAACTGCAGCCCCGTAAACAAGAGAAAATCACCGTTAGCAAAGTTAGTCGGGATGCCCTGCGGAATAGGAGCCGTTTTAAAGACAAAAGGCGGTGTAATCGGCGGATTTATCGGATTAATATCTACATCTAAGCCCAATCCTCCAGCGGAGGTACCGGAAAAGGAAAAACCGAGAAAATCAGCGAAATTAGGGTTAAAAGGGTTTAAAACCTTACCAAGACTCGACCAATCGATGGAATCATTACCCTTGAGGTCGGCACGATTAGTTACCAAGCTAACCGCAAAGCTGGGGCCGATAAGGGATAAAGAGAGAGAAACTGCAATAGTGGTAGATGTTAAGATTCTCATCCAGAAAATATCCTTAATTTGACTGCCTGATATTATATTCCTCTTTTTTTACCCTAAAATTTAAGTTTTAATAAGTATGAGGGTGGGGCCATCAGTTTTTATAATTAAGAACTATTTTTCTGCTGGGAGAAACCAATTATCATCTAATGTTTGTTCGAGGGATATATGAGCGTCTGAATTGAGGGAAAAAAGCTGATAAACCGATTTAATTGCCACTGGATAAACTTTATCATACATAGCCGCTAATTCTGGCCGTAAGCTGGGACTATCTTCTAAACGATGCTGAATTTGGGCGCAAAAATTGACTATTTCTGCCGCCCAATGATTACCTGACCGCTTTTTTTCTTCTTGCCAATAAGCCAGCTTTAAAAGATGTTCGATAAGACGGGTTAACAGACTCATTAAAGCTCGTCTATCACTTTTTCCCATACTCTCGATTTCTTCAATTAAATTATCCCAATCCACCTGCTCAAAATTACGCTCTTGTAACTGTTTTACCGTCTCTTTTAGCCATTGATTATAATCAGTTTCGTAGGCAGTTGACGACATAATTTAACTCTCCATAGAAAATTACTTAGTAGATTAAGAAAGGTTAATGGGTGTATCCATTGATAGATAGGGGTTTTCGGTTTTAATAGTATATGCGCACTAAGCAGATTCAGATATATAAAAAAACTGGTGATTACGATTCACGACGCTTATAGTAATGTATAATGTGATGTATATACTTGAACCGGCTATGGTCAGCAAAATCCGCAAGCAAATTTATATCGAAGCCGAGCAGAATAATTTACTGAAAGAGAAAGCCCGACAGACGGGACTGAGTGAGGCCGAGATCATCCGACAGGCGATCGACCGACACATAATTTCCGTCAACGTCTCGACTCTTCGGCGTAGCTCAGAGGCCACTTCGCTCGACGTTGACCCTTCGGCTTCGCTCAGGGTCAACTCTCTCACCCCGAGCTTGAGCGCTTGGGAGCGAGAAAAGGCCTTTATCGCCGGTCTCGAAAACCGCCCATCACAACCGGGTAAAAGGGATTGGCGAAGGGAGGATCTCTATGAACGATAGAGTCCTGCTCGATACCAATATTCTGGTCTATCTCTACGATATCGCCGAGAAAAGCAAACGGGAACGGGCATTAACCGTTGTCGATGACCTGATCCGCACCACCCGCGCTGTCATCAGTCCGCAGGTGATGGGAGAATTCTTTCAGGCCGTCACCCGCAGCCGTCGCCCCCTGCTAACCCACGAAGAAGCTCTGGCCCGCATCCGTCAATATCTAATAGCCTGTGAGGTAGTTCCGATCACCGAGTTGATCGTTCTGGAAGCCACCCGTGGAGTAGAAAGTTACCGGTTTTCCTACTGGGATGCCCAGATCTGGGCGACCGCTCGCTTAAATCAAATCACCACGGTCTATAGCGAGGATTTTAATTCCGGGGCTACCATTGAGGGAATTCATTTCGTCAACCCCCTGAACGATGGCGGCAGACTTTCTTTTCGGTAAGATAGCTGTAGTTTCGCCAAGATTCCCAAGAAGGCGAGGGCGGCGGCTTCTTAACGAAGGCAGGAGGCGGTCGGCCGTTTTTGTAACGGGGATTTATGCCCCGCTCCCAAAACTTTTCGCCTTAAAGCGAGGTTTTAGACCCGATTTTTTCGATAAACATTAGCAGTAGGACACAACAATAAAACATAGCCTAAATGTCCTTTTGTTGCTGTGCCAAATCCTTTAGCCATAAAAAATTCTCCTCAAGATAACAAATCGATGGAAATTGTCGATGATAGCTGAGATTCTATCACTTGATGACCGAGATTAACCGGTCGAGCATTTCCCTCTACCGGCGCGCAATAAAGGGGAATTGGACTAGAAACGAGGCTTATATGACGGTCACTCACCGCTAATCCATGGGTAGGATCATAACCTTTCCAGCCGCCCCCCGGCAAATACACCTCTACCCAAGCGTGTAAATGTCTTTCTCCTTGGTCTAAATCTCCTTCTTGATAGCCACTGACAAAACGGGAAGCTAATCCCACACAGCGACACACATCCATAAATAAAACCACAAAATCGCGACAGGAACCCTGCTTATTTTTCCAAGTGTTTCCGGGTAGATAGGGTTCTCCAGTAAGACGAATAATTTGCTGACAATTGCGGTAAATTTTGTCATTAAGATTAAACAAGAAAGATAGCACCTGTCCCTCGGTTTCTTGCATAACTTCCTGGGCTAATGCTGTCATATCAGGGTCATTATTTAACCCATAAAATTGTCTGTAGGGTTGTAATTGACTGTGGAGAGAAATGGGATAATCAAAGGGCAAACAGGTCGCCCAAGGTTCCAACAAATACTGAAAAGGATTAATCCCATGGGTTTCCACTTCACTCACCACATCAATCAATAATTCTTCCGTCGGTTGATTAAACCAAATTTGTAAACAAGAATTACCATCGAGGTCGATAATATTAGTTATTGTTAAAGGTTCTGGGTTAATTTTGAGGGTAAACTCTCGCAAAGTTTGCCCACCATCGGATTTTGGTCGCAAGCGCAGCAGATGGGGCGATAAAATCACGGGTTGATTATAGAAATAGTTAGTTTGATGCCGAATGTGATAACGCATTAAGTTGTTAATTGGGATTGATATTGAAAGTTATTTACTGGCAGAGGTGGGGCAAGTTCGGGATTAAAAACAAAGAAAGTTTCCGTCATTTTTATTCCCACATCATTAACTCTTTTTTGAATATGGTCGAGGAATTCATGTAATCCCATTTCAATAATATCCTCGATAGTTAGATAACTCATTTCTGCACAAAGTCTCCCTAAACTTCTTTCTACGGAATTCCCCCAAGTTCCTATAGGAGTCCCAGTAACTTGATGCAAACAGTGGTCTAATTCCCGCAGACAAAAGTGAATTGAACGAGGAAACTCTCGATTAAGAATTAAAAATTCGGCCACGTCACTAGGAGTAATCCTTCGTTGACATTTACGATACATTTCGTAGGCACTCACCGACCGCAGTAAAGCAATCCATTGAATTTGGTCTAGAGAAGTTCCTACCCATTGGGCGGAAGGCAAGAGATAATAGTATTTAACATCAAGAATTCTGGCGGTTTTATCGGCGCGTTCCTGTAATCTTCCCATAACGCCAAAATGCCAACCTTCATTATGAGTCATCGTCGCATCCATCACCCCCGCAAAACGGTGACTAGCCAATTTAACTTGAGTAAAAAAGTTAGGTAAAGTAGTTTGAGGATGGTAAGAGGAAGCATCTTTTACCATCAAGAAAAAACCATTAACCTGTTCCCACATTTCCGAAGAAATAATCTCGCGAACTGACCGAGCATTTTCTCGGGCCCAGCGCAAACAAGAGATAATCGAACTACTATATTCCGTGTCAAATGTCAAGAAATTGATCACATTTTCTGCGGTGGCTGTGCCGTAACGTTCCTTGAATTGTTCTAAATCTCCCGTGGTTAAAACCAAAGGTTCCCACTGTTGCAAAACGCTGGTGGGAATATCCAACATTAAATTAAGGTTAACATCCATAAACCGGGCGACATTTTCTGCCCGTTCAATATAGCGATTTAACCAATAAATTGAATCGGCAACTCTACTAAGCATAATTAACGAGGAAAAAGTGAAAAGGGTAGGTTGGGTTAGGCGACAATAATTTATGCAGTTGACTGATAATTTAATTTTCGCCGTAACCCAGCAAAATTTCGATTATTGTCCTGATTACTTGGTTAAAACCCAAGTGTCTTTACTGCCACCACCTTGAGAAGAATTAACCACTAAAGAACCCTTTTTCAAAGCTACGCGAGTTAAACCACCAGGATGAACATAAATTTCATCGCCCCGATGGAGAATATAGGGACGTAAATCCACATGACGACCTTCAATTTCCCTGTCAATTAAAGTCGGAACCCGAGAAAGACTTAACACCGGTTGAGCGATATAATTGCGGGGATTAGCAGCAATACGTGAGGCGAATTCTTCTCGTTCTTTCGAGGTAGATTGAGAACCGACTAACATCCCATAACCTCCCGATTCATTGGCAGCTTTCACAACTAATTTATCGAGATTATTTAAGACATAATCTAAGTCCTTTTCTCGCCAACAAAGATAGGTAGGAACGTTATTTAAAATCGCTTCTTCTCCCAGATAATAACGAATCATATCGGGGACAAAAGCATAAATCACCTTATCATCGGCGACTCCCGTACCAGGGGCATTAGCCAAAGCGACGCGGCCTTCCTGGAAAACTTTTAATAATCCGGGTACACCTAACATCGAATCGGGACGAAAAACTGCTGGATCTAAAAAGTCATCATCGAGGCGACGATAGACCACATCTACTCGCCTTAATCCCTTGGTGGTTTTCATTTGTAGATAACCATCAAAGACGACTAAATCACGCCCTTCCACTAATTCTACCCCCATTTGTTGGGCGATAAAAGAATGTTCAAAGTAGGCAGAATTATAGGTTCCGGGGGTTAAAACCACCACTGTGGGATTAGGCAATTGGGGCGGTGCTAAATTAAGGAGAGTTTCCAACAGATGGGAAGGATAATCATCCACCGGTTTAACATTCATTGTCTGGAAAATATCGGGGAAGGTGCTTTTCATTACCCGACGATTTTCGAGAACATAAGAAATACCGGAAGGAACCCGCAAATTATCCTCTAAAACGTACCATTGACCATCCTTATCGCGGACTAAATCGGTTCCCGTGATGTGACACCAGATACCTCCGGCGGGTTTCAGTCCCAGACAGGGTTTCAGAAATCCCGTCGCCGAGGCGATTAATTCGGGGGGAATAATGCCATCTTTAATGATTAACTGGTCATTGTAGATATCCGAGAGAAAAAGATTGAGAGCTTTGATGCGTTGTTTCAGTCCCCTTTCTAAATAATCCCAGTCCTCAGCCGCGACAATTCGGGGAATAATATCAAAAGGAAAGATTTTTTCTACCCCTTGATTGTCGCTATAGACATTGAAAGTCACCCCCAATTCAAACAGGGCCGACTGAGCCGTTTCCCGGTGTTGTTGAAGTTCTCGGGGGGGCAGATTCTGCAACCATTTGATTAAAGGGGATGCGTGGGGACGAGGTTGACCATCATCTAAGAATAGTTCGTCGTAGAAGCCTTCGGGATCGTAGGTATTTAATAGCACACTGACCTCATTGCATACCTTACCTATTCCCAGTGTCGGACAATTGGCCTGATTTTTTGTAGTCTAGGAGACATTTTAAGGTAAATTTTAGGAAGTTAGCGGTTTTTCGTCCCAGCGATCGCCAATCGATCCCCACTGGTGGAGAAACCTGACCGGAGCGAGAATTAGCCCTGAAAACTGTGTTACATTTTTTAAAGGTCAAACCTTAAATCTTTCATTTTTCTTACTGGTTACGCAATGTTTACCAAACAAGTAACGGATTCTAAAGCCTATCAATGGTTTCAGGAACGCTTAGAAATTCAAGGGATCGCTGATGATATCAGCACCAAATACGTCCCCCCTCACGTCAATATCTTCTACTGTCTTGGTGGTATCACCCTTGTGTGCTTCGTGATCCAGTTTGCTACTGGTTTCGCCATGACCTTCTACTACAAACCAACTGTAGCAGAAGCCCTCTCCTCCGTACAGTACATCATGAACGAAGTCAACTTTGGTTGGTTAATTCGTTCTATCCATCGCTGGTCCGCCAGTATGATGGTCTTAATGATGATCCTGCACGTTTTCCGCGTCTATCTGACCGGTGGCTTCAAAAAACCTCGCGAATTAACCTGGGTAACTGGGGTTGTCTTGGCCGTGATCACCGTTAGCTTCGGTGTCACCGGTTACTCCTTACCCTGGGATCAGGTGGGTTACTGGGCGGTTAAAATCGTTTCTGGTGTACCGGCTGCTATTCCCGTCGTCGGTGATCAACTCGTCACCCTGATGCGCGGTAGCGAAAGCGTCGGTCAAGCAACTTTAACCCGTTTCTACAGCTTACATACTTTTGTACTACCCTGGTCGATCGCGGTCTTCATGTTGCTACATTTCTTGATGATCCGTAAACAAGGCATTTCTGGGCCTCTATAATTCAGAAAAATATCTCTGTCGATCCGAAATCATTTTTAGGAGACATTATCCATGTCCACATTAAAAAAGCCCGATCTCAGCGATCCCGCTCTACGCGCTAAGTTGGCTAAAGGTATGGGTCACAACTACTACGGTGAACCCGCTTGGCCCAACGATCTGCTCTATGTCTTCCCGGTGGTTATCTTTGGTACGATCGGACTCTGCACCGGTTTAGCGATTATGGATCCCACCATGATCGGTGAACCTGCCGATCCTTTCGCTACTCCCCTAGAAATTCTGCCAGAGTGGTATCTTTATCCGGTTTTCCAAATTCTCCGTATTCTTCCTAACAAACTCTTAGGTATCGCTTGCATGGCCGGCGTTCCCCTAGGCTTGATGTTAGTTCCTTTTATTGAAAGCGTCAATAAATTCCAAAATCCTTTCCGTCGTCCCGTCGCCACCGCTATCTTCCTATTCGGTACCGTGGTCACGATTTGGTTAGGTATTGGTGCCACTTTCCCCATCGATATATCTTTAACTCTCGGTTTGTTCTAAGTTACTGAACTCCAGGAGTTTTTTGCCCACGCTTGTGATTCCTGACTTTGGAAGAGCGATCGTGGGCAATTTTAATTGTGATTTCCTCTAACGGGTAATTTGTTGTACCAAAGCGATAACATCACTGCGACTGAGTTTTTCCTTACCTAAAGCTAGGACTTCGAGAGTGCCATGGGCTAAAGCAAGGGGAATCTTACAAAAATCAAGGGCTGGCCCTTTCGGCAGCGATTGAGTGTAATAATCGGCTAATTTCAGATTGCGACGGGCATAATTATGAATATCACTAATTGTCCAACCTTGGGGCAGAAAACTTACCCCCCGGCGCCGATCCTCCCCATGGTTGCGGGCAATATTAACTGCTTGTAAACCCCGACCAAAACCAATGGCATAACTGCGATTAGTTTCGGTGCCATCGTACCAATTCCAGAGGTCAGACAGCAATAAACCCACGGCACCGGCGACACTAAAGGTATATTGATCTAATTCCACTTCTGTGCGAATATCCCAGTTATTCCCAGCCCAGTAGGCCATGCGATCGGCCATGGCCGCCGTGGCATCCCAAACCCGGGGGGCGATCGAATCCGGTGCTAACAGGGCCCATTCGCCAATTCTCAGGGTTACTTCCGGCAAAATCTCCCGATGGACTAAGCCAAAAGTAAAATCCTCTTTGGTAGAATTTTCAGTACCTGCTTGTAAATTCAGGCTAATTTGTCTTAATATCTGGGCTTTACTGAAGTTATCTAGGTCGGGATGGTCTTCTACTTCATCGATCGCCCTCATACAGAGATAAGCTGAAGCTACTGCCTCGAGCAGACGATCTGGTAAACGACTTATGGGAATATAAAAAGTTCGACTCGTTTCTTGCAGAATCGTTAAAGCATTATCGCGCAAATTCATTCAGTCCTCTCCTCACGCCAACTTAGGTAACTACGAGTTGAACCAATCAGACAGATCGGTTTAGGTTATTCCGATGTTCCTAAGACAAAGTTGCTGTCTATTGTAGTATTATTATCCAAAATTTCGAGATTATTCTCGAAAAAAATCAACCTCTAGGGTATTCTTGACAATTTTTCTTTCTGGGATAGCTGAGGGACAATTACGGCAATTTTTCGAGATTACAGGCTTAAAAAGCGGTTTTTGTCCGTTTTTAAGCAGTATTTTTCGGCTTCATGCCAGGGATTGAAAGGAGGTCACTTGTAAAATTGGCCCGATCATGGCCAGAGTCATCACATCCGAGCGAATTTGACCTATAACTGTGACTTTTGCCTTTGTTTGGATTAATTCGGCGGTCGGTTCCATTAATTCGTAGGTTTGACCGTTATCAGCAATTAATGCCCAAGTTCCCGTGCCTATTTCGATTCTTTTTACCTGACCCGTTACACTAATATTCATGCTTTAATTTCCCCGATCGAGGCGATCGCAATTGATGCCACTGTTACAGGCATTTTATCGATATCTTTCCTAGTCATTGATTGTCAATTTTGCCAGAATTTAACCCCATCAATCAGTTTTTTTTATCTAAAAAGCGATCACTACTTCCGCCACCACTGCCAAGAGGGAGGCCACAGCCGCTAAAATTATTATTTCTCGATCGGATTCTCTCATAACTATCTGAGTATAAATTACTAATCCTAGTCTACACCACATCTGACCTAGAGTTAAATTGCTCTAAATTATTTTATTCATAGATAAAAAGCTATAAAAGTCATCGGCAAAAACAGCGACATCTTTGTCTGGATTGCCCTATATTATCTGTTCAAGAAGCCCCAATTAAGCCTAACTGTTAATAGGGTGAATTAGATTCCATAGGTGTCAACCACTGGGAGATAGTCTCTAGTTTTTGACGGATTTGATCGAGATGATCCTGCACGGGTTGCAGGAAAGTTTCGTACTGTTGTACCTGAGTTTTTAAGCGCAATAATGCCAGATTAGCATCGCGCCATTGTCGATCCTGTTCTTCAAATTCACGAGTTTTTTGCTCTAAATCCGACCATTGACCATCAATACTATCGCTGCTTTTTTGTAAATCCTCTTGTAGTCGCTTGATTTCTGCTGCTAAACGTTGACTTTCTGCGAGATTATTTTGATAATGATCAGCCAAGAGAATTAACACTGGTTCAAAGCCACTTTTTTGGGCATCTTCTGGGGATAAAATTCCCTGTCTCCGTTGCAGAATTTTCAGGTGTTGAGAGCGAATAGCTTGCCTTTCTTGGAGATTACGTCTTTGTCCCACTAAAGTTTGCGTCAGCATTCCTTTTCTTTCCTGTTCCTCGGCTAATTCTGCCTCTAAATTAGCTCGCTCGGATTCATCTATTGTGGTCATTCTTGCTTCTAATTCTGCCACGGTTTGGGATTGGAGAGTTAATTCTTCCTCTTGGTCGTTGACAAAATTTTCTAAGCGATCAAGGTCTATTTGTAAATTCTTAACTAAGCTCTCTAATTCTTCTAAAGGCATTTTTTCAAGAGGTTCTAGATCGATTGTAAACTCAAAGTCTAGGTCTTGCCCTTGGGCGAGACTAAGGAGCATTTGTCGGGTAGAATCAGTGGTTTGTAGGGTGAGGTTAAGGCTCTCGAATAATTCCTGTTTTTGACTCAGAATAGTTTCTTGTATTTGTAATTGTACTTTAGCTGTTTCCCAAGCACTGCGACTCATTTGTAATTCCCTAGCTCTTTGTTCGAGATGATTGAGCATTTCGTCGTTAGCGACCTGACGATCTTCTACTGCCTTTTTCTGCTCCTCTAAATCCCGCCAATAACTGTTTAAAATTGCCTGTTGTCCCTGCACGGATTCAAGAGTGGAATCGAGAATTTGTAAGGGAGAATTGCCCAGATCGTGATTATTGGCTAAACGTTCCGCTAGAGAACGAATAAATTGTTGTTGTTCTGGGGAAAGATTGGGGGCGGAGTTGAAATTTATTTGTCCTTCTTCCAGGTCTTGCTGTTGATCCTTTAATTGTTGTTTTAGGGTTTCCAGTTCTTGTTGTCTTTGTCGCTCTAAATACTCGAATTCTGCCTCTACTTGCTCTATTTGCTCAATTCTTGCCTCCATTTCCATTTTCTGGCGGTTGAGAATCTCGCTTTGATAGGTGAGGGATTGTTTCCACTGCTCGATTTTATCTTGATCTTGCTTGCTGCGCTCCATCAAACGGGAAATCTTTTGCAGTTGCCGCACCATCTCCGCTCCCGCTAATTCTGGGTTTCCTTGCAGTTGACGATTATTGCTCAAATTGACCAAGAGAAGCGCACCTTCACCGATGGACTTGGTTTCGTCGTAAGTTAAGATATCGTCCCCTGGTATGGCACTCCACGTCTGATCGTTATGCTGACAAGCCAAAAGTTTTACCTCGGTTTTGTAACCGCCGATAAAACCCCTAGTCTGTTTTTTTACTTCTGCAAGGTATAACACGAGTAGTCGTCCTCTATCATAAAAGTTTTTGTAATTGGTTTTAGAAAGACTTAGCGCTCAAGACTAGGAGCAGCCCCTCTATGGTTTTATTCTAACCATCTGATCCCAAAAAATTTTTAATTTCTATCCCTCGAGATAGTTTCTCTTTTTAATACATAGACTTGTTATCAATTTTCCTCTTAGCCAGGGGAAATTTTGGGCAGATTTTTCAGAGCTGACTTACTGTTCTAGTCTCAAAAAAATCTCCTGTCAAGCTCATAAACGGGTGCGTGTTTTCTGCCTCTTTTCTCCTCCGACTGAAGTTTGAATCAGCTGACCCCCCATCTACATCTAAATGAGCGGTTAAGACACCATGAGAGCGAGAAGCAAGGACAACAGGCTAGGACTTTTGTACTAATTTTTTTGAGGACAGTTTGAGTGCAGTCAAGCTTACTGAAAAATATGTTATATAATTAGCTTATCATATCCATTGTTAGTGACAAGAGGAGAGAATACATTCTCCTAGACTAAAAGAAATAGCATGTGGTGGGGGAAGTTCCAAGAAATTATGCAAGGAAGCTTAAGTGAGATTGACACTCGCAGTATCTTACAATTGATTGAATTAGGACAAAGAACAGGAGAACTATTAATTGAGGCCCCCGCCCTTGCCTGTCCAGGGAGATCATGGTTCTTGTTTTTTGTCAACGGTCAAATTGCCTATGGGATCGAGTCTGGTACTCCTCCTCTCGCCCGTTTGCAAGATTATTTATATCCCGACAGAATCAAAGTTAGGGAAGAACAAGGAGACGATAACAGGAGAGAAATCATCAATATCCCTGAATACGCCTATATATGGCAATTAATAGCCAAGAATAGCTTAACTCCCCAGCGAGGTCGAGAAATTTTGACGGCGATGATTCTCGAAACCCTTTTCGATTTGTTTAGTTTAGCAAAAGGTGACTTTAGCTTTAGTTTGGGGACTGCGATCGCTCCTCCGCTCCTAACCCTAGAAATCAGCCCCTTAATTCCCCAAATTGCCAGACAAAGGCAAGAGTGGCAGCGATTTTATCCCCAGATCGAACACCTAGACCAGTTTATCACTATCAGCCGGCCGGAAGAATTAGAATTGGTTTTGCCAGGGCAGGCCTACAGTAATCTCAGTCAATGGGTTAAACGCCGCCTCACCCTACGGCAACTATCGCGCCATTTAAGGCGAGAACCGATAACAATTGCCCGTAATCTTTATCCCTACGCCCAAAGGGGCTGGTTGCGTCTGGTGGATAGCTGGAGAACTTATGGAGGAGATAGCCGGAAAAAATTAACCCCCTCACCTCGGATTCTGTTCATCGATAACGATGCCAGTATTCGTGAGAAAGTCGGGAGTATTTTAGAAAATTCTCACTACTCCTGTAGTATTTTCGGTGATCCCCTAGAAGCTATCGGTCAAGCTGTAGCGATCAAACCCGATCTCATTCTCTGCGCTATCGCCCTGCCCAAACTAGACGGTTATCAACTCTGTCATCTCTGGCGACAAACCAAAACTTTGCGCCATACCCCGATCATTATGTTAACCAGTCAAGAGGGACTGCTGGCAAGGGTAAAAGCCAAAATGGTCGGGGCAACCGATTATTTAAGCAAACCTTTCAGCGACAATGAATTATTACTGCTGCTGGAAAAATACGTTCAGGGGGAGAGGGTGAGGGCTTGAAGATAACTGATAACTGAAAAAAATTCCCTTAGCTGGTCGTTTTTGACGGTGGAATTGGGAAATATAGAGATGAAGCCAGCAAGGGTCAATCAAGTTCTTGTTTAGAGGAAAAGCCCGTCATAAATTTCAGATTGTGTTGGAGGCAAAAATGGGAGCAATTTCGGAGCATCGGGTCAACGGGAACTATGATCAGGCATATTTATCTATTGTTGTCCTTGGTATCCTAACTAGGTAGGGAGTTATGAGGGAAATATTGCTGGTAGAAGACAGCCAAGCGCAACGGGAACTGATCTGTGATCTACTCCGCAATAGCGGCATTAAGGTCACGATCGCCACGGATGGGGTAGAAGCCCTCGAACATATTCAGAAGGCCAATCCCGATTTAGTCGTCCTCGATATCGTCATGCCCCGCATGAATGGTTATGAGGTGTGTCGTCGTCTCAAGTCGGATCCAAAAACCCAAAATGTCCCGGTGATCATGTGTTCCTCGAAAGGGGAAGTTTTTGATCGCTATTGGGGCATGAAAATCGGAGCCGATGCCTACATTGTCAAACCCTTTGAGCCAATTGAGTTCATTGGCACTATTAAACAACTGCTGCGCCGATAAAATTGCCCTCGCCGGGGACAGTCCCCCTATGGCTAATGTCAAGACAGCTAAAAACGCCGCCCGAACCATATAGTTGCAAGAGAACAAAATCAATGCTTAACAACGCTGATTTTTTTGCCAGTAACGCTCAAAATATCGCCCCCGACACTCCGGAATTAAAAACTCCCGTCGGTGAACTGCACCTGCGATTCTATCTACCCTCTCAGGACGAGTTTGCCCTTAGTGCCGTGGGCATTCGCGAGGTGATGCAGCAACCAATCGATCGCATTACCCCCATTGCCAATGCTTCACCCTTACTCCTCGGCGTGATCAATCTCCGGGGTCAAGTGATCTGGGTGGCGGATCTAGCTCAATTCTTGGGGGATAAGAAACGCTTAAACACTGATCGAGCCGAAATTCCCGTAATTGCGATCGAAGAACAGGATACAGTCCTTGGTTTAGCGGTGGAAAGTTTGGGAGATATGGAATGGCTTAACCTAGATAAACTAGGTAGTGCCGCCAGTATTCCCGATCAGATCGCCCCCTATGTGCGGGGAGAGTGGATTCTGTCCCAAGAATCCCAAAAAACCTTAAGACTACTCGATCATCTAGCCCTACTCCGTTCTGCCCGTTGGGCGGCTTAAAATCTCAAAAAAGTAGCAGCAGATGATGATGATTTATAGCAATTCTTTCTTGAAATTACTAACTACAACACTTCACCACTTTAACTTTACTAGGGGAGAGGCTTATGCCGTCAGGAAAGGAATACGCAAAACTCTATGGACAGGCTAACAGCGCCTATTGCCAGGGCAACCTTGAGGAGGCCGCCGTGATTATCAAAGACATGATCGCCAAGTATGCCGATGATGCCAATGTCATCCTCTTACAGGGGCATATTCATCTAGGACTACAACAATACAGATTAGCAGAGGAATGTTACGAAAAGGTGCTGCAATTGGCTAAAAAATCTCCTAGACCCTCCGATATAGTTGATTATGCTCGACTGGGGCTCGAGCGGATTCGGCAATTGCCTTTTGAGTCCGAGGATGAAGATTCTATAATCAATGCTACGGAAGTCATTGCCTACAGCGAGGCGGACTTTGATCCGAGTCAATTTTTTAGCAATTCTCGGTCTGGGGAGTCGGAAGCGGCTGACTCCGATTGGCAAAATGAAGGTACGGATTGGGATAGTGGTCTTTTCAATCAGGGGGATATCGGCGAGCCGACGGTGGCAGACTTATCCTATACTGACACTATGGGGGAAAGCACTTTTGCTATGGATCAGGTACTGTCCTATCGACAAGGGGCAAAAACTGGCTTTAATCAGGGCGGAATCACTAAAAAAGGATATGAGGAAGACCAAACTAAAGTTTTGAGCGAACCAAATCTTAATGATGAGATTTTAGACGGTTTTTCCCCACCGGATTTGACGGAGCTAGACACAGAACTGGGGGACTCGGAGACCAGTTCGGGATCGGAAGCTTTTAGTGGTGGTTTTGCCCCTGAAGCGAGGGAACCCCTTAATGCTGGTTCTGGTGTGGGAGAGCTTGGTTTTAATCCTTCTCGTCTAAATGTACCTGACGATAAGAGGGACGGTCATCCCCCTAACTCTGACTATCGCCGGCGAGCGCCTGTGGTGGAAGTCAATCCCGGCCATTTAGCTTTTTTTGTCAATGCTTCTTTAAGCAAAAAGCAACTCATTTTAGCGGCTTTTGCGGGTTTTACCCCGGTGGTGTTAATTTTTGCTGTTAGTACTTCTTCTTGGCTTTCTTCTCTATTTGCTGCTAAACCGGCTGCGATTCGTCAGGGGAAAACTGAGAAGGTGGTCCCGAAACCGTCCTCGGCCAGCCTTTCCCCCTTTAGTCAACTTGTACTTACCAAGATGTTAGTAACGGGGGTGGGTGTCTTTGCTCTGACTTGGCTAGGTTTACAGGTGCTCGTTAGTCAGATTAAGCGCTGTCTCAATGATCTGCTATGCCAATTTGAGCTGCTCTCGGAGGGTAATTTTAACGCTAAGGCGACGATCTATTCGGATGATGAGTTCGGTGATATGGCTAATCGTTTTAATCAGATGGCCCGGGTTGTGGTTACTACTACTACGGCGGCTCAACGCCGCGCTGCTGAAACGGAACGGGAACGGGAAGATCTACAAAGGCAGGTGATTCGACTTCTTGATGATGTGGAAGGTGTCGCTAGGGGGGATCTAACTGTGGAGGCGGAGGTAAGTGCGGATGTTTTGGGTGCGGTGGCTGATGCTTTTAATTTGACTATCCAAAATTTGCGCGAAATTGTCCGACAGGTGAAAAAAGCGGCTAAACAGGTGAATCAAGGTACTACTGATAGTGAATCTTTTGCTCGCAATCAGTCTAGGGATGCTCTGCGGATGGCGGAGGAGTTGGCTGTTACTCTCGATTCTGTGCAGATGATGACGGATTCGATTCAAAGGGTGGCAGAAAACGCTAGGGAAGCTGAGGATGTCGCTCGCACTTCTTCGATTACTGCTCTAAAGGGGGGCGATTCGGTGGAAAGAACTGTGGCGGGTATTTTGCAAATCCGCGAGACGGTGTCGGAAACGGCGCGAAAGGTGAAGCGTTTGGCGGTTGCTTCCCAGGAGATATCGAAAATTGTGGCGGTTATTTCTCAGATTGCTTCGCGGACTAATTTGTTGGCTGTTAATGCTTCGATTCAAGCGGCGCGCGCTGGAGATGCTGGCCGGGGTTTTGCGATTGTGGCTGATGAGGTGCGTCAGTTGGCTGATAGATCTGCTAAATCTCTTAAGGATATTGAACAGATTGTTTTACAGATTCAATCGGAAACGGGTTCGGTTATGACGGCGATGGAGGAGGGGATTCAACAGGTTATCGATGTGACTGAGCGCTCGGAACAGGCGAAGAAGTCCCTCGATGATATTATCCAAGTTTCTAAGCGTATTGATACGCTGGTGCGATCGATTACCGCTGATACGGTCAAACAACGGGAAAATTCTCTCAATGTCGCCCATGTTATGCAGTCGGTTGAATTGACTGCTCAGGAAACTTCCCAAGAATCCCAACGGGTGGCGGGTTCTCTGCAAAATTTGGTTAGTATCTCCGAGGAGCTGCTTTCTTCGGTAGAACGGTTTAAGGTAGACTCGGGGGATAATAAATAATCAGTGAGCGGCAATCGGTGGGTGATTGATTAGCTGCTATCCTTTAGAGTGAGTAAAGTTATGCCTAAACTTAGTCTCTGCATGATTGTCAAAAATGAAGCCGAAAATCTCGGGCGCTGTTTGGATAGCGTCAAAGAGGTGGTGGATGAGATGATCGTTATGGATACGGGTTCGACCGATGATACGATCGCTATTGCTCAAAGTTACGGTGCCATAGTCCCTAGTTACGATTGGCAGGGTAATTTTTCCGATGCCAGAAATGAGGCTTTAAAATATGTTACCGGCGATTGGATTTTAGTCCTGGATGCCGATGAGGAATTGAATCGGGCTATCCTACCGAAAATGCGTCGGGCGATGGAAAAAGAGGAAAATTTAGTCATTAATTTAATCCGCCATGAAATCGGAGCCGTACAATCACCTTATTCTCTAATTTCGCGACTATTTCGCCGACATCCTCAAGTCACTTTTACCCGTCCCTATCACTCAATTATTGATGATAATGTGGCTATTTTATTAAAAAAAGAGCCTGATTGGAAAATAGTTGAACTGCCAGAAATTGCTATCTTTCACTACGGTTACACCGTCGATAAAATAGCCAGCTTAGATAAGTTTGCACGGGCAAGAAAAGCGATGGAGGGCTTTTATCAGCAACATCCCCACGATCCCTATGTGTGTAGTAAATTGGGAGCGTTATATCTCAACATTGGCAGGGATAAAGAGGGTTTTAAGCTGCTTAAACATGGTTTAAAATGCCATGGCTCTAATCCGCATATTTTATACGAGTTATATTATCATCTCGCTAATTATTATTATTCAGTGGATGAATTTAAGAAATCAGTTGATCATTTTATCAAAGCAATCGAGCAGCCAATTTTAGATAAGTTAAAACTGGGTGCCTATAATAATTTAGGTGGGTTATTATACGAAGCAGAAAACTACGAAACTGCCTTATCTATCTTTGAGAAAACCGTAGAAATTGATCCTAGGTATGCCGATGGTTACTATAATCTAGGACTGGTTCTCAAACAACTGCACCGGCTACCAGAATCGATTAAAGCTTATAAAAAAGCTCTTAAGTTAAACCCCGATAATCCCGCTATTTACCAAAATCTAGGGGTTGCTTATATAGTTTTCGGTAGTTATAATGAGGCGATCGAGATTTGGCAAAAAGGCCTACAATTATTAAAAGATCAGGGTAATGTCTCTCGCGCTGAAATGCTGCAAGAAACCCTAAAAGCTCTGGGAGCAAGTTGATGGAAGGATGAACAATCCCTATGGAATCATCTTCTTAATCAAGGAGGGTTAATGATGAAATGGCATCGAAAACTTAAAGATAAGGGAGATTCAGTTAACGAAATTTATATTTATCTATTATTATGCCATCAAACCACCTTCAGGACAGCTACCGATTCAGCCCCTAGGAAGGAAAACAACAACTAGGCTGATCTGATCAATCACCATGAAAGTAATTTAGTTTGTGAGAATTTATCATAAGTTTGCCAAAATTTATCTGGCCATTGCCTGATCAGCTTGTCAAAAAGACTTCATAATTCAAGCTCCGCTTTGACAAAATCGGCAGTTTTATGGAGAGAAAACCCCACTTTAGCGGCTATCATCTGCATAGCGCGGTTATCACTTAAAATTTCCCCTTCAATTCCGTCTAATCCTTCCTTTTTGCCAATAGTGACCAAACGCTGTAGTAATTCAGTACCAATACCCTGACCTTGATAGTCATCCCTAACTAATAGGTCAAATTCCGCCACATTAACGCCGTGCAGTTTATTTA
>NZ_BJKP01000003.1:0-70878 GCF_008974145.1 Microcystis aeruginosa NIES-4325 | reverse complement strand
CCGTCTAATCCTTCCTTTTTGCCAATAGTGACCAAACGCTGTAGTAATTCAGTACCAATACCCTGACCTTGATAGTCATCCCTAACTAATAGGTCAAATTCCGCCACATTAACGCCGTGCAGTTTATTTAAGCGTCCTATAGCGATAATTTCTGGCTCTTCCGTCTGATCGTTATTAATCTCTACCACTAAGCTCATTACTCGATCGTAGTCGATAAAACAAATGCGCGTAAGACGATCATAAGCGGTTTGGCGATCGAGATTGACAAGGTGAAAATAACGATAATAAATGCTTTCTTCCGAGAGATAATGGTGAAATTGTCGCACTAAAGGCTATCATTTCAGCTATTCTCGTCTGGGTGATCAGAGCTAAATCTAAGGGTGTGTTATAATGACTAAGGTTCAAACATAGTCTAAGAGTTATTGCTAAGAAAATTACTTTTTTAGGAAAAAGTCATTATGAATATGAGTAAGAAAAAAATATGCTTGACAACCTTAGCCATAGGTTCTAAATACAGGAAACACGCCCTACAACTTGCAGAAGATATTCACCACTACTCACCAGATACGCCTTTTGTCGTTCTTACTGATAATCCTCAGATATTTGTTGGTATGGATTCGGTTATACCAATAAAACATGAAATTCAATCCGTAGGAATTTACCACGATAAACTCGACTGTATCGCAGCATCTTTCAAACAAGGTTTTAACTGTTGTATTTTTCTGGATGCTGATTGTCGCCTACTAACGGATATTACGGCATCTCGTCACTGGCAAGTTGGCCTAACGTCAAAAAGTTGTCATGACCTGAAAAGATATGTGACCAAAAATTCTGGGCAGCAGTCATCTAGGCTAATTTACGAACTAGCAGAAAAATATCAATTTTCTATAGAAGAATGTAAATTTATCTCAGAGTGGATATTTGTTGTTTGTCGAGACGAGCAAAATAATCAAGCAGAGCAATTTCTGCAATATTGGCGAGAAATCAGGGATTATATGGAAAATAATCGAGTTTTTGCGGGCGAAGGAGCGGCTATGGGCATAGCGTCGAATTTAGCTGGTTGGCCAGTTTATCACTACGATACTGGCTATCCCAATGAATCAGAGCGACATCAGATTTTTGATGCTTATAAGGACAGAATGTTCTATAAGACAGAATCTATACCTGACCATCTCAAAGAAACGATTAAGAAACTAGATAAACAAAGGCTTGAAATTGAAAAACAATCTCGCTTATCTGCCAAAATTAATAAGCTGAAAAATCAATGCGCTCAAGAGTTAAGATTTCTGCGACTGAAAATTAGATATGTTGCCAATTTATTAGTTTAGTGCTGGTGGTAATAGGAGATAATCATGAAAATCTTTTCCCCAATTACCGCCTTCATTCTGATTAGGAAAATAAACCATTTGCTACATCTTTTTTAAAGTCTTGAAGTTTTTCCTCTAGTTGATTAGTTAACATTTCAAGGCGAGAATCCTTGCTCAAAACTGGAGACCGAGACAGGGCTGCTTGTTTCAGAGCTTGAGCAGCTTCTTTTTAGCGATTCCAATCTCTAATTGTCCGAAAAGGAGTTAGAATATCGAGACTTTCTTTGGGGTGATGTAATCTTTTCATCCGAATAGGTTGATATTCTACACCGATCGAGGAACACCAATCTTGCCATTTAAAAGCAAGAATACTGGAGTTAGTAGTAATTGGCAGCCAAGGTACGCGAAGGGCATCAGCAATAATAGCACCGTGCATAGCTTCTGCTAATAAAATTTCTGTCTCACTAATACTTGATAAAACTTGCTCTACAGACCATCTAGGATCTATATAACCAAACCCTAATTTTTGACAAACGGTTTCCCATCCTTTGCCCGCAAGTTCATAATGAGGCATATAAGAAAAACGATATTTCTTTGGGGATTGATTAGAAAAAACTTGACGAATTAAGACAGCACCATCAGTGATCGCTAGTTTCTCAGAAATTCCTAGGGCTTGAGCCGAAAGTAATCCTCTAACACAATAAATTGTATAAGATTCATCGATCTTTGGCACCCCTTTTCCATAGCCGACACCTGTACCAAAAATAACGATTTTACGAGCATATCTTGTCTTTTGTGGTAAACCATTATTAATTAGGCTACCAATACCCACAAAGGCAACACTAGCATCCTCATCTAGAATACCAGGAATCAGTTTTTCCCAAAGCCAAGGATTAAGCTCATCTCCAAAGTTCCTCTCGCCCTTAGGCAGTTTATAGTAACGTAGTTTCATTGTGCTAAATTCTCCAGTATTTATCTATTTTTATGCTGTTATACTACCTTCAGGACAACTACCGATTCAGCCTCTAGGAAGGAAAACAATAACTAGGCTAATCTTATCAATCACCATGAAAGTAATTTAGCCTGTGAGAATTATATAATAAGTTTGCCAAAATTTATCGGCTCTTCTCGGCTTTGTGTGATAATTTTTGCTTATGGAATCGTGAAATGCTTACTGGACAAGACTTTTAAGACTATTTTGCGGATATTCTATCAGTATAGATCTCGTTTCCACACAGAAACCAGAAGAGCCATTTATCTGGCCATTGCCTGATCAGCTTGTCAAAAAGGCTTCATAATTCAAGTTCCGCTTTGACAAAATCGGCAGTTTTATGGAGAGAAAACCCCACTTTAGCAGCTATCATCTGCATAGCGCGATTATCCCTTAAAATTTCCCCTTCAATTCCCTCTAATCCTTCCTTTTTGCCAATAGTGACCAAACGCTGTAGTAATTCAGTACCAATACCCTGACCTTGATAGTCATCCCTAACTAATAGGTCAAATTCCGCCACATTAACGCCGTGCAGTTTATTTAAGCGTCCTATAGCGATAATTTCTGGCTCTTCCGTCTGATCGTTATTAATCTCTACCACTAAGCTCATTACTCGATCGTAGTCGATAAAACAAATGCGCGTAAGACGATCATAAGCGGTTTGGCGATCGAGATTGACAAGATGAAAATAACGATAATAAATGGTTTCTTCCGAGAGATAATGGTGAAATTGTCGCACTAAAGGCTCATCCGCTGCCCGAATCGGACGAATTAGCACTTTTAAGCCTCTTTTCGTCGTCCAAGGCCCTATATAATGTTCGGGATAGGGACGAATCGCCGGATGAGATAACTTTTCTGGGGGTGTAGTTCGAGGATGAAGAAGGATAGAAGCGGAAAGAGCGATTAATTGCTCTGAATCGGCAAAAAAGGGATTAATATCGATAGTTTTAATGCGAGGTTGTTCACTGACCAGGTGACTAAATCTAACGATTATTTGCTCTAAATTCGCTAAATTAAGCGATTTAAGCCCATTTGTCCCGTGAAAAGCCCGATAAATCTTGGTTTTTTCTAAAAGTCGGCGCGCGAGATTAGTATTTAAAGGAGGTAGAGCGGTGGCGTAATCTTGAAAAATATCGACTAAACGGCCACCAGTACCGAAAATTATCACCGGTCCGCACTGATCATCGTAATTAGAGCCGATAATTAACTCATATCCTCGATCGATTTCTAACATCGGTTGAATACTCACCCCGAGAAAATGCTCCCCACCCACTTGTGCGGTAATATTAGCTTCGATCGCCTGATATGCTTGTGCGACTGCCCTAGGGGAAAAAAGCGGCCATTGTACCCCACCCACCGCACTTTTATGGATAATCGTCTGGGAATACAGTTTCATCACCACGGGATAACCGAGAGATTCAGCGAGATTAACTGCTTCTGCGGCACTTTCAGCAATTTTAGTGACAATAACAGGGATTCCATAAGCTTTGAGTATATCTAAAGACTCTGGCTCACTGAGAATTGTTCTATCCCCTACTTGCTCGATAATCTGGCTAACTAAAACTCGATCGGAGCCATTTTCCCTGGAATTGGTTAAAATTGGCGTTTGATAAAGACCGCGCAGATTCTCCTCATATTTCCAGAGCAAATTAAACACCCGGGCTGCCGAATCGGGATAGCGATAGGTGGGGATACCTTGCTGATTTAATAACGCTAACCCCTCTGCAATGCCCTCCCCCCCCATCAAACTTGCTAAAATGGGTTTTGTGCTATTTTGAGCGATTGAGGCGATTCTAAGGGCAATTTCTCGCAGATCAGTGTTAAAGCGAGGCGAGAGAATCATCAACACCGCGTCGGTATGTGCATCCGCTAAAGCGATCTCTAGGGCGCGAGAGTAGCTATCGGGATCGCTGCCGCGACGCAGATCGATGGGATTTTGGGGGACGATATCTGGGGGAACAAGAGGCGCTAATTTTTCGATCGTTGCGGGGGTAAGGGTTGCCAGTTGTCCATCTTCCGCCAGTAAAGCCGAGGCCGCTAAAAGAGCGGGAGCAACACCATTGCTGATGATTGTCAAGCGTTTTCCCCGGGGAAATCGGGGAATTTTCGCTAAAACTTGCGTGATATTCAAGAGATCGGCCAGTCTTTGTACTTCCACGATGCCACAGCGAGCAAAGGCAGCGGAGAGAGTTAGCTGATCGCGGGTCAATTTGCCAGCATGGGAAAGAGAAGTGGGGTCAAAGTCGGTACTGTGGCGACTAATGGCGATAATTGGTTTATTTAGGGCAACTTCTCGGGCTGAGGACAGAAAAGAGCGGGCATTATTCAGGGATTCTAGGTAGATAACGATGCTTTTGGTTTGGGGATCGTCTCCCAAATAATAGAGTAATTCGCCCCAATCCACATCTAAAAGGACTCCGAGGCAGATAAAGTGACTAAAACCGACATTTTCGCTTAAACTCCAATCAAGCACGGCAGCAGCGATCGCACCACTTTGACTAATCAGGGCAATTGAACCAGCTTTTGGCAGGATTGGGGAAAAGGTGGCGTTAAGATTTTGGCTGAGATTGCAGATTCCTGAGCTATGGGGACCGATTATGCGTAATTTTTGACCAGCGATCGCTTTAATTTCCCTAAGAAAATTTTCCCCTATCTGTCCAGTTTCCCGAAAACCAGTGGAGAGAATCAGGGCGCATTTAACCTTTTTTTCGACAGATTGGGCGATAATAGCGGGAATTTCGGGAGCAGGTGCGGTGATAATTACCAGATCGAGCGCCGCCTGGATATCCAGTAAACTGCTATAGATGGGAAGATCGAGCCTGTTGTCGGGGTGAGGATTAACTAGATAAAGGCGGTGCTGACCGGGATTATGATAGAGATTATTTAAAAGAGTGCGATCAAGTTGGGGATTTTGGCGATTAAATCCCACCACAGCGATAGTTTTTGGCTCAAAAAAGCCTCTTATGGTTGGATGTTCGCCACCACGAGGATCTAAGATGGGATTTAACATAAGTAAGCTAGGAGGTATTTAAACCAGAACGTAGGTTGGGCTTCGGCCGTGAGCTTTTGCCGAACGGTTGAAGCATGAAACCCAACGCCCGATTATGTTACGCTACCGCTAACCCATCCTACAAATAATTGTGCCTCCCTACTTAAGTAGGCTAGGAGGCATTTAAACTGGGTATTGTTAAGTGAGCTAAAAAAGCAGCTAACCTTACTGTTCCAGTGTTCTGTGGCGTTCCCCGATCCATCTAAACCAATTCTAGCTGTTTAATCAAGCTTCGATCGGTGTAATTAATTTTGTCTAGGTAGGGCTTGCTGAATAAATGTAAAAACCTTGTTGGATAATGCTTTTAGACTTTTTTCACCTCAAAAAGTGCTGACCATTGGAGTGATCGGGGGTAAAATTCCAGGACTTTTTCCCTGAAAATTAGGTAACTGACTACCTCAAAATCGGTAAAACCCTACACCCCACACCCCACACCCTGCCCCCACCAACAAACTTTTTCAGCAGATACTAGGTAGCGATCGGCAATAAAACATCCCCACCCGATCAACATTTTCCCCAAGAGATCTAGTAAACTATCTGATGCTGTAAATATTTAGAGACAGACGATGGAACTGGAATATCCCGAGGATTTGAGATACCTAGAAACCCACGAATACGTCAGACTCGAAGGTGAAATCGCTACCTTGGGAATTAGTGCTTTTGCCGTCGATCAATTGGGTGATATCGTGTTTCTAGAATTGCCCGAATTGGGAGATGCGCTGGAAGTAGGTAGTAGTTTCGGCACGATTGAATCGGTAAAAGCGGTGGAAGATCTTTATCCTCCCGTATCGGGAACCGTAGTTGATCGCAATCAAGCGATGATTGACTCCCCCGAATTAATTGCCGATGATCCCCACGGGGAGGGTTGGTTATTAAAAGTGCGGGTAGAAAATCCCGATACTGCCTTGGCTGATACCCTCTCCGCTAGTGAATACCGCGCCCAAGTAGCAGGGGAAAGTTAACTAATATTAACAACAGGGAGCCAGACCCTCACACTATCATAATCATAGAAAGAATTGAAAATCCAGGAAGCGATCGAGTCTTCCTGATTTTTGTCTCTAAACCGTGCTGAGACGAAATTCTTGCCCGAATCGAGTGAGGTTTCACTATTTACCCAATCTATGCTAAATCCTAATCTCGCGGCGATCGAACTTTCCCAAGAGGAGGTTCAACGCTACTCTCGACACGTTATTCTGCCCGAAGTGGGCTTAGAAGGTCAAAAAAAACTAAAAGCCGCCAGTATTCTCTGCATCGGCACCGGGGGACTCGGTTCCCCGCTTTTACTCTATCTAGCGGCGGCTGGCATCGGTAGAATCGGTATTGTTGACTTTGATATCGTCGATAGTTCCAATCTGCAACGTCAAATTATTCACGGCACTTCTTGGGTAGGTAAACCGAAAATTGTTTCCGCTAAGGACAGAATTTTGGAAATTAACCCCTATTGTCAGGTGGATTTGTACGAAACCCGCATAAGTTCCGAAAATGCCCTTGACATTTTAGCCCCCTATGATGTAGTCATCGACGGGACAGATAATTTCCCCACCCGTTATCTGACTAATGATGCTTGTGTTCTTCTCGACAAACCCAACGTCTATGGCTCAATTTTCCGCTTTGAAGGACAGGCAACCGTTTTTAACTACCAAGGCGGTCCCAACTACCGCGATCTCTATCCCGAACCGCCACCACCGGGGATGGTTCCCTCCTGTGCGGAAGGCGGCGTTTTAGGGGTTTTACCCGGGGTAATCGGCACAATTCAAGCCACAGAAGCCATTAAAATTATCCTCGGCGCACCGGACACCCTCAGTGGTCGTTTACTGCTTTACAATGCTTGGGAAATGAAATTCCGCGAGTTAAAATTGCGCCCGAATCCCATCCGTCCCGTCATTGAAAAACTAATTGATTACGAACAATTCTGCGGTATCCCGCAAGCGAAAGCACAAGAAGCGGCAGCACAGCAAAACATGACAGAAATGACCGTAGTGGAGTTAAAAACCCTACTTGACAGCAATGCTAATGATTACGTTCTCATCGATGTGCGTAATCCCAACGAGTACCAAATCGCTAATATCCCCAACTCGGTATTAATTCCCCTACCCGATATCGAGAATGGTTCCGCAATTCCCAAAATTAAGGAATTAGTCAACGGTTATCGTCTCATCGCCCATTGTAAGATGGGGGGACGTTCCGCTAAGGCCCTCGCTATCCTCAAAGAGGCAGGTATCGAAGGAATTAACGTCAAAGGTGGCATCAGCGCCTGGAGTCGCGAAGTCGATTCCACTGTACCAGAATACTAATTTTGGGTCTTGGGTTTTGGGGTTTTGGGGGTTAGGAGTCAGGGGACAGCTATCAGCCTTTTTTTCTCCCTTCTCCCCCTCCCCATCTCTGTGTTCCCTGTTCTCTCTGAATCTGTTAAGATCGTGGCGAGTTAGCCTTAAAATCTTGGGTGTGAGCAAACAATGAAAAAATATATTAAAAAAATTGCTAGTTGGAGCGCGATCGCTACTATTTCCCTTGGCTTAGTAGAAATGAACCGAACAGCGATCGCATTTGGCAACAATAATCAATTTAGTGCCTGCATCAGTCAGATTGTCGGCACGGGAGTGAGTCCCCAAGATGCTGCCACCGCTTGTTCAGAAGCATTAATTCCTAAAGAATTATCCCGCTGTGTGGTGATGATTAAATCCAAAACCCCGATCGATGGTAATCTGGCTCTGCAAGCTTGTTTTCAAGTGCGTCGTCCTATTGACCTAGGTCACTGTGTGGTCGATATCCATCGCGCTGCCCCCTTATTTGCCACTAATTCCCTCAAACAAACGGAAACAGAAACAGCAAAGGAACCCGATAAATTAGGGATTTCTCAACAGGTTTTGGATTCCTGTCGTCAAAGTTTATTACCCGGTCGCTTTTCTGAGTGCGTTATCGCTGTCAGTCGTGGTGTGGACAAAAATAACCCGTCCCAAGCTTTACAAACCTGTTTAAGTGCCGAGGATTTCCCCAGGGATCTATTCCCCAGTTATCCCCAAAATCAAGACCAGAAGCCTTAATCAAGATTATTTCCACGAATGTGCTAGAATCCCTACCCAGACTCATAGGGGGGTAGGGAAGGAATTAAAACTATGCCTTTAAGTTGGAATGAAATAAAAAATCGCGCCATCGCTTTTCAAAAAGAGTGGGAAGGAGAGACTTCAGAAAAAGCAGAATCTCAATCTTTTTGGAATGAGTTTTTTCATGTCTTTGGCATTTCACGGCGTAGGGTGGCCAGTTTTGAGCAACCGATAAAAAAAGCCGATAATAAACAGGGTTTTATTGATTTACTTTGGAAAGGAACGATTTTAGTTGAGCATAAATCGAAGGGGAAAGATTTAGAAAAAGCCACACAACAGGCTAAGGATTATTTCCCCAATTTAAAGGAACATGAGTTACCGCGTTATATTTTAGTCTCGGATTTTCAACGGTTTAAATTATATGATTTAGATTCGGGCAATCAATGGGAATTTGAATTAAGTAATTTTGTTGATAATGTTCATTTATTTGATTTTATTGCTGGTTACGAAAAGCGAGTTTATAAAGACGAAGATCCCGTCAATATTCAAGCAGCCGAGTTAATGGGAAAACTTCATGATTGCCTCAAAGAAATTGGTTATATGGGGCATGATTTAGAAGTTTATCTAGTGCGTTTATTATTTTGTTTATTTGCCGATGATACGGGTATTTTTAATAAGGGTATTTTCTGGGAATATATTGACCTACATACCAAAGAAGATGGCAGTGATTTGGCGATGCACATCGCTTATATTTTTCAGGTTCTGAATACACCAGAAGAAAAAAGATTAAAAAATCTCGATGAGAATTTAACTCAATTTCCCTACATAAATGGCAAGTTATTTGAGGAGTCTTTACCTTTAGCAGCTTTTGATAGCAAGATGAGAGTCATGTTATTAGAAGCTTGTGCTTTTGATTGGGGAAAAATTTCCCCTGCTATTTTTGGCTCTATGTTTCAAGCGGTAATGAATCCAAAAGAGCGACGCAATTTAGGGGCGCATTATACCTCCGAGAAAAATATTCAAAAGGTGATTAAACCGTTATTTTTAGATGATTTACACAGAGAATTTGAGAAGATTAAAGGCAATCGCAATAAATTACTAGAATTTCAGAAAAAGATTGCTAATTTATATTTTCTTGATCCTGCCTGTGGTTGCGGCAATTTTTTAATTATTACCTATCGGGAGTTACGCGATTTAGAGATTTTGGTATTACAGGAGTTAGATAAAACGGGGCAGTTAGTAACAGATATTAGTACCATTATTCAGGTAGATGTCAATCAGTTTGCAGGTATTGAATACGATGAGTTTGCGGTGAGAGTAGCAGAAGTGGCGATGTGGTTAATTGATCATCAGATGAATATTAAAGTTAGTAATACTTTTGGTCAGTATTTTGTGCGTTTACCATTAAAGAAAGCGGCAAAGATTGTTCATGGGAATGCCTTGCGGATTGATTGGGAGGAAGTTATATCAAAAGAGAAGCTCAATTTTATTTTAGGAAATCCTCCTTTTGTTGGTGCGATGATTATGAACGAACAGCAAAGGAATGATATGGCTTATGTTTTCGACGGTGAGAAAGGAATAGGCGTTTTAGATTATGTGTGTGCATGGTATATCAAGGCTGCTCAAATAATTCAGGGCAATAGAATCAGGGTTGCTTTTGTTTCCACAAATTCTATATCTCAAGGTGAGCAAGTTGCCTTACTTTGGAATATTCTTTTTCAGAAATATCAGTTAAAAATTCATTTTGCCCATCGTACTTTTAAATGGATTAATGAAGCAAAAGGAAATGC
This sequence comes from Microcystis aeruginosa NIES-4325, assembly GCF_008974145.1. GTDB lineage: Bacteria > Cyanobacteriota > Cyanobacteriia > Cyanobacteriales > Microcystaceae > Microcystis > Microcystis aeruginosa_G. The sequence continues at coordinate 60,697 of NZ_BJKP01000003.1, read as the reverse complement.
GGCAGTTCATTGTATAATTATTGGTTTTGCAAGTTTTAATATAACAAATAAGATTCTATTTGATTATGAAGATATTCAAGGTGAATCATTAGTTATTCAGTCTAATAATATTAATCCCTATTTAGTTGATGGAAGTGACATCATTATTTCTAATCGAAGTTTTCCTTTATCTAATGTTCCATTAATGCGTTTTGGTAGTATGCCAAGAGATGGTGGTAATTTTATTTTTACAGAACTGGAAAAAGAAGAATTTTTAAAATTAGAGCCGAAGGCAGAAAAATGGATTAAACCTTATACAGGAGCGCAAGAATTTATTAATGGTTATAGTCGCTATTGTCTATGGTTAGTTGATATTTCTCCCAGGGAATTAAAGACATTACCAGAAGTCATCAAAAGAGTAGATAGGGTTAAAAATTTTAGATTAAAAAGTAAAGCCGCTTCTACTCGTAAATTTGCGGCGACACCTACTCTATTCTGTCAAATAGCACAACCCGACACGAATTATTTACTTGTTCCCCGTGTCTCATCTGAAAGAAGAAAATATATTCCGATAGGTTTTATGAATAAAAATGTGATTGGTAATGATCAAGTTTTATTAATTCCTAATGCCAATCTATATTTATTTGGTATCTTAACTTCAGAAATGCACATGGCATGGGTTAAATATGTGTGTGGCAGATTAAAAAGTGATTATCGTTATTCAAAAGATATTGTTTATAATAATTTTACCTTTCCAGAAAATATCACCGACAAACAAAAACAAACCGTTGAAACTTGCGCTCAAGCTGTGCTAGATACTAGGGTAAAATATCCTGATAGTAGCCTTGCGGATTTATACGATCCTTTAACCATGCCTCCCGACTTGCTCAAAGCTCACCAAAAACTTGACAAAGCCGTTGATTTGTGTTATCGTCCCCAACCTTTCACCAGTGAATTAAACCGTATTGAATACCTCTTTGAACTCTATGAAAAATTAACCGCTCCCCTACTCCCTACCAGCAAACAAAAACCCCCGAAAAGAAAAAATCCTCAATAACCGAAAATGCTTGCTTGTGTGCCTTTTATTCAGTGAACAGTCAACAGTCAACAGTGGAAAAACCTGATGTAGTCCTATTGGGAGTAATGAGGTACAGCGACTTTCTTGCCCGTTCTCCCTTCCCCTATCAAACCCTAGAAATCATCGGGAATAATCCATTGGGTCGGTTGCGTCAGTTTTTTCAGTCTAGCGGCTTCTGCCATTTCTAACATCTTGTCCAAAGAAGTTTCGGCAATAAATTTGGCTGCTTCGGCGGCATGAGCTTGATTAGGGCATTTATCGCCTAGAATACAACCATTTAGGCAATCTACAGCACAGTTTACCTGTTTTTCCATAAAAATTCTCTTTTTCTGACTAGATTTGGCCTTTATATTCTAACCCAACTTTTTTTCAGTACCCAAGCAAAATTAATTACCATCGAAAATGAGGTAATTGACCACCTGAAAATCGGTAAAACCCCACACCCCACACCCCACACCCTACCCCTAGGAAAAACTTTTTGCCGCAAACCCTAGGTGAGTAATTATGCCAGTTAAGAAAGCGGCACGCTTAACCCTTCCCTAACCCATAAATTGCTATATATTTTAATTGTGTGAGGAGTGAGAAGAAAGCAAAGTCCTTGGGGTCGAAACACGGCAAGACTCCCAAGGGCTTTTCCATGTCTAGGGAACAATTGTCAGTCATGAACCAGCCTCAAGAGCGAGAACCTTTTGCCAGTTTAGTTTTATATCATCTCTTTAAATGGTCGATCGTTAGCCCCACCCTACACGGCTATTTTCGCGGTCGCGTTTACGGAGTGGAAAATGTCCCCCAGCGTCATCCTCTGATTATCGTCTGCAATCACGCTAGTTACTTCGATCCACCTCTATTATCCTGTGCCGTGCGTCGTCCCGTAGCTTATATGGCTAAAGAGGAATTATTTACCATTCCGATTTTAAAACAGGCGATCGCTCTTTATGGGGCCTATCCCGTCAAACGCAGCAGTGGTGATCGCGGGGCAATTCGGGCGGCGATGGGAGCATTAGCAGCGGGCTGGGCAGTGGGAGTGTTTCTGGAGGGAACCCGCACCGAGGACGGATTGATCCATCAACCAAAACTAGGCGCGGCGATGATTGCCGCTAAAGCGGGAGTTCCCCTGTTACCCGTCAGTTTGTGGGGGACAGAAAAGATTTTTCAAAAAGGTTCTTCTTTTCCCCATAGTATCCCCTTAACTATTCGCATCGGAGAAGTGCTGCCGCCACCGATTTCTAGCAAAAGAGAGGCTTTACAGGCAGTTACCGAGCGCTGTGCCGAAATTATTAACGGATTACACGCCCTCGGACGCTAACTAGGGTTTGCGGCAAAAAGCTTTTCCTGGGGGCAGGGTGTGGGGTGTGGGGTGTGGGGTGTGGGGTGTGGGGTGTGGGGTGTGGGGTGTGGGGTGTGGGGAGAATAAATAAAATAATCTCCTATCTCCTGCCGACCGCCGACCGCCCCCTGCCGACCGCCTGATCTCAACAAGCAATTTAAATTACGAACAGCTTATCCAACAAGGTTTTTAGATTTATTCAGCAGACCCTAAATACGCGGGCAGCTTCTTAGATTTCTTTCTCATACACTTTCAAGTCGGGAATCTAGGCTAAAATTGGCATAACTCGACCATCGCCTCGACCATGTTCTTTTTTGTCCTCGGCTTCAATCTAGGCTTAACTTTATTTAATTGCTTTCTACTCTGGAAATTGTGGCAATTGCGGCGGATTTTAGGGCGAGTGACCAAAATTTTAAACCGGGTGGAACGACGTTTACACCACGTTTTTTACCCCGCTCCAGAATATATTCTCATCGCCGGGGCGAAAACCTATTATCTCCGACAAAACTATCAACGCCTCTGCGGACAGATACAGATACTGCAATCCCTATTCTTGACCTTCTCCCTGATTATCCGTTACTGGCAGCGTCAACCCCGTCAACCCCGTCGCCTCTGGTCGCTAAAATTGAGCAAAATCTCTAGCAATTAGGCAGCTAACAGCGATCGCCAACCAAAGTAATACACAAGTACGAGTTAAATGCAAAGCCTGTTCGACGGTTTTAACGGTAATCGGGTTGAGGTTATCGCCTAATAAAGGTTTTTCCACAATCTGGCCCCGATATTGATTTTTACCCCCCAATTGCACCCCCAAAATCGCCCCATAGACGCATTCACTCCAACCGGAATTAGGACTAGGATCCCGACGGGCATCGCGCCAACAAATGCTTAAAACCCGCCCCGGCCGGCCCGAAATCAGGGCGAGAGTTAAGACCGTTAAACGACAGGGTAGCCATGTCAAAACATCCTCGCTTTTGGCACTAAACCAGCCAATATGGGTGTAGGGTGGCCGACGATAGCCAATCATCGAATCGAGGGTACTAGCGGCTTTATAAGCGCAAGCGAGGGGAACTGGTCCCACCCCCAGAAAGGCACCGAGAAGGGCATAAAAAAGCGGCGCGGTAACTCCATCCACACCATTTTCACTGACGGTTTCTAATAGGGCGCGGAGGATTTCTTCGCGGCTGAGATTATCTGTGTCGCGACCAACGTATAAACTTAGTTGGCAACGAGCTAAGGTGATATTTTCCGCTTGTAAAGCTGCGATGACGGTTTCGGCAGCCCTGCGTAAACTTCTACCGGCTAAACAACTAGCCAAGAGAATCATTTGTACTAGGTAACTCAGCAGCAAATTGACCTGACCTAACCATTGGATTCCTAGCCAAGTTAAGGCCCCAGTCAAGATAATTAAACCCAGTCCCAGAATTATGCCCCCTAAACGTTGGCGAATTTTTTCCCGCGTCCAATTAAGGATAACTTTTGTGGCAACGGCAATAATCGCCCCCATCACCTGCACTGGATGAATCCATCCCCAGGGATCGCCGATCAGATAATCTAAAACTGCCCCTAATACTAAAATGATCGCCGTTGCCGTTTCCTTCACAATTACTCCCTTTTACCATCGACATCCCGAATTTTCTCAATATTGTCTTCCCAGTTAGCCCCATCAAAGAACTGGATCTGAAAATCCCCTAAGACATTACCCTCCAAACAGCGCAGGTTTATATCTATAGCGTCAGGATGGGAGCGGGGACGATAGAAAGGATGAATACCACAAACACGACAAAAATAATGTTGGGCTGTGTGGGTATTAAATGTATAGGTACTTAAGAAATCTTCACCGCTTAGGAGGGTAAATTGTGCTGAAGGAACAATCAGATGCAGAAAACCTTTTTTCTGACAAATCGAACAATTACAGTCTAGAGCTTGATCATGCTCGATCGCCACTTGAAAACGGATCGCTCCACAGTGACAACCTCCCCCATAAATCTTTGCTTGAGTTGTTGCTGTCATAACTTCTAAACTACTAAACAATAAAGCTGGTTTCCTCTCCCCTAGCGGCGATCCAGCTACGGGCATCGTAGTATAAATCGGCTAAGGTAATCTTCCCCAGGGCCTCTTTTAATTTCTCATGGAGGTGTTTCCAGATAGTAAATGTCACCCAATCTTCTGCCTGTTCGTCCCTGGGATGATAGCCTGATAATGGCTCGATCGTCTCTCCCACTGCCTCCAAAATTTGCCCCAAAGAGATACGATTTGCTGGCCTGGCTAATTGATAACCCCCTTGCGATCCCCGAAAAGAACGAACTAACCCCGCTCGTCGCATTTCTATCAGCAATTTCTCTAGATAAGCAGCCGGGATATCTTGACGCAGAGCGATCGATTTTACCGATACGGGAGTTCCCCTCGGTTGTAAACTAAGATCCAGCAAGGCTTTAACACTATAGTGACCCCTAGTTGTTAGCTTCATTATCCCTCATTTTTACTTCTTTATCTCTATCCTACCCCCTGCTCTCATTGATGACAGAAAGGCTAACCTCCCTTACCTCAGTATCTCGATCAACATTGATAAATTCTGTTAAGATTTCGATCGAGAGATAGAGTCTAATCAATTACAATCAATTTCCTCAAGCAAGTGATAATTTTTAGTTTATACCGTGTAAGATGAGTGTAGAGAGCAATCGTAACCCGATTGTTTCTGGTCAGGGGAAGCAATTCTCCTCGACTGGCCTTGATGACCCTAACCTTTACTTATCTACTGCGAACTTAAATGAACAAAACTACTAATCCAGAACCCCTGACCGGCCTCGAACTAATTGAGAAAGTTAAACAGCTAGGCAACCTCAGCAAAGAGGAAAAAGCCCGGGAATGCGGCTACTATACCATGACAAAAAATGGTATTGAACGCGTTAATATGATGAAATTTCTCAATGCTTTAATCGATGCCGAGGGAATTGACTTAGATAGCAGTGCCAATGGCCACGGACGAGGTGGGCGCTCGGCCAGCTACCGGATCAGTGTCCAATCTAATAATAATCTCCTCATCGGTTCGGCCTACACCAAAAAAATGGGACTTAAACCGGGAGATGAATTTGAAATTACTTTGGGGAGAAAACATATTCATCTCAAGCAAGTTGGTGCCAGCGACGACGACGAATAGCAATAATTAAGGAGAGAGCCTTTTCACTCTCTCCTTGCTATGAGATAAGCTCTTGTCCACTGAAACTAGGTATTTGGCTCTCTTATTCTTTGTGTGATAAGTTTAACTCATATAGTAGCGATCAATCTTTGTGTCCTTTGTGTCTCTGTGGTTCGTTCCACTCACTGCCCCAAGACTGTATCTTAGAACACATTTTCCCCACCAAACCTAAGAGAGCCGGTATTTTATCCTCAATCGGTCTTTAAGTATCTAGATAAAAGACTCCGTTCGATATATCTGGTTAATTTTGTCCTATTAACTGCGTGTAATATACCTCTCCAGAAATCAGGCTAGAAGCCTGATCCACCCAGCTAAAATCTTAATGATTGGAGATGTCTAATGCAGCAACTAGAAAAACTGGCATATTCTGGGCTGCTAATTAGGAATTCTCCGCTTCTTTGGAGACAATCCAGAAAGCATGGATAATGCCGGGGACATAACCAATTAAAGTTAGGATAATGTTAATAACAAAGGCTAAACTCAGTCCCGTGGTCAAAAATACGGCTAAGGGCGGCAAAAAAAACGCACAAACTAGGCGAAGAAACATTGTCCATACCTCAAAAAGACTTGAGTGAATCTTAATTCTATATTAAGCTTGCTCTCCTTAAATTTGCCATAAAATGGCAGTGATCGCAGAAAAATTAAGGAGAAATTTATGATCGGCATTCTTTTGAATATTCTTGCCACCGCCCTTAGTTTATTGGTGGTTGATATTATCTTCCCCGGCGTTAAAGTCGATAGCTTTATTGTGGCCATGGTTGCGGGGGCGGTTATTGGTTTCGTCAACGCACTGGTTAAACCGATTCTAGGGCTGCTTTCCCTACCGATTACTATTCTCACCCTCGGTGGCTTTATCCTTGTTCTCAATGGCTTTTGTTTCTGGTTAGCCTCGATTCTCGTTCCTGGATTCGCGGTTAAGGGTTTAGTGGCTTTTATCGGTGCGCCCATCGTCCTATCTCTGGTCAATACCCTCTTAAATAAATACTTCGCTGAAAAAGGTTCCAGCGAAGTACCACAATAGTCAGTGACCAGTTATCAGTTATCAGTACCCTTAGTATAACACATTTGATCCAAAAATCATACCTTCGTGCAAAAAAAGGCCAAAAATAAATACTTCGCCGAAAAGGGTTTCAGCGAAGTACCACAATAGTCAGTGACCAGTTATCAGTTATCAGTACCCTTAGTATAACACCCTTTTTCGATCACTGCAAACTTTTTTCAAATTTTAGGCCAAGAATTTTGGACCTAGGCCGACTTTCGGCGCGTACACCGCCCGATCGCCCAATTCTTCTTCGATGCGTAATAAGCGATTATACTTAGCCACCCGTTCACTGCGACTGAGAGAACCGGTTTTAATCTGTCCAGCATTAGTAGCCACCGCCAGATCTGCGATTGTGGTGTCTTCCGTTTCTCCGGAACGATGACTAATTACAGAACGATAACCGTGACGGGTAGCCAAGGCGATCGTTTGTAAGGTTTCCGTCAAAGAACCGATCTGATTGAGTTTAATCAGGATCGAGTTAGCAATACCCAGATCGATCGCTTTTTGCAGACGGATAGGATTAGTCACCATCAAATCATCGCCCACCAACTGAATCCGCGCCCCCAGTTTATCGGTCAATAATTTCCAGTTATCCCAATCTTCCTCGTGTAAACCGTCTTCAATAGAAATAATCGGATAGCGATCTACTAAACTCGCCAAAAAGTCCACCATTTCGGCGGGAGAATGGGCCGAACCATCGTAGATGTATTGACCATCCCGATAGAACTCACTGGCGGCCACATCCATAGCCAAAGCCACCTGCGACCCCGGTTTATAACCGGCACGTTCGATCGATTCAATCAAAATATCCAAAGCTTCCTGATTTGAAGCCAAATTAGGAGCATAACCGCCCTCATCGCCCACACCGGTCAGTAATTTGCGTTCGTGCAAGGCCTTACCCAAAGCGGCGAATACTTCCGCTCCCCAACGCAAACCTTCCTTAAAAGAATCGGCCCCGATGGGGAAGATCATAAACTCCTGAAAATCGACGTTATTATCAGCGTGAGAACCACCATTGATCACGTTCATCATCGGGACGGGTAGCACATTGGCCATCGGACCGCCGAGATAACGATAGAGAGGCAATCCCAGATCCGCCGCCGCCGCTTTGGCCGTAGCCAGAGAGACGGCTAGGATAGCATTAGCCCCTAATTCCCGTTTATTGACCGTACCATCGCGATCGATCATAGCTAAATCGATACTAGCTTGGTCGAAAGCATTCATCCCCTCCAAAACCGGGACAATTTTTTCGTGGACATTGCGAACCGCTTTCAGGACACCCTTACCACCGTAACGCTGGGGATCATCATCGCGTAATTCGTGGGCTTCAAAACTACCCGTAGAAGCGCCACTGGGAACCTGGGCCAAACCCATCGCCCCCGATTCTAACAGCACTTCCGCTTCGATCGTGGGACGGCCGCGGGAATCTAGAATCTCCCTAGCGGCGATCGCTTCGATGGGAACTTCGATTTTATCTAACATAACTTATCGTCTCCAACTCAATTTACGGGGTAATTTCGGCCGATTACTAATTGCCTAAAGGGAAATCCACGTTGACAATCTGCTTTTGATCATCAAAAACAAGGATTAAAGTATCCGTCAGTTTTTCAAATTGAATCGTCACCAACACCATATCCACACCGTCCGCACCGGAACCTTTTCTGACCTGAGTTCCTACGATCCGACGCACGGGGCCGGTACGCTTAAGTAAATTCTCCCAAGCGCCTTGCACTCTGGTGGGGAAAACCTCAGCTTTCAGGAAAGGGTGTAGATAACCTCTGGCCAGGCCGTAGTCTTTATTGGCCAAGGCCGTCACAAAAGCGGTGCCAATCTCAGAAATACTGCGAAATTCGGGAAAATCGGCGGCAACTATCTGACCAGCCCGGTTAAAGGTAACTGTCACATCCTCGGTAACTTTCTCAAATTCAACGGTGACAATCACCAGATTGGCATTGATAGCATCGAGTAGCTTGCTTTTGACAATACGCTTAAACGGTCCAGTATGGTCAGTTACTTGGCTTTCCCAGACCTTTTGCAGTTTTTCGGCAGTCCAGAGGGGTTTTAGTTGGGGTGACAAAGCTGCAATCACCTTGTCGTATTGTTTAGCTCCCAACCATTCTACTAACTGCCGAGCTTGCTTTTCTTCCCGGACAGGATCACCAAGAGCGATCGCATTCGGTTCTGGGTTCGCCCGTACTGGTGAAACGCTGAACGCGATCCAAGGCAGGGAAAAACCCATTAAACACAAAGAGAGAATCGATACCCGTTTCGCTAATGAAAGCCGCATCATTTCAGCTATTGCTCCGCAAATAAATAACGTTTTTCCACTTGACGATTGAATTGATGCCATTGTTCATTAGTTAAAGCATTCAAGATCGGTCGATCGGGCAATATCTCTCCTCTTGTTATACTGGTTTAACGATTAAAACTACCGCCGAACGCGCTTGCACCCGATAAGTTTCCGATTCAACAGCGGCCGCGGCATCTAAATCACAGGCTGCCTCGGACAATTGCCAAGCAGTATCGATGACACGATGCCATTTTTCCTCTGGGAATAGGGGGGGTAACTGGAAGTTGAGAGATTCCCAGTAAGCGTTCAGCATAATGTGTAAATACTCGTTCGCCTTGGGATGACGCAGGGAAAAAGCTAAACTGCGGGAATCTTCCGACCAATCGGGTTTACTCAACTGTACGCCATGCCAACTGAGATGGGGTTCAAGACTGGTATAGGTGACTTCTAGCAATTTTTCTTGACGGAAAAGAGCTAATTTTTTATTAAAATCGATCAGTCTCCTTACGAAACACCAAAGATCGAACTCTTGCTCTACCGCACTCCAATCGAACCAACTTAACTGGTTATCCTGACAATAGGCGTTATTGTTGCCCTTTTGGGTGCGTCGCACTTCGTCCCCCATCAACAGCATAGGTGTTCCTTGGGAAATGAACAGGATCGTTAAGAGATTTTTTATTTGTTGCAGTCGCAGGGTTTTAATCGCCTCGTTATTGGTTTCCCCTTCTATCCCACAATTCCAGCTAAAATTATCGTTGCAACCGTCCCGATTCTCCTCGCCGTTAGCCTCGTTGTGTTTCTCGTCGTAGGACACTAGATCGTTAAGGGTAAAGCCATCGTGACAGGTAACAAAATTTATACTTCTATTGACATCGTTATCAGGTCTGTGGTATATGTCGGGGCTTCCTAAAATCCGCGCCGCTAATTTCGTGACTATGCCGGTATCTCCCCGGACAAAAGCGCGCACATCATCGCGAAAAGGACCATTCCACTCGGAAAACCAATCGGCAAATTCGACAAATTGACCGACACTATACAATCCTGCCGCGTCCCAAGCTTCAGCGATGAGTTTTGTGCCAGCTAAGACGGGATCAGACTCGATCGCCCAGATCATGTTATAACCTTTTTGCAGGATCGGTTCCCCGTCCACATTGCGCGATAATACGGCCGCTAGGTCAAAGCGAAAACCATCGACGTGCATTTCCGACACCCAATAGCGCAAACAATCGAGAATCATTTTGCCCACAATGGGATGACTGCCCTTGAGGGTGTTACCACAGCCGGTATAGTTGCTATAAAGGCTTTTATCTTCAGGGTCGAGAATGTAGTAGGTGCGATTATCGATACCTTTAAAGGAAAGAGTCGGCCCGATTTCGTCCCCCTCGGCGGTATGATTGAAAACCACATCGAGAATCACTTCGATCCCCGCTTTGTGTAAAGCTTTCACCAGATCTCGAAATTCATTCAAAGGACCCAGGGGTGAGCGATCGCTACTGTAACCGGCATGGGGCGCAAAAAAGCCGATCGTGCTATAACCCCAATAGTTAGTTAACCCCGGCATGGCCGAAGCGGGATCAAAGTAATGAATCGGTAACAATTCCACGGCAGTAATGCCTAGGTTTTTCAAATAGGGTATTTTTTCGATTAATCCCGCAAAAGTACCTCTTTTTTCCTCACTAACGCCAGAATTCGGGTTACGGGTGAAGCCGCCGACGTGCATTTCGTAGATAAAACTGGCAGAGTAGGGAGTGCGTAGCGGTGCGTCATCTTCCCAATCGTAGCAGCCTGGATCCACTACCAGACCCCGCAAAGCTCGATGACAATTATCGCCTTTTTCGCCGGCAGCTTGTCGATCATAAATTTCCGCACCGACAATCGCTTTCGCATAGGGATCGAGAACTACTTTATCAGGATCGAAGCGATGACCCTGGATCGGATTATCCGGACCATAGACTCGATAAGCATACACTTGACCGACTCCAATGCCGTGAACGAAAATATGCCAATAGAAAAAGGTGCGGTTTGTTTGCGGGGTGAGGAGAATAGTCCGGCTAGGTACGGGAGAATTAGCATCATCAAATAATAATAATTCTATGGCAGTGGCATACTTAGAAAATAGTGAGAAGTTGACACCATCAGCCAAGACAGTCGCCCCGACGGGATGGCTTTTACCGTGATCGGTTTTTAAGGTCATTGTCAAGAGGTAAGAAGTGATTGGGAGTAGTAAGCTGTTCGTAATTTAAATTGCTTGTTGAGACGAGGCAAGAGGCAAGAGGCAAGAGGCAACAGTAAAGGGATTGGGGGAGATTCGGCTAATCTTAAGAATAAGCACTTCAAATGCGTCTTAGCTTATGAGATTATACTAAATCCTGTTTAAAAAGTGTAGGAGAGTGGGAAGTGGGAAGTGACAAGTGGGGAGATGGAAGAAACACCATATAGCGGTAAGCGCTTGAGTGAGATACAAACCAAGCTTTGCCTAGCATGGTTTATAGCTCGTGACACTGTACCTCATACGACTGCACACCGCTATAACTTGGGAGTTAATCATAAGACCTTTGGCAAAAATCAAAAATATTCCGTTAGGTGAGGAGTAATTAGCCAGTAGCATGGAGAATTAAGAATGAGCATTAATTAATTAAATGCTCTGTTTATGGATTTTATGCAATTTTATGCCTATTTTTCTCATTTTTGAACTATCAAAAATTAATTATGCAAGAACTCTAAACATAAAAAAGAACTTGATTCCTTGCTCACTCTCCGATTTCAGAAGTTTAATAAATCTGAGATTATGACAGGATCAAGTATATCTACCCAGTGATGACTGTGGGCAGCGACAAGTGAGCGGCAGTCAGGGCAAAATGATAAGTATTTTATATGTAAATACCCTCAATACTTAAAAATATTTAAATTTACAATTGGTAATATTTATTTTTACTCAAGAATTTATTGAGAATAATTTCTATTTATTTACGAGGTTGCAATACTTCCAGCGATTCTGGTATAATTTTGCATTATGCTACGGTGAGTTTTTCTGTGCTTTTTTGAAGTTTTTAAGGTCTAGCTTGCCTTGAAACCATTGCTAAATCTAGACTTTACCTTTTAGCAAAACCAAACACTTTCGCCAATTATCCCTTTTTTCCCTAACAACGTTGATCTAATTTTTGTGTATTTTTGTTGCGAAGTCAAATTTTTTTTGACAAAATTCCCAAATTGTGCTGGGAAGGGAGTATGACGAGATTTAGCATCATCTCTAGTTCCAGTGTTTCCTAAAACCAGAAACTTCGTACCTCACCCTTAAGATAACTGCTAGAGTTGTTTCCTCTAGTATTTGAATTGATAAAAATAAATTTATTTGATGTTGTCCGTTGAGATTTTTGGGGTAATATGGCATAGAACGAGTTAGTTAGGACGCTTTCAATTTTCAAACTCTTATCGGTCAAGGTTTTCAGCGATTGATTGTCCTAACCACCCCGAACTTTGCTATATAAGCCCCTCTCTTGTTTATTACAACGCCAATTCAAAAACTTGTTCAGGAAACCCAAGAGCAATTACTAACAGGCTGGAATGACTTCTAATCTTTAGTCTCACTTAGTCTAGTTGAGAAAACCACCATAACCAGCATTGATTATTAACTAAAATTATCTAAAGCTTCAAATTGACGTAAAGCAAGACTAGAACCTTGATTCCAGCCTAATTCTACATAATATGGCAAAAGGTTCTTGATATTTCTATCGGGAAAGAGACGACTGTTTTCGCTTTCTTGATAACTGTCTTCTATTAACACATATATTTTTAATTCTTCCCGACGATAAACCCACAATTCAGGGATTTTTAGCAATTGATAAGCCTCTACATCAGTCAGGGAAGTAAAATCCACTTCTATGGCTAAATCGGGAGGAGGATCAACAGTTAAATCAATTCTTTCTTTGCCTAAAATTGCCTGTCTATTATCAATATAAAAACAAGTATCTGGTTCTACTCCCGCTTCTCCCGGCATTTTCAAGGTAATCGGATCAAAACATTGCCAGTCTTTACCTTGACGACGGAGGATAATTTTTACTAAATCCCTTAATGTATCAACACGATTGCCATGACTTGGTAGGGGAGACATAAGCCTAATTTCTTGCGTTTTGTGATTAAAATAGAGTTTGGGATAGGTTTTATGGAGACGTAAACTCAGCAATCTTTTGTAATCTTCCCAAGTCTGATGCGGAAAAATAACTTGACTGCCTGGAGATAAAGATAAAGTATTTTCGTTGAGAGTAATTAGTAACATTTTGGTAATTATCCTTGATTTTTTCCTGTGGGATTTAACTAATTTCGCTCTGGCAACCAATGCCTATCAAGCATTTGTTCGAGAGAATAGGGACAATTTAGAGGAAAATTGTGAGGAGATATTTCAGTTTTTTGTCCGACAATAAAAACTGCATCTTGATAGATTCTTTCTTGGTTATCTAGGAGATATTTTTCTAGATTTGTGCTTAAGTATCCATTTAGCTGAACTCTAAAAGTTGCTATTTCTCCTTGCCAATGCCGATGATTTAATTCAAATTCTTCTGACCAATATTGCCACAGCAAAAGATGAATAATTATCTGTCTTAAAAAACTCTCAACTCGATTTTTATCCCGTTTGCCCAAAGCCTCCAACTCCTCGATTAAATGTTGAATATCCAACTCAGCTAGACGATTTTCCTTGAGAAGTTTAATTGTTTCAGTCAACCAGAGATGTTCATCTTGTTCGTAGAGAAATTGTAACTGATTTAGCCAAGTATCTCTTTTCATATTTTTTCGGCTGAGGAGACTTCTAAAACTGCTTTCGGGTAGGCAATACGTTGATGATGGAATTGTTGCCAAACTTGTACAAAAACCTCGGCAATAATTGGTAATTCCTCTTGACGAATACCACTATCTACTAATTGTTGCTCGCGCCATCGGGCCTGAAAAATCTTTTTGATCATATCCATAGCTTGTTCTGGGGAGGCCTCCTTCAGCGATCGCAAAGCGGCCTCGCTACTATCGGCTAACATAACGATCGCCGTTTCTCGCGATTGGGGAATCGGACCATCGTAGCGAAAGGCCGCCTCATCAACGATTTCTTGACCATTTTGGGCGGATTTTTGCAAAGCTTGCTGATAAAAATAGGAAATTAAGAGATTGCCTTGGTGTTCGGGAATAAAATCGCGGACGACTCGCGGTAAACCGTGTCTGCGGGCCATGACTAACCCTTCGCTAACGTGCTTTTTAATAATCTCGGCGCTGACGTAGGGATCGTTAATTTCATCGTGTTTATTCGGACCACCCATTTGATTTTCAATAAAACCGAGAGGATCGTGCATTTTCCCAATATCGTGATAGAGGGTTCCCGTGCGAATTAATTCCACATTACAGTGCAGTTTTCGGGCGGCTGCTTCAGCTAAACAGGCGACAAAAAGGGTATGTTGAAAAGTACCAGGCGCTTCCGTGGCCAAACGTTTGAGCAAACTACAATTAGGATTGGACAACTCCACCAGACGAATGGGAGTCACCACATCAAAACAGCGTTCTAGATAGGGGGATAATCCTAGGGCGATTACCGTCCAAGCTATTCCCGATAGACCATAGACGAGGGCCGTGGGTAGTAGAGTATAGATGATCGTGCTGGCGGTGGCACTAACGATTAGGTAGGTGAGCAGATAAACACCACCTTGACTGACTCCGATTCCCATTCCTAGCAGCGATAATTCATCCCGGGATCGCAATTTTGCCGCTATCATAGCCGCTAATAGTCCCCCCATCGTACCCGCGATTAAATCGGCGCTGATGCCTTGGATGCTGAATAGGGAAAGACCAGCAGTTAAGAGGACTTGGGTGACGGCCAGAGTCGGGCCATAGAAACTGCTGACTAATAAACCCACGGCTGCCAGATTGGTAAAGGGAATATGGGCGAGCGCTAGGATCGGTGTGGTAAAACTTAGTAAACCCAAGAGAAGAAAATCCCGGTGACGCAGGGGCCGATGGAGACCCTGGGCAACGAGGCAAAAAGTCCCGATCGCACTGGTGACAAGGATTGCCGTTGCCCCTAAACCCATCCAGTTAATGCCCCGTTCGCTTAAACCAAAGCCATCGATCAGAACAAACTGGGCTTGAGTAATTTTTTCGCCTGCTTTAACGATAATTTGACCGGTTTGAGTGCTAGATATGACCATATCTACCGCTTCCACCGCTTTAGTGGCTTGTTCTTTGGTTGCCTCTCGATCTTCTATCAGGTTCGTTTGTCCCTCTAGGGCTGCTAGAAGGATATTTTCGGCTAAAAGCTGCTGGCGACGGGTTAGGCGATCGCTGCTAATCTGCACGGCGATCGTATCCTGTAGGTGACTGGTGGAAATCCCTGGGGGAATGCCTTGTGCCAAAATCCGGCGACTCGCTTGCAGGACGGCTTTTTCTAGGTTTTGCCACTCTCGATCGCCCATTTGGGCTACTGTGATCAGATCAGCATATTTGAGTTTATTTAAGCTGGAATGCCAATAATTTTGGCTGGTTTGCTCCTGTATTTGCCGTAATTGCCCCAATCGATCGATAAATTGCTCAAAGTTTCCCTTCGTCACGCGCTGACGATAGGCTTGGATTTCCTTAATAGCATATTCTTGCTCTTTTGTCAAGGGTTTTGGAAAAGATTCTTCATAGTTGAGTCCGCTTTGTAGAGTTGACCATTGAGCGGCAGAAAAGGTGAGCAGCGTTTCCAGTGTGGCGTTAGAAATAGTTCTGCCCAGTAAAATCGAATTTTTTGATAGAATTGGGCTAATTTGACTTAATTGCCCTAAGGTTTCCCGCAGCGATCGCTCAATCTCGGCGGTGGTTTGGGGGTCTCTTTTCAGCCGGGGAAGCAGTCCAGCCCGAATTTTTTGGCGTTTGAGGGCGGTGGTTTCTTGGTCTTCAAAACTGGCATCTTCGGGGGCGATAATTGTGACTGGGGAAATAGTCCCGACGGCCAATTTCGGCTGATTATAGAAACGATAACCGACCACGCTAGTCAGACAACCGACGGTAAACAGGAAGATTAAGGGTCTGCGAAGTTTACCTAGGGAGAAAGAGCGAGATTTTCGGGCAGAATCAGGAAAAACAGTGAAAGAATGCAGAAAATGATTCATAAATTTCAGCTAAATTCTACAAACTGTGCGACCATGCCCAGAGAAAAAAATACCGGCAACTTGATTTTGTGTTCCCCTTTCTATTTTAAGTATTCCCTGTACAGAAAAAATTTTTTCTCGATCGGTGTTGGCTGTTGGGGATTTCAATGATCAGTGATCAGCTTTTTCTGCCAACTCCGGTGCGCCCCACTACCCCACACCCCATACCCTGCCCCCACAAAAAACTTTTTCAGGAAACCCTAATTAGTTTTTGATAACTGGATTTAGTATGATAACTCGACCGATGTAATACTACCAAAAAGGTTCGGATACCTACACTATCAAGAAAGCGGGGTTATTTTGCACTATAGAGATAACGAAGGAACTGATAGGGGTGGGTATCGCCTAAAAACCGAGTACAGTTCCGATTCTAGAAGTCACTATAATTGTATCGGAGCAGCACAAAGATTATGGGAAAAGTAGTTGGAATTGACTTAGGGACGACTAACTCCTGCGTCGCGGTTATGGAAGGGGGTAAACCCACCGTTATCGCTAACGCCGAAGGATTTAGAACCACTCCCTCAGTCGTCGCCTACGCCAAAAATGGTGATCGCCTAGTAGGACAAATCGCCAAACGTCAAGCGGTAATGAACCCGTACAATACTTTTTATTCCGTCAAACGCTTCATCGGCCGGAAATTCAACGAAGTTGCCAAGGAAGCCACAGAAGTATCCTACAAAGCTCTTCAAGACGGCAACGGCAACGTTAAATTAGACTGTCCGGCCCAGGGCAAACAATTCGCCCCCGAAGAAATTTCCTCCCAGGTCCTGCGGAAACTGGTGGAAGATGCCAGTAAATACCTGGGCGAAACCGTTACCCAAGCAGTCATCACTGTACCTGCTTATTTTAATGACTCCCAACGTCAAGCCACCAAAGATGCGGGGAGAATTGCTGGGATTGAAGTTCTCCGCATTATCAACGAACCCACTGCCGCCTCTCTTGCCTACGGATTAGAGAGAAAAGCTAACGAAACCATTCTCGTTTTTGACTTGGGTGGGGGAACCTTTGACGTATCGGTTCTGGAAGTGGGTGATGGTGTCTTTGAGGTTCTGGCTACCTCTGGAGATACTCATCTCGGTGGTGATGACTTCGATAAAAAAATCGTTGATTATTTAGCCGAAGAATTCGAAAAATTTGAAGGAATCGATCTACGTCAAGATAAACAAGCCCTACAACGTCTCACAGAAGCGGCAGAAAAAGCCAAAATAGAGCTTTCTAGCGTTACCCAAGCGGAAATTAACCTGCCCTTCATCACCGCTACCTCCGAAGGACCGAAACACCTAGATACGACCTTAACCAGAGCTAAATTTGAGGAAATTTGCGCCGATTTAATCGATAGCTGTCGGCGTCCTGTAGAAAATGCCATCCGTGATGCCAAAATCGATAAATCTGCCCTCGATGAAGTGGTTCTCGTCGGTGGTTCAACCCGGATTCCCGCCATTCAAGAATTAGTTAAACAAGTTCTAGGCAAAGATCCGAACCAAAGCGTTAACCCCGATGAAGTGGTAGCTGTGGGTGCCGCTATTCAAGGTGGTGTTCTTGCTGGTGAAGTTAAAGATATTCTTCTGCTTGATGTTTGTCCTCTGTCTCTGGGTGTGGAAACCCTGGGCGGTGTGATGACGCGGATTATTCCCCGCAATACCACTATCCCCACCAGAAAATCGGAAGTTTTCTCTACGGCAGTAGACGCACAAACTAACGTAGAAATCCACGTCCTGCAAGGGGAACGGGAAATAGCCAGAGATAACAAGAGTTTGGGAACTTTCCGACTCGATGGTATCCCCCCTGCGCCCCGGGGTTTGCCTCAAATCGAAGTGGTTTTCGACATCGATGCTAACGGTATTTTAAATGTCACCGCTAAAGATAAAGGTACAGGAAAAGAACAATCGATTAGCATCACCGGTGCTTCTACCTTGCCCAAAAATGAGGTGGAACGCATGGTAAATGAGGCAGAATCGAACGCATCAGCTGATAAAGAACGTCGCGAACGCATTGAACGCAAAAATCAAGCTGATTCCCTGGTTTATCAAGCTGATAAGCAGTTAGCCGAGTTAGGCGATAAGGTTCCCCCATCGGAGAAAACTAAAGCCCAAGAGTTGATTAAAGAACTGAAAGAAGCGATCGCAAAAGACGATGATGGTAAGATCAAAATTGTCCTACCGGAATTACAACAAGTCCTCTATGCGATCGGTAGCAGTATCTATCAGCAAGCAGCCCCTAGCAATCCCACCGGTGGCAATGATAAAAATGGACCCTCTGGTGGTGCTGGTGGCGGCGATGATGTCATCGATGCCGAATTCTCCGACACTAAATAAAAATTAAGTTTCTAGCTTCGGGAAGGACACAAGTTAACTTGTGTCCTTTTTCAGGCTCAAAATCAGAAATTAGGCTAATCCGACTAACTTAGCGCTGTATTCCCACATTTTTGCGCCTCTTTCATCGTCGCGAGCTTGAGGAGAAACCCGTTGTACAAAGGACTTACCCTCTTTTTTCTGACGATTGCCCCAACTCCAGTAAGCACCAGATTGACGGTATTCGGGGTCAGCAACCACCATGGCGACTCTTTCCCCAGCTAATTCTTGGGAAACATAGCCACCGGTGATATTTTTCTGGAACCAGGGGAAAAACTGCTGGAAAAAGGGGTAATGATTGCGGAAAAGGGGTGTATCGGCCACACAACCCGGATAGAGGGAAGTAAAAGTGATTCCGGTCGATTCGTGGTAGCGTTTGTGCAGTTCCCGCATGGTGAGAACATTACACACCTTACTATCTTTGTAGGCTTTGACCGATTCAAATTTTTTGCCGTCGGCCATAGTAATCGGCTCTTTGAAACCCTGGGCAAACCCGTCTAAATCGCCCAAATCGGGACGAGGAGGAATTTTACCGCCTAATTCATCGGGATTATGGGTGACAGTGCCGAGAATGACTAAACGGCGGTCGGGGGAGGGGGAATTTTTTAGATCTTCCAAGAGCAAATTCGAGAGCAGGAAATGACCTAAATGATTGGTGGCCATGCTCAATTCATAACCGTCGGGACTTCTTAAGGGTTCTTTGAGCAAAGGCATATAGATAGCGGCATTGCAGACTAAAGCGCTTAGAGGTCTGCCCAAGGCCCGGAAATTTTTAACGAAGCGCCGGACGCTATCGAGGGAACCGAGGTCGATAAATTCAATACAGTAGTTATCCCGGGGAATGTTTAATTCCTTGGCCGCCTGTTCCATTTTCGGGATATCCCGACAGGCCATAACCACAAACCAACCTCTTTGAGCAAGGGATTTAGCGGCGTAGAGACCGACTCCAGAAGTTGTCCCAGTAATGATCACCGTAGGTTTTTTATCTTGTACCATTTTTTGATAATTTTCGTTAATCGCTCTGGTCTAGGGAATATGCAAGGGATTCCAATCATAAATTTTATCGGTTGTCTTACCTGACCCCAGGGTTCGCTTTACATAACTTCAAATTTTCGTGAGTGTTCACTTATCAGTGATCAGTGATCAGATTTGAGTTTTAAGTTTACCGATCTCCCCACTTCCCACTCCCCAATCCCCAATTAACGAATCGGTTTAGCTAAATCACCGATTTTAAAACCATTACCGGTAATGATGCGACCGACGCTAGATTGACCATCAGCTTCGACAATTTCGAGAGTGCCAATCGGTTGAGTAATCTGACGGATAACCTTACCCGTTTGCGGATCCTTGACCGTTTGAGTCGTCCGTTCGATGGAAATGCGTAAACCAACACGATATCCCTCTCCCGTACCTTTGTTGAGAATTACCTGATTTCCCGCCACGGCAGCCACTAAAGCGGTGACAGTCGGGAGCGAGCGCGGTGTAGCGGCGATTTGGTCGGCTTTATTATTGAGATTATCAACCACCTGCGCCACTGCCTTATCGGTGGCAATACTGAGTAATTTCCCTTCATTGGAGGTTTGGGAACCACCCCCAACCCCTAAAACCACGGTTGAACCATCGGATTGATTGGCAGTACCATCTCCCTGAGCGGTGGTAATAATTTCGGCCGTGGTGGTATTAATTGCTCGGACATTTAACTTGACAAAAGCATCGGTTTCTGTCTTGGCGGTGCTAAAAATAATAAACGAGCCACCGGATTGTTTTTTTTGTAAATCGAATTGAGTAATCGAACCGATAATCACCACATCTACCCCCAAAATTTGCCCGATTTGAGCGGCGGTAGCGGCATCTACCCGTCCGGAAGCCCCAAAATTTTGTTCTTTGAGGACAGCATCAATGCGACTGCGCTCAATCACTGTATAGCGACCACTTTCCACTAATTTGTTGACGAGAATATCACTGACACCACTGGCCCCACCATTGAGAAATGTTAACCATTGGGGATTACTGAGACCGCTATAATCGAAGTCTAAAACCGCTACGCGCACCTTTTCGCTTTTTTGAGCTAATAGTAAAGGTAAATTGTTAGAGGTAGCTTGGGAGAAAGCCGGTGCGTTGAAGCTAAAACCCAAACTAGAAGTGACTCCCACAAGGGTGAGCAGGGCAGAAAAACCACGGATACTATCTCGATCGAACATGATAATGAGTTCTCCAGTCATATAGAATATAGATCATAATCATCTCAAAATTACTCTAACTATCGAGAGCGAGAATTTTGAATGGCAGTAATTAAACCTCTCACTTCCTCGGTTCCCTCGGAAGCTTCAAAGGAAGTGGGAAATTTACCCTTAGCAATCATCCGCAATCCCAAGGGAGCAATACTTAATAAACCCTGTAAATCGCGCCAATAATTGCCCAGCACATAGAGGCCGAATTGGCGTTCATCCACCCATCCCCCTGCTTTGACTAATTCCACTAAAACTTTCCGGTGACGAATGGGACGACTACTATCGGCCGACTTGCGAGCGAGTATTTCCTGTTTAATTTTACCGATCTGATCCATAGGAGCCACTTCCATAGGACAAACCGCATTACAGAAATAGCAACGGGTACAACCCCAAACCCCTGCGGTGCCTTGGTTATAAAGTTCTAGGCGACCTTCTTGATTACCATCGCGGGAATCTGCTAGGGTGCGCTGCGCTTTTGCTAAAGCGTGGGGCCCGACAAAATCGGGATTGACTTGCTTGGCGTTACATTCCGAATAACAGGCCCCGCACATAATGCAGTTACCCATCTGATTGAGATTGGCTCTTTCTTCTGGAGTTTGCAGAAATTCTCGTTCGGGAATGGTGCGTGCTTGACTACTGATATAAGGTTCAACCCTTTCTAAATCGTCCCAAAACGGTTGCATATTGACGATTAAATCCCGGATAATCGGTAAATTACCCAGAGGGGCGATCGTGATTTCGGGAATTTCTCCGGCATCTTTTTGGCCACAATGGTTTAATTCACTGGCGATATTTTGTTGACAAGCCAAGGCCGAACGACCGTTAATTTTCATCGCACAGCTGCCACAAATTGTATTGCGGCAATTTTTACGAAAGGCCAAAGTTCCATCAAGTTCCCATTTGATGCGATTAAGGCAGTCGAGAATTGTATTTCCTGCCTCCACCTCTAGGGTAAAATTTTCTAGGTAGGGGATGTCGTTGGGGCGTTGACGCAGAATTTTAAAATAAACTTCCATACTCGGCACGGGGATGAGGGACTCCTAATACTCAGGATAATCGATGTTAACGGGCCAAAGGGGAGCTAGTAATGGTAATTAATCCTTAAGATTTGCCCTGGTCGGTTGAGCCAAGGGGTGGGTATCTAGGCCTAATGATAGATGGGCAAGTCGCTCGAAAACAGTTTAATCACCCCGGATTTACTGCTCTGGGTCATTACTTTTTTGCCAACTCCAACCACAAGTATAGTTTCTCAATTCCTTGCTAGGTATAGCTTAATCCATTTTATGTCCTTACTTTCTCCTCCTGTTTTCCTCGCACCCGACCAAAAATTGCGAGAGTCTTGACCAAAAATTTCCTCTCCCCCACAAGGTTTACACTTACTACCTAGTCTGGGGTCTTCTTAGCACGATTGTCATCACCGAACCATCAGTTTTAAAAAATTTATTATTCCCCTCTAGACATTTTTGGCAAGATTTTTGGTATGATCAATTTGTCAGTGTAAACTTAATTGACAGTCACTAAAAAATCAAGGGACATTAAAAAGTACCATGAGTGATATCTCTCCTACTCCCCTAACCGGGAAAGCTCTACTTCAAAAAGTCAAAGAGTTATCCCACTTACCCCGTCGCGAAACGGCAAAACGTTGTGGTTACTACTCCCAAAGTAAAGATGGCCAAGTTCGGGTCAATTTAACCGACTTTTACGATGCTGTTTTGGGTGCAAAAGGGGTTCCCCTCGATCCCGACGGCGCTAAAGATGGCCGCGGTCGCGAACCCACTTTCCGGGTTAGTGTCCACAAAAATGGTCAAATCGTCATCGGTTCCACCTATACCGAACAAATGAACTTGCAGCCCGGCGATGAGTTTGAAATCAAACTTGGCTACAAGCACATCCACCTCAAACAAACGGAATCAGAAGAATCGGTAGAAGCTTAAATAGGTTACGGAGTAGGGATAGGGATAAAAAAAATCGGCAGTCAAAAGGGCTAGTTTTGACAAGACCGACCAAAAAGACAATATAGATTCTTACCCCTAATTCTAACCCTTGACCGCCTCTTTCATCAACTTGAGGGGGTTTCCCTAAGCACTTTTTCTTCTTTTTGGCAACCCCCTAGAGATAGATTTTTGCTGGAGCTAGGCTTTACCAGGGCAAAGTTCCACAGTTATTTTATCCCTAGAGGGTTTGTTGTTTTAGCTATCAGGAGACAGGCGGCGGTCGGCACGAGATTATTTTTATTTATTCTTCCCACACCCCACACCCCACACCCCACACCCCCACTTCCGTAGCACCTAATTGACAATGGACATGGCTGCCTTAATAAAAATTATTATTTTCCTGTTAGCCTGGTTAATTCTCTGGCTGCCGATTGCCATTGGTTTAGGGAGTCGTTTGGGATGGCAACCGCTGCAAGGGACAAAACCTGACCAAAAATTGCCCTTAGTGGCCTCTCTTTACGTTTTGGCTCCCTTAATTATCTGGGGATTATTCAAGATAGAGGGGAGCAGCCTCGATAATTACGGATTAATTTGGTCATTTTCCCTATTTATCTCCCTAACTAAAGGATTAATCTTGGCAGTGGTGGGATTAGGGATAATTTTTTTCCTAGAGGGGATTTTAACATGGGTACACTGGCAGCCAAAAAACCTAACTCGCGCTTTTGCCTTGAGTTTACCCCTGTTGATAGTGGCCCTCTGGGTGGGTATTATCGAGGAATTAATCTTTAGGGGCATCTTTTTGAGCCAATTAAGCCAAGAATACGGTTTTTGGATGGCGGGAGCCATTTCTAGCCTAATTTTTGCCCTGTTGCATCTGCTTTGGGAACGTCAGCAAACTCTGCCGCAACTACCCGGTTTATTTCTGATGGGGATGGTTCTGGTCTGGGCGCGGGCGATCGATCATGGTAGTTTAGGATTAGCTTGGGGACTTCATAGCGGTTGGGTGTGGGGATTAGCCTTGCTAGACAGTGCCGAATTGATGTCTTACAGCGATTCTGGGTTAGTTTGGGTTAAAGGTATCTATAACCAACCTTTAGCGGGTTTAGCGGGTATTCTTTGCCTCTTGGGGACAGCTTGGGGGTTAAACTTGTTTCAGTAGCCAAAAGCTGGTAAAAGTGCGACCGGAATCGTCTGGTTGTATGAGAAGAAAGTGCAAACCTTGGCTTTCCTGTTTGGTTGCTTGATAAACATTGGCTGCCAGGGCCACTTCTTCATCTTCGTAGGTCAGAAAAATCCAACGTTCATTTAGTCCCGATTCCAAGACTAAACCGCCCGATCGCCCCGTTTCTGTGGGAATATGATCGATAAATACTGGGTTAATTTCCTCTATCCAACGAGCGATCGCAAGAGATTTTTTACCCCCGGTAATAACCACACCTGGGATCATTAAAGTAGAGGCTAAACCTAATTTTAAAGGAGAAAAGGCCTCTGGTAGGGAAAGAATCGGTATTCGGCGATCGCCAAAAAAGTCAACTAAATCAACGGCGGGAAAACGAGCAAAACGCCACTCTTGACCTAAAAATTGGTCTGGTAGGGGTTGTGGTGGAGTAGAGTCGATATTTATAGAGATTTGCCGCAATTCTAGCTGTTTTTTCATGGCGTTAACGTGACGGGTTAACTCGATTTTGATCTGTAAATTTTGACCAGCTAGGAGAAATAAATTGGCGCATTGGGGGCGAAAAACTTGGATAATTTCCGGGCAGGAGACTTGACAAGCTTGCTGTAACTGTTGGGTTAACCAGTCGCTATTAGCTTGGGATTGGGGACAGGAATTTTCATAGATAAGATGACCGAGAGGATCGAAAATTAACAATTGCCAGACTGTGCTAAGAGAAGAAGAAGATGAAGATTTATAAAAATCCGCTTGCCAAATAGTCATAATTCAGTAAAAAGTCACCAGTAAAAAGTCAAAAAATGGTCAGGAGTAGAGGTCAACTAAAAATTTTACCTTACCAAGACTTTAAAAATCTAGGAGCGAGGCAAAAAAGGCTATATACTAGGGAAAGCTATAGCAAAAAATGTCAAGACAATGGAAGAAAATTGGCTAGAAATTGGGACAATAGTAGCACCCCAGGGACTGGAGGGAGAATTGCGAGTTTTATCGGTGTCAGATTTTCCCGAACGTTTTCAGAAGCCCGGTATTAGGGGAATACAAGGATCACAAGGGGGAGAAATCCGAGAAATTACTCTGCTCAGGGGACGTGAGCTACCGGGCAAAAATGTTTATGTTATCAAGTTAGAGGGGGTTGAAAATCGGGAACAGGCCGAGGCTTTGCGCGGATATAAATTATGGGCGAATAAACTAGAAAAACCTCGCCTAAAAGCGGATGAATATCATGTTAGTGAGCTAGTAAACTTAGAAGTTTATCATCACCTGACAGGAGAAAAAATCGGGGTTGTAGTAGATATTTTCTGGGCGGGTAATGATATTTTAGCAGTGCAACTAGAAGCAAATCTCGCCTCTGTCAAGAAAAAAAGTCCATCCTCCGACTCAGGGGTCCGGGCCCTAGTCCCCTTCGTCAAAGAAATTGTGCCACTGGTGGATCTGAAAGCGGCACGCATCGAAATTGCGCCACCACCGGGGTTATTAGAGATCAATTTATCCTAGACTTATTAATTTAATGATGGCGGATTGGGACGGTTATGCAGTTTGAGGACAACCACAACAAAACCAAGGGGTCAGCTGCCTGCAAAGATAAGGGAACACTGGAACAGTAAGGATTAGCTGCTTTTTTAGCTAACGTAACAATACCTAATACCTAGTTATCGCTACGCACTGCTAACCAACCGCGACAATTTTTGATTTTGAGGGTAGATCTACTTTTACCCTGGAAATGGGTAATCTCAAAAGGAAAGACAGATATTATTTTGATGAAAGGCTATGGGTATCAGCATCCTGAGAATCTGGGCAATCGCAGCTAATGGTTTTCGCGAGGTTATTCGTGATCGCATTCTTTACTTTATCGGGTTTTTTGCCTTGTTGATGGCCTTCGCTTGGCGTTTATTACCAGAAATTGCGGTGGGAACCCATCAGAAAATCTTTCTTGACCTGGGATTAGCCGCTATCGGATTATTAGGGGTAATTGTCGCGGTTTTTGTGGGTACAGGGCTAATTAATAAGGAAATTGACAAGAGAACTATTTTAGTTTTGATTCCTAAACCCCTGAGTCGGGCCGAATTTATCCTTGGTAAACACTTGGGGTTGTCCGGGGTTTTAGCGGTGATGTTGGGGGTAATGTTGGTGATTTACCTGGTGATGTTGCTGGGGATGAAAGTATCTTTTCAAGCTTTACCCCTGATTGTCTCGGTTTTCTATCTCGGTTTGGAATTAATTCTCATTGCGGCCGTGGCGATCGCTTTTGGAGTATTTACCAGTTCGATTTTAGCCACGTTAATGACTTTTGGGGTCTATCTCATGGGTCACATCAGCAAAGATCTGATCCAATTGGGTATAATCAGCAAAAATGCCAATATTCTCGCTATCACTAAAAATATTTATCTAATTCTCCCAGATTTGGAGAGATTAAATTTTAGAAACGAGGCCGTTTATGGTTTGCTGCCTAGTGCTGATGTCTTAATCGGTAATGCCCTCTACAGTCTCGTTTATACTGGTCTATTATTGGGTATCTCCATCCTCATCTTTTCACGACGACAATTTTAAATGGCCTTGCTGAATCAAGGGATGAATGTCATCGCCATCGATTAGTTTATAGACATGATTAGCCATGAAATTAAAGGCACAACTGCATATTTTAAGTCGAGAAGCGGTCAATTACGGACTGGCAACCGTAGTCATGGAAGAAGCGGTTAATCCTGTCCTTGCAGCTTTTGCTAGACAGTTAAAACATTTACAATACTATGTAGTTCAGAATAGCCAAGGTGATTGGTTACTAACCACCTTAGCTCATCGGCAGCAGCCTCAGCAAGAAAAAAGGGTAATCTATGCCTTTGCTACGGAAAAAATGGCCATATCTGCTCAAAATACCCCCAATTCACCCCTATCAACGCTCCTGATTCCCGTAACCCATCTTTTATTCCAATTATTTGCCGTAGAAAAAGTAGATAGTATTATTTTTCTGGAAAATGCCCACACCTCTCAAACAGGAAAAGAAATCTCCCGGACCCAATTAAAGGCTAATATTGAAAAACAACTGCAAAAACTAGGGACAATTCCTTATAATCTTGCTTAATTAGTTATCAATAGGGAAAAGTTAATTATCTGCAATGGCCTTTTTTACTCGTACTCACATTACCATGACCGAGCCAACCCGATTAAACTATCACGATAGCTATTCTTGTCCCGTCTGTCGCCATGGTAAAATCGCCACTTTACCACTCATGGAGGCCTATGCTTGTAACTTTTGTCAACACATTTTTACTGCCAATTTAGAACAACAGGTTTTAAAAATGGCCGATAGTCAATTACCCTTAACTTGGTATTGGAATGGTAAGTATTGGCAGGGTTTACCGAGAGAAGGAATGGAGATGGCAGGTTTCTACTTAATTATCGGTTTAGGATTTGTGATTTTTCCCACAGCAATTGTGGCTACGGGGGCCTATCTTTTTCCTCCAATCGAGGGTAGTCCTCTGTCATGGGTGCCTCTATTTTGGTCGATTTTAACCTTTATTTGCCATGCTATTTGTTTACTCTGGTTAATTATCGAATATTATCAGTTTCCCGTTAATATGTATCTGCGCGCCTTGGCTCGTCGTTGGCAAAATTCGGTCGTCACTAGATTATTATCCTAGGGGTTATTTAACTGCTCCAAAGTCTGACTACAAAAATTTGCTCCCTCTAAATTTTGCTTGTTAAGAGGGTACTTAGATTCAATCCGTAATTTGCCCAGAGAGAATTGGGATAAAAGAGTGATTAAAGACGGCAAAAACTTAATCAGAAAGGATAAATTTTCCTCGACATTGACTAACCTGAAAAAGGTTGAAAATAATTGACAGATTTTTTATTGTTAGGAGTGATTAAATAATCGTACAAATGTCCTTTCTCGAAAGAATCTAGAGTTGAATTAGTCAGGGGTTTAAAGGAGAATTTCTTAGTCCCGACAACAATTGGAGTAGTTGTGCGAACAAGTTTCCCATCCTTTTCCTGTAACAAAATAATTTGCGAAGTTTTAACTTGTCGAGGCGATTCCCAAGGGTAATAAAAGGACAGCAATCCATTTTCGTTATTTAAAGCCATTTCTCTATTGGCAGGTATTTTTTGCTGCCAATCAGGATTGAGCCTATATAGTTTAGGAACGTTTTTCCATTGCCAAGGGAATTGATAAAGTTGACCGACTACACTGGGCATCGACCAAGCAAAAGGATGGATTTGTTCACCCCAAGGAAGAAGAGCATCAACAAGAATAACAGTTCCATCAGTTAAATCTGGAGCCAAGTGTATGACATCTGTCCAAAAGGCTCGTTGATACTGCCAACTGCGCTGATAGTCTTGCTGTACCATGATCCCAAAACCGATCAATAATGCAAAGAATGCCGCTAAAATAGCAGCGGCAAGATTCTTGAGTCGATATCGATTAGCTAGTAATGAGATAGCCGAACAGGCACAAGCAACTATAATAGATGCTCCGATTGCTGCTGCTACATGAACCCGTGAAGCTCGACCACTAATTTCTGTGGCAAGTTCTGTCAAAGTAAGAGGATAGGCTAGAATTAACAAAATAAATCCAACTAAAGTTAGTTTAGTCAAATGCTGAAAATAATTAAAATTTTCCGAACAAGAGACTGAGTTTTGACTAGAAACATTTTGGCGATATGGTGCAAAATCTAGCCTTGATAATACCCATAGGAATCCAGCCAAACAAAAAGAAATTAATATTATCAATTCACCCTTTGATTGCAGTAGGTATAATAAAGCTTGAAAGGGACGATAAAAAAACATACTTATGGAAATGAAAAGTCCATAAATTTGATTACTTAATGACCATCTAATGGTGGAAATAAAGTCTGGATTTTTAATCACTCCCACCCCACCAATAGAGAGTTTTCTGATGATAACAATAGAGATAATCATCCCTCCTAGAATTATAATATGTCTCAGTAATTCTCTTCTGAGCTTAAGATTCCATTGCCTTTGGAGGAGAGGCACTGCTAAAAATACTGGAAAAATTGTTTCGTAACAGAGTAGACTTCCAAGAATAAACCCATAAGATAATATTTTTTTGTTGGATAGATAACAGTGAGTTGCTGCCAGTAGAAATGTTAAAGATGGTTGAATTCCGAGTGAGTGAGTCAGAAAGGGTTTGGTAGTATCAGCAGGAAATAAACAAAAAGCCAGCGCACCTGTCATGGCAAACAATTGGTTAGCAGACAAGCGTTTTAATAGTAAATAAAAAAGAAAAGTATTAATAGTAAGAATACCGTATCCAATCCAATAGATTGATTGTAATCCCCCTAGTCTGAATCCCAAAAATGACAGTAGATAAATTAACCCATCGTGTAATGGTCGTCCTTGAGAATTGCTAAAATGTAGAATGTA
The DNA here is from genome assembly GCF_008974145.1 of Microcystis aeruginosa NIES-4325. Classification (GTDB taxonomy): domain Bacteria; phylum Cyanobacteriota; class Cyanobacteriia; order Cyanobacteriales; family Microcystaceae; genus Microcystis; species Microcystis aeruginosa_G. The sequence goes on along the minus strand of NZ_BJKP01000003.1, from coordinate 31,550 downwards.
ATTACCTATTTCAGCCCAAGCTAGATCAAAGACTTTAGAAACTCTATTATAGTCATCTTCATATAATCCAAAGCTGCCAGAGTAGCAAAAATGAGCGATCCAGATGGTAAGAGCAAGGATGAAAAAGGCTTTTAAGTTAGACCAAGATTTATAATTTGAATTAATCCAATTTTTCAAGACTTTTAGCTTTATCATATAGATTGTTATCATAGAATAAGGACATGATAGCATAAACGTTATGTTATCAGGGTAAGCGCATCTTAACAATCCTTGACAAAATGAACTTTATGTAAGTTACTTACCCAGAGGGCGATTCAGCAATATTTGAGGAGCATTTGCCATCTCAATTGTTAAGCAAAAATCGACCCATTTGGTCGATTTCCTAACTATTCTGATTGACTGGTATCACTTGAAATGCTCACACAGCCAGCGGATCACAAAACTGGCCAATTGTCAATACCTTTTGAGATGCTCTTACCCAGGTTATTTTATCCTGTTTAAAAGGTATAAGGGAGACAGGAGATAGGAGTCAGTAGCTAACTGTTCAGTGAAAACTCAAATCTGATAACTGATAAATGTTCCCTAAATTATCCCCAAAGGACAAAATTGACCCGATAATTCTAGTTGATTGTTTTGCAGCAGATATAAACCGTATTCAATTCCTTCTACTACTGCTTGATAGGAAGCTTCCAAAATATTACTAGACACTCCCACGGTAGTCCATCTTTGTTGACCGTTACTGGACTCGATTAAAACCCTAGTTTTCGCTGCCGTCCCCGAACCACTATCGAGGATTCTCACTTTATAATCGGTCAGGTGAAAGTTAGCAATTTCGGGATAAAATTTCACTAAAGCCTTTCTTAAAGCCCGATCTAAAGCAGCCACAGGCCCGTTACCCTCGGCCACTTCTAATAAATCTTCCTCTTTTACCCGTACTTTAATTGTTGCAATCGCATTACCACTATCCCGCAGCATATCACAATAAACTTGGAATCCTTTTAATTCAAAAAGGTGGCTTCTCTGGCCCAAAGCTTCCCGCATTAATAACTCAAAACTAGCTTCGGCTGCTTCAAATTGATAACCCTCACTTTCCAAGATTTTTAAACGTTCCAATATTTGCCGACAGGTGGGATCATCTTTATTTAAATCGATGCCAAAACTGCGCGCTTTCGCTAAGACATTACTTAATCCCGATTGGTCAGAAATGACGATGCGGCGCTGATTACCGATCGCTTCTGGGTTAATATGTTCGTAGGTGAGGGGATTTTTCGCCACCGCAGAAACGTGAATTCCGCCTTTATGGGCAAAAGCGGAACGTCCGACGAAGGGAGCATGATCATCCGGGGCTAAATTGACCATTTCGCTGATTTTTCTGCTAGTTCCCGTCAATCGGCCTAATTGATTTTTTTCTAGGCAGGAAAAGCCCATTTTTAACTGAAGATTGGGAATTAAAGTACATAAATTGGCGTTGCCGCAGCGTTCCCCATAACCGTTAATTGTGCCTTGAATCATGCGTGCGCCCTCGTTAACTGCCGCTAAGGAGTTAGCTACGGCGGTTCCTGCGTCATTATGGGCATGGATGCCTAATTTAGTCCCATTTTCGTTATCAGGATCGATGCCCAATTGCTCCCGCACTTTCTCAACAATAGGGGCGATTTCTTGGGGTAAAGTGCCACCGTTGGTATCACAAAAAACTAACCATTCAGCCCCGGCATCCCTGGCGGTTTTCAGGGTTAAAAGGGCGTATTCGGGATTATTTTTGTAACCATCAAACCAATGTTCGGCATCATAAATGACTCGTCTTCCCTGACAGCGTAGATACTCGATCGTATCTGCTATCATGGCTAAATTCTCCCCCAGACTGGTTTTTAAGCCCTCTGTGACGTGCAGATCCCAAGATTTGCCGAAAATTGTCACCCAACGGGTTCTAGCGGCGAGAATGGCGGTTAACATCCGATCTTCCCGGGCTTCAATATGGGGGCGACGAGTAGAACAAAAAGCGACTAATTCCGCTTGTTTTAGGGGTTCTTCGTGCATTTTCCAGAAAAATTGACCGTCTCTAGGATTTGCGCCGGGCCAACCGCCTTCGATAAAAGGAATACCCATCCGATCTAATTCTCTGGCGATTTTAATTTTATCTTCTAGGGAGAGGGAAATACCTTCTCGCTGGGCCCCATCCCGGAGAGTAGTGTCATAGACCCAAATGCGCTTACCATTGTTCATAGAAATAGTCAATAAGTGTTAATATTAATTAATAACTGTAGCGACTTAAAATCACGCCCCTAATGCCTAGAATAACAGTTTACGGTCAAACAATCACATGCGATCGAGGTGCAAATCTCCGTCGCATATTATTAAAACATGACATTTCTTTGTATAACGGCGGTTCCAAGTTAATTAATTGTCGCGGCATCGGCAGCTGTGGAACCTGTGCGGTGGCAATTGTTGGCGAAGTTTCTGCTATCAATTGGAAGGAAAAAGCGCGTCTTTCTTTACCTCCCCATAACCCCGATAATAACCGTCGTCTTGCTTGTCAAGTCAAAGTTTTTGGTGATATTGAAGTGACTAAATACGATGGTTTTTGGGGACAAGGAGACGCAGTGAACAATGAGCAGTTTTGAGTTTTCAGTGAACAGTATTAAGTATTAAAGTGTTAAAGTATTAAGTGGCAAGTTCGCAGCCTTCTTTTCACTGATTACTGTTTACTGATTAAGGTTATCAAATGAACGAGACAATAATTTTTCGGATATCACCAATAATTCGGGTAACTTTATTAAGTTTATATGTGGCGTTAACCCTTCCTTTACCCTTTTTAGCAAAAGTCACTAATTCCCCCGTTAGTCCCAATTTTCTCTGGGTAGGAATTAGCTTAGGATTAATCGCTTTATACGGAGCTTTAAGTGAAAGAGTTACTTTATCAGAGACAGGGATACAAGTTAGCTATCCCCAATGGTTTCCCGCTTTTCTTCGCTCTGGTTGGTGGTTAAATTGGACAGATATAAAAGAACTTAAATGTCGCAGTACAGGACAGGGTGGTTTAGTTTATTATTTCCTTGATTGCTCCTCAGAAAAAGCCTATTTATTGCCGATGCGAGTAGCGGGATTTAATCGCATGGTCAAAATAATCGAGGAAAAAACTAACCTGAATATGACTGATATTCGCCCCCTTTCTCAGCCTTGGATGTATGGAATTCTCTTTACTCTCACCCTATTTTTATTATTAGTCGATGCTTGGACTATTGCTACGGCGAGAACTATTATTCCCTAATAAATTCGGCTCAAAACGTAATCCACTAGCTCGATTAAAACATCTTTTGAGGGAGAAGAAGCTAAACAGTCAAGGTGTTTTAATGCACTTTGACCATACTGATTGGCTAACTCTTTTGAGCGATGAATACCTTGGCTAGAGTGAATAAAATCAAGAGCTTTTTCGATGTCTCCTTCCTGACTAAATTCCCGTTCGATTAACAATTCTATATAGGGATTTTCCTCCATAGCAAAGAGAGCGGGAGCGGTGATATTACCACTGATCAAATCGGAGCCAGAGGGTTTTCCTAATACTTCCGTGGGGGAGGTAAAATCGAGAATATCATCGACGATTTGAAAAGCTAATCCTAAATCACGACCATAATTATATAAATGATGATTAACTTCGGCCGATTGCTCGCTTAATACCCCAGCCGCTTTGGCACTGTTGGCAATTAAAGAAGCTGTTTTGTAGTAACTTTTTTCTAGATAAGCTTCTAAAGAGATACTGGTATCAAAGCGATTAATTCCCTGTTGAATTTCCCCTTCAGCAAAATCGCGAATCACTTCCGAGAGCAATTTTACCACTTCTAAATTATCTAAATTAGCTAGATACCAAGAGGATTGAGCAAAGAGGAAATCTCCTGCTAAAACCGCCACGCGATTGTCAAATAAACTGTTAACGGTGGGAACACTGCGGCGCAATTCTGCCTCATCTACCACATCATCATGGACGAGACTGGCAGTGTGGATCATCTCCGTGATTTCCGCTAATCGACGATGACGGGGAGTGATATCCCGGTCTAACATGGTAGCGCGAGATACCAGCAACACGATCGCCGGTCGAACGCGTTTACCACCAGCCTCGAACAAATGTTCTGCTGCCGCCGCTAAAATGGGATGACGAGCGCCGACGAGATTTTTTAAGTTATCGGTCAAAAGACGGAGATCATCGTCAACGGGTGCGAATAAAGAAGTTGTTGGGATCATTGGTTAGCCAATTGGCGAGATAGTTACGAAAGTTTACATATCCTTACATTTATTTTAAGCTAACCGTCCAGACTAGGGAAGGGGAAGCATCAGTGATCAGTGATCAGTGATCAGTGATCAGTGATCAGTGATCAGTAATCAGTAATCAGTGATCAGTAATCAGTAAACAGTGAGGGGTTGGGGTTTTAGGGTTTTAGGGTTTTAGGGGTTGGGGTTTTAGGGTTTTAGGGTTTTAGTTGAAATTTCCCCACTTCCCCCCACACCCCACTTCCCCACTTCCCCACTTCCCCACCTCCCCACTTCCCCACCTCCCCACACCCGACACCCCACACCCGACACCCCACACCCGACACCCGACACCCGACACCCGACACCCGACACCCCACTTCCCACACCCCACTTCCCTGGTTCCTAATCTTTTTCCCGACAAAACTCTTGTCATTGTCAAGACTCTAGGGTAACTTGTATATAAAAATTAATAAAGCGAGAAGTATTAGAACGATGTTGAGACTAATTAGCGACTTTGACGGCCCGATAATGGACGTATCGGAGCGATATTACCGGGTTTATCAAGAATGTTTACAGAAAACCGCCTATAAAGGTCAAATTATCGGGGAATTATCGAAAGCGGAATTCTGGCAGTTAAAACGGGATCAGGTTTCTGAGAAGCGTATCGGGGAAATGTCAGGATTAGATGAAGATCAAGCGCGTAAATTTGCCCATCTTCGTCGTCAAACTGTTCATACTTTACCCTATCTTGTCCACGATCGCCCAGTGGTTGGTTCTTTGGAAACTCTCCAGAAAATCCAAGATTTAAAGATCGATTTAGTCGTCATGACGATGCGGCGGGTATCCGAGCTAGATCATGCCTTTAATCGCCACGATATCGGTCGTTTTTTCGCCGCTAATCGTCGTTATTGTCTAAATAATAATTACAGCAAAACCAACGACGTGCGCGACAAAACCCTGCTTATGGCTAAGGCCGCTAAGGAACTGCCGGCGGCTGCCGACACTTGGATGGTGGGGGATACGGAAGCGGATATTACCGCCGCTAAGAGCCAAAATATTAAGGTTATTGGCGTATTATCGGGTATTCGCAGCCGTTCCCGTTTAGAGAGCTACGAGCCTGATTATATCGTCAATAACCTTGGGGAAGCAGTGGACGTGATCTTAGGATCCCTACGAGCGATTGGTTAACGGAAAAAACTACTAATCACCCAAAAGATCAGAAAAGTGACGAGCGCATAAATTTGGCGATCGCCGAAAATATGCCAATCAGTCTTGGCCACTAAACTGGCTAATCCCGCTCCCAGAGCGACTCCTAGCAATAAACCAGCGAAAGTGAATAGTAAGGCGCGGCCAAAACGTTTTTCTTTGCGGTTGAAAAAATAGATATTAACGAAAACGCCAAAAGCTAGGAGCAGCGATAAAAGGGAGCCACTGGGATGATCGTGAACTAACAGCGTTATTGCTCCTAAACAAGCGTAAATCACTGCTGGTACGCCGATATCCTGTGCAGAAGGTGTATCGATTAAGCTTTGCCACCAGTGAGGAGATTTGCTGCTAGTAACTGGTTTACTTTCCACCGGAATCGTCAGACGTTCAGGAAAACGAATGCGATCGGGTACTTTAATTCTACCTTCCTGTCGCATCCGCAGTCGATCCATGAGGACGGAATCGTAGGCCGCCTCGATCGATTCGACAATTTTGCTATCATTCTGATACTGTTGCACCAGTCTTTGTTTGGCCTCTTGAATTTCTTCAAAAGAGGATTCTTCAGTAACCCCAAGTTGTTCGTAGGGATTCTGTTCACTCATGAACATACCTCCTTAATTATGCTCCCGATAGTCATGATCTTAACCCGATGTTCTGTAGTTTAACTTGAGATGCAAGCTTATTTAAATTAATTAAGTTTAGCGAAAATCTGGGCAGAATCGATCGCTTCGTAGGGATAACCACTGGCATCTAAAAGGCTTTTTTCGGCGATTTCTCCTTCTTTAACGATAATTAAGCGGTTTTTACCCCCGTAGGCTTTAATTGTGACAATTTCTAAAGCAAATAACCCCGGGGAGAAACGGGGATTTATGGCCCCATCGTACTCGAATTTACTCTGCATTAACTGCAAAGCATAGACGCTACTGCTATCAAAGGGTACTGCCTCCCGCAGGGTTTTGGCGCGCACTACCGGGATTAAATCGCGAAAGGGAATAGAAATCCTTTGCCTGGTGCGATCAAGTGTATCAAAAGAATAACAGTAACCGATACCATCCCAACGTCCCTCACAGCGCAGAATTAATTTATAGCGTTTTCCGTCCCCTTGTACCTGTAATTCTATTCCCTCGTAGTTAGATAAATTTAGGGGAGGATTCAGGTTTCTGGTACGAACTGAGGCAAAACCGCCGTTATTTTCGGTTCTAACGATACCAGAAAAGAGCGCGCGTCCCCCGGTTAGGGTTATCTGACTCTCACTCACTCCTCCCATTACCACATCATCCACCGCACCCCAGATTTCTTTTATGTCACTGCTGGGATTGCTAAAGTCAAAGAGGGTTTTTTCGGCGGTTATACCGGCATTTTTCAGTAAATCGAGTAAATTAGCCAAACTATGGCGGTTATTCTCCCCTTGACAGTAGATAATCTCATCAATCCCCGTGAATAATTGCGGGGTTTGCAGAGCGAATAAATCGACATTTTCGCCGAATAATTGACGTGCATCATCAATATTATCGACTAAAGCGCGAATTTGATAGTTTTGCTGCTGTAGTTGAGCGATTACCTTTCTACCGATCGCGTTTTCACCACCAATGACTAAAATAGTCTTCATGCCTTGCTCATTTGTTAGCTGAATTTTTTTATCTTCCCCGAAACCGAGCAGTTTTTGCAGACAACTCCAGAGGGGAATACTATCAAAATAGTCCAGAGTTTGCCAAAATCTCTGAAAATCCCAACTTTTTGACTCAGCCATAACTTTTATCTCCTTACTGCCATTAATTTTTATTGTATCGAGTTAGCTTGGCTGTTTGAGATCAAAAGCTCTCCTGTAAACATCAAAAATCTTCTGTTAGGTGAGGAGACTCCGAGACAGGAGGAGAAAAAAGACAAGAGACAACTATCCTATTCATAAAACCGAAGATGATGTCAAATTTATCTGTGCTTTTAGATATTTTGACCCGATAGCGGCTCGAGAACTTAATTTTGCAGGATATTAATTCTAACCCAAAATATTTTTACTTTGTTCGATTCCATACTATCTAAGTTTTTAAGCTCATTAAAACTACTAATTTGCTATAACCAGTCTAGGAAACCCAACGGGAGGAAGTGGAAAAAGTTGTGGAGTTAATTAACAATCATCCCCGAAAATGTCTTGACTATGCCACCCCATTTGAGGTATTTCATGAAATAGGATCAGATAGTGATGCAATTCAGATTTAAATTGGCGCTAAACTAAGCTACAATCTCTAGGAGAAACGCCAGGACTAACTGGATTATTTCGGAAAAATATGGCTAAAAAGCTCGATTTTGTTGTTCCTGCCATCGGTGGAGTCACGGGAGCCAATTTATCCGCTTATCTGGGAAATATCGGCTTAGTCGGCGGATTTGGCGGGATCAGCGTCGGTTTAGTGGGAATGACGGGGATTGGCATCCTGACAAGTTCGGCAATTTATGCAGGACTAGAAACAAACGATCGCACCGTGGGGTTAGCTTTGGGGATGGGAAGCCTTGGCGGAATCGGTATCTACTCTACCTTTGGGGGTGTGGGAGTCGCGGTTAAAGGTACAGCTTTCGCTGTTGGTGTGGGTTCTATGGCGATCGCTGGTGGGGGAGTCGGGTTAGGAGTCTATGGACTGATGAAAATGTTATCTCCCACCTACTCCGACAATAATTTTTATGACAATCTAGAATTTTTTGAGCGCATTACTAGAGAGTACGAAGCAGCTTTATTTTGGCAAGAAGTTACGGGAAAATATGAAAATCTAGAGGCAGAATTACAGCAACTGTTAGCAGAAGTATCTGTTCAGGAAAATCCACAGTTATATTCTACAGAAATTACTATTCCAGAGCATTTATCTTGGCAGTGTTTCCAAACTCTTAAAGGTCATCAGGCAAATATTGGGGCGATCGATATTAGTGCTGATGGTAAAATTATCGCTAGTGCGGGAGAAGATCAAACCATAAAACTTTGGCAGCGAGAAACGGGTAAATTAATTTATTCCTTTGTGGGAGTTAATGAGTCGATCCAAACTCTGGCTATAAGTCCTAACGGTAAATCGATCATTGCTGGTGGATTCGATGGCAGAATTAGTCAGTGGCAATTAGAAACTAAGCAGTATAAAAGTAGTTTTTTCGCTCGTGTAAATGCTCCCGATAGCCACGATGGTGTAATTTTACAATTAGCTTTTGCTGCCAATGAAAGATTTATTGTTAGTGCTAGTAATGACAAAACTCTGCGAATCTGGAGTTATTATACAGGAGAATTAAAGCGAACTTTAATTGGTCATGAGGAGGCAGTTAATACCTGCGCTATTAGTCCCGATAGCCAAATTATTGCTAGTGGTAGTGATGATAAAACTATTAAATTATGGCGATTTGATCATAGTTATGCTTATCAAACTTTTATCGGTGATAAGGTAGCCGTTAACAGTTTAGCTTTTAGTAATGATGGTCAATATCTAATTAGTGGCGGTGGGGATAAAACGATTAAAATCTGGGATATCAAGACAGGAAAAATTATTAAAAGTTGGCAGGCACACGAGCAGGCAATTATCAGTATTGCTATTAATCCTCATCGTCATTTAATTGCTAGTGCTTCCCGAACAGAAATCAAAATTTGGCAAGGACAAACTGGAGAATTAATTAAAACTTTACGGGGAACTGCTCCCTTAAAATTTAGTCCTGATGGTCAATTTTTAATTACAGGTAGTTATGGAGGTAAGGTAAAAATATGGTCGGAAATATTAGAAGAATTAGAAATATCACCCTCTGATTCTGACGATTGGTGGGAGGTTTTAGAAGTTTCTAAGAATGCCAGTTGGCCAGAAGTTAAACAAAGATATTATCAGCTTGCTCGTCAGTATCACCCCGATCACAATTCTTCCGCCATGGCGATTAAAATTATGCAAAAAATTAATCGAGCTTATGATCAGTTTTTATTTTCTATCTCGCAACAATCAATATGAAAAACGCTATATTTATTTCAATCAGTCCAAAATAACTAAATAAACTTCTAATCCTTTTTGACTTTCTTTGTCAAATTTTAAGCCTATTTCAGAATCTTTTATCTCTCTTATTGGAATTCTTCGGCGAGGGGTATTTTTGCCATTTTTATTAATTTGAATACTTTCAATAATAGCATTTTGACATATTTTTTTATTTTCACTGACTAAAAAAACTTTTTTACCGACTTCTAGTCTTTTATTGGATTCCTGTGGCTCATCTGATATTTTGACAGCGCAAGCTTGTTGCTGTTGATACCAATTGACAACTTTACCGAGCTTTTGAAGCTTTCCTATCTCGATCTTCCTAAAAACAAAGCAATAAAGAACTAATTCACTCATAGCTTGACATATAACTTCGACAAAATCACATAATTTTAGTAACTCATTGGCATTAAGAACGGTATCTATTTCTTTACCATGAGCAGAATTATTACGAAGTTCTATAAAATTATCTAATTCATTTTTCACACTACCCCTACTATTATTGTCAATAAAATTCTTAACTTTTTTATGATTTTCTATCCATTGCCAAGAATCAGTTGCAGATATGCCAGCATTGGCTAAAAGTCTGGTTAATTGCTGTTTTCTAAGATTAGCTTCATGTAATAAAAAAGCAGCTGATGTGAGATTATATTTACTTGTATTTTCGTATTCAGTATCAAATAAATTTTTGATAATGTCCCTCTCTGAAAGAGAATCGAAGCGATTTCTTTTATTTTCATTGCCCAGTAATGTAGCACAACCAGTCTGATGCTGATTTCTTACAGATTCAGGTAAATCTTGATAGCAACTATATAATTCAGGCAGCAAAATAGTCCAATCTCCCACTAGATTTTCGACGAAATTTTCGTAAAGAGCATATAACCTTGTGATAGATGAACAATGATCGTTAACTAGCCACTTGTCTCCTAAAGGAGCATTTGCTTGAAGATATTTTAAGTCTTCTGTGTTGAGTTGTGAAGGATTATCCGCAATAATTTCTCTAAGTTTTTCACTGATATTAATTATTGATCGAATGGTCTTTATCTCATCCTTTAGGTTATTTAAAAGTCCTTCAAACATTCTCAAATACTCTGCTTAAGAACTCGTTGAATCAGAGAATCAAAAATTTGAATACGAGCTTTAAAATCATCTTTGCTATCCCCTTCTCCAGTGAAAAGTCCTTTTTTAAATTTTTTATCTTGATGAGTAATTCCCTGGGAATCTTGAGTAAATAAGCTGATAGTTTCATCAATTATCGCTGATTTTTTAGTAATTAATTCTTGATAATGAGATAAATGGTTGCTGAAACTGATCATCACTGCATCATAGTAAACTTTATAAGCTTTCGATTTATATGTTTTGGTTTTACTATCGAAAGGCTTAAATAACTGATCCTGATAAATGTTAGATACTAACTCTATAGTTTGGTTAAATACTTGCTCAAACTCTTGGATATTCTCGTCGGAAAAATTAAGACTTTTTTTCATCATATAATTATCCAGATATTTAGATAAATTACCAGTATATTGATCAATATCCCTCAGGGCAAAAAAACGTAGGATTAATTCTACATCTTCCATCTTTTTATAAAATCCATTTTCTTTAAGTTCTTCTTTATCATTAATAGGAATATCCCAAGCTTTAGCAAAAATAGTATTCTCAGAAAGCTTTAATAAAAGTTCATTGAATTTCCCAGAGTAAAGACAGTTTCTTATTTCTTGGCGACTCAAAGATACACCTCCTGTATTGAGGCGTTCAAAAACCAGTTGTTTTAAAGATAAAGATTCCTCTGGGTCCGATAGAGACTCGGTAATAACAACTATAGTTGAAATGGCTCGTCGATTGATACCATCTTTGATTTTTGCAGGAAGACTTTTATAGGTTCTTCCTTCTAATTCAGGCCAGATCTCTAAACCTGTTAATTGTAATTTGTTGTTATAAAAATTCTCAATTGCTGTGATTCTTTGTTGACCATCCATTACTTCATAGGAGTTATAGGAAGTTTCATAGAGAATCAGAGGAGGTACGGGAATATTCATCAAAAAAGATTCAATTAGTCTCGATTGTTTTTGTGCGTCCCAGCGATCCCGTCTCTGATAGAAAGGACGCGTTTCCATATAGTTAGGTTTCTTTAAAGAATCAGCAAAACTAGGCAACTTTTCTCGATTTATTTCTAATAATATTCTTCGTTCACCTTGTTCATATTTTTCATTAATTTCATTATCTGATAATTTTTTAACATCCTTTTGGGAACGTTTTTGCCAAGGATTTGTTTTAGTTCGTGAGATTGTCATAATTTCCCACCAGAGGGGTACAAATTGATATGACTGGACTTCCCTCATTCATTTTTAAGCATAGACTGAGGATATAAGTAGATAGGTATTAAAAACTTTCAGATCCCCCCGCCTATCGGCATCCCCCTTATCAAGGGGGGCAGGGGGGATCAAACCTAAAATCCATTTTTAATTTAATTATAACCAGCTACTTATACGAGAATTAAGAGTTATTGGTAATCTTCCCCGATAACTCTCAAAAGTTAATTCTCTTAAATTGGCAACTGGTCACTGATAACTGTTAACTGATAACTGATTAGGATTTTTGGCTGAAATAGGCCTCTAGCGCCGCATTGATGATTTGATTCATCGGCCGTTTTTCCGCTTCCGAAGCTTCCTTGAGACGGACAAACATATCATCGGGGACGCTGACACGGTTTTGATTTTTACGGACGCGTTTGGGTTTTAATTCAGTGGTGGTAGTTTCGGTCATTTTAGGTGTGTAGGTGGCTGAAAATGCTTGTAAAGCAGGGAAATTGACTCGATGACAGAATTCTCCGAAGGTCTCGTTATTTTGTTGATCCTGTTGGAAGTAAACGAAAATCGGTTCTAAGACCTTTTCTAGATCATCGATCGCCATTTTATCCAAATAGGGGCGCGCTAGTCGAGTTTGATCGGCTGTTCCTCCTAACCAGAGTTGGTAGGAGTTGGGGGCGCTACCCACAAATCCTAATTCTGCCATATAGGGGCGCGCGCAGCCATTAGGACATCCTGTCATGCGGATGACAAATTCCTCTTTGGATAATCCTAAGCGATTAAGCAGGGTGCGAATGCGTTCAATCACGCTGGGTAAAATTCTTTCTGACTCGGTAATCGCTAATCCACAGGTGGGCCAAGCGGGACAGGCCATGGCATAACGGGTTAAAGGGTCAATTTCGGCGGGATTGGTGATAATTCCGTGTTCTTTCAGGATCGCTTCCACCGCCTGTTGATCCTTGGGTTCGATGTCGTAGAGAATGATATTATGGTTAGCCGTCAAGCGCATGGGTAGCTGAAAACGCTCGATAATCACTTTTAAGGCGGTTTTTAGCTGAAAACTGCCTTCATTTTTGACCCGGCCATTCTCCACAGAAAGACCAAAAAATAATTTTCCGTCTCCCTGTTCATTCCATCCCAAAAAGTCTTGATATTTCCAATCGGGGAGGGGTTGGTAGGGGGCAATTTTTTGTCCGAAATAACCCTCTACAGTGCTGCGGAATTTTTCTACTCCCCATTCTTCGAGGATATATTTCATTCTCGCGTGACGACGATCGCCGCGATCACCGTAATCTCTTTGGGTTGCCACGATCGCTTTTACTAGATCGTACACTTGCTCTTTGCTCACATAACCGATCGGGTCGGCCATTCTGGGGAAAGTTTCTTCCTTATTGTGGGTTCTTCCCAGTCCACCCCCCGCAAGGACGTTAAAACCCTGTAATTGACCGTTTGCGTCGGTAATCACCACTAAACCGAGGTCATTGGTGTAGATATCGATGGAGTTGTCTCCCGGCACAGTGACACCGATCTTGAACTTACGGGGCATATAATGTTGACCGTAGATCGGTTCGATCGGATCGTTTTTGTTAATGCCATTTGTATCTTTTTGTCTCGATGCCTTGACTTCTGGTGCTTCTTCTGCACTGATAACTTTTTCGCCATCGAGCCAAATTTCGTAGTAAGCTCCAGTTTGGGGAGTGAGCAAATCGGCGATATTATTGGCATATTCCCAAGCATAGCCGTATTCAGGGCGATTTTTGTAGGGGGCTGGCGGTGCGGTGATATTGCGGTTAACATCACCACAGGCCGCTAAAGTGGATCCCATACTGCGGATAATTTCCCCGAGGGTAGCTTTGAGATTTTTCTTTAAAATGCCGTGTAATTGGAAGCCTTGGCGAGTTGTCACGCGTAAAGTGCCGTTACCGTAGCGATCGGACAAACTATCGAGGGTAAGATATAGTTGCGCGGGAATAAAACCCCCCGGACTGCGGGTACGCAACATCATTTGATAGTCTTTTTCTTGACCTTTGGCTCTATTGTCGCGATTATCCTGTTGATAGGAACCGTGAAATTTGAGGATCTGCACCGCCGCATCGGTAAAATGGGTTGTATCTTCGAGGAGTTCACTGGCCAAAGGTTCTCGCAAATAATTACTGCGTTCTTTGATACCTTCGACTTTAGAAACCTTGGCGGTAGGAGAAATAGGAGTTGTAACCATCGTCTAACAGCACGATAACCTGTGGATAGGTCTTAGGAATAGGAATTTAGACAAGCTCGATCGATCCTAAGAAGTTTTACTAACATGATCTCTAGAGTTCGTTCCAGACTCTGAGGTTAACAGTAGCGATCGAGACATCAATTCTATCTTAGCTTCTTACTGTCCCCCGCGAACGCCATCTACCGATCGAATTTTTATGACCAATTCTCCCAACATTAAAACGGTTATTAGTCAAGAACCCTACATTATTCTTAACAATCAGGGAGAATTTCTCCCTTCTATTAATCTGAGTCGTCCTAATTATAAATTGGGTCGGGATGGTCAACAGGTGGATTTAGTTGTTCCCCAACACTGGAAGGTGGTGAGTCGAGTCCAAGCTTGTTTTCGTCGTCAGGGAGATGATTACTATATCTACGATGGAGACGGGACTAATCCTAGTTCCAATCAACTTTTTATCAACAATCGCGTGATTACTCCCAAAGATGGCTATCTTTTACAAAATGGGGATGAGATTAATATCGGTCAAGATGTCAAAAATTCGGTCAAGATCACCTATTATCATCCTAACCAACAGGTAAAAAGCCAATCTTTAGCTTTTAAATCGGTCTCCCTAAGCAATCGCAGTGTAGTTTTAGGACGAGATAAGGCTGCCACTGTGGTTTTAGACGCTCCGACAATTTCCCGACAACACGCGATTATCGATAGCGATAACCAAAATCGTTATATTCTCTACGACAAAAGCACCAATGGAGTCTTTATCGACGGAGAAAAAGTATCGGGTAGTGCCATTTTAACTAACGGTTGTACGGTGAGAATCGGCCCCTATAGTTTTCGGTTGCAGGGAGATGACTTAGTTTTATTAGATACAGGGGATAATATCCGTCTGGATGCCGAAGATATCGTCAGGATGGTGCGGGATAAAAAGAAACAACCTTTGATAATTCTCAATCATATCTCCTTACCGATCGAACCGAGTCAATTAGTGGCGATTGTTGGGGGAAGTGGTGCGGGAAAATCGACTTTATTAAAGACTTTATTGGGAATTGAACCCACCACCTCGGGAACTGTTTATCTGAATGGGGAAGACCTCCGCCAGAATTTTAATATCTATCGCACCCAAATCGGTTATGTTCCCCAATACGATATCGTCCACAGGGATTTAACTGTGGCAGAAGTGTTATATTATGCTTCTAAATTAAGGCTACCTCCGGATTTTAATTGCCAAGAAGTGATCGAGAAAACCCTGGAGCAGGTGGAATTGTTAGCAAGAAGAAATACTTTAGTCAGAGACTTAAGTGGTGGTCAATTAAAAAGGGTGAGTATTGCGGTAGAATTATTAGCCAATCCCAAATTATTCTTTTTAGATGAACCCACTTCGGGATTAGACCCCGGTTTAGATAAAAAGATGATGGAATTGCTGGCAAAATTGGCCAAAGAAGGCAGAACAATTCTCCTAGTTACCCATGCTACTAATAATATCAATCTCTGCGATCGATTAGTTTTTCTTGGTCAAGGGGGCAATTTATGTTATTTTGGTTCTCCGGGGGAGGCCTTAAATTTTTTCTCTTTACCTCAGGGGGATTTTGCCGATATTTATATTCATCTGGAAACTAGCGAAAAAGTTGATCAAGAATGTCAACGTTTCCAACAATCCGACTACTACAAAAATAATATTGAAGCAAGAATTGGTAAAATATTTCAGCAAAATAATAGTAAACCGCAACAGGTTCAACAATCTTTTTGGCAACAACTACAGGTCTTATGTCAACGCTATAGCCAGTTAATTATCCGTGATCAATTTAGTTTAATTTTATACCTATTAACCGCCCCGATTGGAATTTTCTTAATGGCCATGGTTTTAGGGGACAAAAATCCTTTATTTTTGGAGGATAATCCCAGGTTTGAAGATGCTATCCAATCGGCACCTTTAGCCTTAAAAACTCTCTTTGTTTTTACCTGCGCGCAATTGTGGGTAGGTTTTGCCTGTTCCCTACAGGAAATTGTCAAAGAATCAGCCATTTATCAGCGAGAAAGATTAGTTAATCTGGGATTATTACCCTATTTATTCTCAAAAATTCTGGTTTTAGCAGCCTTAGCTTTTCTGCAAACAATTGTAATTACCTGCGTAATATTTTGGGGATTTACTGACCCGCAACCGGAATTAATGACTTGGTTAACTGGCTGTTTTATTACCACATTTTTAACTATATTTGCGGCGATTAATCTCGGTTTATTAATTTCTGCTGGCGTTAGTAATATCACTCAAGCAAATAGTGCCTTACCTTTAATTTTAATTCCTCAGATTATCTTTGCTGGGGTATTATTTAGCTTAGAAGGTCTGGGGAAATATCTATCATGGTTGATGATTAGTCGCTGGTCGATTGCTGCCTACGGGGTATTAGTAGAGGTGGAAGCTATGATTGCAGAAGCGCAAGAACAAAATAGTTTTAATTTCCCTTTACCCTTTGAGGATGCCAATCAAGTTTATCAATTATCTATTAGTAATTTGTTATTGAATTGGGGAGTGTTAATTCTTCATTCCCTTATTTATTTTCTCCTTACCTATTGGTGGCAAAAAAGAAAAGATATTTTATGATCTAAATTATAAATTATAAATTATAACTGATAACTGACTCCTAACCCTACTTAATTTGACTTCAGATCAAGAGCGATCGGACATTCCACTTTCGTTCCCCCTAAACCACAGTAACCGCCAGGGTTTTTCGCTAAATACTGCTGATGATAAACTTCAGCATAATAAAATTCAGGTGCGTCGATAATTTCCGTGGTAATCTGACCGTAGCGCGCTTTATTGAGAGCTTCTTGGTAGATTGATCGAGATTTTTCCGCTAATTGCTTTTGTTGGGGACTATAGGTATAGATACCCGATCGATACTGAGTTCCCGTATCATTACCCTGACGCATTCCTTGGGTGGGATTATGACTTTCCCAGAAAACCTTTAACAGTTGTTCGTAGGAAATCACCCTGGGATCATAGACCACTAAAACCACTTCATTATGACCAGTCATGCCGGTACACACTTCCTGATAGGTGGGATTGGGGGTGATACCAGCCGCATAACCTACGGCCGTCGTGTAAACTCCGTCTAATTGCCAAAATTTGCGCTCTGCTCCCCAAAAACAGCCTAAACCAAACATTGCACTTTCCATACCGCCAGGGAAGGGGGGCTGCAAAGGATGACCGTTAACGTAGTGGCCGCTAGGTACGGGCATTTTTTCCGAGCGCCCGGGTAGTGCTTCCCTTACTGTAGGCAAAGTTAATTTTTTTCCGAATCCGAATAACACCATAATAAGAATTTGTCCAGAAAGTTTTACTTTACTTTACTTTACATTATCGCTTAATTTTAGGGATTTCAGTGATCAGATTAGAGTTTTCTGATTACTGATTACTGTTCACTGAAAAAAGCTGCCTCACTTCGGTTAAAATTAACCGAAGTGAGGCATAAGAGTCAAAACTCCCAAGTCTAAATCTTTACTATCGATCGATTTTGCCTCGTAGAGGGCTAACATATCATTTAATTGGGGATTGCCGCAGGAGGAACCAGTTACGCCCATGGCAATAATCAAACCACAATAACCCTCGGTATTTTTGATGCGTTTTTGCCAATTGCGGCGAGCATTACGGTGGTCGGGATCATCTTGCTCGAATTCCCCAAAGAGATAGAGGTCCCCATTAGCCATTTTCAGAATCCCCAGATCATAACGGGTATCTTCGAGGGGATCTTCGCCGGGGTTAAAACCAATGGCCGCCAAACCGCCAGCTTGTTCGATTTTTTCGATAATTTCCTTGGCCTTTGGTCGGGAGGTCTGGATCATAACCACGGGGAAACCCTCCCCTTTTGTTGGTACGGATTGGGGTTGATAATGGATTTTCGGACGACTGCGAATTTTATCTAATAATTGCCAGGGAACCATTCCCAGACTGAGATGTGCATTATCAGGAACTAGATCTTCCTTGAGTACGGATTCTTCCTCATCATCATCCTCATCGTCCTCGTCCTCCTCATCCTCCAAGAGTTGCATAAATTCCGCACATAGATCGGGCATCGTGGCCACTGTCACGGCCACGGTTTCCCCTTTTGCTTGTTCGGGATCGAGGGGAATGCGAAAACGACGCTGTAATTCTCCGATCGGTTCTTCGGATAAAGCGGATTGATTGCCTTTAAAAAAGCGCAACAGAGCTATTAAAGCCAAATATACCGTAATTGCTTCTTCTTCATCCAAATAGGGGCGAATACCTTCGTAGGGATGCACGCTGCCGAAAACGGGATGGATTTGGGAGGGGGCAGCTGAGGCCAGATCGTAGTCATCCTCATCATCGTCCTCATCATCATCGGCCAATTCGTAGCTTAAAAACCAGCAATCTTGGGAAAGAAAGGCCTTTTCTAATCTTTCCATCGATTTTTCTTCTAAAGCGGACTGGCGGAATTGTTTGAGGGATGCTAGGGAACGATAGAGAATGACTCCGTATTCCCGACCGAGCATTCCCATGACACAGGCGTAAAGATTCGGGAAATCGGGGCGATCGAGCTTAATTTCCAAGATATCGTAATCAGCCAAACAGGACCAGGGTTCAGCTTTCCAAATTTCGTGAGCAGTTTTCACTAAAGCGGACTGCCAAGCGGGGGGAATTGCCGGGGGGCGGTTACTTTGGAATTCGTCGAATCCACGAAAGAGATCATCGATCAGGGGCAAATTAGGGACATAATCGATGGTGATATCGAGATCTTGCAGTACCCCGCGCAGAAAAAACTGTGTTTCTCGATCGCAGACGATAATTTTTTTCGGTCTGGCTGGCCGGGCGGGACTTTGGGGTGTTTCGATGGCGCGGATTAAGGTTCTCACCATGGCCTCAGGCCCAGTTTCGGGGGAAACTACTTCCATAGATCGTACACAGCCCTCGCTACCATCCACCCAGATCACGCACTCGCCGCCGCTTTCTTGATTTGGTTCTAGGGTGGCCCGGGGCATTCTCTCGGATAAGGATAAAGCACGACGATCTCCTTCCCAAACACTGGGAATTTGTGGAATTTTTTTGAGGCGGCTTTGGGTTGTCCGGGGCAGAAGATTCATCGGGAAATTTAGGGGTAGCTGTGTTAGGATTTTAACCTTTTCTTTTCAAGGATTCCATAGAATCATTCTATCGATTTAGTCGATAACTTGATAAATAAACCGGAAACCTGACCAAGTTCCTAGATCAAAGGCGTATTCATCAATGACACTGCCAGAACTATCCATTTTTAAGCCTAAATCTAATTTTAGATCGCTCCAGAAAGCTCTGGCTATTTCTAGGGGGTTAGTTAGGGTGAGCAGTTGGCTGGCTTCTCCTTTGATGCTGGGAGTGGCATTGAGAAGGGTCAAGGTGTTCGGGAAAGGATGGCGACTGAGGATTAGTATATTTTCTGTGATGCCCTTGGGTTGACTAATTTTCCAATGTCCTTGGCGGTCATTGGGGATGGTGGCCTTGGTTTTGGCCGCCACGACAAAGGGGGCTAATGGGCTGGAATTGCTGAAATTATCGGGGTTTTCCGGACGGGAACAGTATAAAAGCGGTTGGCGATCGCTGTCGAGGACAAGGATCAGTGCGTAGAGGGGTTGTTCTTCTTGATTCTCGATTTGATAGCGAATTTCCGTACCGACGGGCAGAATTAGGTCATTTTTAGCGGTATTATTCCCCCTGCTGCCCGGGATTTTTTGGGTTTGCACCGTGGAGATATAGGTTTGATCGAGGCTTTCCAGGGTGACAATCACGGCTAAACCGGAGGATTCTTGATTAATCAACAAGTGCCACAATTTGCGGGCCAGCAGGGTTTCTAGTTGCGATTGCAGCCGTTTGATCCCCGATTTAATTGCTTCGTTGGCCGCCCCTAAACTACCGATAATTAGGGAGCCATTGGCAGATAATAACTGATAATTGCCAGTTTCTTCGTCACCAACTCGACTTAAGATACAATCTACCCTTTGTTCGCCAATGTTAACCACGGCGGCCACATCGGGCAAACTGGCAAAGGTACTGGTGGCATCTACCCGTTCAATTCGGGTTAAGTTACTATCCAAACCGACGATTAAGCCGATTTGACTCGGAAAAACCCGCAATTTTTCCTGTAGAATCTGTCCTATTTCTAGGGAGGCGGTTGGTGATAATAATTGCGCTTTGGCTTTTAAACCCTGACGGGAGAGAATTTGTAGGCTGATTTCCTCCCCATTCGCCTCAATAAAGCTTAAACAGGAGTTAATCCCGTAATTTTCTAGGATTTCTAAGGGCAGGCCGACCAGATTGACTTCTAGGGTGCGTTCATCAATAAGATTTGTAACAATTGCTGCGCCTACCCTTGACGTTTCTGGCGTTGTATGATATATTGGCGCAGAATTATTTTTTTGATTACTGGTTAGGATTGCCGGCTGCTGTTGTTGACTGCTGTGACTAGCGACAAGATGACGGAGATGGGGAAAAGCGATGGCAATTGTCGGACTGGGACAAGCTTGCCAGAGATACTGGGTGAGATCATAGGTGAATAAGCCAGCATTGGGGCTATTACCGCTCAATTCCAGGGCGATTTGCTCTGCTTTAGCGGCAGCTAGAATAACGCCGTTACTAGGCTTATTTTTGAGGTTAAAACGGGTTTTAATATCGGCAGCGAAAGTTAACTCGGCGGGGTTAAGATCAGTAAGGGTTTCGGGATAGGAACGAACGCGAAGATTACCGAGATAGGGCTGAGGTTGGGGGAGATGACTACTATCAAAAATCAAGCTAAACTTATCCGTAGCTAGACAGCGGGCCATCAGCAGGATATTCTCCTTAAGTAAAGCATTTTCTGCCCCATCAGCAGTAATAAAAACCTCTTTTCTGGCCCCAACACTGCCATAACCGCTAAAGTGAAAAATGACCACATCCCCCAACCTAGCCTGGGCGATCAGGTGTTCTAAAAAAGCCGCTTCGATCGCTTCTCGACAGGCTTTTTTTCCCGTTAAAGTCACTATATCAGTATCCTGAAAGCCAAAACGATAACGGAGAAGGTCTTTTTGTAACTCCACATCGGTAAGACAACCGGGCAGCGGCGGAATATTCGCCCTATACTGGTCAATACCGACTAAAAGAGCCAATTTTCGGGGATTAGGGGCGGCGAGAGCAGCCAAATGACGGTTAACTGTCCCTTGACTAATCGCCAAAGTCAGCAATCCCCAACCTGTCTGCTGGACAAATTCTCGCCTAGTTATGTTCATGATCCCTGCATGGCGCGGATTAATTCGGCAGCCACTTCTGGACGGGAAAATTCTGGAGGTGGTAATTCTCCTTTGCGCAGCAGTTCCCGGACTTTGGTTCCCGAAAGGTGGATTCTTTCTTCCGGTAAACTGGGGCTAGTTTTGGTGGTTGCCATTCCCGAAGTGCGGGTACAGTAGAAAGCGTGTTCAAACTTCATCGGCACGATTCCCAATTCCCCAGGCTCGAACTCATCAAAGATATACTGAGCATCGTAGGTTCCGTAGTAGTCGCCGACTCCGGCATGGTCACGACCGACGATAAAATGGGTACAACCGTAGTTTTTACGGATAATAGCGTGGAAAATTGCTTCCCGGGGGCCGGCATAACGCATAGCTGAGGGGTTGATAGCTAGAATAACGCGATCTTGGGGGAAGTATTTATCCATCATGATCTCATAGCAACGCATCCGCACATCGGCCGGCACATCATCGCTTTTGGTAGCGCCGACAAGAGGATGCAAGAATAAACCATCTACCACTTCTAGGGCGCATTTTTGAATGTATTCGTGGGCCCGGTGGATGGGATTACGGGTTTGGAAACCGACAATCGTTTTCCAAGCTTTTTCGTGGAACATCTGGCGCGATTGCAGAGGATCGATCTGATATTTGGGAAACTGAGGATGAGGATCGCGCTGAAGTAACCATATTGAACCTGCGAGGTTAATTTCTCCCTGTTCATAGAGGACTTTTACCCCGGGGTGTTTCTGGTCGTCAGTACGATAGACGTTAACTGCTTCGTGGGCTTTATTATAACGGTATTTTTGGGTTAGTTCCAGGACTCCGACAAAGTTGCCTTCGCTGTCATCTAAACGAATCCAGTTGCCTTCTTTGAGGGGATCCGCCACTTCTTCGCTAACGGAAAGAGTCACGGGAATTGCCCAGGGTAAACCATTGATTAGACGCATATCATCGACGACTTTTTCGTAGTCGTCCTGTTCCATAAAGCCTTTGAGGGGACTGAAACCACCAATAGCAATCATAACTAAATCCGAGAGCGCTCGTTCATCTAGGGAAACTCGCGGTAGTTTTTCAGCTAGGGCCAGAAATTCGGCTTTTTCGGCAGCGGTAGCAATACGATTGATTAATTGCCCACCGTGGGGCGCGATTCCTTCGGTCAGTACGGTCATAAAAATTTCTTTACATTGTCACGGTTTATCCTATCAGAAGTTGGTTAACCCTTAATCAAGGGGTTGGGACTAGCGATGATTTTCCAGTTGGAACAGTTTACAATAAGATTTGTAAAAATTTATAAATAATTATGAGCGAAAAAGTTGTCCTGATTGTCGGTGCTACGGGGGGGATCGGTGCCACTTTAGCCCGTAAACTAGCTGTTAATGGTCATAAACTCGTATTAGGGGCCAGAAATGCCGATAATTTATCTAATTTAGCTGGTGAGTTGTCTTGTCCCTCGTTAATTGTGCCGACGGATATCACTAATCCGACTCAGGTGGAAACTTTGATGGCAAAAATTGTCTCCCATTACGGCCGGTTGGATGTGTTGGTGAATGCGGCCGGAGCCGGTGTGATGAAACAATATAATAAAATCACGCCGGAAGATTTAGATAAAATGCTCGACCTCAATCTGAAGGGGAGTTTTTATACCTGTCAGGCTGCCGCTAATGTGATGAAGGAAAATAAGGCCGGCCATATCTGTAATGTGGTGGGAATTTTAGGTAAGCATTCTATGGCTATGGCTGCCGCTTATTGTGCTTCTAAGTACGGGGTGGTCGGTTTTAGTAAATGTTTGGCCGATGAGTTAAAACGCTATGGTATTAAAATGACCTTATTCTATTTTGGTGGTGTCGATACTCCTTTTTGGGATCAGGTGAGCTTAAAAGTTGATCGCAATAAAATGTTAACCGCTCAAACTGCCGCCGATGCTATCTATTTTGCCATGAATGCTGAACCCCAAGCTGTCCCCATGGAAATTAATATTCAACCCGATAGTCATCTCTTTTTTTAGCCGTCAGCTTTTTCAGTTATCAGTGTTCATTGTTCAGATTTGAGTTGTCAGTCAATAGCATTAAGTGGCAAGTTCGGAGTTTTATTTTCACTGTTTACTGCTCACTGAAAAACACCGTTTTTTGACTTTATCTATGTTTATTGATCATATTCATTTTTATGTAGAATCGGCCAAAAAATGGCGAGATTGGTTTGTGCGGGTGATGGATTTTCAGGCGATCGCAAGTTTAGCTGATCTCCACACCCACACGGAAATAGTTGGCAATGGCATCCAAAAAGATAAAACTAAACAGATTATTTTTATCTTATCTTCTCCCTTAAATTCCCTTAGTCCCGTGGCGGAATTTTTAAGTAAATATCCTGAAGGGGTGGCGGATGTAGCTTTTCAAGTGGAAAATTTAGACAGTTTAGCTAGGATAATTAAACAGGATATTTTTATTCAGGAAACTGCTTTTTCTAGGGGGAAGATAAAAAGCTGTGAAATCTCTAGCATTGCTAATCTCAAACATACGTTAATTGAAAGACAGGGAATCACGCCAATTTTAGCTGATCCTAATCTGATTGAGTATGATAGGAGGGAACAAGATAATCAGGGTATTCTGGCAATTGATCATTTAGTTTTAAATGTTTTTCAGGGAAATTTAGAGTTAACATCCAATTGGTATGAGGAAAATTTAGGCTTTAAAAAACGGCAAACTTTTACTATTAAAACGGAGCGTTCTGGTCTTTATTCTCAGGTACTTATTCACCCCGAAACTGAATTAAAGTTACCAATTAATGAACCAGATAGTAACAGTTCTCAAATTCAAGAATTTTTGGATATTAATCAAAAATCTGGCATTCAACACATTGCTTTAAAAACAGAAAATATTTTAAGATTAACTCAAAAATTAAGAGAAAGAAAGGTAGAATTTTTGTCAGTTCCAAACAGTTATTATCAACAAATTAGCTATCAGAAAAAAGATTTTAATATTGCTGATTGGGAATGGTTAGAAATTAAAAAACAGGAAATTCTCATCGATTTTGAACAAAATAGTCATTCCTTCCCAGAAAAGCCGACTTTACTGCAAATTTTCACTAAACCAATTTTTTCCCAGCCGACTTTCTTTTTTGAATTAATCGAGCGCCGTCATGCCGCTAGAGGTTTTGGAGAAGGCAACTTCCTGGCGCTATTTGAAGCGATCGAACGGGAGCAAATACAGCGAGGAACTTTAGATTAAAGTCAGAGAAGCGATCATTTGTCCCATCAGACTATGGACGATAACGTAACTCGATCACATCTTTTTTGATCGTGACATCATAGGAACCAAAAAAAGTTTGTCCCAAGAGTCCTAATCCTTCCATTTGGGGAGAAATACCAACAATCTGATTAGATAAAGCCACTTCGCCAACTTTAACAGAATTAATGCGACCAAGATAAACAGTAACGACACCGCCGGCGGTATGAGCGAGTACTTCCTTTTCCCGTTTGACTTTCATCGCTTCCGCCATGGCATCGGTGAGGACAATGCCACTAGCACCTGTATCAAAAAGCATTTCATAATAGTGACGGTTATTAAAAACTACCATCACCGTGGGAATGCCGTTAACCCGGCGTTGAATCGGTAGCTGATAAACTTGCGGGGAATTTTTCCTATTTCTGGATGAACCGCCACAGAGACGGCTAAGATCTATGTGTTGTCCATCTGCTCTTTGGAGAAAGCATTCCGATTGAGCGAGAGTCGCGGCAGTGAGGGGAAATAACAGCAGGGTGCTGGACAATGCGATCGCAGAAAGAGACTTATTCATGGGTTTAACATCGAGAAGACCGACTCGGAAAAGAACGCTTCTAGCCCTATAATTGCCCAAAAATGCGGTAAAATAACAGGAGTTTAACCCGGAGGCCAAGCCATTGGGCGATCGCCTAAGAGATGGACATGAAGATGATCGACGGTTTGACCCCCATGTTCCCCATTATTGATCACCACTCGATAACCTTGACTTAATTTAGCCTCGGCGGCCACTTTTTTAACAGTTAGTAACAAATGTCCCAATAAATCTCGATCGCTGTCGCTGGCTTCCTCTAGTTTCGGAATCGGTTTTTTGGGGATAATGAGGATATGGGTGGGGGCTTGGGGATTAACATCTCGAAAAGCGAGAACCAGATCATCTTCATATACGATCGAGGCAGGAATTTCTTTCCGGATAATTTTGCTAAAAATAGTCTCGCTCATAGACAAATTGCCTTTTTCTTCAACTATACCATTAAGCTCTCAGCTTTTCTGGCTAGGTCATCCCTAGAAATACGGTTATTTTACAGGTAAATTCCCAGATAAAATCATTTTTATACGGAAAACTAGCCTAACATCCTGTTTTATTTTCCTAAGAACTCACTTTATTTTTACTTGAGCCAAAATGTTAGCAAGGGTTTGGAGTGCGGCAATTATCGGCATCGATGCCATTAAAATCGGGGTAGAGGTGGATGTATCGGGGGGATTACCCGGAATTGCCGTGGTGGGTTTACCCGATACCGCCGTGCAGGAGTCGAAAGAAAGGGTAAAAGCTTCTCTAAAAAATGCCGGATTTGCCTTTCCCATCCGCAAAATTGTCATCAATTTAAGTCCCGCCGATATCCGCAAAGAGGGGCCGATTTATGATTTACCGATTAGTATCGGCATTTTAGGAGCCTCCGAACAGGTAGAAGCCGATTTACTGGGGGATTTTCTCTTTTTAGGTGAATTATCCCTCGATGGTAGTTTGCGTTCCGTGGCAGGGGTTTTACCCATTGCTGCCGCCGCCGAAAAAATGGGGATCAAGGGTTTAGTGGTTCCCGCCGATAATGCCAAAGAAGCGGCCGTGGTCAAAGGCGTACAAGTGTATGGGTTTCGTCATCTATCGGAAGTGGTAAATTTCTTAAATGAACCCGATCGCTATTCACCGATGACTTTTAACGCTGCCGAGGAATTTGGGCGATCGCAGGTAAATCTCCCCGATCTCAAGGATGTCAAAGGTCAAGCGATTGGCCGGCGGGCCCTGGAAATTGCCGCGGCTGGAGGTCATAACCTAATTTTTGTCGGGCCGCCAGGCAGCGGTAAAACCATGTTAGCGCGACGTTTACCCGGTATTCTGCCCCAGCTTACCTTTGCCGAATCCCTAGAAGTCTCCCAGATTCATTCCGTCGCCGGATTACTGAAGGATCGAGGTTCTCTGGTGCGCGAGCGTCCTTTTCGCAGTCCCCATCACTCCGCTTCCGGAGCGGCGCTGGTGGGAGGTGGCACTTATCCCCGACCGGGGGAAATCTCCCTTTCCCACCGTGGTATTTTATTTTTGGACGAATTAACGGAATTTAAGCGCAGTGTCTTGGAATATCTCCGACAACCCCTAGAGGATGGTTATGTGAGCATTTCTCGCACTCGTCTTTCCGTCGCTTTTCCGGCCCGTTTTACCCTGGTGGCTAGTACCAATCCCTGTCCCTGCGGTTATTACGGCGATTCGGTTCAACCCTGCAGCTGTTCACCGCGACAACGGGAACAGTATTGGGCGAAATTATCGGGACCGCTTTTAGACCGTATTGACCTACAAGTGACGGTAAATCGCCTGAAACCGGAAGAAATGACCCAAGAGAGTCGGGGAGAAGCTTCTGAGCAAGTGCGGCAACGGGTAGAAGGGGCCAGACAAAAGGCCAGCGATCGCTTTCAAAATACCGGGATTTGCTCTAATGCGGAGATGAATTCCGAGCATTTGCGGCGTTTTTGCGCTCTTGATCATAGCAGTCGCCATATTTTAGAAGGGGCAATCAGAAAATTGGGTTTATCAGCCCGAGCAATGGATCGCATTCTCAAAGTTGCCCGCACCATTGCCGATTTAGGAGATAGTGAAATGCTGAAAAGTTCCCACGTTGCCGAAGCAATTCAGTATCGCACTCTCGATCGTTTAAGTTGAGTAGGTAGGTGTTAAAAATTGTCAGATCCCCCCGCCGATAAGCGGCGCAATCTGAGGCAAAATTGGGTGTATCTCATTTTTACAAATCTACCAAGTTGGAATTTTTACGGGGAAACTCTCGGCTAAAATTTGGCATTACTTCCGATTTTATCAATCAATCCAAGCTTTTGGGGGGTTCTACCCCCCAAACCCCCCGCGCACTAGCTTTTCGGTGGGATGCTTACACGCAGCTGCTAATACATTGGTAATAATTTAAGAGTCACTGATAATTGCTGATTGTCGGTATTTCTGCAAATGTGAGATGCACCAGGCAGAATCTATCTTCAATTGAATTATAACTACTTACTTAAAGAGAATTTTTTCTGGTCGGGGCGAATTGTATTCGCCCTCTTTTTAGTAAACTTGTTGGTGGGGATTTTAGAGATTAATCGGGCGATTCTAAGCGTTTTTGCCATTCTCGATCGATTTTATCGGAGCGCTCGATCTCTTGTTCGAGATAGTCTTGATCGGTAGAATAACTAATATCAGCATCTGTAATCACTTTTTGGTCAGCAAATTGACGAGAGTAGTCCAGTTTTTGCTCCAATTCAGGATTACTTTGGGCTAATAAATCTGCTCTTTTTTCTCGCTGTTGATTGCGTTGATTAACCCGCTCATTTCTCCACTGTAAAAAGAAATAACGACCGAGGGGAATCCCCAAAAAAGCAGCGGCATAACTGAGGAGAAAACCGTAGATTCCTGTGACTATCGACCCCAGAGAACCGCTCAAATCGACACTATCACTGTTGAGCAAATATCCTAAAACTAAAGCGAGGATAAAGTTAACCACTCCTAAACCTAAAGCTAGGATAATTTGACCGCTATCTGCTTCGCTAAACTTCCAGCGTTTTTCCTTTAGATAGGGGGAAACTGTTTGTAATTTTCTCTCTTTGGTTGTCACCTGTAGATCGGGAAAATAATAGATAATATCGCCTCGATCGGACACTTGCGGCAAACCATTAAAGCGGGTTAAAACTGGAAGTATATAATCTTCTGTCTCCTCCTGACTGGGGGTAATACTATCGAGATAGGGGGCAATTTGTGGAGCGATAATCGAGCCACGATTATTTTGAATTACTTTACCGATAGTTTGCCAGCGTCTCTCCTCTAACTTAAAATTGGGATCGCCATCGCCAAAAAGAAAAGAAAAAACTGCCTCGAGAAAATTCATCTTACTAGGGGGTTTATCTGCCTTAACTTCCCTATCCCTTCTTTCGTAGTAGTTATTACCAAAATCGGGATAAAAAATCCAGAAAAAGTCCGTGGGAAAGAAGTTAATATTAATGTTGTTATTTCCAGAATTATTATCCGAGTCACTATCTTTGAACATTAAGCCGATCAGGATCGCTAGGATAGCCAGCAACAGGATTAAAATCGAAATAATTAAAACAATGCCAAAGGAAATGCGAATAATATAAAAAACTACTTGCCAGATTTTACTTCCGAAAGCTTTTAACTGCAATTGCCAATATTTATTCAGAAGAATCGAGCGAAAATTTTCGGGGAAAAGATAGATAATCTCCCCCGTATCTGCTACCTGTAAATGTCCCCCCGCTTCCGCCGCTAAAGCTAATAATCCCTGTTGTGCAGCGTTAATCTCTAAACCCGATTTTGCCGCCACATCACCCACCGTAACCCGATAGCCTAATTTTTCGATCGATTGTAATAGAGACTCTTGGGGATTCATAGAAAATACTGTTCCTGTCGATTATCCTCTTTTCTAGTGTAGTTTTGATTTTGTCTTTTTGGCGGCGGCTATCTTGATTGACAGGTGCGGCATTTTTAACTCGATCAAGAAAATATCGTTATAATTGTTCCAATAGTCGCAAAAAGCAGGGCTAAACTGTATAAATAGTTACTTTATAAGCAATTATCAGAGGTGAGCATGAATGCGTCGGAACAGGCAAAAGGATTAGAATTAACGGCGAAGATCGCCACACTCGTCAACCTGTTTAAACAACAATTCCCCGATGCAAAGGCAGATCTGAAACCTTGGCGCAACGATCCCCACACAAGGGAGTTAACGGATCCTGACTCGATCGATATCGCTTTCCATTTTCCCGGTTGGAGTCCCAGAATTCAAGGGCGCAGTATTCTTGTACAAATTCGTTTTCATCTCGATAGCGAGGATCAGCATCAGCGTTTGATTGGCTTAGAAATGCAGGCTTTTAACCATCAAGGAACCGCTTGGCGACTATCTACGGTGGAAAATTGGCAATTAGTCGGCAATTATCAACCCTCTCCTAAGGTGGCTGATAAGTTAAAATATTTCAGCCGGCAGGTGTTTGAAGTTTTTAAAAATGAGAATCTATAGCTGATTTATCAATAATTTGATCTACAATTTTTCTAAGGCTTTTCTCTCTTTTTCAGTCACTTCTCGCCATTGACCGGGTTGTAATCCTGTTAAGCATAATTTATTGTTTTTGTCAATAGTAATGGCTGTTCTAATTAATCTTAAAGTCGGATAACCAACGGCAGCCGTCATCCTTCTTACCTGACGATTTCTTCCCTCAGTTAAGGTAATTTCTAACCAAGCGGTGGGGACAGATTTTCGATAACGAATCGCTGGCTCTCTGGGGGGTAAATCCGGTTCAAAATCTAGTAAATTAACTATTGCCGGTCGAGTGCGATAATCCTGAATAGGAAGACCTTGACGCAATTTTTCTAAAGCGTTTAGGTCTGGAATTCTTTCGACTTGTACCCAATAGGTGCGCGGATGTGCAAATTGACGATGACCCAAACGATGCTGTAATTGACCGTTATCTGTGAGTAATAATAATCCCTCGCTTTCCCTATCTAAACGACCGACAGAATAGATATTGGGGATGGGAATATAATCTTTTAAAGTCGAGCGCCCATTTTCATCAGTAAACTGACATAATACATCGTAGGGTTTATAAAAAAGGATATTTTTATTCAAGGGAAAAAGAGTCAGGAGATAAGTAGTTGTGCAAAATTAATTTCTTGGTTAGAATAGGCAAAAGGCAAGAGGTAGTTAGATATGTTTAATTAATTTTGCCTGGGTACTTAACTGATCACTGATTACTGATTACTAACCACTGATAACTGATAACTGATAACTGATAACTGATAACTGATAACTGATTTAATCCCGTTGATGGGAGAATTGATAAGCACCGACAATCGAGAGAAGAATAGCGACGATTAATAAAATGGGGATAGCGAACCAAGGAAATTGATTTATATCGTAGGCTGCGGCTCTTAATCCCAGACTAGCATAGGTGAGGGGCAAGGAATAAACAATAACTTTTAATGGCCAGGGTAAGGTTTGGGGATCGAAAAAAGTTGCTCCTAAAAAAGACATCGGCACGATTAAAAAGTTATTATACAGACCGACACTTTCGAGGGATTTAACTCGCAATCCGACAATTGCCCCTAAACCGGCAAAGACGGCACAATTTAAGATTAAAACTAATAAAAAGAGGGGATTGAGAAAACTGACAAATTTTCCTGTAAATAAGATAGCAACGAGAATCACTGATGCAGAAGTCATTACACCGCGCAAAATTCCCGCGAAAACTTTGCCTAAAAATAATGAGAGGGGATGGACGGGAAGTAATAATAATTCCTCGAAGGTTTTACTAAATAAGCGATCGCCACAGATAGAAAAGGTGGTTCCCCCGAAACTGATCGCCATTGAGGACAGGGCCACCATTCCGGGTAAAATAAATTCTAGATAAGAATCGCCGAGCGAGGGTTTCATCGAGCGATCGAGGGCGCTTCCCAACCCCAACCCGAAACCGATAATATAGATTAGGGGAGAAACTAAACCTGTGGCGGCGATCTGAAGGACTCTCGCCCGTAAATCTAGCCATTCTCCCCAAAATACGGTTAAAGTGTCTGTTAATATCGTCTGAGCTTGAGCTAGTTTCACTGGTATTTTGGTTAATTAGTAAATATACTTTTAATAATAATTAATAATTGTCCCCTTTTTCAAGGGCGATCTTTTCGGACCAGAAAAATAATCATCTAAGGATAGACAAGAGGCAACAGTAAAGGGATTAAGGGAGATTCAGCTAATTTAAGGATCGGCAAGAGGCAAAAGGCAAGAGTAAAGGGATTTGAGGAGATTCAGCTAATCTAAGGATAGGCGGTTAAAATCCGTTTTAGCTTACTTATGATAGAATGCTTTCAAAGACAAGTAAAGGGAACCTTCAATTATTCACCCGATAAAATAACTGATAGCCGAGATGAAACCCTGTTACTGCATTAATCCCGATTGTTCTCAACCGGAGCATCCGAGTAATAATAACTCGAATACTCGTTACTGTCAAAGTTGCGGCTCTCAATTGTTGTTAAATGGTCAATATAGGGTAAGTCGGCTATTGAGTGATACGACCGGTTTTGGGGTTGTTTATGAGG
>NZ_BJKP01000002.1 GCF_008974145.1 Microcystis aeruginosa NIES-4325 | reverse complement strand
AATCAATTCTCTCAGCACTCTGTAGTATTTTATTCTTTCTTCTCGGTTTCTTTCTCTATAACGAAGTTCCTTCTTTTTTCTGGTAACTTTCATTTTTTTTAAGGCATAGCAAATGGCACTTGGTCTCACTCCAAACTTCTCGGCTCTGTCTCTTAATCTTGCATCTGGATTTTCTTGGACATCTTTTGACAGTGCTTTCCAGTCCAGCTTTCTCTGACGGTGTTTTACCTTTGTTGCTTCCAGTTTTTCGCTACTTAGCCATCTATATATTGTGGCTCTTCCTATATTAAATATGGCGGATGCTTTGGTTATGCTTCCTCCATTCTCTACATAATCAATTACTTTTTTTCTCAAGTCTAGGCTATAGGACATTTTTCTGTATGGGTTGCTTGTTTTTCCTTATTTTAACCTATTTTTTACTTGTATCATACTTATTTGAAATGACTATAATTTTGCTTAGGTACTTATCAAGTAAAAAGTTCCCCGTTGCGGTGTTGCCTACTTGCTATTGAATAAAGAACGAATTGCCTGATGTTTAGGGTGATCAAATTCTGGGGGAACCTTGCGGGTATCGGTAATCAACCAATCCAAGGCTGCCGCTTCCACATCGATCGCCGCGCCGGTTTTATCAACACAATAGCGCCCAAAGACCAACTTATCCACCAAACGGGCCCCTGGGCCAAGGCGAGAATATTCAAAAATAACGCTATTATCCACGGTTGCGCCGCCACAAATCCAACAATTTGGGCCAATCATACTCGGACCGACAATTTTCGCCCCGTCTTCAATGCGCGTCATTGCCCCGATATACACAGGTCCGGTGATATCGACTTTATCCCAGTTTACCCCCACATTTAAGCCCGTGTAGATGCCCGGTTTAACTTCGATGCCGGGGATAGCAACATTTTTAATTTTCCTGGACAACACCCCGCGAATTGCCTGCCAGTAGTCGGGGACTTTACCGATATCCACCCATTCAAAATCCATGTTTAAAGCGTAGAAAGGCGCACCTTTAGCGACTAATTGGGGGAATAACTCGCCCCCGATGTCGTATTTACTATTAGGGGGAATAAAATCGATGATTTCTGGTTCAAAAATATAAATACCCGTGTTGATGCAGGTACTTAAAGCCTCATCGATGGCGGGTTTTTCTTGGAAACTGAGAATCCTTCCCTCCTCGTCGCTAACTACCACCCCATAACTGGATACTTCCTCTCTGGGGACGGTTTTGGTGACAATAGTGGCGATCGCTCCCTTTTCGCGATGCCATTTAACGGCTGCGGTTAGATCGAGATCGATCAGGGCATCACCACAGAGAACTACAAAAGTATCGTCAAAAAAGGGATTAAAATCTTGAATTCGCCGTAAACCGCCCGCCGATCCGAGGGCATCACCGATTAACGCGCCCTCTTCGATTCTACCCTCGAAAGAATAGCCGATATGCACCCCAAAACGCTGACCATCGCGGAAATAACTCTCAATTTCTTCGGCTAAATGACTGACATTCACCATGATCTGATCAAAGCCATGCTGTCGCAACAGTTCCAACAAAAACTCCATCACCGGCTTTTGTAAAATCGGGATCAGGGGTTTGGGAATCGTATGGGTAATCGGACGGACACGAGTTCCTTTGCCTGCCGCCAGAATCATGGCTTTCATCGATATTTATTTCCTTTTGCGATCGAGGTTTGTAGTTAAATCATGCCTAGTGTATCATTACTAGCTCGGAATCAGTGGTTATCGATCCTCTTGAGCATTAGATCAACCTAGACTCCCTGACTAATTTTTCCAACAGTCGGCTCTCTTAGGCTTGCTGGGTAAAATGTATTCTAAGATACAGTCCTGCGGGCGGTCGCGTGGAAGGAACCACTCCAGACACAGAGGACACAAAGATCGATCACTACTATATAAGTTAAACTGATCACACAAAGAATAAGAGAGCCAAATGGTGAGCCAAAATTTGACTACTTGAGATAGTAAAAAGCGATTTCTTTCTCCTTGAGAGGGGCAAAATCGGCGGCTAACAACAGCTGATTTAATTCCTCTTGGGGGATATGTTTAGCCCCGATGCGGACAATTCGCGATCTCATCGTGTTAGATACTCCGCTTCTTTGTCGTCCTGCTTCCAAACCCATTACCCGGTGATAAAGTTCCAATTTTGCCGGGGGAATTGGGGAACCATCAAAATCAATGCCATTAGCGATCGCCAGATCAATGGCATCAGCGCCCGTAGTTGTGGTTAAATTAGTTTCGGTGGACATAAAGACAATATAAAAGATCGTTGCTATTTTATCAGGCGATCGATATCCGTCGCTATGATTAGGAAAGTAATCTTCATTTCTGTGTAACTATGGCTCAATTGCCGACTTATCAACCAAAACAGTTATCCCTAGGCCCCCTAGAAGCGGAAATTCTCAATATTGTCTGGGAATTGGAAACCGTTAGCGTTAAGGATGTTCACGATCGCATTTTAGCGGATCCAGAAAGGGATCTGGCCTATACTTCTGTGACTACGGTACTGCGTCGTTTAACTAATAAAGGCTGGTTAAGTTGTTATAAACAGGGTCGAATTTTCTACTGGAAACCG
This sequence comes from Microcystis aeruginosa NIES-4325, assembly GCF_008974145.1. GTDB lineage: Bacteria > Cyanobacteriota > Cyanobacteriia > Cyanobacteriales > Microcystaceae > Microcystis > Microcystis aeruginosa_G. The sequence goes on along the minus strand of NZ_BJKP01000002.1, from coordinate 189,916 downwards.
ATGGTTTCTAAGGAACAAGCACAGGCAATTAAAGCCTACGAACAATTACATCGTTTTTTGGCTATTGGTAATGCGGATGTGGTGGCTTCTTTTGCCGATAGTCTCGATACTGCTAGTGTCGAACAATTAAAAGCGATCGCCTCTCGTTTAGATACCCTGCGTCAACAACGGAGAGAACGCTAATGCACAGTTTAATGTTATTACTAGCATTAACTATCGCCATTGGTTTACGTTGGTTTCTGCCCAGCTATCAGCGTCGTTGGCAGACAACGCTATTTTTCTTCCTCTTTCCTCCTTTGCTGCTGTTAATGACAGTTATATCGGTGATTTGTATGGGCTATGACGGGCAAATGTTAGGCTATAACTCCAGTTTAATAAGTTATTTTAGCGCTATAATTTGGCTAGTTTTTGCTCTATTTTGTCTGATCAAACTTTCCTATCAAACTTGGCAAACCCATCGAGATTTTAGCAGTTATCCCCTCAAAAAAATCACCGCTCAGAGGGCGAGAGTTTTAGCAGTGGATTTTCCCTACAGTGCCAGAGTTGGCTTCTGGAAGTCGGAATTAATTGTAACCCAAGGATTATTAAATCTCTTAGATCAAGAACATTTACAAGCAGTTTTAGCCCACGAACAAGCTCACCAAGAATATCATGACACCTTCTGGTTTTTCTGGTTAGGTTGGCTGCGATCGATGTCTTCTTGGCTGCCCAACAGTGAGAATTTATGGTCAGAATTGGTCTTCTTGCGGGAATTACGCGCCGATAAGTACGCCTCCAGACAAGTGGATTATTTACTATTAGCCGAATCGCTGCTTTTAGTAGCAGAAAAAGTTAATCAAGTAGCGGAAATAAATTTCTCCGATAGTTGCTGTGTCGCTCTCAATGATAATTCCTTAAATAATCGTTTATTGGAGAGAATTGAGGCTTTAGTCGAGTCAGGAAACCCCGAACTTCCCAGATTTAACTATCAAGTCTGGCTATTACTTTCCCTCTCCCTTGCTCCTTTCTTACTTTTGCCTTTACACTCCTAAAAATGACCCTAGAAGTTGGACAAAAAGCCCCCGAATTTGCCACCCCCAACCAAAGAGGCGAAATTAGCAAATTAGCAGATTTTGCCGGTCAGTGGTTGGTATTATATTTTTATCCCAAAGATAACACACTGGGCTGCACCGCAGAAGCGATCGACTTTACCGCTTTGTCGCCGCAATTTCAGCAGTTAAATGCGGTAATTTTGGGAGTTAGTCCCGATTCAGCCAAGTCCCACTGTCGTTTTATTGAAAAACACAATTTAACTATTCAATTATTGAGCGATACCGAACATCAACTGGCGGAAATTTATCAAGTCTGGGGATTAAAAAAATTTATGGGTAAGGAATATATGGGGATTAAACGCTCCACTTTCCTGATCGATCCCCAGGGAAATATTGCTTATATTTGGTCAAATGTCAAGGTAAAAGCCCATGCAGAAGCAGTTTTGAAAAAACTTGAGGAATTGCAGTAGCAAGCCCCTAGAAGTTGATTTTTTCTGGGTACTGATTGCGCCCTTTCGTGTTATACTGGAAAAGTTGTCAAAAATCGCACATCTAGGCGATCGGGTGTTTCTAGAAATCTAGAAATCCAGCCCTAGATGGAGGATCAACCCGAAAAGGAGAAAAATATGCCCGTTGTCTCTCTCGCAGAATTGCTAGAGTCGGGGGTTCACTTCGGCCATCAAACCCGCCGTTGGAACCCGAAGATGTCTCAGTACATCTACACTGCCCGGAATGGTGTTCATATCATTGATTTGGTGCAAACCGCCCAATTAATCGAAGAAGCTTACGAATTTGTACGAGGAGAAGCCGATCGCGGTAAACGCTTTTTATTCATCGGTACGAAGCGGCAAGCGGCGGGAATCATTAAACAGGAAGCTTTACGCAGCGGCAGCCACTTCGTTAACCAACGCTGGTTAGGGGGAATGTTAACCAACTGGGAAACCATTCGCGGCCGGGTAGAAAGACTCAAAGAATTAGAAGAATTAGAAAACAGCGGCGCCCTCGATAAACGACCGAAAAAAGAAGCATCGGTACTGCGTCGGGAATTGGGCAAACTAGAAAAATACCTCGGGGGCATTAAAACCATGCGCCGGCTGCCAGATTTAGTCATCGTAGTGGATCAGCGTCGGGAATACAACGCTATCCAAGAATGCCAAAAATTGGGCATTCCCATCATCTCCCTGTTGGATACTAACTGCGATCCTGACTTAGTAGATGTGCCGATTCCCGCCAACGATGACGCAATTCGCTCAGTTAAACTGATTTTAGGCAAAATTAGCGATGCGATCATCGAAGGTCGTCGCGGTGGTCAAGCAGCGGTGGAAGAATACGAGGATGAATACGAGGATGAAACCGAGTACGAGGAAGAAGGTGATTATTCCCAATACGCCGCCGAATTTGCCAGTGGAGACGACGATAACTAGGGAAAATTAGCTATCGATCGCCGCTAGGTTCGGGGGAAAACTTTCCGGACCTAGGGAGCGGCAAAACCTGCCCCTCTCGTGGCATGATCAATTATAAGCAGTAGGTTAAGAATTTTATGGCAGAAATTACAGCACAACAGGTTAAAGAACTTAGGGAAAAGACGGGCGCCGGCATGATGGATTGCAAGAGGGCGCTGACGGAAAACGCGGGGGATATAACTAAGGCGATCGAATGGTTGCGTCAAAAAGGGATTACTTCCGCCGAGAAAAAAGCCAGTCGGGTAGCGGCAGAAGGGATGATCGGCAGTTACATCCACACCGGCAGCCGCATCGGTGTTTTAGTGGAAGTGAACTGTGAAACCGATTTTGTGGCCCGTCGCGAGGAGTTCAAAAAATTGGTTAATGACGTGGCGATGCAGATTGCCGCTTGTCCTAACGTCGAATATGTGAAAGTGGCCGATATTCCCGCCGAAATCTCCGCCAAAGAAAAAGAAATTGAGATGGGACGGGACGATTTAGCCAATAAACCCGATAATATCAAAGAAAAAATCGTAGCTGGCCGCATTGAAAAACGTTTGAAAGAACTTTCTCTGCTCGATCAACCCTTTATCCGCGATCAGAACATCAGTGTGGAGGAGTTGATCAAACAAGCGATCGCCGCTTTAGGAGAAAATATTCAGGTGCGTCGTTTCCAACGCTTTGTACTAGGTGAAGGGATCGAGAAAGAAGAAACAGATTTCGCCGCCGAAGTAGCCGCCCAAATGGGACAAAAACCGCCGGAACCCGTGGCAGCGGCCCCGCAAGTGGAGGAAAAAGCCCCGGAACCAGCAGCGAAGGATAATCCGCCCGCTAAAGGCAAAAAGAAAAAGTAAGTTAAATTAAGATCAATCTGGTGGGGTGCGAGTTTCGTACCCTTTTTGTCTTCAGGGGAGTGGGGGGGGTCTGATTTATCAGTAAACAGTTAAAAGAAAAAAGAAAGTGGCAACCCAAGCAGATTCCTTGACTGGATTGTTTGGGAACAAAATCCCATTCTTTAGCTACTTATTAAAAACTTTGTAAATAAGATTATCTTATTTGCACTGGTGGTCTCTAGAGGTTGTCGAACGGAAAAAAATGCAGATTCAGGACAAAAGCACCGAAATAGCCGCTAAAACAGCGAAAGCGATCGAACTTTCTCAAAATTATTTACTTTCTACCCAATACCCTGACGGTTACTGGTGGGCAGAATTAGAATCTAATGTCACCATCACCTCAGAAGCAATTTTACTGCACAAAATCTGGAAAACTGACAAAAATCGCCCCCTAGACAAAGCAGCCACCTATATACGTCAGCAACAGTGTCCTAACGGCGCTTGGGAGTTATTTTATGGGGATGGTGGCGATCTTAGCACCACTGTGGAAGCCTACATGGGGCTGCGACTATTGGGAATTCCCGCTCATGATCCTGCTTTAGAAAAAGCTAGAGAATTTATCTTAGCTAAAGGTGGCATCAGTAAAACCCGCATTTTCACCAAAATGCACCTCGCTTTGATTGGTTGTTATGATTGGCAGGGGGTTCCCTCTATCCCCGCTTGGATCATGCTACTGCCGGAAAATTTCCCTTTTACTATCTATGAAATGTCCAGTTGGGCGCGGGGAAGTACGGTTCCTTTATTAATTGTTTTCGACAAAAAACCCGTGTATAAAATGGGTTTTAATCTCGATGAACTCTATACAGAAGGGGTGAATAATGTCAAGTATGAGTTACCAAAAAGTAACAATTGGTCAGATGTTTTTCTCTGGTTAGATGGGCTGTTTAAATGGGCAGAAAAAACTAATTTAGTTCCCTTACGTCAAGAAAGTCTGAAAGCGGCGGAAAAATGGGTAATTGAACGACAGGAAGACACGGGGGATTGGGGGGGGATTATCCCGGCGATGTTAAATTCCCTGTTAGCTTTAAAAGCCCTAGGTTATGATGTTGACGATCCGATAGTTGCCCGCGGTTTAAAAGCGGTGGATAATTTTGCCATTGAGACGGATAATACCTATTGTGTGCAGCCCTGTGTGTCGCCAGTTTGGGATACGGCTTGGGTAATTCGATCGCTAATTGAATCCGGGCTAAATCCTGCTCATCCAGCTATGATCAAAGCAGGACAATGGTTAATCGATAAACAAATTCTTGATTATGGCGATTGGGCGATTAAAAATAAAATCGGAACCCCTGGGGGTTGGGCTTTTGAATTTGACAATCGCTGGTATCCCGATTTAGATGATTCGGCAGTGGTGGTGATGGCTTTAGAGTTAATTAAAATGCCCGATGAAAATATTAAAAAAGGTGTGATGAAACGGGCAGTTAATTGGATGGCGACTATGCAGTGTAAAGCTGGTGGTTGGGGGGCTTTTGACATCGATAACGATCAAAACTGGCTTAATTCTTTGCCCTATGCCGATCTAAAAGCAATGATCGATACTAATACGGCTGATGTTACTGCCAGAGTTCTAGAAATGTTAGGCACTTGTGATGTTAACATGGAGGAAAATCGAGTAAAAAAAGCTTTAGATTATCTGGAAAAAGAACAGGAAGCTGATGGTAGTTGGTTTGGTCGTTGGGGTGTAAATTATATTTATGGAACCAGTGGGGCGTTATCTGCTTTGGCTTTTCTGGAACCGAATAAATATCGCCAGCAATTGCAAAAAGGAGCCAATTGGTTAAGCAGTTGTCAAAATGTTGATGGTGGTTGGGGTGAAACCTGTTTTAGTTACAATAACCCTAAATTTAAAGGACAGGGAAATAGTACCGCTTCCCAAACCGCTTGGGCATTAATCGGTTTATTAGCCGTCGGGAAAGTCACCGGCAATTATCAGCGGGAAGTGATTGAAAAGGGCGTTAATTATCTTCTTGTTACCCAAAAAGAAAATGGTATATGGGATGAAGATTACTTCACTGGTACAGGTTTTCCCTGTCATTTTTACCTGAAATATCACTTCTATCAGCAGTATTTTCCTCTACTGGCTTTGGGGCGTTATCGGGCTTTAATTTAGTCTGTTAACCTATGCGTTAAGACAGGAAATAAGCCTAACTGTCTAGCGCATTTTTTGTGACTAACTAGGAAAAAATAAATCAGGATATATATTTAAAAAATTGGCTGGTTTTTGAATATAAATAGTAGTTAAATCTTGTTGACCATCAAGAATGTCATCCAGGGTTGACTTACTTTCAAACATAGATAGCAAATCTTGCTTTTCTAGGCTTCTTTCCTCTAATATGAATTTCCACAATTCAATTCCATAAATATCATACTAAATCTGGTTATTAAAAACTGATTATTTATTCGTCCTTTTGCCTGTCCTGATATCTAGCCTATGCTCAACGGATTTAGTATAAGATACAGTTGAAATGCAGTACAGCTTATTCACCAATTGTCACTCGTAACTGAGACTGGGGTTGATTTTTTTAAGCATTATTTCCCTTCTCACCTCTAAGATCCGAAAATAAACAGAGACGACCCAAACCCAAAATTACTGGTGAGAAGTTTTCCTGACTGGGGGCTTCTAGATGGCAGCTGGCAAATTCTTGCTGTATTTCTGTTAGGAAATAAGGCCAAATAGTTAAGAAAAAATTACCGCTAAAAATTATTCGATCAATATCCTCAAGACTTTTTTGCTGTTTTTCTAACAAATCATTAACTTTTTGTCTTAAATTATCTAGATATGGTAGAATTACATTATTGTTTAAATCGGTGCGACTGACCGTCCAAGTATGACCGGCTAGAGAGGAGGTAAATTCGTTTTCCTCTTGAAGGATTAATTTGGTTAATCTAGCGGCTGTCAGTAAAGATTTTTTTAAGGGATTAGGATCGGTGAGATGGGGGGGGGAAAGGGGCAAAAAAGAACGCCAGAGAGGATAAATTAACTGAGAGAGTATTGCCCGTTCATAGGTGTTTTCCCCGTAGTTAAAATGGCTCAGAGTGATCGCTTGACGGGATAAAGAGCGGGTTGGCGGCGGTACTTCCAGCAGTGCTAAAGTGGTAGTCTCCCGTTTCCCTTCGATCACCAGTAGGGTTTGGGGTTGGGGTTGGTCGCTAGTAGGAATATAGGCCAGAGCAGTAGCGATCGCTGTTTCCAGACTAGAGAGGCGATCTGGGTTTATTAGTTGCGCTCTGAGAAGGGCTTTTTTCAGGTCATCCGTGCAGGTTTCCCCGTCATCGCTGATAATAATAGCTTCTAATCGCTCTAGGGCTTCCCAGAGCCAAGAATCGGTGCTAAAATCCCGATTAGATAGCCAACTAATTAGATATTCGTCCACCTGAGGGCAGGGTAAGCGATCGCTTGTCCCCGTTGCCAGACTCCAAGAAAGAGGATAAAAATCGATCAATCCTTGGCTTTCCCGAAAAAAGACAACTTTTACCCCCTCTGGTTGCACCTCCATTCCCAGAGACCAACGGGCAACTTCAGGGGTTCGATCGGGGGATAATAAGGGAGAAAGCAGTGCTTTGGCCGATTCTAAATGTTGACGAGTAGCGATAATTGTCTCGAAAGTAACTTCTTGCGGGTTAACTAGAGACGAAATCACCCCGCAAAGAATCCGATCGATCTCGGTCAGTAGGGAGGAAAAATCCTGTTTATTGGTCACTAGATAACTAAAAATACCCACAACTGTCTATTGTAGAATCACCTACTTAAAAAGAACAAAATTTAAATATTAAACCATGGCAGAAAAACGCTATCCTGCGGAAAAATCAGCAGAGATTCAAAAATTATTGGATACAGCCAGTTTACTGGTCGGTTTACCCCCTGAAACCATCGATAAAGTTACTTCTCATGCTGTCACCCGCACTCATCCCGCTAATCGGGCGATTTTATTAGAAAATGATTGGGGGGGGTCAGTTTACTTTATTCTCGATGGTTGGGTGAAAATTCGTACTTACAATACGGATGGCAAAGAAGTCACCCTAAATATCGTCGGTAAAGGGGAAATAGTCGGAGAAATGGCCGCTTTAGAAGAATCTGCCCGCTCCACTGATGCTATCACCTTAACCACGGCCACAATTAGCAGTATTCCCGCCCAAGATTTTATTAATCTGCTCAAATCGGAACCTTTAGCGGGAATTCGTCTTTCTCAGTTAATGGCCAAGCGTTTGCGTCAACTTAACCGGCGTTTACGTTTGCGCGAGGCCGATAGTCTCTCCAGAGTCGCCGATACTTTACTCTTTTTAGCCGAAGGTCAAGGAGAAAAAAGCGGTCAGGGTGCGATAATTCCTAATTTACCTCACCGGGAGTTGAGTAGTATTAGTGGACTGGCCCGGGAAACCGTGACCCGATCCTTGAGCAAATTGGAGAAAAAAGGCCTGATTCAACGACAGCAGCAATCTCTCTGTATTCCCGATCTGGCCGCTTTAGAACAAGCGATCACCTAAATTCAGTCATCAGTTATCATACTAAATCTGGTTATTAAAGACTGATTATCTATTCCTGCTTTTGCCTGTTGCATGAGTGCCTATCTTCGCTAGGAAATTTATTTTGCACGACTACTTATGACTGAAAGATTAACCGGTTTTGGCGTGGTGCTGGTGACAACGGCCAGCGAAACGGAAGCGGAACACCTAGCGATCGCATTACTTAACGATCGCCTAGCCGCTTGTGTCAGTATTTACCCGATTCGTTCCATTTATCGTTGGCAGGGACAGATTGAAAACGAGCGGGAATGGCAATTAACGATTAAAGCCGATTTAAAGCAGTTTGAGCAGTTATCGGCGAAAATACAGGAACTTCATACCTATGCCGTCCCGGAAATCATCGCTTTACCGATTGTGGCGGGTTCTCAGACCTATTTAGACTGGTTAGCCTCCCATACCGGTGGGGTGTCAGAATAGACCAATCGGCAACTTGAGCGAAAAAAATCTATATAATTCTTAATAAACTATCTCAGGAAGCGCAAAAAGTTTTAATCTAGATGCTGATTAAATTTTTAAACATCTGGTTTTAAGACCGATCGCCTCCACGATTGGAGAACTCAGCACATCGTCAAGGGAGATAGTTAAAATCCAATGAGTCTTAAGGCAAGCGGTGGCAGCTCCTTAGCGCGTCCCCAACTCTATCAAACCGTCCCGGTATCTGCCATTACCCAGGCAGAACAACAAGACCGCTTTCTCGATAAACCCGAACTCAATGAACTGATCGCCTACTTCCAATCGGGGAGCAAGCGCTTAGATATTGCCCAAACGCTCACCCGGAACTCCGATCTGATCGTCTCACGGGCAGCTAACCGGATTTTTACCGGTGGTTCACCCATGGCCTACCTAGAAAAACCCCCCGTGGAAGAATTGGCCCTGGTGGGTGCGGGTAAAGTGATCAACGTCCAGGAAGGGATGAAATTAGGAACCGTTACCTACGCTGAAAGCGGGTCTGGTGGCGGTGGTGGCTTCCTCGGTGGCTTAAAGGGGATTTTCGCCTCTAGCGGCCCGATTCCCCCTGGATTCCGACCGATTAACGTCTCTCGTTACGGTCCGAGCAATATGCAGAAGTCCCTGCGGGATTTATCCTGGTTCCTGCGTTACATTACCTATGCGATCGTGGCTGGTGACACCAGTATCCTGATCGTTAATACCCGCGGTTTAAGGGAAGTTCTCGAAAATGCCTGTTCTATTGATGCCACCATTGTGGCCCTACAGGAAATGCGGGCCGCTTCGATCGAGTATTTCCAAAGAGACAAGGATGCGGCCACTTTAATCAGTGACTATTTCAATATCCTACTAGGGGAATTAAAAGCCCCCACTCCCGCAAACAAACTGCGTCAGCGTCCCAGTAGTGACCAACAGGGTTTAAGTCTTCCCCAAAGCTACTACAATGGTGCCGAAAAACGACAAAAGTTTGTGATGAAAACTGGTTTATCGGAGTCGGAAAAATCTTCGATTATTAAGGCAGCCTACAGACAAATTTTTGAACGGGACATCACCCGCGCCTATAGTCAGTCCATTTCTGACCTGGAATCGAAGGTGAAAAACGGCGACATCTCGATGAAAGAATTTGTCCGTCGTCTGGGTAAATCGCCTCTCTATCGTAAACAGTTCTTTGAACCTTTTATCAATAGTCGCGCCCTAGAATTGGCTTTCCGTCATTTCCTCGGTCGCGGTCCTTCCTCCCGGGAAGAAGTGCAGAAATACTTCTCGATCGTCTCTAGCGGCGGTTTAGGGGCGTTAATCGATGCTTTAGTCGATTCTCAGGAGTATTCCGACTATTTCGGCGAAGAAACCGTTCCCTATCTCCGGGGTTTGGGTGCAGAAGCCCAGGAATGTCGTAACTGGGGGATGCAGATCGACCTGTTTAACTACAGCGCACCTTTCCGCAAAGTTCCCCAATTTATCACCACCTTTGCTAAATACGATCGCCCCTTACCGGATCAGCACGTTTACGGTTCCGGAAATGACCCCCTAGAAATCCAATTTGGGGCAATTTTCCCGAAAGAAACCCGCGAACCTAGTTCTAGTCCCGCTCCCTTCGGTAAAGATAGCAAACGTATCCTCATCCACCGCGGACCGGCCACTAATAACCAAAATAGCAACCCCGGCGCCCGAGGTGAATTTCCTGGTACTTTGGGACCGAAAGTTTTCCGTCTCAATAACGAGTTACCCGGTTCTAGCAATGGGCTAAGCGTTAAATTTGGCGAAAGTTCCACCCAAAGAGTGATTTTAGCGGCTTATCGTCAGGTTTTCGGTCGAATGCCCTACGAAGGTCAGCGTTTATCCGTGGCCGAGATTAAGTTAGAAAATGGCGATATTACTCTACGCGAGTTTATCAAAACCCTAGCTAAATCCGAGGCTTTCCGGAAAATCTACTGGACTCCTCTCTATGTGGTGAAAGCGATCGAATATATTCACCGTCGTCTGCTCGGTCGTCCCACTTACGGTCGTCAGGAAATGAATCAATACTTCGATCTTTGCTCGAAAAAAGGCTTCTATGCTTTAATTGATGCCATTATCGACAGTCCTGAATATACGGAAGCTTTTGGCGAAGATACGGTTCCCTACGAGCGCTATCTAACTCCCCAAGGGATGCAGTTACGGATGGTGCGTTTGGGTAATCTCCGCGAAGATATCGGCCAAAGAGTTGATAAAGAGGAAACCCCGCGCTTTATTGAATTGGGTACACCTTCGGTCTCGATTCGCACTGAACCCGATATTCAATCCCGTGTCGGTCAAGGTGTCACGGTTCAACGGGAACAAACTAAGGTCTTTAAACTGTTGACTAATCTGGATAAAGTTGCCGTACAAAATACTGTTCGTGCTGCCTATCGTCAGATTTTTGAACGGGATCTCGAACCCTATATCATCAATGCCGAATTTACCGCTTTAGAGAGTAAATTAAGCAATGCTGAGATCACGGTGAAAGAGTTTATTGAGGGTTTAGGTGGTTCGGATCTTTACCTGAAAGAATTCTATGCTCCCTATCCGAATACGAAAGTAATTGAATTGGGAACCAAGCACTTCTTAGGTCGCGCTCCCTTGAATCAAAAAGAAATCCAGAAATATAACCAAATTCTGGCAACTCAGGGATTAAAAGCCTTTATTGGTGCCATGGTTAATAGCATGGAATACCTACAATTGTTTGGTGAAGATACGGTTCCCTATCGTCGTTTCCCAACTCTACCGGCCGCTAATTTCCCCAATACGGAACGCTTATACAATAAGCTGACTAAACAGGATAGTGAACTGGTTGTTCCCAGTTTTAAACCGGTAGTTAAGGTCGGTGGTTAGTTAGTCCTTGAAGTTAGTTAATTTAGCTCGTGTTTAACACGAGCTTTTTTTTGTTTATACTAAATCCTGTTATTAAAGACTGATTATCTATTCCCTCTTTTGCATGAGTGCATGAGTAGAAAACGGGTTTCTCGGAGAAACCCGTTTTCTGTGCGTTACTCAACGGATTTAGTATTAGTATCCCAAAGCTAACCCATCGGACTGAGGTTCGCAATTTGCCGGATAATTTGACCCTTGCCAAAATGGGTGGAATCTGCGATCGCTACCTGATGGACTCTGGGGGTTAATCCGGGCAGTAATTCAGGGGATGCACCCCTTTCTAAAAGTACGCTATTTCTCCGTAAAAATCGCCATCTAGGGGCATCAAGGGCGGTTCGAGGATTGAAATGATGGTCAACCATGTTTACCGCCATTTGTCGGGGGCTTTAGGGGTGCATCGGCGCACCCATCACTCCCATGGGGCCAAAAGTGCCATTATCCCAACGGAGAAAACTGGGGATAATCAGATGAAAAGGGCGTTTAGCGGGGGTAATGGGGTTAGGATGACCGAATTCGAGGGTAAAACCACTAGCAAGGTTAGGCCGGGCGATTCCCGTCTGGGGGACTAAAATAGCAATGGCAAAACCATCAAAATTGTATTGAATCAAAGATACCAGAAAATCTCGATCGCTTGTGGCCAGATAGACGGTTCCCTTCTGGGGTTTTTGGTAGAATTAATGGTGCGAACAAGTGTATTAATCGAGAATTTCTCACCTTCCCCGATGGAAGTTGGAAGCATTAAGTCTCGGTGACTTCTAAACTGCCCACAATTGTCCGAAAGCTTTCTAATCCAGCTTCGAGGTTTTCCATAATCTCCAAAGCCAGCACATCAGGGTCAGGCAGGTTGTCAAGGTCGGTTAAACTTTTATCTTTGAGCCAAAATATATCGAGGCTGGTTTTATCCCGGGCGATAATCTCATTATAGGTGAATTTTCGCCAGCGTCCTTCGGGATTCTGTTCTGAATAGGTTTCGCTGCGTTGATGACGATTGTGGGGATGATAGCAGGTGATGAAGTCCTGTAAATCGGCGGGTTTTAAGGGGTTTTTCTTGAGGGTAAAGTGAATATTGGTGCGGAAGTCATAAAACCAGATGGCTTTTGTCCAAGGGTCTTTGGCGGCGGGTTTATTATCAAAAAAGATGACGTTGGCTTTCACTCCCTGTTTATAAAATACGCCGGTGGGTAATCTGAGGATAGTATGCAGGTCGGTGGTTAATAATAGTTGTTTGCGGACGGTTTCTCCGGCGCCACCCTCAAAAAGGACGTTATCGGGGACAACGACGGCAGCTTGTCCTGTGCTTTTGAGCATGGAACGAATATGCTGGACGAAGTTGAGTTGTTTATTAGAAGTGGTTGCCCAAAAATCCTGACGATTATAGGTTAAGTCTTCTTGGTCCTGTTCCCCGTCTTCATTGGTAAAAGTCAGGCTGCTTTTTTTGCCGAAAGGGGGATTAGCAAGGACATAATCGACGCTAAGGGGAGAAGGAGCAATCAGGGCATCGGTGGAGGCGATAAAGCATTGCTCATCGTTAATATCGCCGATATTATGCAGAAACATATTCATCAATGCCAGGCGTCTTGTATTGGCGACGATTTCATTACCGTGAAAGGTGCTTTTTTTGAGAAATTCTTTCTGTTCTCGGTCTAAGGGATAATTTTTGACCAAAAAGTTATAGGCTGCCAGAAAAAAGCCGCCGGTTCCACAGGCAGGGTCAGCAATAGTTGCCGTGGGTTGGGGACGTAAGCATTCTACCATGGCCCAAATCAAGGGCCGGGGGGTGAAGTATTGGCCGGCGCCGCTTTTGGTATCTTCGGCGTTCTTTTCCAGAAGTCCTTCGTATATGTCGCCTTTGACATCCGTTTCCATCATCACCCAGTTTTCTTCATCTATCATGGTGATGATTTTGAGCAGTTTGGCAGGGTCTTGGATTTTGTTTTGAGCTTTGGTGAAGATTTGCCCTAATAAGCCTTTTTTTTGCCCTAATTCGCGTAATATGCCGAGGTAATGTGCTTCGAGGTCGGCCCCTCGTTTGCTGCGCAGACTTTGCCAGTCGTATGCAAAGGGGATGCCGATTTTGCGATTATAGGGCGGTTTGGCGTATTCATCAGCCATTTTCAGGAATAGGAGGTAGGTGAGTTGTTCAAGGTAGTCCCCATAACTGACCCCATCATCCCGCAGGGTGTTACAAAAACTCCAAACTTTTGACACAATTGAGGCGGTATTCATAACTATAATTTGTTTAATTTTTTGATGGATTATGATTAGATTCGGCTGCTAGTATCAGAATTTTTGATGATTCTATCATTTTATTCATTCTCTGTACTGTGATTTGTGTGATTTTTTGATTGGCTATGATTAGACTTTACTACGGGTCACATAATTTTTCTAACCACCCGTACTGTGATTTGTGTGATTTTTTGATTGGCTATGATTAGATTTTACTACAAGTATCAGATTCTTTGAATCGAGCATTCTATTAGTTATCTCAATCATAGTCATCATTTAATGATTCCTAATCATGGTTTTGGCTTTGGTTTCATGACTCGTTTAAATTCTAAGCTTCTTGAGCCAAAGTTAATTAGTAAACCGATGGGAAGTCTATAAATTTCTATATAATTAATGGCTTGTGCGAGGTGAATGTCTTCAAGTTTAATGACAGCTTTGATTTCTACCATTATCCTTCCTTCTACGAAAAAATCAACTCGTCTTGTGCCGATATGTGTTCCTTTATAAATGATATTCATCTCATGTTCTTGACTAAAGGAAAGTCCTTGATATGTCATTTCTATGGCTAAGGCGCGTTGATAGATTTTTTCCTGAAAGCCGTTTCCTAGGGTGCGGTGTACTTCCATGGCACAACCAATTATTTTACCCGTTAATTCGCTGTCTGGATATTGAGAAGAAACGTAACTCATGCTATTGACTTGATACGATTTTTTGATTGGCTATGATTAGATTTTACTACGGGTCACATAATTTTTCTAACCCCCCGTACTGTGATTTATGTGATTTTTTGATTGGCTATGATTAGATTTTACTACAAGTATCAGATTTTTTGACCACTTTATCACCCCATCAATCCCTCAATCATAGTCCTCATTTAATCATTCCTAATCATAGTACGAGTTTCCCCTCAAAGGCCCGTTTTAAGATGCTTTGGCGCAATGCATCTGCTTTGTTTAAGTTCTCGGTGAGGGTGGCTTCTAATTGGTCACATACTGATAATCTTGATTCGATTTCATCTAATATCAATTTTTGTTCAACTGTCGAACACAAAACAATAGGTAGATTAGATAAAACGGTCATATTAATAGATGCTAAGTTTACCGTCTGTTTTCCATGCTTAAAAAAATGGTTTCTAGCTGTCTGAGTTTGCGAAAAATAAGAAATATAGAGAGATTTTATAAGTTGTTGGAAAGTTCTTGCTCGAAAAACATGGTTTTGATGAATACAATCTGAAATTTCGTTTCTCCAAATTGTTCCTCTTCCTAATTTGTCCCTATCACCTCCCTCTGTGTAAAGAATATCGCCAGATACTAATCTATATTTTTCTAAATCTTCAGGAAGTACCTCAATATATTTTATAACAGATAAATCTAAGTAGCCATCTTGAACATTTGCTACTCTCAAGTAAGGGAGAGAAATAGTATTTTTACCCTCTAATTTCCTTCCTTTTGTCACACCACCAATAATATCACATAAATTTCCCAATTTCACCCACATCCAACCATTAGGTAAACTGGGTAAATTGCTTAATTCTTCTTTGGTGAGGGGAGGTAAATCTTTTGGCTGTTGGGGTTTGGTGGGTTTTTTGGCTTCCTTGCCGTTATTTTCCCATTCTTTAAGCGCTTGTTTCCAGTCTGCTAATTGTTGCTGATAATGGCGTTTTCTTTCAGCTTTAATCTGTTCTAATAGGGTATCGGCATCCTCTAGACTGTCTTGATGTGTGTTGCGCCATTTTTCGGTTAATTTGCCCTCAAATGCCCATTTTAACACTGCCTGACGGTAGGTTTTTAGTTGTTCTAGCGCTTTTTTCAGGGATGCAACCCCGTCATCTAATTCCGAGAATAATTCTTCAATTTTCTCGACAATTCGATGTTGTTCAGGTAGGGGAGCAATAGGTAATTCTATGTTATATAAGTCGCTTCTATTAAATCCACTTTGTGCAGTTTTAGATATTAATTTTAAATATCTTTGAAAATAGAGAGACTGAAGAAAATAAAATAAAAAACTTTTATGAAAAATCTTATCATCAAATATTAATTTAACTAAAGCTACATTGTAAGCACCATCTTTTGCCCAAAAAACTTTACCAACAGAAGCACCATATCTACCTATTAAAATATCACCATCTGAACAAAATTTTGAAACAAGAGACTTATCAACAAATACAGGGACAGGATTATCTCCTAAATCTCTAATTTGCCATAATCTAACATATCCATCTTTTTTAACTTCAGAAAATTTGCTTTTTGGTGGTTGAGAGCCTCCTGTGATGTCTAGATAGTCACCAAAGTTGGCTAATATCCAGTTATCAGGTAAATTAGGTGATTCAAATACTTTTATCATAATTATAAAAATCTATTTAATAGATTCTCCATCTTCTAGGGTATAAATATCGGGTTCATCCTTGAGAAAATCAAAGGAATGAATTGTTTGAACTAAGTTCATAATCTCCTGTGTACTAACTTGATGGTCATCAAAGAACAATTTTTGCTCAAAGCTTTGACGTTCTTCATCAGAAAGCGATTGAACAATAGTAACTAAAGAGTCAATTAGTTTTTGATTCATAACTTAATACTCCTTTTATTTTGTTCTTTTGTCAATTTCATAGATAAACTGTCTCATTGAGAATCTGTTCACGAAGGGCAGCTTTTAAGGATTTTTTATCAATTAAATCCACAGGAAGACCAAGTTTATCACTAATTAAATACTCAATTTCTACTAAATCAAATAAGGTGGGGACTTGGGAAAATTCTACTAAAATATCCACATCACTATCTTTAGTTTGTTCTCCCCTGACATAGGAACCAAAAAGTCCTAATTCAAGGATTTTAAACCTCTCTATTAAAAAGGGCTTATAAAGGATTAAAATTGCTTTGATTTCCTCTAAAGTTTTCGGTTTAACTTCTTCGGGTTTCACTTCAGAGGAAAGCTGTTCAACGAGGCATTTTTTATCCATCGGCGATAATTGCTTGGCTAATTCCATCACATCTTGTAAGGTCATATTTACTCCTTAATTTCTAGGAAATAATTCCTCAATAACTGACAAATATTCAGTAATTGCGTCTTGAATGTTGCCTAACCCTTCTTTCTCTGTCTCTCCCTGGGACCAACAACCGGGCAACCCCGGACAACAGACGCTGCAGCCTTCTTCGGATTGATAGAGAATGATTTTATGTTTCATGATTTAAGAGTCCTTTTGATTTCGTATTTTATGCCACTAAAGCGGTGTTTAATTCCTCGATAATAGCCTCCATCTCATCGCCAAAAAGCTGATGGAGTTTACCGATTCCCCCCATACTATCAAAAGGGGTATAGTCCAAATCCTCTCGCTCTAAGGCAAAAGAACTGATAATATGTTCCTTGATGGCCCGTAGCCATTGCATCTGTTCTTGATTGAATTTTACTGATGCGCCCGCTTGTTTTTGAAAAACCCAAGTTTGAAAAGCTTTATCGATGCGTTTTTCCTGGGGGGTTAAAACCTCATCTAAGCCAATAACACGCCGGATTAGGGCAATTAACGCCGTTAACTCACTGGTGGGATTGCTTGGCACCGCTTCTATCTGTTGATAGGCTGCCCATACCCTCACCGGCGCTAGGTTGGGGCGGTCTTTTTTGAGAATATCTAAGACTTCCTTGACCATTTTATAGGTGACGGGACGCTGTTGATAGGGCAGGTTATAGAGGATACGCAGGGCGGTGATTTCGTCTTTATTTGCCTCAATAAAGGCTGTAAAGTCATTTATTAGGGCTTGATTGTCTATCCGTTGCGCTTCACCCCATCCTGAGAATGTCACCCTATCCAGATTCTGAGTATCTATGTACTGTTCGTGTACTTTCCGCACATTCTCAAGGTAATCAATCAATTCCCCAGTCAAATAGCCGGCAGCTGCACGGGTAAGGGCTTTTTCCGCCGCTTTTAACTGTTCTGGGGTCGGATTTGTGGTTTGATAGGTTTCTTTAGCCCTATCCTCAATATTATCGGGGTCTGTGGCATTAAGCAGGGCTTTGGCCATATCTCCCAAAGTTGCCCCTCCGGTGATTTCTTTTATCTTTTCAGCTTCTTTTGGCGTGATTTGTCGTTCTAATCGGGCAAAACGACAGGCTAGGGAGATATAGGCATCGCTATCGTCTGTTCCCATGATAATGCCCATCATCAGGTCTTTAAAAGGGACACTGGATTTTCTTTCCAGGGGCCGGCTATCGGTTTTAGCTGATTGTTCCACACCGACAGCATCGATGATAATAAAGTGAGTTTTGGCAGAAAGGGCGGATTGAGAGACTTTTTTGAGACTATCATGGTCAAGGGTGCGTGTACCTCGTCCTTTCATCTGTTCGTAGTAGTTTCGAGATTTGACATCCCGCATAAAAATTAAACACTCAAGGGGTTTAACATCGGTTCCCGTGGCAATCATATCGACTGTGACGGTGATACGGGGATTAAAATCATTTCTGAACTGAGAAAGCACGGATTTCGGGTCTTCTGGCGATTTATAGGTAACTTTTTTGCAGAAATCGTTCCCTTCGCTAAATTCTTCCCGGACTATCTGAATAATATCGTCAGCATGGCTGTCATCCTTGGCAAAAATCAGGGTTTTCGGGACTTCTTGGCGATGGGGAAATAATTATGGCAGTTTATCGCAAAAGGTGCGGATAATTTGGCGTATTTGGCTGGGATTGACCACATCTAGGTCAAGTTGCTTGCCGGTATAGATAATATCCTCGTCCGGTTGTACCCAGCGTTTTTCACGGGTTAATTTTTCCCTTTTTTCGATGTATTCCCTGAGAATACGCCCGCCATTCTTGGTTATCTCCGTTTCTATAGTATAGACTTGATAATCTACGTTTACGCCGTCCATTACCGCTTGTTTGTAGCTGTATTCACTAACTACATTTTCATGGAAAAAGGCAAATGTCCGCACGTCGGGAGTGGCGGTTAAACCAATCAGAAAAGCGTCGAAATATAATAAAACCTGTTGCCAAACGTTGTAAATCGAGCGATGACACTCATCGATGACGATAAAATCGAAGAATTCAAGAGGAACTTTCGGATTATAGACCACGGGGACGGGTTGTTTCCCTTGTACTAATTCATTCGGGTTGGTTTGTTCGGCAGCCTCATCGAGACTTTCCCCTTTAAGGATAGAATAGAGTCTTTGAATGGTTGAGATGCAGACCTGAGCATCTTTGGCCAGATAACTGGAGGATAATCGCTGAACGTTGTAAAGTTCGGTGAATTTGCGGTTATCATCATTGGGAACAAAACTCATAAACTCCTGTTCAGCTTGTTCTCCTAAGTTTTTGGTATCGACTAGAAATAACACCCGTTTGGCATCGGCAAACTTTAGGAGACGATAAATAGCGGTAATTGCGGTGAAGGTTTTGCCGCTTCCCGTGGCCATCTGCAGCAAGGCCCGGGGAAAATTTCGCTTAAAGGAGGCTTCTAAGTTGGTAATAGCTTTAATTTGACATTCTCTTAGTCCCTTCGGGTCAAGGGGGGGAATATCTTGCAGTTTATCCCGCAAGCTTTTGGGTTTATCTCGCCATTCTTGCAGGGTTTCCGGTCGGTGAAAGGAAAAAACAGGACGGGAACGAGGTTTCGGGTCGCGGCGATTGGTAAAGCGCGTCAGCTTGCCTGTGCTTTCGTAAATAAAGTTAAGGGGCTGGTTATTGCTATATTTCAGTTTACTATTAGCGTATTTGTTTGATTGTTCCTCCGCCACCGTTAAATACAAGCCTTTTTCCTCTCGTTTGGCCTCAATAATACCGACGGGTTCTCTATCCACAAACAGGACATAATCAGCGAATCCGCTATCGGTTGGATATTCCCTGATAGCCACCCCTAAACTGGTATTGAAGTTGATTTCTTTTTTATCTTGGATGGACCACCCCGCTTGACGCAATTGTTCGTCAATCAGTTCACGGGATTGGTTTTCTGGGGTTTGATTGCTGGAAGGCATGGTTAGCAAATTTGGCGCGATAAGCTGACTAATTTAACAGCAAATGTCAATATTTATCTTTATATAAGCAGATTTTAGAAAGTTTTTTTCTATTTTAATGTTAATTATCAGTGGTCGGAGATAAGATCTTAAGAAATGTCAATTATCGCTATTCTTACTGACTCTCAATAAATTAGAATTAGATCATAAATGCGATCGCTTGCTCAATTCTCGATGATTAATCTAGAGGCTAAAATCAGCAACTGAGGCAATTAACCCTTGACGCACTTTATTGGGGATAAATTTAGCAAAGACTTCTTAGAAACCCTTCTTTCTCCCTACGGTACAGTAGTTGTCAGCAAAGAAGTCACCTCGGAAATTAAAGAAATTGATGTGTATTTTAGTCCTAATAGCGAGGAAATTCCCTCTGGGTTAGGGTTATTAGGAAAATTATGCCAAAATCCTTGTTTATTGGAACCCTATCGCAATGGTATTACCCTTGATGGTATCAATGATTGTCTGTCTAAGCGCTTTGCTATCCGTGAAATCTTCCACAGAGCAGCAAAGAGAAATAAACAGAGAATATCAGAGGAGGAGATACCTAAGTTATGGATTCTTACTCCCACAGCTAGTGAGCGCATTTTATCCCTGTTTACGGCTCAATTACAACCCAATTGACTAGAAGGGGTTTATTTTCTCCCGCAAGGTTTAGGTACAGCTATTGTCGTCATTCATCAATTACCCGAAATACCGGGGATATTATGGCTAAGATTATTGGGTAGAGGAGGAATAAGAGAGAGAGCCATCGATGAATTAGAAAGATTATCGCCGAATAATCCCCTAAAATCTGCTTCCTTAAACTTATTGTATAATTTGAGTAGAAATTTAGAAGCGTTATCGAAAAAAACACAGGAGGATAGGGAGTTTATTATGCCTTTAGCTCCACTTTACCAACAGGATAGGGAACAAGCGGTTCAGCAAGGTATTAAACAAGGAAGACAACAGGGAGAAGCGTATTTACTCCTCCGTCAACTTCAGCGACGTTTCGGAGAAATACCCCAGAATCTACAAGAAACTATCCGTAAACTTCCTGTGGAGCGATTAGAAGACTTAGGACTCGCTTGATTAGACTTTAACACTTTGACAGATTTATAGCGTTTTTCAGTCTGCTGAGGTACAAAAGTTATGGGTTTTAGGCAAAAGGCAAGAGGCAAAAGGCAAAAGGGAAGAAAAATAGGTGTACCTCACTAGCTTAGGAAACGCTATAGATAAATGGTTGCATCCGTGACTCGCTTTATTTGGGGTAAATTTAGCTCCTGCCGATGACTGGGTTAAATGGTTTATGGACGTAACTGGATTCGAACCAGTGACCCCATCGATGTCAACGATGTACTCTAACCAACTGAGCTATACGTCCGTACGAATTGCTATTATAACACGATTGCTCCTAATTAGGCAAGCCCCTAGGCAATAAATTGATAGCCAATTAACTTATAAATTAACTTGGCAGTGGTAAATTCCGAGACCACCGAATCACTAATCGGGGCTAATTCCATCACATCGCAGCCAATCACCTGATGGGTTTGGAAAAGACGACGGAGAAAGCCTAGGGTTTGATGCCAACTTAACCCCCCCGGTTCAGGTGTTCCCACTCCCGGAATTAAAGCGGGATCTATGCCATCCACGTCTATAGTTAAAAATACCTTCTCAGTGGTAATTTTGGCGATCGCTTTTTCAATCCAATCGGCATACCTGGCGATATCTCGATCCCAAACCACGGGAATCTGCTGTTTAGCGATTAATTCGGCTTCTTCTCGACAAATAGCCCGAATTCCCACGGGTAAGGTCGGTAAACCCATTTCTAACACCCGACGCATCACACAGGCGTGGTTATGGTGGGAGCCTTCGTACTCAAAACGCATATCGCCATGGGCATCAATTTGAACCACCGTAAAAGGTTCCGATAAAGCTTGTCGATAAGCTTGTACTACTCCCGTGGTGATAGCGTGTTCACCCCCGACGGCGACGACAAATTTATCATCGGCAATTAGACGGGAAACTGTGGCTGTGGTGACGGCTAACATCTCCTCGGCGGACAATTGCGGTTGCTGACGGGTATCGGCGATCGCATCATGGGTATAGATGCCCACTTCTAAACAGGTTTCCCTCTTGAGTTCCTCATCATAGGCTTCCAATTGTTGGGAAGCGGTAATCACCGCCGCAGGTCCAGTTTCACAACCCTTGCGATAGGTGGTGGTGGCCTCGTAGGGAATCGGCAGGATCACGGCCTTAGCTGTGGCGTAAGTGGCGATCGCTTCACTCCCTAAAAATTGTTCGCTACCGGTGGCGCAAGACAATAACATGGGCAAGTCACAGAAAATTTTAGTCCGACCTTCCATTATAAATGTTTTGACTATTTTTGTCTATTACAGCCTTTCTTATCAACCTGAACTGACTCCAAACATATCTACTGCAATAGCCAAAACCCCTTATCTATCAATAGATACATCCCTTAACTTTTTTTGCTGTACCCATGTTTATTCAAGAATGTTTGTCAGAGTATCCTAATTTTGAACAATTTGTCTGGGATTTAGAAACCCGAGGAGTTTCTGATATTGATATTCCCGTTCTGATATTTGTTGCCAGTTGACATCCTCGCCGCCCTAAAAGTGCGGCGATTCCTAAACCTCACGATTTAAGTTTCTGCTTCCACCACCGTCGCATACCACAGTTAAAAAACCATGTACTGTCTTACACAGAGTCCACAGACTTTCGCCCCATTTCAGAAGCCCGATTCCGTGTGTCCCACGGTACGTTGACCGCCTATAGCTTCTTGTACTTCTTGCGCGCGACTTTTTACCCGGCCAAGCTTTTCTGGTCGGAACCCCCTAAGCCGAGTTTTCAAGGTGCTGCGCCGTCCACTTGGTTTTCGAGACTGGCCTTTTAATTCTAACGTAAAGCCAACCTAGAACGGCGGGGTTTCAGACCCAAAATTTCCGATGAAAAAGAAAGCCGGATGTTGAGAATCAAAATGGGTGATAGCGAGAATCAATTATTAAAAAATGTTCAGAAATCAATGTAAGGAAGAAAAAACAAGGTACGATTACCTAAATTTTTTCAAACTTGATCAGAATGGTTAATACCCCTCCTCCCACTCCTTGTCTGCCCCAAAATGAACCAGATGCGAATCGGCGGGCTGATTCCCTCAATCTTCAACGCCAAGCCTATAGATACGACTATCAGTATCTCCCACCCTTAGTCCTCATGGAATCCGTGCCTGCAGCGGAAAACTTTTCCCTTCAGTACATTACTGAACGGTTGGCGGCAACTGCGGAACTACCGGCCAATATGCTGGCTGTCAAAGTCAAATCTTTTTTAGATCCCCTCGATGAGCTACAAGATTATGAGGACTTCTTTGCCATTATCCCCTTACCCAAAATCGCCAAAGTCTATCAAACCAATGATGCCTTTGCCGAACAACGTCTATCGGGAGCTAATCCCCTAGTATTACGTTTACTGAAGCCGGGGGATGCTCGCGCCCAAGTTCTCAATCAAATCCCTAGTTCTAAGACAGACTTCGAGCCATTGTTTCAGGTAAATCAAGAATTAGAGAAGGGAAACATTTATATTGCCGATTATACAGGTACGGATGCTAATTATCTGGGTCCCTCTTTTGTTCAAGGGGGAACCCATGCCAAAGGGCGAAAATATTTACCGAAACCCAGGGCCTTCTTTTGGTGGCGGAAAAGTGGCATCAGAGATCGGGGCAAATTAGTTCCGATCGCTATCCAATTTGGGGAAAATGCGAAAAAGCTTTATACTCCTTTTGAGAAAAACCCCCTTGCTTGGCTATTTGCTAAAATTTGTGTTCAGGTGGCCGATAGCAATCACCACGAGATGAATTCCCATCTCTGTCGAACTCATTTTGTCATGGAACCGATCGCGATCGGCACGGCCCGGCAACTGGCAGAAAATCATCCCCTCAGCCTTCTGCTCAAGCCGCACCTAAGATTTATGTTAACGAACAACCATCTGGGACAAGAGAGACTGATCAACCCTGGTGGACCGGTGGATGAATTATTGGCCGGCACCTTGGGCGAATCGATGGCACTGGTTAAGGATGCCTACGCAAACTGGAATCTTCGAGACTTTGCCTTTCCTAAAGAAATAAGTAACCGGGGTATGGATGATACGGAACGACTACCCCACTACCCTTACCGGGATGATGGGATGCTGGTTTGGCAGTCTATTAATCAGTTTGTTTCTGATTATCTCCGTTATTTTTACCCAAACCCCCAAGACATCACTAACGATCAAGAATTGCAAGCATGGGCCGGAGAATTATCTAATTCTGCGGCAGATCAAGGGGGCAATGTGAAGGGAATGCTGGCCAATTTTACGGATGTAGAGGACTTAATTGAAGTCGTTACCACAATTATTTTTATCTGCGGGCCACTGCATTCGGCTGTTAACTATGGTCAGTATGATTACATGACTTTTGCCGCTAATATGCCCTTGGCCGCTTACTGTGATCTTCCAGAAGCGATTAAGGATACTACAGGATCAATAATTGGAGATGCCAGAGGATCAATTACCGAAAAAGACATTCTTCAGCTATTGCCTCCTTATAAAAAGGCTGCCGATCAGTTACAAAGTCTGTTCACTTTATCCGACTATCGATACGATCGATTGGGCTATTACGATAAAGCTTTTCGAGAACTCTATGGCCGGAAGTTTGAGGAGGTTTTTGCCGAGGGTGATCAGGCAACAATTACGGGCTTCCTTCGACAATTTCAGCAAAATCTCAATATGAACGAACAAGAGATTGATGCTAATAATCAAAAACGGATCGTACCCTATACCTATCTAAAACCTTCTCTAATACTCAATAGCATCAGCATTTAAGTCTAAGATAATATCTCTAAGCTTGGCTTTCAAGTTCTGCTATTTTACCCTGAAAAAAATCCCCCCTAAGACCGGGGGATTTTTATTAGTTAAGCTTCGCCGATTGGCTGGATTAGGAAAGCTTAATCCACTGGAAAACATGATCCACTCAATCGGGACAAAAAGAAGCCGCTAACGTCGGTTAAATTGCTTTTTTATATAACTGATTCCTCCTTAATTTTAGACCAGTTGAGGGGGATTTTTAGGCTCTTGCTTCTCCCTCTTGTATTTTTAACTGAATATTTGCTTTAATAAACAAAGGGTAAGCATCAATCATCTTCAAGCGATAGAAACTATTATTGAGGAACGACAAAATGAACTTTAAAATGCTTGGACAAAACACTTCTCAAGCTGAAGTAACTCATATTTCTTCCCATGGAATATGGATTCTGGCAAACAATGAAGAAATGTTTCTTTCTTATCAAGATTTTCCTTGGTTTCAAGATGTCCCTATTAGAAAAATTTTAAATATACAAGAGCCTTTTCCTAATCATTTTTATTGGCCAGATTTAGATGTAGATTTAAGCAAAGAAATTATTAAAAATCCTGAGAGATTTCCTTTAAAAGTTAAAGCCTAGTTTTTATCCTTAATTAAGTGCGATGCCGAAGGCACTGCGTAGCAGCACGCCGATCTGGTAGGGTGCGTTCATAAAATGTAACGCACCTTATTTTTATTGCTTGTCCTTCTGTATCCCATAGGATACACTTAAGGCATGATTGAAATTCGCCAGACCGAAACCTACTCTCAGTGGTTTAGCAATTTGCGGGATCGCCAAGCAAAAGCACGTATAGACATTCGTGTTCGTCGCCTGTCTATGGGCAATCCAGGCGATGTTAAACCAGTAGGAAAAGGTGTATCGGAACTGCGGATCGATTATGGCCAAGGCTATCGGGTGTATTTCATTCAGCGAGGCGAGACCTTGATCATCCTCTTGGCAGGAGGAGATAAGCAAACTCAAGAACGGGACATCAAAACAGCATTAAATTTAGCACAAGACTTATAGGAGATTTTCATGGCTACTATCCAAACCTATCCTTGGGATGCGGCAGAACATCTCGAAACAAAAGAAGATATAGCTGCATATCTTGAAGCAGCTCTTGAAGATGGCGATCCAAGCTTAGTGGTAGCAGCATTAGGTGATATTGCTCGATCTAAAGGGATGACACATATTGCCCGTGAAACAGGGTTGGGGCGTGAAAGTCTCTATAAAGCTTTGTCAATCGAAGGCAATCCAGAGTTTGCCACAGTTCTTAAGGTCTTACAATCACTTGGGTTACGCCTCCAAGTCGTACCAATTGCCTAACTTCACCGTTATACTGAATCGGTTTTTAATAGCATGATTAACTCCCAATCCCACTTAAAAAACCCGCTCTCCCCCATACCTGTTGAACGGGATTTAGGATCAGAGCGATCGCTAGATGAAAGGTTAAGTAATGTTAAAATTATAATTCTTCATGAAGAAAGCGCATGATCGCCGAGTAACTGTAGCTAAAAATACCAAATTTTGTCCCAGTCACAATAAAGTAGGGATCAAGCGCATTCGATCGAAGCAAGAATTTTCTCCCCAGTATCTATGAATCAATCAGAAAGTTGTGGTAAGGTCTATCTCGTCGGTGCAGGTCCCGGAGATCCCGGTTTGTTGACCTTAAAAGCGAAAGTTCTCTTAGAAAATGCCGATGTTGTCCTCTATGATGCCCTAGTCAGTCCCTCGATTCTAGCCATGATTAACCCCAGGGCCGAACAAATCCATGGGGGTAAGCGTCGCGGTCGTCATTCTCTAGTACAGGAGGAAATCACAGCTTTACTGATCCAAAAGGCCCAGACTAATGCCGTGGTTGTTCGTCTTAAAGGGGGTGATCCCTTTGTTTTCGGTCGCGGGGGTGAAGAAATGCTCGATCTGATCGCGGCCGGAATTAGCGTCGAGATCGTGCCGGGGATCACTTCAGGAATTGCCGTGCCTGCCTACGCCGGTATTCCCCTCACCCATCGCGATTATAGTTCTTCCGTTACCTTCGTCACCGGCCACGAGATGGCGGGTAAATATCGTCCCCAGGTTAACTGGTCAGCGATCGCCCATGGTGCGGAAACAATTGTCGTTTATATGGGTGTGCATAATTTACCCTATATTATCGGCGAGTTAACCAAGGCCGGCAGAAGTCCAGAAACACCGATCGCCCTGATTCGCTGGGGAACAACACCGCAACAACAGCAGTTAATCGGTACTTTCAGCACAATTAGGGATCAGATCGAAGCCACTGGCTTTGAATCCCCTGCGATCGCTGTTATCGGGGCAGTGGTGAACCTTCACGATCTCTTGCAAGCGGGACAACCTTTGCTCTCCAGGACAATCCCCCCTACCCCCATTTCTCCCTGATTCGGTTGCCATGCGTCAATATCAAAAATCCCTGACGATTACCACCAGTCCCAAGAATTTCCATCGTCTCACTGCCCCCATAGAGGCGATCGTGGCTGAATCGGGCATAACGACGGGATTATGCAGTATATTTGTCTGTCACACCTCCGCTTCTTTGCTGATCCAAGAAAATGCCGATCCCGATGTTCTCACCGATTTGGCCAATTTCTTCGCCAAGTTAGTCCCGGAAGATAGCAGTCTCTACTATCACTCTACCGAAGGGCCAGACGATATGCCCGCGCACATTCGCTCGGTCCTAACCCAGACATCGGAACAAATCCCGATCGCTAGGGGTAAATTAGTTTTAGGGATCTGGCAAGGTATCTATCTCTGGGAACATCGTCAGAGTCGTCACCAAAGGCAAGTGGTGGTTCATATCACCGGGGTCTGAAGCTTTGCGTATAGTTTTGTAATAGAAACTTTACTCGTACCCCTCATAGGAGTAAGATTTTTTCCGTGTACGATCAAATTGTTCGCTTTTTGAACAAAGAACTTCATATTTCGTAACAAAAGGAAACAATTTATGCGAAAATTGTTCGCTCTGGCCCTGGTGCTATCTCTCTGGTTCACCTTTGCCGCTCCAGCGTCGGCTGATTTGTCCAATCTGACCCCTTGTAGCGAAAATCCCGCTTTCCTACAAAAAGCGAAGAGTTTCCGCAACACCACTCCTGACCCCGAATCGGGAGCCAAGCGCGCTCAAACCTACTCCCAAGCTCTCTGTGGACCGGAAGGCTATCCGCACCTAATTGTTGATGGTCGTTGGGATCACATGGGCGATTTCTTTATCCCTAGCATCCTATTCCTGTACATTGCTGGTTGGATCGGTTGGGTTGGTCGGGCCTATTTAATCGCCGTGCGCGACAGCAAAGATGCCGAAATGAAGGAAATCATCATCGATGTTCCCCTCGCTTTGAGCAAAATGTTAACGGGGTTCCTCTGGCCGTTGGCGGCTTTACAAGAAGCCACTTCTGGTAAATTAACCGTTAAGGATTCGGAAATTACCGTTTCCCCTCGTTAATTTTTGTGTCAAACCCTTGACTTTTTATTCCCTAGGAGAACTCAGATGGAAGGACTTACTAAATTTCTCTCGTCCGCACCCGTGTTAATTATGGCGCTGCTGACTTTCACTGCCGGGATTTTAATCGAATTTAATCGCTTTTATCCCGATCTCTTATTCCACCCGCTAGGTTAAAGGCAATCTCAGGTGATTAAAGGGGATACAGAGTCCACTGTATCCCCTTTTTAAGGGCAATGATCACAGGTATTGGCGAAATATTAAGAAAAGAAAGACACTGGAGACGACAGGCTCTAAAAATCGATAAGATACAGATGTCTGCAACCACAGAGGTGGGACAAACCATGCTGTTAGATAGAGATTTGATGCTGGGAAAGCGGCTGCGGTATCAAGAATTACAAGAAAAATTAAAAGAGATTTGGCAGGGAGAAAATGTTCCCGAATCGGATGAGTGCGATTATGATATCCTAGTTGTCCCTTCTTTTAGTATCGATCAGAGAGTCGGTCAAAAAGTGGCGGGTTTTTTACATTACGAAGAAAGATTATTATTTTCTCTGATTCGGTTGCGACACCCGAAAACTCGTTTAATCTATGTAACAGCGCAGCCATTGGCGCGGATGGTGATTGATTATTACCTGCAATTGTTACCGGGGATTCCTTTTTCCCATGCTAATAACCGTCTTTTATTACTGACAACTCACGATAACTCTTTTCAACCTTTAACCCAAAAAATTCTGGAAAGACCGCGCTTAGTAGAAAGAATCCGGCAAGCGTTACGTCGAGATCGTGCCTATATGGTTTGTTTTAATTCTACTAATTTAGAGCGAGAATTGTCTTTACAATTAGATATTCCTTTATTTGCCTGTAGTCCAGATTTATTGTATTGGGGTTCTAAAAGTGGCAGTCGCGAGATTTTTAGTCAAGGTAATATTCCCCATCCTGACGGTAGTTTACAGGTAAATACGGTTAAGGATTTGTTGTATGAGGCCGCTAGTTTGTGGTCTCGTCAACCGCAATTAAAACGCATGGTAGTGAAGTTAAATGAGGGGTTATCGGGAGAAGGAAATGCGGTTTTAGATTTACGTCCTTTAGGGGAAATTGTTGATAATAATAGCCTAGATTTAAGCGAGAGAATGAATCTCTTGGCTAAGCAATTAGACAAGATGAGTTTTCAAGCAAGCGATGAAAATTGGGAGAGTTTTTCCGTCAGAATTGCTGAATTAGGGGCAATTGTCGAAGCTTTTATCGAAGGAGAAGAAAAGCGATCGCCGAGTGTGCAGGGTTATATTACACCCACGGGAGAAGTAAATATTCTTTCCACTCACGATCAAATTTTAGGAGGTCCCGATGGTCAAATTTATCTGGGTTGTCATTTTCCTGCTGATGAAAATTATCGCCTACAATTACAGGAATTAGGACTAAAAATAGGGGAAATTCTGGCAGCCAAGGGGGCAATTGAACGCTATGGAGTTGATTTCGTCGCTGTGAAAAATCCGGAAACTTTACTCTGGGATTTACAGGCGATCGAAATTAATCTGCGAAAGGGAGGAACTACGCATCCTTTCATGACTTTGAAGCTTTTAACTAATGGTGAATACGATCGAGAAACTGGATTATTTTTTAGTCAACCTCACCAGGAAAAATACTATATTGCCTCCGATAATCTCCACAAACCCCAATACAAAGGTTTACTTCCCGATGATTTAATGGATATTATTGCTAAACATCGCTTGCATTTTGATAGTAGCAGTAAAACAGGAACAGTTTTTCATCTCATGGGTGCGCTGTCAGAATTTGGTAAATTAGGGTTAACTTGTATCGGCAATTCTAGTGAGGAAGCGGCGGCAATTTATCAGCGTGTGGAACAGGTTTTAGATTGGGAAACAGAGCATAGTTCCATAAATTTAGGTTATTATTCTGGATTACCGATCACTTGGATCTAACTAGACTGATTTACTGGGTATAATTTTTTGTTTCAGAGATTTAATCATCCAAGCAGGCAGTTCCTGGCAGCCAATGACCGATAGTTTTACCTTGGTTAAAAGTTGTCTTGACTGGGATGCACTTAACTGGTTTAAATGGCTTCTAAATATTTGCTATCGAGTAGAAATGAGCCTCGATCGAATTTTACACCCCAATAACCCCCCGGCCGGCGATCGATCACCGTGCCGATATTGTCGATATCGAGCAGATCCGGCGGCCGTAACATAGGCATAGGATCGGCGGTTTTCAGGTAAGGGGGAATGGCAATCAGACGGACTTTTCCCCCGACGCTAATTTCACTCATGGTACTGGCTAAATGCGATCGTGACATCGTATCTCAACTTAGCATATTTCAAATCATTCTAAAGATAGATTTTCCAAAGAATAGGTGTTGTGTAAACTGTCATCGTCCGCCTTTGTCCTTGGGTTGGGGTGTTGCTTGACCTAGCGGCGAGGGTGGCGATCGCTATCAGTACAACCAAAAAAACCAAAATCTGAATCGCTAGTTGGGGAGAAGAATGTAAAGATTTATTAAATTGTACTTTTTGATACAGTTGTGGGGGGGGGAATGTGTATAATCCCATTGTCTCCCTTTGGAGTTGGGTTAAGGTGTTGCCTGACCTAGCAAAGAAACGACAAAAGTAGGCTAATAGCCTCAAAGCTAAGACTACAAACTTACACACAAAAAACACTACTCAGGAGTAAAAAATGAAAAATTGGACTTTAGCCTTGGCTCTTGGAGCGGCTGCAACGACTACAATGATTGGCTTTGGAGTAAATCCTGCTTCGGCTTTGACATTTAATTTTCGTTTCGATATAGATTTTCCCTCTGCTCTCAATCCCACACCAGTTAATGCCACATTGATCACGGAGGATTTTTTGACCACTGAATCAGGCTTTACTGGATATAGAGTTACATCCATAACTGGAACTCAAGGTACAAGTCCATTTGCCGATCCAGAGAGTGGTCCAATAATTGGTCTATTAGCTCCAGGCACAACTCAGATTGGTCCATTCGCTGCCCTAAACGATAATCTATTTAATCCAAATGGTGTTGAAAACCCTGGAACTAATACAGCATCTGCCTTTTTCTCTCAAGGGGGACTTGCTTACACGATTAATGAAAACAACACCACTCCTCCTACTGTTGATCCTTATCAGGCATTCTATGATGCTGCTAGTCAAAGTTATATGGGGTGTTTGACCCCGTGTGTTACTATTAGAAACCTAAAGCTAGTTCCTGAACCCTCCTCAACCGCTGGACTTTTAGCTATTGGCTCCTTTGGTGCATTAGGTGCCGCTTCAACCCTGAAACGCAAACTAAAATCATCCAAAACATCAGAAAAAGAAACCACAAAAGTAGGCTAAATTGCTGACAAAATACGATAAATGCCCCTTCATTCAGTCAGTTGAGGGGGTTTATTGTATAATAGGGACATGATTAAATCAAGAGGATTTTGGTTATGCAACAGGTGACGATTGAGCTACCCACCACCATAATTAATGCTCTAGCCGCCTACAATCAAGAGCATAAGGTATCTTCTTCTGATACAGTACAAACGGCTATAGAATCATTTTTAATAGCGAAAGGCTATTTATCCAAACCGAAAAAATCTTTTCACTTATCTCCCGCACCCAAAGGAAGTGGCTATACTGACACATCCATCAATCATGACGCTGTTTTAGCCGAAATTACTCTGTCCCATAAATTACCTTAAGCTCAAATCTTGAAAGCGATTATTGCCGACACAACCCCCCTTTACGGAGCGATAGATACCAGTGATCAATATCATAGTAGAGCGCAAGCAGAGCTAAGACGCATAGAATCGGAAGATTTAACAGTTATTATCTCTTTCCCCGTATATATAGAAACTTACAGCTTGCTTCTATATAGATTAGGATTTGAACAAGCCAATCATTTCACACAAAATTGCTTAGAATCTGCTAATCTGATAAATCCGACAGAAGATCAGTATTTCGCAGCCATAGCAAAAGCTAAACAATTTCCTGATCAAACTATTACTATTGTTGATGCTTTGACTGCTATCATCTCAATCGAATTAGATCTACCTGTTTGGAGCTATGATTATCATTTTGATATAATGCGGGTGAAAGTATGGAGATAACCCTAAAGTGCCAACTAAAACCCTCCAAACCCTCAGAAAAGGAAACCACAAAAGTCTCCTAAAAAACATTAATAAAAAACTCGTAATCGCCCCTTCATTCAGTCAGTTGAGGGGGTTTATTTTTCCCCTTTATTAACTTGATTAATAACAAATCAAACTTTAAAAACCCGCTCCCTTCTCCCCATTTTCTCGCTTTCCTATACCTTTTAAACAGTATTTATTAGGGTCAACAAGAGTTTTAGGGAGACAAATTAATCAATACTTTTGCCTCTTGCCTCTTGCCTCTTGCCTCTTGCCTTTTTCAACTGGTCCCTAAAAAGGTCTTAATTTTAGGGAAATACAGTTAAAGGAATCCATTCGTAGGTGTTGACAATGCCTTGAAAATAATCATTAATAGTCTCTCTGGAATAGGGAACAACACCATCTTCACCAAACCAACGTTCATAAATTGTCACCGCTTGTTGTTGGTCACTAACGATCCCTTCCATGAATTTTAATAGCGTATAATTCACTGTATCGCGCCATTTAGAATCATTTTCGGGTAAAGTACAGGCATAGGATTCGTAGGCGTAGGGATAGGAGGGAACTATGGCTAAATTATTAGGATTTTTAGCACTTTTTCTTAAACCTTCTAGGGTAATGCCATCACTGGCAAAACCATCAATTTCTCCCGTTTCTAGTTTTTGTAAACCCTCGCCACGACTTTTAACTTTGACCAAAATAGCGGCAGGTTGTTGGGTTTTAATTACTGCTTCATTAGTAGTATTGGCAATCACTCCAATGCGTCTTCCTGCCAGGCTGCCGATGTCATCGAGATTACTACCTTTGCGGGTGAGCAATTGAGTGCCACTGGCAAAGTAACTAACGGAAAAATCCACTTCATTTTCTCTTTTCCAAGTAAAAGTAGTGGAGCCACATTCGATATCTATCACCCCTGTTTTCAACTTTTCAAAACGATTTTGGGGAGTAATCTCAACAATTTTTAATTTAATTGGTTTTCCTAACTTCCGTTCGGTTTCCTTGCGAATTAACTCTAACATATCAAGGCTGTAACCCACCCACTTGCCTTGGGAGTTGACAAAACCAAAGGGAATAGCATCTTTACGAGCGCCAGCAGTAATTACCCCAGTTTTTTGAATGCGATCGAAGATTGCTCCGGCAAGGCTAGAATGGTTACTGGTGACGGTTAAAGCTACTGTCATCGTCATGACGGCAAGTGTACGCTTCATTTTTTTCCCTAATCTGAAAGTGGCTCAAGTCTGGGACTGTTTCAGGAGACTGAGAGTTTCCCAGAGGGAGATTTTTTAGCGGTGATTGCTGGGGACAAAAAAAGAGGAGAGATGTTACTCTCTCCCCCTTTTAGTTTTTTGGACAACATTTTAAATTGTTTTTTCAGTTGTCGCTGTCGGGCCGAACCGCCCTTGCCTTTGTCGTTACGTCCCTGACGGCGGGGGGACTCCCATCGCTTAAGTCGCATAGTTTTTAATTCAAATTTAGTCAGTTATCTGTATTATAACATGGTTAACGTCAGTTTGGGTTAAGGAATGCCGAATTCTAGTTAACCAACCTTGTCCACCTAATTAGTATTCTCCCATGCTTAGTCAGCAACTTTGGCACAGCCATCAAGATCTAGTACAAGCTTGTCTAGAACACCCTTTTGTGCGAGGTATCGCCACAGGAGAGCTTAAACGGGATTGTTTCGCTTTTTATGTCGGTCAAGATGCTTTTTTTCTGGAATCTTTCGCCCGTGCTTACAGTATCGCCGCCGCTAAAGCTCCCGATTGGCAGGGATTTATTAGCTTTCATCGGTTAGCGGCAGGGGTATTACAGGAGTTAGAATTACATGAAAATTACGCTTTACAGTGGGGGGTTGACCTGAGAAAGGTTCAGCCCGCTAATGCCACCCGTCGCTATAGGGATTTTCTTCTCGCTACCGCTTGGATGGGTGACATCGGTGCGATTGCCGTGGCGATGAGTCCCTGTATGCGTCTTTATGCTTATCTGGGTCAACAATTAGCCTTAGAACCGATTTCTGAGAATCCCTATCAAGCTTGGATTGATAGTTATAGTGGGGATGAATTCGCCGCTTTAGCAAGCCAGTTAGAGGAATTGGCGGATAAATACGCCCTGATGACGGAAAATATCTCTTTATCCTATCGTTATGCCCTTATTTGTGAACAGGACTTCTTTAGTGCCGCCTACAGCCGGGGCAAATCTTAAAATTTTCCCGTCACAATGTTAAGAAATATAAATGACGCTAAGATTAAGGTAAGCAAAATCGTCATTATAAAAATAATGTTTCCTTCGCAACCCACCGAAAACGAACTACTGAAAACTATCTTGGAACCTCTACTAGAGGATTTCACCCATTGGTTTTCCCGTTCCCGTCTCCTCCTCGAATCCGAGAGATTATCCTTTCTCAGCGTCGAGGAACAAAACGATTTATTAGCAAGAGTCAAAAACGCCCAACAGGAGGTGGCCACGGCTCATTTACTCTTTAAAACCACAGGTGGTCAGGTGGGTATCGAGGCCAAGATGTTGTTGCCTTGGCATCAGCTGGTGGCAGAGTGTTGGGGTGTCAGCAGTCGTCGTCGTCGATTACAGGGTTGGGGGGAATATCCATCTCCTCAAACTGATGCTTAACCTGAAACTTTTTGGTAAGCTAGAGAGTTGAGCGAATTTTTAGCATAAAGTTTTGGCAATTAGGAATATTCACACATAATTCATGGGAGACTCAGCCAATGTTACATCTGCTCTATATCCTCGCCTTCACAGTTATCGCTTTTTTGACCATTAATAATTTAATTCGTAGTCTGATTACTGTCAGCATGGATTCCCAGAAACGTCCTGCTAAATCGGCTAATTCCTATAATCCCTACGGTTATCCCATGACTTCCCATCCCGAACTTTTGGACGAGGCCGGACAACCGATTAATGAACCTCTGTTAGTGATTCGTTCTCTCACTGTGGAAGATGCTCGTCAGCAGTTAGATGCCATTTATAATTCTTCTCCCAGTGTCACCAAAGAGCAGGATGAAGAAATCTAATTGGTTCTAGAATGGCGGTTCTTGAAAACAGATATATTTATCTACACGGTTTTGCTTCTGGCCCCCAATCAACAAAAGCACAATTTTTGAGGCATTGTTGGCAAGATAGGGGTTTAGCGATGGAAATTCCCGATCTTAACGGTGATGACTTTTCTAGCTTAACTCTCACTCGTCAGATTCTTCAAGTCGGCCAATTGATTGAACAATCTCAGCTTCCCGTTACTCTGATTGGTTCCAGTTTTGGCGGTTTAACGGCAGCTTGGCTGGCAGAAACTTATTCTCAGGTGCAAAGGCTCGTTTTATTAGCTCCGGCTTTTAATTTCGGGCCGGTTTGGTTGGGAAAATTGGGAGCGGAAACCCTGGACAATTGGCAAAAATCTGGGAGTTTATCGGTTTATCACTACGGTTATCGTCGTTATCTGCCAATTGATTACAAGTTTATTGAGGATTTAGCTAATTATCCCCAAGAAAAGTTAAT
The DNA here is from genome assembly GCF_008974145.1 of Microcystis aeruginosa NIES-4325. Classification (GTDB taxonomy): domain Bacteria; phylum Cyanobacteriota; class Cyanobacteriia; order Cyanobacteriales; family Microcystaceae; genus Microcystis; species Microcystis aeruginosa_G. The sequence goes on along the minus strand of NZ_BJKP01000002.1, from coordinate 154,521 downwards.
CAGGCAGCTCCCCACCCTGATTATTCATGGTCGTGCTGATGAGGTGATTCCCCTAGAAAATAGTCGCCATTATCGCATAAATCGCCCTTGGGTAAAATTAATCGAATTAGATAGTGATCATGCCCTTACCGACGTTTTGACGAGAATCTGGGCTGAAATACAATTATTTCTCAATTTTTGACTAAAAAAGCCCCCCCCTTCCATTGGAAAAAGAGGAGAGTATTTAGTATATTTGTATTGAATTTTGAGAAGATTTTTCAGCTTCTAAGTCTCAAGACAAGAGATTTTCTCCTGATGTGTTTCTACTACCAAAGTCCGCGGATAGGAGATACACTAGGCTCGGCAGCGGGTTGGGGAGCAACTTCAGTAAAGGTTCTGGTTTCTGGGGGTAAAGCGGGAAGTCCCCAAGCGGGTTCTTTTTGGTTAACTTCTCTTAAAAGTTGCGAGCGATTAGTGCTGGTGGTGATTTCCGATTTTAGTTTTAAGCGGGAAACCCAATAGGGACGAGCTTTACCCACATAAACTAATTTGCCATCTACCACTTGCAAAATCACGTCATCGCCACCGGTGGCATCCCCAACAATACGAGCGGTGGTTCCGTCGGCAAAGTCGCCACTGAAAATTTCTTTGCCATCCACTGTTACAGGTCTGATCAATTGGATGGACATAATACCACCCACGGTTCCCCGGACGCGACCGAGTATATAGTCACCGGGGTTGAGTTGCGGCTCACCTCTGTAGGTGTTATGGCCGCGCAGTTGACTGATCAGGATTTCGTTATTTTGCGGTCCTGCTTGTGCGGGTACAGCACCAACGGTAGTTAGGGCAACTAAACCGGCAAAACCAGCGACAAGGGAAATTTTGTTAAACACAATTACCTCAAGCAAAAAATTGGTAAATTACCTATAGACGTTCTAAATTATAACTTAGTTCCCAATTTTGTCTATATTGCGAAATATTTGTTTAATAATTTCTCGATCGAGCGGTTGGAGGTTCGGGTTTTAGGGTGTTGGGGTTTTAGGGTGTTAGTTGAAATTCCCCCATTCCCCACTTCCCCTAAAAACCGGATGAAGCTAGGCTTTAAGATCGATCGATATTGCTGAATAATTCAGGATCGAGGGTGGGTAGTTCGATATCTTTTTCCGCTGGGGGAGAGGTTGACTGGAAGCGATTGAAGGTTTGTTGAACGCGATCAAAAATGGTGATTTTTTGCTCGCTATTGTTCTGGGGTTCGGGAATAGGTTCCACTTCTAGCGGAGGCTGAATACCGGGGGCAGGTTCGTTAATCTCTTTTGTCTCTGGTATGGTGGTTAGGGGAGATTCGATCGCTTCAGGGGTTTCCTCGACCTTTTCGATTGTTTCTGTCTCTACTGGTTTTTCTTCCACTATTGGGCTTTCTGGCTCAATAACGGGTTTTTCCTGCTCAACTACAGGGATTTCCTCAACTACAGGGATTTCCTCAACTACTGGAATTTCCTCAACTACTGGAATTTCCTCGACCTTTTCGATTGTTTCTGTCTCTACTGGTTTTTCTTCCACTATTGGGCTTTCTGGCTCAATAACGGGGTTTTCCTCAACTATAGGGCTTTCTGGCTCAACCACAGGGGTTTCTTCCTCAACTATAGGGCTTTCTGGCTCAACCACAGGGGTTTCTTCCTCTGGACCTGGAATGATTTTATAGTTGGGATCAACAATGCTACGGGCAATTGTAGGGGATAAATCGCCGCGGATCAATTGACTGAGGCCGTCTTGGTAAGAGGGATCAAAGCTAATCACGCGCACGCTGGTATTAAACTCGTTTTCGACTTTATTTCCCTTGCCATCGATGAATTCTAGTTGTACCCAGTTATTGCCCTTATCAAAACCCTTGAGATAGATTGGTTCCCAAGTATCAAGTAGAAAACTTTCACCGTTGACAGTGACACGAATGCGCCAATCTTGAAGATTATTATCCCCGTTGGCAGTATTGGACAGACGTAGAGGAGCATTACTCAGATAAAAATCGAGCAGGATCGGTTCTGCACCGTAGATTCCTTGCGGACTACTGTAGGTTAATAGGGGTAAGTTGTTATCGGGAGCATTTTTGCCTGTTTTTGTCAGAATATGAAAGGTTGTTTCAGCGAAGGCACCATCATTTTTAAAACTTTCCTGCCAAGGACGCAGGGCTAAGACGCGGAGGGTGTGAGTACCAGCGGCAAGATTTTCTAGGATAATCGGTTGTTTGAGGTCGTAGATAGCTGCTGCTGGTTCATTATCGACAATTAGACTCAAGTGGGGTCCTAATTTCAGGGTATCGTCTTGGAAAATTGGCAGATCCGACACTTGTAGTTTAACTGTCACCTGAGGGTCATCGAAAACTTGTTCGGCCAGAGGACTGAGAATCGTTACTTGGGGAGCGTAACGCTCTAAACTGGGACGCAGTTCCTGAATTAGGGCTGGGGGGGCAACCTCAGAAATGCGGCCTTGGACGACGGGAAGATTAGAGGTTTCAGAAGTGGGGAGATTGGTGGCCGTCAGGCGATCGCCACAGGCGGTTAACAGGGTGGTCAGTAAACCGATCACAAGACATATACGAAGGGTTTTGACTGGGATTAATTTATGTAGTAGGGATAGCACGTTCCTCCTAGAGCCAAGGCCAAAATCTATACAAACCATTGATTTTTGCTAGAGTCATTGAATCCTCTGGTGTCAGCAAAAGCGCGAGAAGATCAGGTTATGGCCTCAATTTTACAGAATTGTTTGATTGTTTTTTGAGAATCTATCCATTGAATTTTCTATATGGTCTGGTGAGGCAGAAAAAGGGGAAATCGGCTGCCGAGACGACAATTGATAAACTTTTGTAAAGAAAAATCACCGGTCTGACTCTGACTAAGACCGTCCATAGCAGAAAATGTCTCTCCTATCAAGGATTAAGAGAATTTTAATTATTGTTAAGCACAACGAACAGACAAGAGAACAAAGACTTATCATCTACTATTGATGCTTTCGACTGGAATCTCACCCAAGAGGAAAGTCAAGCGACATTAACAAAAGGTGGGTCAGATTTCAACTTGCCTTTTTTAGGTTAAAAAATCTATCCTCAAATAAAACGCTAAGTCTATTGTCGAGAGAGGAGAATCCTCATGGCACTCCCCCCCAAAGAGGCGGTAGCTAAAGTGATTGTAGATAAAGACCCAGTACCTACTTCCTTTGAGAAGTGGGGGCAACCGGGGCATTTTGATCGCACTTTAGCCAAAGGACCCAAAACCACCACCTGGATTTGGAACCTACACGCCAACGTCCACGATTTTGATAGTCAAACCAGCGATCTCGAAGATATTTCTCGGAAAATCTTCAGCGCCCACTTCGGACATCTCGCCGTTGTCTTCGTTTGGCTGAGTGGAATGTACTTCCACGGCGCGAAATTTTCTAACTATGAAGCTTGGTTAACCAACCCGCTGGCCATCAAACCCAGCGCCCAAGTGGTCTGGCCGATCGTCGGTCAAGGCATCCTCAACGGTGATGTGGGCGGTGGTTTCCACGGTATTCAGATCACCTCTGGTCTGTTCTACCTCTGGCGCGCCTCCGGGTTCACCAACAGCTATCAGCTATACTGCACCGCTATCGGTGGTTTAGTTATGGCGGGCCTGATGCTGTTTGCTGGTTGGTTCCATTACCACAAAAGCGCACCGAAACTGGAATGGTTCCAAAACGTGGAATCGATGATGAACCACCACTTGGCGGGTTTACTCGGCTTAGGTTCCCTAGGTTGGGCCGGTCATCAGATTCACGTTTCTTTACCGGTGAACAAACTCCTCGATGCGGGAGTTGCTCCCCAAGATATCCCCTTGCCCCACGAGTTCATTCTCGAACCGAGCAAGATGGCGGACTTATATCCCAGTTTCGCCCAGGGTTTGACCCCCTTCTTTACCCTTAACTGGGGTGCTTACTCGGATTTCCTCACCTTCAAAGGTGGCTTGAACCCCGTGACCGGTGGTCTCTGGCTTTCCGATACTGCTCACCATCACTTGGCGATCGCTGTATTATTCATCATTGCTGGTCATATGTACCGTACCAACTGGGGTATCGGTCACAGCATGAAGGAAATCCTCGAAAACCACAAAGGTCCCTTCACCGGTCAAGGTCACAAAGGACTGTACGAAATCCTGACCACCTCTTGGCACGCTCAGTTAGCGATTAACCTGGCTCTCTTAGGTTCGCTAACCATCATCGTGGCCCACCATATGTACGCCATGCCGCCCTATCCCTATCAGGCGACGGACTACGCCACCCAACTATCCTTGTTTACTCACCACACTTGGATCGGTGGCTTCTTAATCGTCGGTGCGGGAGCGCACGGAGCGATCTTCATGGTGCGGGACTACGATCCGGCCAAAAACGTCGATAACCTGCTCGATCGGATGATCCGTCATCGCGACGCAATTATCTCCCACCTGAACTGGGTATGTATTTTCCTTGGCTTCCATAGCTTCGGTTTATACATTCACAACGACACCATGCGGGCTTTTGGTCGTCCCCAAGATATGTTCTCGGATACGGGAATTCAACTACAACCCATCTTTGCCCAATGGGTACAAAGTCTCCACACCCTAGCCCCTGGCAACACCGCTCCTAACGCTCTCACTACCGCTAGTTATGCTTTCGGTGGCGACGTGGTAGCAGTGGGTGGCAAAGTGGCCATGATGCCGATCACTCTCGGTACTGCCGATTTCCTCGTGCATCACATCCACGCCTTCACCATCCATGTAACGGTGTTGATTCTCCTCAAAGGGGTTCTCTACGCTCGCGGTTCCCGTCTGATTCCCGATAAAGCGAATCTCGGTTTCCGTTTCCCCTGCGATGGTCCCGGTCGCGGCGGTACCTGCCAAGTTTCGGGTTGGGATCACGTCTTCCTCGGCCTGTTCTGGATGTACAACTCCCTCTCGGTCGTAATCTTCCACTTTAGCTGGAAAATGCAGTCCGATGTCTGGGGAACCGTCGCCCCCGATGGCACTGTCACCCACGTTACCCTCGGTAACTTCGCCCAAAGTGCCATCACCATCAACGGTTGGTTACGGGATTTCCTCTGGGCGCAAGCGGCGCAAGTCATTAATTCCTATGGCTCCGCTCTGTCCGCCTACGGAATCATGTTCCTAGCCGGTCACTTCGTCTTCGCGTTTAGCTTGATGTTCCTGTTCAGTGGTCGCGGCTACTGGCAAGAACTAATCGAGTCGATCGTCTGGGCGCACAACAAGTTAAGAGTTGCCCCCGCTATCCAACCTCGCGCCCTGAGCATCATTCAAGGTCGTGCCGTTGGTGTGGCTCACTACCTACTAGGCGGTATTGTCACCACTTGGGCATTCTTCTTGGCCAGAAGTCTCTCGATTGGCTAAACTTGCCTATAAAGGCTTGCCAGTCCCCCGGGGATTGGCAAGACTAGGCTGAACCAGCGTCGATTGACCGATCCCTCTGTAAGCGTTTCCTATTACAGTAGGTGAATTTAAAAAAGGAAATAACCAGCACTCGTGTAAGAGCCTCAGTTATTTAGAGAGGAGAATTTCCTAAACAGCTATGGCAACTAAATTCCCTAAATTTAGCCAAGATCTAGCCCAAGATCCGACCACCCGTCGGATTTGGTACGGGATCGCCACAGCCCACGATTTTGAAAGTCATGATGGCATGACGGAAGAGAATCTCTACCAAAAGATTTTCGCGTCGCACTTCGGCCACATTGCAATCATTTTCCTGTGGACTTCCGGTACTATATTCCACGTCGCTTGGCAAGGTAACTTCGAGCAGTGGATCAAAGATCCCTTAAACATCCGTCCCATCGCCCATGCGATTTGGGATCCCCAGTTCGGTAAAGGCGCTGTGGATGCCTTCACCCAAGCTGGTGCTTCTAATCCGGTTAACATCGCCTATTCCGGGGTTTACCACTGGTTCTACACCATCGGTATGACCTCCAACCAAGACCTATACCAAGGTGCAGTGTTCCTGCTGATTCTCTCGGCGATTTTCCTCTTTGCTGGCTGGTTACACTTACAACCTAAGTTCCGTCCTAGCCTCGCTTGGTTCAAAAACGCTGAATCTCGCCTGAACCACCACCTCGCCGCTCTGTTCGGTGTTAGCTCTCTGGCTTGGACCGGACACCTGGTTCACGTTGCTATTCCCGAATCCCGCGGTCAGCACGTTGGTTGGGACAACTTCCTCTCCACTCCCCCCCACCCGGCGGGTTTACTACCCTTCTTCACTGGTAACTGGGGTGTGTATGCGGAAAGCCCCGATACTGCTAACCACATTTTCGGTACCGCCCAAGGCGCAGGAACTGCGATTCTCACCTTCTTAGGTGGTTTCCATCCCCAAACCGAGTCCCTCTGGTTAACCGATATGGCTCACCACCACTTGGCGATCGCTGTGATCTTCATTGTGGCTGGTCATATGTACCGCACCAACTGGGGCATCGGTCACAGCATTAAGGAAATCCTCAATGCCCACAAACCCCCCAGTGGTAAGTTAGGAGCCGGTCACAAAAATCTTTATGACACGGTTAACAACTCTCTCCACTTCCAACTCGGTTTGGCCCTGGCTTCTTTAGGCGTGATCACCTCTCTGGTGGCGCAGCATATGTACGCGCTACCCCCTTATGCTTTTATCGCTAAGGACTACACTACCCAAGCGGCTCTTTATACCCACCACCAATACATCGCTGGTTTCCTAGCGGTGGGTGCTTTCGCCCACGGTGCTATCTTCTTCGTGCGTGACTATGATCCCGAAGCGAACAAAGATAACGTGCTGGCGCGGATGCTGGAGCATAAAGAAGCGATCATCTCTCACCTAAGCTGGGTTTCCCTTTTCTTAGGTTTCCACACCCTCGGCCTCTACGTTCATAACGATGTGGTCGTCGCTTTCGGTACTCCCGAAAAACAAATCCTGATCGAACCTGTGTTTGCTCAATTCGTGCAAGCAGCTTCGGGTAAAACCCTGTACGGCATGAACGTACTGTTGTCTAACCCCGATAGTATCGCTTACACCGCCTATCCTAACTACGGTGATGTTTGGTTACCCGGTTGGTTAGACGCAATCAATAGCGGCACTAACTCCCTATTCTTAACCATCGGTCCTGGCGACTTCTTAGTTCACCATGCGATCGCTCTTGGTTTACACACCACCGTTCTAATCCTGGTTAAAGGTGCTTTAGACGCTCGTGGTTCCAAATTAATGCCCGATAAAAAAGACTTCGGGTATTCCTTCCCTTGCGACGGTCCCGGCCGTGGCGGTACTTGCGACATCTCTGCTTGGGATTCCTTCTACCTAGCCATGTTCTGGATGTTGAACACCTTGGGTTGGCTAACCTTCTACTGGCACTGGAAACACCTCGGTGTCTGGTCGGGTAACGTGGCTCAGTTTAACGAAAACTCCACCTACCTGATGGGCTGGTTCCGCGATTACCTCTGGGCTAACTCGGCTCAGTTAATCAACGGTTACAACCCCTACGGTGTTAATAACCTTTCTGTCTGGGCTTGGATGTTCCTCTTTGGACACCTCGTTTGGGCAACCGGTTTCATGTTCCTGATCTCTTGGCGTGGTTACTGGCAAGAGTTGATCGAAACTATCGTTTGGGCCCACGAACGCACTCCTCTGGCGAACCTCGTTCGTTGGAAAGACAAACCCGTGGCTCTCTCGATCGTTCAGGCTCGTTTGGTTGGTTTAGCTCACTTCACCGTTGGCTATATCTTCACCTACGCCGCCTTCTTGATCGCTTCCACTGCTGGCAAGTTCGGCTAAACCTTGAATTAGGTGACTAAAAAACCCCCCGCCATTTGGTGGGGGGTTTTGTTTATGATTGATCATAAAAGCGCGGCTCAATCTCAAAAATCTATGCAGGTGGAAGAATTAAAACAGCTTTATGATCAGGACTTTGTTTTGTGGATTGAGCGAACCATTGAACAAATTCGACGCGGGGAGATGAAAAATTTAGATTGGGAACATCTTTTAACGGAGATAGAAGATTTGGGTAGAGAACAAAGAAACAAAGTGGAAAGCTATCTAATTCAAACCGTTAAACATTTATTAATGTATCAGTATTGGCTGACTGAAAAAGGCAATTATGGCTGGGAATAGGCCGATGAAATCGATAATTTTCGTCTAGAACTAGAAATTTTATTCCAGTCAAAAACCCTCTACAATTATGGGGCTTCTAGGCTAGATATTATTTATGATAAAGCCAAGCGATCGGTAATCAAAAAAACTGGTTTATCTGTTGATACTTTTCCGCAAGTTTGTCCTTATACTTTTGCAGAAATTATAGATTTTGATTTTTTACCAGTAGAATAGGAGAATCAAAGGCGACCTCCTGTAAAAGTAAGTGATCGAGGTGCTATCGGTTCAAAATATCTAAAACTTCAGATAAATTTGACATAATCTTGGGTTTTATCGAGAGGATATTTGTTTCTTGTTTTTTTTCTCCTCCTGTCCTTCGTCTCCTTACATAAGGGAAGATTTTTGATTTTTGCAGGAGATCTAGGCAGGAAAAAAAATTATCGTTATAGTGAAGTTGTGGCTTATTTTGTCAGCGGTAGAGTATTATGAGTCAAAAATCTTACGAAGTTTTCCAAGCAGTGGAAAATAAAGCTAACCTTCTAGCGGGTTATTGGAAAGATGAAGCCTTAAAATTAGTCGATTATATGTCCTCTTTATTATGGGGAAGTTCTCAAGTAAAAGAACGATTAATTGGTTATTCAGAACAGGAGTTTTTAACTCGCTTAGAAAATAGTTTATCAGTGTTATTTTTAAGATTTGCTCGTCCCGTTGCTGAAACATTAATTCGCGGTCCTGTTAACAGTGATACCCGCAGCCAAATTGTCAAATCCTTAGGGGCTGATGTGGAACTGATTGATAACTATTATCAAGGATATGAACCTGCTTTTAGAGTCTTAAAAAAATACGTTAAGTATGGTTCTGATTTACTCTTTAACTCTAATCTTCGTCAACAGGTGTTAGGTGTAACAGAAATTGCCAAAAACGTTATCGGAATGAAAGTAGATACAGTTATCGATTTAGCCGACCAATTAACCCCACCCAGAGAGGTTGTTACCTTTGAAGTAACTAATGATATTAACGCTTTTGAAGAATATCTACGCCATGGTATTTTTGAAGCTGCAGGATTTGAGTCCTACTGTATTCAATAAGTAGTCGTGTAAAATTAATTTCTTGGTTAGGATAGGCAAAAGGCAATAGGCAATAGGCAAAAGCTTTATCGAAATGTGTAATTAATTTTGCTTAGGTACTTAATTAAGAGGATTAGTGGATATTTTTCGAGAAAAAGAAGGAACATGGGCAGGTGTCGCCCAAAACGAATGGTATAAGGAGAATCCTCAGCTTGTGGCAGAATTACCCGCTAATTTGAAATCTCAAGAATTTAATTTAGAAGTTAGTGAACGACTGAGACAATTAGCAATTGCCTTGAAAAGAAATAGTTAGTCTCAGTAACGTTAGCTATTGCGACGATGGCGGTAAATTAAGGTGATTTGGGGGGTGTGGGTGGTTATACTAAATCCGTTGAGTATAGGCTACATATCAGGATAGGCAAAAGGCTTCGACGGTGAGACTTCGACAGACTCACTAACACTCAGTTGAGGTGGGGTCAATTACCTAATTTTCAGGGAAAAAGTACCTAAAATTTCCCCCCCATCGCTCTTATGTCCAGCACTTTTTGAGGGCAAAAAAATCTAAAAATCTTACCCTGTTTTTAGATTTATTCAGGAAACCCTAGGTTAAATTTTGAGTTGATCGATTAAATCGCGCATAATTTTGGCCGAATTATGTAACTGTTCCGTTTCTCTGGGACTGAGAGCAAGATTCAGGGTTTTAATCACTCCTTTCTCGTTAACCACCGAGGGAATACTTAAACACACATCTTTGAGACCGTATTGACCATCGAGGAGAGTGCTAATAGTGAGAATTCTTTCTTGGGAACGTAAAATCGCTTTAACGATATCCGTGGCAGCTAAACCGATCGCATAGCTAGTATAACCCTTGCGTTTGATAATTTCATAGGCGGCGTTTTTAACCTGAAGAAAAATTTCTGTTAAGCTTTCTTGGTCGGTTGCGCTTAAATCCTGCCAATCTCCTTCGAGTAACCTTGCTCCTCCGATATTAGCCGAACTCCAGACAGCAAGCTCACTATCCCCGTGTTCACCGATAATATAAGCGTGGACGTTACGCGCATCTACATGGAGTTGGGTGGATAAAAGAGAGCGTAAACGGGCAGAATCTAGCACCGTACCCGAACCAATCACCCTAGAAGGCGGAAAACGGGTTATTTTCAGGGTAACATAGGTCATGATATCGACGGGATTACTCACCACCAAAATCAAAGCACTGGGGCAGTAAACAGCCACATCTGCGAGAATACGGCGAAAAATTGCCACATTTCTTTCAAGGAGATGTAATCGGGTTTCTCCCTCTTTTTGGGCGGCCCCGGCAGTAATAATCACCACATCGGCATTTTGTCCCACATCGGCCACGGTTCCCATTTTCAAGTCTGTGGGTTCAATAAAAGGCATTCCGTGCCTTAAATCCATCACTTCCCCTTCGACTTTATCCGTGGCGATATCCTGGAGAATTAATTCATCAAAACAGTCTTGAATTAACATCGAGTAAGCGCAGGCCATCCCCACCTGACCAACACCGATAATTACTCCCTTGCGAGGACGTAGAGGTGCGGGTTTTTCAGCGTAGGGATTGGGAGTAAATATTTTATCTAACATAGATTTTTGCAGTTACTGGCTCGGTAAGCTCATTTTAAGGGGAAATGGTTAATATCAGGTAAAAGGAGACTATAAAGAGATTTTGAGGACGTTATCGGCAATTTTTCTCTGGTAATTAGTCGGACGAATTTCTTGTCTTTATTCCCTGACCTCTAGTTTAAGAGAATTGAGGGCTACTGACAGCTTCAGGCTATATCCTAAAATTAGGAATAAGGTAACAGTAGGAGGCGAACCGATGATCTATCACATCACTACAGAAAGAGGTTGGCGAATAGCTCGTGAAATGGGGGAATATCGGGCGCATTCTCTAAAAAATGAGGGATTTATCCATTGCTCCACCTTAGAACAAATTCCGAAAGTTGTGGCCGCTTTTTATCAAAATCAGCCAGATTTGCTGGTTTTAGCCATTTCTCCTGAACAATTGCAGTCCCCAGTTAAATGGGAGCAGCCCCAACATCCTAACCCAGAAAATGCAACTCTAGAGCTAGAAAGAGAGACTTTTCCCCATATTTACGGTGCTATCAACCTAGAATCGGTGGTTTTTGTCAAACCATTACAGGATTTAATCAATTTCTAGAACTAAATCATCTAACTCTTGGTAATCGGGGAGAGTAGTATCGATGCTCAACCCGCGCCGAATCACGAGACGATCCCACTGTGGCCGCGATAATAGCTCGCTAAAGTAGCGAGCCTTGAAAATTAACAAATTTGCCTCTAGACCCGTCTTAATGCGCCCTAAATGGGGCAATACGAGCAGATTTGCTGGGGTGAGGGTGACACTATTTACCCAGTCAGCGTAGGGTGTATCGAGATGGGCAATCCGCACCGCTTGGGTAAAGACTTCTAAACCATCGTGATCCCCAAAACCATAAAAGGGATCGCGACAGTTATCGCTGGCAAAAGCCACTGGAATTCCCGCTTTTTTCATCTCTTTTACCTTAGTTGTCCCGCGCCAAAAGGGGGTTTTTTCCTTTTGACGATCCTGTAGGTAGAGATTGCACATCGGCAAGCTAACGATAGCAATGCCCGCATTTTTGACTAAATTTAGGGTTTCTTGGATTATTTCAGGGGATTGTACTGCTAAACTGCAACAGTGACCACAGATGATTTGTCCGTCAAATTGCTCTTTGATAGCAGTACGCGCGATCGCTGCTAAACAGGTAGAATCGGGGTCGCCGTTTTCATCCAGATGAAAATCGAGATTTAAACCCCTTTCTTGGGCTAATTTGAAGGTAATATCAATTTGTGCCTGTAAATCGGGATTTGTGTAGGCTACTCCCCCTAATATGCCGCCAAATTCGGCAATTTTATCGGCTAAGGCCGCTCCCTCGGAGGTTTGATAGTAGTCAAGGGAAACTAGAGAAACCGCTTGCAGGGTGATTTTACCTGCCCATTGTCGTTGCAATTCTGCCAAAGCGGTTAAGCTAATCTGTGCCTGTTGACCAAAAGAGTCGATATGGGTACGAATAGCGGCGGTTCCGTGAGCATAACTGCATTTAAGGCCGAATTCCATGCGACGATACACATCCTCTAAGCGCCACTGCCGTAGAGAATCCTCTAGGGCCATTTTTAAGGCACTGTCAAAAGTGCCATCATGGTTAGGACAACGATGCCAACTGTGACCTTTATCGAGATGGGTGTGCATATCGACAAAACAAGGAAAAACAAGCTTTTTTTTGAGGTCGATAACGGGAATATTGTCTTCGGGGGGGATGGTTGAGGTGATGCGATTAATGTAACCGTCATTAATTTCTAGATGAATTAAGGTTAATCCCTCGGAGGTTTGGGGAGAAAAACTCTCATTTTCTAGGAGGGAAACGGGAATATGGGCATTTTTGAGCCAGTAGCGATTGCTTGAGGGAATCATTGAAATTTTTGGGTCTGAAACCCGTAGTTTTACGACGACAATAGATTTTCTGCAAAAATCAAAAATCTGACCTTAGGTGAGGAAACAGTAGATAGGAGATAGGAGGAGAAAAAAGCAAACTATCCATAAAACCTAAGATTATGTCAAATTTATCTGAGGTTTTCGATATTTTGACCTGATAGCGGCTCGAGAACTTACTTTTGCTGGAGGTGTAATGAAACAGAAACCCAAATCGTGCCTATCCCGCTACGCGCTCGGGTAGGGACTCCCGCAGGTTAATGGACACCCTACTCCCCCAATCTCAATTCCCCCAATAACTGAAGGATGGTTTTTCCAGTGACAGGATCTCGCCAATCGGGGGCAATTTCTGCCAGGGGAAGCAGCACGAAGGTGCGTTCTCGGCAGCGAGGATGGGGTATCTGTAATTCGGGCGTTTTTAAGATCAGGTTATCATAAAATATTAAGTCTAAATCGAGGGTACGCGGTCCCCATCTTTCCCGTCGGACTCTCCCGAATAACTGCTCGATTTCTAATAATTTATCCAGTAAATCTAGGGGCGATAAATCCACTTGCACAATGGCGCAACCGTTGAGATAATCGGGCTGAGGCGGTCCGACGGCGGCGGTTTGATACCATTGGGAATGAGCTTCTAGTTTAATTCCTTTGACTCGCTCTAATTCCCCTAAAGCTTGCCCTAAAATTGTCGCTGAATCTCCTAAATTACTGCCCAAAGCGATCGCTGCCCGCTTCATCCACATCCTTCCTCAACAATAATCTCGGCTAATTCCCCCGTCGCCCCCAAAGATTTACCTAAAAATATATTGACATTTGGATGCTTTTGTGATAGTGCAAAAACTTGGGCTTCGATCGCGGCCGTAATTCCACCAGCAAAGAGGAAATAGGGCAGTATAGAAATTTTTCGGCTACCTTGAGCGATTAAACTCTCGATTTGTTGGGATAAACTCGGTTCGATCGACCAATAAGCTGTAATTGCCCCAAAAAACGCTGCTAGATTTTCCACCTCCCGATTACCGCCAGGGCGACGACTACCGTGGGACAGTAAAATGCGCTCTTGATGGCTTAAATCGGCAAATTGTCGGGATAACAGCGATTTTATGCCCTGATAACTGCCTAAATGGGGCTTTAACTCTAGCTTGATCGGCGATCTCACTTTGGCCACGGCTGCGGGAATATCTTCTTTAACGTGAACCCCCGACAGGAGAAACAGGGGGATAATCTGCAACCGGTTACATCCTTGGCTTTGTGCTTGTTGGGCAAAAGCTTCTATTTGTTGATGGAAAGGTGTTATCGCTAATTCGAGGGCAGCCGTCCCCACTAATACCCGACTATCTGCTTCTAGAACCGCTAGAGATGGGCTAAACTCCGATTTACTCGCCAATCTTTCGGCGGGTTGACTGATTTTTTCCCGAACTAAGGCTGCTAATCGTGTCAGCGCCAGGGCTGGACGCGGATCGCGACTACCGTGGAAAACCAATAAGTAGGCTGAGGAGGTCTTCAAAGAAATCTTGCCAAAATAGTTTAGCTTTTAGCCTAATACATTTTGTCTCCCTTTAGGCATCAATGCCCCTGATATTCTCAATTTAGCCTATCTCGATTGGCAAGCAGAAAAGCTCCCACTAGCTCCAAGCACTAACATTTTACGGGATGTGAAGTGAGAGCCAATCAACCCACATCTTATCCAACAAGGTTTTTAGATTTGTTCAGCCAGTCCTATCTAATTAATAGTTTTGTTCTCATCATCATCAAAAGTCAATAAAGTTGAAGTTAGTCAAGTTTAACTAGCGTAATTCATCTGCTAATATTTATCTTTATTTACTGCTCAAGAAGTTGTCATTAGAACCTTAAAATCAAGTCAGGTTAGCGGCAGCTGTGCGCCGACTATTTTCCCCTTCTTTTTCAAAAAGACAGGGACAACCTTTGATCCTAACCCATCGATCGAAAAACTACTATTGGGTCCACTGGTAGCAACAAGGTGAACGGTGACAGAACTTAACGGCCTATGATTAAAGACGAGGAATCAGAACCCGAAATAAATCCTCGCTCCGCCATTGCCTTGATTCTCCCTGATAATTATGGGACTTTTTGCCCGTCACCAAAACCTCCGTCAGTGGTTCAAATCCCAACACTTCGGACGTAGCGCCACCGATAGTCGTTATGCTTTACTGGTCGCCTGTTTAATCGGAATTCTCTCCGCCCTGGCCGCTATTATCCTGAAATTGGGCATCGGTTGGTTAGGTGGTTGGCGGGTGCATCTAGTAGCCAATTCCTCTCCTTTCCTAGTTTTGCCCCTCGGCGGTTTTCTGCTTGGTTACAGTGCCGGTTGGATTGTGGAACACTTCTCCCCCGCGGCTGCCGGGGGTGGTATTCCTCAAGTAAAAGCAGCCCTAGCTAAATATCCTTTGCCCCTATCTTGGCGCGTCGCCCTCGTAAAAATGATCGGGGCGATCCTGATCCTTGGCGGTGGTTTAACCCTTGGTCGTCGGGCCCCCACGGTACACATCGGGGCAGCCCTAGCAGCCCAATTAAGCGTCTGGCTGCCCACCAGTCCCGATCACCGTCGTCAGATGATCGCAGCCGGGGCAGCCGCGGGGTTAGCGGCCGGTTTTACTACTCCCATCGCTGGGGTTCTCTTTGTGATCGAGGAATTAATGCGCGATGTTTCCAGTATGACCCTAGAAACGGCGATTGTGGCTTCCTTTACCGGGGCGGTGGTGTCGATGATGCTGCAGAATACCCCCTCGATTATCACTGAATATGCCAATATTAGCTTCTCTGCCCAAGAAATACCGATTTATTGCCTTTTGGGGGTTTTAGCGGGCTTATTGGGGTCTTTATTCAATCAAGGCATCCTTTTTTGTAGTCAGCTGCAGCGGCGTTGGCGGTTATCTCTGGCGTGGCGGATCGGTCTGGTCAGTGGGTTATCGGGAACGGTAGTGGCTTTTTTACCCGACTTTTTTCGAGATAATACGGGTTTACGCGAGTTTTTGCTGGCAGGGGAATTAAGTTGGCAGAATACCGCCCTCGCTTTTGTGGTCTATTTTTTCCTGACGATGATTTCCTATAGTTCCGGCGCCCCGGGAGGACTGCTCGCCCCTGCTTTGGTGTTGGGATCCTGTTTGGGGTTTCTGGTGGGGGGAATCGAGACGAAAATTATGGGTTTCGGCAGCGAACCTAGTTATGCTTTAGCGGGTATGGGGGCCTTTTTTACGGGAGTAGTCAGGGTTCCAGTAACGGCGATCGTGATTGTCTTTGAACTGCATCGCAATTTTAATATTGTGCTGCCCCTGATGTTGACCTGTGCCGTTTCTTATATCACTGCCGAAAGCATTCTACCCGGTTCTCTCTATCAGCATTTACTTTCCGCTAGTGGTATTATTCTCAACGAGGAAACCCCTGCTAATGATGTGCTGGCCCATCTGTCGGCTATGGATGTGATGCAATCGCAGGTGGAAATTCTGCCGGCGGATTTACCCCTGGGGGAAGTGGTGAAAATTATGTCCCGTTCCCATCATCGCGGTTTTCCCGTGGTGGAACAGGGGCGACTATTGGGGATTTTTACCCAAAGTGATCTGGATAAATGGCGATCAAAAAACAGTCAAACTGTCCTACGGGAGATCATGACTCCCAATCCGATTACTGTAGCCCCCCAGGCAGCCTTAAGCGATGTTTTATTTCTCTTAAATCGCTATCAGCTTTCCCGTTTACCCGTTACCGATGGTCAAAAACTGGTGGGGATCATCACCCGCACTGATATTATCCGGGTGGAAGCTGATCAATTGGGGGGGGTTTGTCAACTGCCCCAACCCACTACCCCTTCCTATGTGGTTTATCAAACTCGTTCCCCGGCCGTGGGAATAGGCCGGATTTTGTTACCTATTGCCAATCCCGATACCGCTACCGCTTTGTTTAAAATTGCCGCTGCTGTCGCCCGTGAACGCAATTATGAGATAGATTGTCTCTATGTGATTACTGTGCCTCGTCTTAGTTCTCCGGCGGAAGTCCGGGTAGATACGCGGGAAGGACGCAAATTACTTCATCGTCTGGAAAGATTAGCTCGACAGCAGCATATCTCTGTTCATACACAAATTTCGGTGGCTCAGGATATCGCTGAAGGGATTTTGGCAACGATTCGCGAACGACACAGCAATTTATTAATTATGGGTTGGACGGGGGAAAGATCCACCACTGGGGCGATTTTTGGGTTTTTAGTCGATACTTTGATCGCTGAAGCTCCCTGTGAAACTATCTTGGTAAAATTGGGAACAAAGGATTGTTTTCCCAACGATCTTAATCGGGAAAGGATTTGGCTGATTCCCACCGCCGGCGGTCCGAATGCCCAACGCGCTTTAGCATTATTGCCTAGTTTGCTGTCTTTGTCCGAGTCCTCCCATCATCCCGAAGTTTGGTTATCTAAAATCTATTCCCCCACGGAGTTACTGCCAGATCTGTCTATTTTGGAAGTTTTACAAGCATCTTTACAAAAAGCGATCGCACAGCCGATTGTACCTTTACCGATTCGTTCGGCCTCTCCGGCCGAGGCGGTAATTAATCTGGTAGAATCGGAGGATTGTTCTTTGGTGCTTTTGGGTGCATCTAGGGAAAGCTTGCTCAATCAGTTCTTAAATGGCAATATCCCCTCGACGATTGCCCGTGCGGTTAATTGCACTGTCATTCTCGTGCGAGGGGAATTATCGGATTAGTTGATGAGCTAGGCGGAAGCTAAAGTTAAACCGAAGGGTACGGTATTGTCAATTTTTGCCCCTTGACTTTCCTCTAAGGAATGGGGGTAGAATATTTCCCTGTCTAGTTGACCATCGGAGTCATCGTCATCCCCATCGCTGATATAAAGGCGCTCACAGGGGATGTTATCGGAAAGGATGGCACTGGCCATCATACCCGTATGAATCTCTAAGAAAGCATCTGCTAGGGTCTCAAATACTAAACGCTGCCCGGGGAAAACCACCCTTTCAAAATACCAGTTAGCAATATTGGTGATGCGAACAATTTGAATATGACTGGTCGCATTCACATAGCAACAAAGAATACTATTTTTCTTGCCGTTGGGGAGGGGATCGAGAATCTGTGCCATAGCAATTGGGGTGATTTTAAAGTGGGTTTGTCATCGCTCCTTCACCGTAACATCCTTTGATCCCCGATAGCTGTAAAGATGATTACATTACTCTGATAAAAATCTACTGATCGCTTTTTCTGGTTATAGAAAGCGGTTTTTATTAAAAAATGATTAAATTTAATTAATGCCTAGTTTTGGCTATTTGTCAAGGGGGTAACTACGTTTTTTGGCTGTTTTTCTTGCTTTTTGCCCAGCTATTTATCGCTGAATTTTATTGACGGCTTCGGGATTATAGAAACCGAGGTAATTTTTGTCAAGTTAGCCGTGAGCTTTTTTCTCCCCTGCTCCCAACTCCGGCACTCCCTTCTCCCCACTCTGGGATAGCTACTCGCAGCCAGAAATCTATTGTGGGTCTGTCATACTTTGTGCTTTTTGTCAAAAAAACTTTTTTTTTGCAATAAAACTACACAAAAAAAAGATCATCGTTGCCAGTGAAATTGACTGATTTACCAGTCCTAATTAGGATGACCTTCTAGGTGTGGCAAGGGTTTTAACCATTGCTGCCCAAAAAAGCACAGAATAACCCACTATGAAATTCTATCAAATCGCTGTAACCAGCGTAACATCGTTGTTAAATAAAAATCTTTCTCAATTAATTTTTAAGAATTTGTAAATATTGCGGAATGTTAATTTAAATATTCTCAAGTTTTTGGAGTCAATCAATAATTTTTGCTTATCTTTGTCGTAAAATAGGACTGCTGCCAAAATCCCACATCTACCATTGGGTTAGAAGTCAGTAGAATGGGTTAACTAATTTGTCCCCGAAAATCAGTTTTTTGGGTATATTTGTACTAAGCAAGAGCTTGAAGTTTAACTTTTAACCCAAGACTCTTTAGAGCTACTTTAACGATCGCTGCCGTTTTCCTGTACCGATCCTAACTGTTGACGCACATCATCGATCGCTAGATTTAACTGGGCAATTTTATCTTCTAAACTGCGGCGGGCTATTTCCATACCTTCCTGTGGAGTCAAGCGCCCATTGCGGATCTCCTCCAAAAAAGACTGATTATCACCATCTGCTAAACTGCGACGGCTGCGATTAGCCAACACTGTCCCCAAAACACCGCCCACTAAACCACCGACAATCGCACCGGCTAAAAAACCGCCCGCAAACCCATCTCGCTGACTCATAATCCCTTTTTCTCCTAATAGGTTCCAAAAGCTCGATCGCCGGCATCGCCCAACCCTGGCACGATGTAACCACGGCTATTTAATCCTTCATCGATAATAGCCGTATAGATGTTCAAGCTGGGATAATTCTGACTCAATTTCTGTAAAGCCGGCGGGGCAGCCACCACGGAAATCACCCGAATCAGGGCAGGATCAACGCCTCTGCTGGTAATTTCTGCCATTGCGGTGGAAATTGATCCCCCCGTGGCTAACATCGGTTCAAGAATTAAGACTCTTGTGGCCGGATCAAAACTGGCTGGTAATTTATTTAAATAACAACTCGCCTCCAGGGTTTTCTCATTTCTGGCTAAACCGAGATGATAGGTACTAGCTAGGGGTAAAAGACTTTGCGCCCCTTCCAACAGGGCTAATCCTGCCCGTAAAATCGGGACTACGGCGATCGGTACGCTAGGATCGATAAAAGTAGCGGGACATTCCGCTAGAGGGGTTTTAACGCTAGTTTCCAGGGTCGGCAACCATTGCCGGGCTGCTTCATAGGTTAACCAGCGCCCTAGTTCCGTCATCGCTGTTTTAAACAGTACCGAGGGGGTATTTTGATCGCGTGCGATCGCCAGCCAATGCTTAACCAGAGGATGTTCGGGAACATAGACGCGCAGTTGTAAAACCATGAAAACACTAGAACTCGATCGAGGGCTAAACTTTATCTTATCAGCTTTTTTCTCCCCACTTCCCGCTTCTCAACCCCCAAAACCGGGTTAAAATAAAAGCAAGCCAGAAGCTTGCGAGTGGCTTCTGACTTGGGTAATTTTAACGACGACGGGTTCTTTGTCGTCTCCGGGCTACTGCTTTACGCTTTCTCTTTTCTTGAGGGGTTTCAAAAAATTGATGCTTTTTGATATCCGCATAAATTCCCGCTTTCGCTACCTGTCGCTTAAAACGACGCAGGGCTGATTCGATCGCCTCGTTCTGACCAACTACCACTTGGGTCATTAACCTAATTCACCTCCTGTAATTGCTCTCTGCCTAAAAAATGCCAACTTCTCATTATAGCACAATCTAGGGTAAAAAGCGATCCAAGGCGGCCTTTAATTCTTCGATTTCTGTCTCGATACTACCTTCCTGGGCAGCCCGGGCAATACATTCGCTCAGATGTTCGTCGAGAATAATTCTGGCCACACGATCAATCGCCCCGCGAATAGCGGCAATTTGCATCAAAACTTCAGGACAGGGACGATTTTCCGATACCATTGTCTTGATGCCGCGAATATGTCCCTCGATCCGTGACAGACGGTTAATAATTTGCTTCAGGGAAGCTTCGCTATGGACGTGGGGAGTCCCTTTTGACTCGTGGTCATGGCCCGTCTCGTCGTGGTTGTGAAGGGGGTCGAAAGGGGTAATTTGATTAGTCAAGGGTTTACTGTCAATTCAGTTATACTCTCTAGTGTGCCACAGTTGCGAACCCCATATCCTAGTATGGTTTTGTCTGGTTTAAATTTCCGTTCAAGGGTCTTCGCTTTGCCAATCGGGGCAATTTTCGCCTTGATTCCAACTGGAGGGATGAAATCCACAAATTAGACGCTGACGGGTTTCTCGACTCTGACCGTAGGATTGACCGTGGTAGTGACGACAACCGGTGCAGGTTTGGGGGCGGGAGGAAGGCACTTGATTAAAACCAAGTTGCGATCGCAAAATCTGACACCGCGATTGATAATTGTGCCAGTTTTTGTAAATCGCTCTTTGTCGGATAAAATTGGCCCTATTCATGATGATCAGTGATACTAAATCCTGTTTAAAAGGTATAGGAAAGTGGGGTGTAGGGTGTGGGAAGCAAAAAGTTGATCACTGATCACTGAAATAACCTACTAATGATAGTTCAGATTGACCATGAAAAAGATGATATTGACTTTACTATTAGCTTGGCTTTTAGTTGCTAACATGAATAGCCAACGGGTTTTAGCTGTGACGATCGATTTTCAATGGTTGGGAAATCAAGGTTATACAGCTAAAGGTTCTTTTAGTTATGATGAAAAAACGGCCCCGCCTATCTTTTCGGAAAAAGGTTCGGGAAAAACGCAAGTTTTAGAAAATTTTCAAGTATATTTTTATGATAACAGTGGTCAAGAGATCGCTAAATACGATAATGTCAGCGAGGGAATCTCCTCGGCTAATTATTTTCAGTTTAATTTTAATACCAAAACCAGTCAAGTTTTTGGCTCGATCGATCTAGGGGGTGAAGGGATGGGGGAAATCTATCTGAAGGGGGAGGTTAATGATAATTTGGCACTCTTGCGGGTGGAGTCGGTAGATCTGGTCATGGATGAGGATGATTCACCGGAAATTATCACTCAGTTTTAACTCAATTGATCGGGAAAATAGGGATCATCCTAGCCTAATTTTTCTGCTAATTCTAACCAGCGATCGGTTAAATTATCAATTTTTTGACTTAATTGAGCTAATTCTTCGGTCAGAGCAGTGATCTTGGTAAAATCTTCTAGGGGTTCTCCATAAAGTACCTGTTCAATTTCAGCTTTTTTTGCTTCTAAAATTGGTATTTGTTTCTCGATGTCTTCGTATTCTTTTTTCTCTTTAAAAGAGATTTTCTTATTGACAGGTGAGGAAGAAGCTTTAACAGTTTTTGGGGTGACTTTTTTTTCTTTGGGTTCCTCCTCCTCTTTTTTCTGATCGAGATAAAGGGAATAATTACCCGGATATTGACGGATATTGCCCCCCGTTTCAAAGGCAAAAATAGTATCAACTACTCGATCGAGAAAATAGCGATCATGGGAAACGACAATCACACAACCGTTAAAGTCCTCTAAATATTCTTCTAAAATTGCTAAAGTCTGCACATCGAGATCATTGGTGGGTTCATCTAAGATTAAAACATTAGGGGCACTCATCAAGACTCGTAGTAAAAATAAGCGTCGTCTTTCTCCTCCAGAAAGTTTATAAATTGGTGCATACTGTTGATCGGGAGGAAAGAGAAATTTTTCTAACATCTGGGAAGCGGTAATCACGCTGCCGTCTAGGGTTTTGACTAATTCGGCCACACTTTTCAGATATTCGATCACTCTTTGATTTTCGTTGATATTGAGATCATCGGATTGTTGATCGAAGTAACCAATATGAATAGTGGAACCGATGTCAACCGTGCCTGAATCGGGGAGAGTTTTCCCGGTAATAATATCCATGAGAGTAGATTTTCCTACCCCGTTACTCCCAATAATACCGATGCGATCTTCGGGGGTAAAAATATAGGTAAAATCTTTAATTAAAGTGCGATCACCGTAAGCTTTCGAGATATTTTCTACTTCAATAACTTTTTTGCCGATGCGTCTTCCTGCAGTGGCAATATCGACTTTTCCTTCCACCTGTTTAAATTCCTTATTCCCCATGGACTGAATGCGATCGATCCGCGCTTTTTGTTTGGTACTGCGCGCTTTGGGTCCCCGGGATAACCATTCTAATTCCCGTCGTAAAACTCCCGCGTGTTTGCGTTGACTACTGGCGATCGATTCTTCCGCTAAAGCTTTTTTTTCTAGATAATAGGCATAATTACCAGCATAAGTAGATAAGTCTCCCCGATCAATTTCAATGATGCGATTAGTCACTCGATCGAGAAAATAGCGATCATGAGTAATTAATAATAATCCTCCCCGAAAACGGGACAAATAACTCTGTAACCACTCCACGGAAAGTGCGTCTAAATGGTTGGTGGGTTCATCCATCAATAAACAGTCAGGATCGGCTAAAAGTGCGGTAGCGATGGCGATTCTTTTGCGATATCCCCCCGATAAATCTCCCACGCGAGCATTAAAATTATTGATGCCCAGTTTACTTAAAATAACTTTAGCATTGGTTTCTAAATCCCAGGCGGCAAGTTTATCAATTTGTTGCGAAACCCTTGACAAACGCTCCATAATAGTATCCAGATTTTCTGGCTCATGGAGAAGGCGATCGGACAATTCCTCGTATTCCTTGATTAAAGTCATACTTTCGCCACTATCGGCGAAAACCTGCTCTAAAACCGTTTTATCGTCGTCTAGATCGGGTTGCTGGGGTAAATAGACGATTTTCATCCCGGAATTGATTTGAATTTCGCCACCATCGATCGCTTCCAATCCGGCGATCATTTTCAATAGGGTCGATTTTCCCGATCCATTCGTACCGATCAGGCCGACTTTATCGCGATCATCGAGGCTAAAACTGGCATCTTTGAGAATTTCCTTGATACCGAAGTCTTTTTTCAGCGATCGAACCGTCAGCAGTGTCATGATTTCTGGGAATAATCCTTCTTTTCTATTGTAATGTCTGGACTAATACAAGCGCTAGATTACGGCGTTTCTGATCAGTGGGAAATGTTCAGGCATCAAATAGGGTTGTCATACCTGAAATAACCGCCTAGTAAGGTTTTTAGCTACTCGGCTGCTGAGAAAATGGAACGAACCACAGAGACACAAAGATCGATCGCTACTATATAAGTTAAACTTATCACACAAAGAATAAGAGAGCCGAAAAACTCGACCAATAATCGAATATTATTACTGAGTAATGTTGACTAATAACGGAACAAGCATCCCGCTACATTCTCCCCATCGCCCCATTTACCTATTTTGCCAAAGCTACTTTTTTGCGACCATAATAAACAGCGATAAAAGCACTGACATACATCCATAAACTATAGACAATTGCAGGAATGGCTAGATCGGGATTATTTAATAAACCAGCAGTGATAGCAATAGCTAAAGTGCCGCTTTGAATACCCACCTCAATTGCGATACAAATTCTTTGGGGAATAGTTAATTGAAATAAACGACCACTGAAAAACCCAATTAGGGAAGCAGTCGTATTTAAAATGATCACTGCCAGGCCAGTTTGAGCGATAAATAAAGGTAAACGTTCCCATTCTCTCAGGATTAATAAGCAGATAATAACTGCTAGAAAAATCACGGCTAAACGATTAGTTATCGGTTCCAGACTTTTAGCCAGTAACGGGAAGTAATGGCGGATAGTCATACCCATAACCATGGGTAAAACTATAATTAAAAATATTTGCCCCATAGTGGAACCAATGGGTAGGGATATGGCGGAACTTTCCTCCATAAAATGCCAGAGAGTTAAACTAGCTAAAAAAGGTATTGTGAAAATGGTGATGATGCTACTAAAAGCGGTTAAAGTAACAGAAAGGGCCACATCTCCCCTAGCTAAATAGGTTAAAACATTGGAGGAAGGACCGCCGGGGCAAATGGCGACAATCATTAAACCGACGGCAATTTCTGGCCGGAGGGGCAAGAGAGAAGCAATAACAAAGCCGACGAGCGGTAGGATAATAATCTGATTGACTAAACCGATTAGGACTGCTTTGGGATAACGGGTGATACGCTGAAAATCGGCGGGAATTAATCCTAATCCCATGCCTAACATTAAAACGCCTAGGGCAACGGGTAAGAGGATATTAGTAAAAAAGTTGGCTTGCATGGGATAAAAGCGGAGAAGATACGCTTATTTTCCCATAAATTGACTAATTTATTCGTGTCCCTAGTTACCGATTTTGCCAACTAAAAACCCCCGCTATCCATTAGTCACATCTTTCTTAACATAAAATTTGACAAAGAGAGAAAAGTGTGCAAGATGGCTCAAGGGGGTTTTATTTCCAAGTCTGGCTGATATCCTGTAACCTTCGCAGTCACAACCAAATAGTTTTAACACTAGGTTCACCGTCCGCTCGACTGAGCGGAGGAAAAATTTCTAAATTACCAAAGCCTAGGGATTTTGTATTATGTAATATACAATCCTTTCAGTGGCAGAAGGGGAAGATTTAAAAACCGACAAAGATGAGAAGTATATAAATTAATCTCAGGAAAATATCAACTTCTAGAGAGTGAGAATAATCGAGTTTGGTTGCTTGAAATTGGCTTGGCGCTGGGTTACGAGAATCGAGAATGGTTATACTGGTATGACCAGTCAGGAAAGAGCGAAACAGGCTGATGCGATCACTGCTCAAGAACGACTGGCTAAACAGGAAGCTGAACAAAGAGCGACAGGGCTGGCCGAAAGGCTGAGATTGCTTGGCATTAACCCCGATGAAATCTAAGAAAAGTGCCGTTATAAATAGCAGAAGAATAACAGTTAGAATCGGCACAGGAAAACGGCAGCGCTCATTAAATATTTAAGAGCCAATTTTAAAGGCTTCTAGAAATAAACTATAGGTGATACCAATTTTGAGTAAATTGAAAGATTCTCGGAGAATTGGTGCTGGTTTAGCCTGGGAACTTTTTCGGTAAACAATCCGGCTAGTCGCCTCCGTAAACAGCAGCAATAAACCGGCAGCCGTGACATCCCATTGGGCAGTTTGTCCGGCAGTGGTGACAATTGCTTGACCAGAAAAAATTCCAAATAAAACACAAATTATCTGGAGAGAAATCCGCCGCCAAGGATTACCAAAAAAGCTATTAAATCGACTGCTGGTGACATTAGCCAGCGTACTTAAACGGGTGCGCTGCATGGCCATATTTATTTAGAAGTAATACGATTAAGAAGCCACAAAGAGGTAACGATACCGGTAAAGTGAGCGAGAATTGTATTAGTATTGGCCTGCACAATTAACAGGTCAACAGAATTAACAAATTGACTGGGGTTAGAGGCCACATTAAAAGTACCTTGGGGAACATTGAGGGATTTAATTAAGATGATTCCTGCTAACGCTTGCGCCCCCAAAATGGTTAAAAACATCCCGACAATATTAGCGATTAAACCCTGACGGATTAACTGAATAGTATCGGATTTTTTCGGGCGACTATCTTGATCACCCCTCAACATTTGACGGGCAATTTTCATGTAACGAGAAGAAAAGAAAATGGCGACCACCAAGAAACCAGCCCCACCAATGGCACATAAAACACCGATTTCAATACCGGAAGTGCGTTGTCTCGTCCCTAATAAACTAGCGGTGGCAATGAGTAATAAAACCCCTGAAATTACGCCCAGGACAATCTGCGTCCAAAAACCGATTCTTCCCTGACGTAAAAGGATATTAGCAGCCCGTTGGACCGCCGGAGGCAAGGAATAAAGATCAGAATCTCTACTGGTGGATATATTGGTAATTTCTGATTGTTTGTCTCTCATCGGGGTTAAGCTAGAATTGGGTAAATCTGGTCTTGATCTATTTTCGTCTTTTTTTTTGCCCATGGCTAGAGATTTAATTTTGGCACTGACTGGCTATCTGTTTAGCTTCCATCTGTAAACCCTGGGCCATGCGAAACATTTCTTGGCCGGTGTGGAGAGAGCGATCGTCATAGTTAAGGGTGAAGGTTTCTAATTCTTCTAGTCCATCAGTGAGATGATTGAGACAGTAGTAAAGAGAAGCGGCCACTTTGGCCATTTTGGCAGGGTTGGGCCGTTGGGAAAAGAGGGTTTTGGCTCGATCAAGATTTTGGTGACAGGTTTCTAGATAGTCTTGAAACACAGCCATTAACTGATCATCGAAGGGATCGGCGGATAGGTGATCGATCTGACGTTTGAGAGGACGGATAATTTGACCAATCAGGCGATTAATCGGGCTATAGGTTTGGTTATACCACTGTTTGACTAGGGACTCGTCTCCCTGGGCTGTTTCTTTGTAACGATGGTAATTTGCTTGGGCTGCGGCAGTGCGTTGGGCGCGTTTTTCGGGAGAATTGCCGATTAGTTGGTTATCGTAGTCTTTTCTTAGTCTCGGATCGCTTAAAATCTCGTAGGCGGCGTTAATAGCGACGATTTTATCGTGACTGGCACTATCGTTTTGACTGTCGGGATGGAATTGTCTGGCTAAACGCCGATAGGCCTGTTTAATCTCGTCAGGGGTCGATTTATGGCTGATTTCTAAGGTTTGGTAGTGGTTGCCGGTCATGAGCGCAAGCGATCGATCTTTCTTTTGTTATTATCGACCATGGTTAACGCAGCGGAGAAGGAGAATTGTCGGGAATGGGAAGTGGGAAGTGGGGAAATTGAACCAAAACCCCAAAACCCCAACACCTAAAACCTGTCTCCTATCTCCTGAATACTGTCTCCCGACTCGGAGAATACTGACTTCTAACCCAATGTTGACCAAAGATAAGCAAAAATTATTTATTGACTCCAAAAACTTGAGAATATTTAAATTAATATTTCGCAATATTTATAAATTCTTAAGAATTAATTGAGAAGGATTTTTATTTAACAACGATGTTACAATGGTTACAGCGATTTGATAGAATTTTATAGTGGGTTATTCTGTGCTTTTTTGGGCAGCAATGGTTAAAACTCTTGCCACATCTACAGGGTAATCCTAATTAGGACTGGTAAATCAGTCAATTTCACTGGCAACGATGATCTTTTTTTTGTGTAGTTTTATTGCAAAGAAAAAGTTTTTTTGACAAAAAGCACAAAGTATGGATTAGGAAGTGAGGAGAGGGGAGAAGGGAGAATAAATAACAATAATCGTCAGAATTATGAATTCTGAGTTCTGACGAAATTGGCAATAATTAGACAAAAGGATTGATTTCAGGGATATCATCGAGCGAGGGTAAGTCAATTTGGATCGAGCGCTCTTGTCTAAGATAATAGGGACAATGAAGCTGACAATCGAGACGATGGGGAAAATCAACTAAATCATTTTGGTATGCTGATAGATAGCGATCGAGATCATTCAATAAACGCCGTAAATCTCGTCCCGTTTGTTCGTGTAATTGCTGGTTATAGTTAAAAGTAATTTGTTCGGGGCTGTGGGGTAACTGCACAAACCAATAGGTCATCGATAAACTATCAAGAGGATAAGCAGAAGTTTCTGCCAACACATACAGATAAAGTCTCGTCTGCCAATTTTTGGCTAGTTTGTCGGCATCCACAGGTTTTAAGTAGGTTTTCCAGTCAAAAATTACCGCTTGATCGCCCTCTAGTAAAATTAAATCATAGATAACCGTTAATAAATAATTACCCACAGTTAAACTGCGACAATGTTCTGCTTCTCGATTAGCTTCTCCCGGATTTTGGGCAATTGCTGGGGCGGCCTTTAATAGGGCTGTTAAACAATGTTCTAACTGTTCATTTTCGCGTAATAGGGACGTGATCGGCAGCCCTAATTCCCGCTGCTGTAATAATAGGTGAAACTGACTGCCCCATTCTTGCCGCTGCAATTGACTGGGGTCAGCTGGTGTGTTAAGTTGCTCTAGATAGACTTTTTGAAATCTCGGTGGACAGGTTTCCAATAGGTTTAAATGGCCTTGGGCAAGACGATAGATCTTAGACATGATAGATAGGGTTATCGTTAATGTGATTAGTCAAAGCAAATATCTAAGGAGTTTTGAGTTAAAAGTTAAACTTCAAGTTTCAATTCCGAATAAATGTACCAATTAGCTAATTTTTTGGGGAAAATTAGTTAACCAGCCATTACAACATATAATTAACTTGCCAGAGTTCTCTTCAGTAGCTGATTACTGATAACTGATCTATGATAGCCGTTACCAAGCCTGAAATTTTACCGTTACTTCATCCCCTGATTGGACAATTAGCCACGGCAATTCTGTCCCACTGGGAAAATTATCTTGACTTGTCGCCCTTGGAGTTGCCAGAAGGTTTAGGCTATGTGGAGGGACGTTTAGAAGGGGAAAAATTAATTATCGAGAATCGCTGCTATCAAACTCCCCAGTTCCGCAAAATGCACCTAGAACTGGCTAAACTGGGCAATGGTTTGGATATTCTCCACTGTGTCATGTTCCCCCGTCCAGAATATCCGCTGCCGATGTTCGGATGTGATATAGTCTCCGGCAAAGCGGGAATCAGTGCCGCTATTGTGGATCTTTCTCCCACCAGTGGCGATAAAACCCTCTCTAGTGCCTATAATCAAGCTTTAGCGGCTTTACCTGCGGCCGATTTCGCTCAAGCTCGTGATTTGCCTTCTTGGGGTCATATTTTCTCCCAATATTGTCTGTTTATTCGTCCCGAAACCGCCGCCGAGGAACGACAATTTTTACAAAGAGTAACAGATTTCTTGACAATTCACTGCAAATGTGCTAAAGAAAGTCAGCCTCTTTCTGGGGAAGAAGCGCGCATTTATTTACAGGGACAACGGGATTATTGTAGTCAACAGCAGAAAAACGATAAAACTCGGCGTGTACTAGAAAAAGCCTTTGGTTGGGAATGGGCAGAGCGTTATATGACGGGTGTTCTCTTTGATTTGCCCGATTAAGTGGTTAGCAAGCAGTCAGGAGAATTAAGGGTGAACGATAATCAATTAAAGAGTCTATTTAGAGATTTTCTGCAACTTCGTCGCTATTTTTCCCATTTTTGAACTCCCAAAAATTAATTAGGCCAGAAGTCTCTTGAAACTTAACAATATTAACAGACAAGGACAGGAGAATAATTGCTAGATTGATTTAGGTACAGTTAAATGTAACCGCGAGAACAAGCGAAAAAAAGCGGTTTTCCCAGGTAAAACCGCCAAAAAGCCCTAGCTTAATTTCTCGATTCTGACGATTAAATAAATATTAAAACAGCCGATGAATCTAACGAACTTTCCTTGGTTAACTGCCATCATCCTTTTTCCCATCGTCGCCGCCTTATTGGTTCCCATAATTCCCGATAAAGACGGTAAAACCGTGAGATGGTTTGCTCTGACGGTGGGATTAATCGACTTTGCCCTAATTATCTACGCTTTCTATAGCAGTTACGATTTTGCTAATCCCAATCTGCAATTAGTGGAAAGTTACCAATGGTTGCCCGAAATTGACCTAAGATGGTCTTTAGGAGCCGATGGCCTCTCCATGCCTCTAATTATCTTAACGGGATTTATCACCACTCTGGCTATCTTAGCGGCTTGGCCGGTAACTTTTAAACCGAAACTATTCTACTTCCTGATGCTGTTGATGTACGGGGGACAGATTGCGGTGTTTGCCGTACAGGATCTGTTACTGTTCTTCCTCGTCTGGGAATTAGAATTAGTCCCCGTCTATCTGATCCTCTCTATTTGGGGCGGTAAGCGCCGTCTCTACGCAGCCACCAAATTTATCCTTTACACCGCCGGAGGCTCCCTCTTCATCCTTGTAGCGGCGCTGACGATGGCTTTTTATGGCGATACCGTCTCCTTTGACATGGTGACTATTGCCGGCAAGGATTTCCCCCTAAAACTGCAATTATTCCTCTACGCCGGTTTTCTGATTGCCTACGGGGTAAAACTGCCGATTTTCCCTCTCCATACTTGGCTACCGGATGCCCACGGCGAAGCCACTGCCCCCGCCCATATGTTACTAGCGGGAATTTTGCTTAAAATGGGTGGTTATGCGCTCCTACGGATGAATATGGGGATGTTACCCGATGCTCACGCCGTTTTCGCCCCCGTTTTGGTGATTTTAGGGGTAGTTAATATTATCTACGCCGCCTTAACCTCCTTTGCCCAACGCAATCTTAAGCGCAAAATTGCCTATTCTTCCATCTCTCACATGGGATTTGTCCTGATTGGTATGGCTTCCTTTACCGATATTGGTACAAGTGGGGCGATGTTACAGATGATTTCCCACGGACTGATTGGGGCGAGTTTATTCTTTATGGTCGGTTGTACCTACGATCGCACCCATACCCTGATGTTAGACGAGATGGGCGGTGTCGGCAAGAAAATGAAGAAAGTTTTTGCCATGTGGACCACCTGTTCCCTCGCTTCCCTGGCTTTGCCCGGGATGAGCGGTTTTGTGGCGGAATTAATGGTATTTATCGGGTTTGCCACCAGTGATGCCTATAGTCCCACTTTCCGCGTCATTATTGTCTTTTTAGCGGCTATCGGTGTCATTCTCACCCCGATTTATCTGTTGTCCATGTTGCGAGAAATTCTCTACGGGCCTGAAAATAAGGAATTAGAAGAACACCATGCCCTCGTCGACGCGGAACCCCGGGAAGTCTTTATCATCGCTTCTCTATTAGTGCCAATTATCGGCATTGGACTCTATCCCAAAGTGGCCACGACGATTTACGATGCTACCACCAATAAATTAACCGCCCTAGCGCGTAATTCTGTCCCCAGTTTAGTGCAACAGGCAAAGGCAAAAACCCCTAGTTTCTCCCTTTATTCCCTAAAAGCCCCCGAAATCTAAATTTAGGGTGGGTTAGGCGACGAGAAGTTAAGTTAAGAGTTCGCCCTAACCCACCACATTATTGATCAAGAGAGGGCTTATCTGAATTTTCAGGGGACGGGGTTAAACAGGAAGTTGCCGCTTTCTTTTCACTCTCTCCAGAAACTAAACTCAGGCTGTTGAATAAATTGTGGCATAATTGTTCAAAATTCGGTGTTTATATTGACTTATAGCGTTTCCTAAGCTAGTGAGGTACACCTATTTTTCTTCCCTTTTGCCTAAAACCCATAACTTTTGTACCTCAGCAGACTGAAAACGCTATATAACTGATAACTCAGGTTAACTAACTATTTTTCGCCTCTAATTTGGTTAAACGACTTTTAAGTTCCTGATTTTCCTGTTTCATTTTTTCTAATTCCTCGCGAATTTCCTGAATTGCTTTCTCGGAACCTAATTTTTTCTGGACTTTTTGTACTGCTTCCTCCGCTACACGACGCACGCGACCATCGGGAGTTCGATCGCTCAAAGCTTGTAAAATAGCGATAGCTTTGGCATTTTCTATCTGTCCTAAAGCGTTACACACTGCCACCTGCGTCAAGAAAAAAGTTTCCTTGGCAATAGTTTCTAAACGTTCCAAAATTACGGTTAATTTATCCGTGCTTTGTCCCGAAGAAATCGCTCCCAGGGCGCGGATGGCTCCTAATCTCAGGGGTTGAGGTGTGCCTAAAGCCGTGTAGGTCAAAATTGACTCCAAAGCCGCTGGCGAGGTTTTTAACTGGCTTAAACCGCCAATTGCGCCCGATCTTACTACCTCATTCCACCCCTTTCTTGACTGTAAAATGTGATTGAGCAGGTCAATAATTTCCCCTTCTTTATTTTGCAATTGTCCCACGGCCATGGAGCCTAATCCTCGCGCCGTGGCCGCTTCCACATAATAACTAGCGTCTCCGGCTTCTAGTAGGGATTTAAGCGCGTGATAACTATCTAAGGTTTTAATTTCACTTAATCCCTCGACCACTGCCCGACGTACTTGTGCTTTTTCATCGTTTAAACCTTTAATTAAAGCAGTAACTGCCTGATCTAAACCAAGAGTTGCTAACTGTTTGGCCACCTCCACACGCACCCCCCAAAAAGGCTCATTTTCTAGGGATGTCCCTAAAGCTTCGATCGCTTCTAAACCGCCTTTTTTAGCAATGGCTATGGCTGCATAGATACGGGAAATCGGGTCGGCATCCTGTTGTAATTGCGCTTTTAATTCGGCGATGGGATACTCAAGAGTGACGGTTTTGAGGAAATTATTATCCCGATCAAACTTGACAAAATCGGGCTTTTGTGCTAGGGGAAAATAGAAACTTTGTTCTTTTTGGTGAATCCGCAGATTGTAGGTAAGATCCTCAGAGTTGAGATAGGCAAAAGCGACGGGAATTTTCAAGTCGAATAGTTCCTTTTCATCCTGGGTTTGGGTGACAGTTAATTGGGCTAAATTATTCTGATTGTCCCAACTGTAGGCCACCTTATAATCGGGATGACCACCGCGATAAACGTACTGATCAAAGAGGAATAATAAATTGTAGCCAGTCGCTTTTTCGATCGCCCGTAATAAGTCCACAGTTTCTACGGTTTTATGGGCATTATCCCGCACAAAAGTCTGAATCGCTTTTCCGAATAAATCTTCCCCTAAAATAGAGCGGATCATGTGATAAACACAAGCACCTTTTTCGTAGAGATGACGATCATAAAGTTCGATCGCTTCTCGATAAACATGAGTAACAATCGGACGACGATAGCGGGAATTATCTTCTTCTAAATAACTTCTTGCTTCCCCCAATAAATAATAACTAGCAGCAGCTTTTCCGTATTCCGATTCTGTCCATAAAACCTCAGAATAGGAAGCCATTCCCTCTTTAATCCAAGCGTGAGACCAGTGTTTAATCACCACTAAATCACCGAACCATTGATGAGCTAATTCATGGGCAACTAAGCTTTCTGTCCAAGTATGATCGATGCTGGCTCTTTGATCAATTAAACAGCGATCGGTTAAAATTGTGGTGGAAGTATTTTCCATCCCACCAAAGATAAAATCATCTACACAAACTTGCGCGTATTTAGGATAGGGATAGGGATAACCAAACTTTTGGCTAAAAAACTCGATCATGCGGGGAGTTTTACCCATACTTCTTTGTCCCTCTTCTTCCCGTCCTTTTTCCACATAATAAGTGACAGGAACACCATTCC
Organism: Microcystis aeruginosa NIES-4325; assembly: GCF_008974145.1. Classification (GTDB taxonomy): domain Bacteria; phylum Cyanobacteriota; class Cyanobacteriia; order Cyanobacteriales; family Microcystaceae; genus Microcystis; species Microcystis aeruginosa_G. The sequence continues at coordinate 121,311 of NZ_BJKP01000002.1, read as the reverse complement.
ATGAGTCGCATAATTCAGCAAAATCTCCCACCGCAAGGGTCATTAAATAGGTAGGATGAATTTGCTTTTGTGACCAGTGATAAATTCTGTCTTCACCAATGGTTGCCACCGAGATTAATTCCCCGTTAGAAATAGCCATATAGGGTTGGGGAATTTTAACCCGAATTTCGGAAGTAGTTAATTGGCCAGGGTAATCAAAACAGGGAAACCAAAAGCGAGAATCTTCATCCTCTCCCTGGGTCCAAACTTGAATCGGTTTATCGGGATAGTATTCGTCGGGGCCGATAAAATATAATCCCCGTTGTGGTTGCTTAACCTGATAGTTAATCGTCAGGATAATCGGTTTATCGGTGGTGGGTTGCAGCAGATGAATGGTCAGGAGAGAACGATCATAGTCAAAGGTTTGACTGATACCTTCAATAAACACAGAATCAATATTTAGATCCACCGCATCCAGGGTTAAACTGCTAATTCCCTGACGAATGGGGGTGAGGGTAATCTGACAGCTGCCCTGAAAACTTTGTTGGGGAATATCAATAATTAAATCGAGAAAAATATGATTAACTTGTCCGGGTCGATCGGGGTTATAATGGGGTTTAGCCCCCGGTAATTCAAAGGATTGACGCTGATTATTTTCCGTGTCGATGGTGAGATGAGACATATTAGCCCTAACTTGCTGATTTTTGTCCGGTAAACTTAAATTAACACGATCGGTCGTCCCTTTCCTTGCTCATAATAATCCCCCCCCTATGAATCTCCCCTCCTTTCTCTGGTTATGGAAAATTGCCGCTTGGTCGATGGGATTTGCCCTCTTTGCCTATTTTTTACTAGCGGTTTCGGGGGTAAACATGGGTTATCGACGACTTGCGGGCCAATCTCGACCAAAATGGTTAAGAGCCTTTCATCTCCTCAGCGGCCTGATCATGGTTGCTTTGGTCTTAATTCTGCTGGGAATCGGATTAGTGGGAACAATCGGTCATTATGGCAGTTTAGGTCACTCTTCCCACCTGATAGCGGGTTTATCGGTGGTTTTTCTGGTTTTTGTTTCGGCAATTAGCGGACTGAACATTACAACCCGTCCACCCCTAGCGCGGTCTCTCCACATCGGCACTAATCTTTTATTGTTTCTGGGTTTTCTTTTTGTTAGCCTAACAGGATGGGATGTGGTGCAAAAATATCTACAATAAAAATAGTCGGCGATCGAGTGGAGACTGTTCGATCGAGAAAAACTAGCTATCTCATCCCGAAAAATCGCTTTTTAGTGACAGAATACTCACCCCCAAATCATTATGCAAACCGTCGAATCACAAGCTATTAACACCATGTCAGTGCCAAAAAAAGGGCTACCAGTAACAATTATTACTGGGTTTCTTGGTAGTGGCAAGACTACTCTCCTCAATCATATTCTCAGCAATCAACAGGGATTAAAAACTGCTGTTCTTGTCAATGAATTTGGTGAAATCGGTATCGATAATGAACTGATTATCAGCAGTGATGACAGCATGGTAGAATTAAATAATGGCTGTATTTGCTGCACAATTAACGAGGATTTAATTCAAGCAGTTTATAAAGTTCTCGAACGTCCAGAAAAAATCGATTATTTAGTCGTAGAAACCACAGGATTAGCCGATCCTTTACCGGTAGCTTTAACCTTTTTAGGGACGGAATTACGGGAAATGACCCGTTTAGATTCCATTGTCACTATGGTGGATTGTGCCAATTTTAGCCTCGATTTATTCAACTCGCAAGCAGCCTTAAGTCAAATCACCTACGGTGATATTATTGTTCTCAATAAAACCGATCTAGTGGATGAAGGGGATGTGGATTCTTTAGAAATAAGAATCCGGGACATGAAGCAAGGAGCGAGAATTCTTCGTACTAGCAAAAGTCAGGTTCCTTTACCCTTAATTCTCAGCGTCGGACTATTTGAATCGGATAAATATTTCGACACAGAAGAAGAACACCACGACCATCATCACCACGACCACGATCACGACCATTGCGATCATGATCACGATCATCATCACCACGATCATGATCATGATCATCACGACCATTCTAATCATTTAGAGGTGGATGGATTTACTTCTATTTCCTTCGCAAGTGAACAACCTTTTTCGATTCGGAAGTTCCAATATTTCCTCGATAATCAGTTACCAGAAAGCGTTTTCCGCGCTAAGGGTATTCTCTGGTTTGATGAAAGTCCTAAACGTCATATTTTCCACCTCAGTGGTAAACGTTTTACCCTCGAAGATGACGAATGGAAAGGTACTCCGAAAAATCAGCTAGTTCTTATCGGTCAAAATCTCGATCATGACACTATCAAAGAGCAAATTAATAGTTGTCTCTGTTTACCTGCTGTCAATCGCGGTAAAGGATTTGGGAAATAAACCCCGTCGGGGGTGTTAGCCTAGGGTAACGCACCCCCATCACCTAAATTCCCCACTACCCCACTTCCCCCAATTATTTATTTTTATTCGGGTACTTTTCCCCCTAAAGATTCCACGATCGATCGAGTATTTTCTTTCAGCATTTTTACATAACTATCCCCCCCAGTACCCACCGCGCCGATCGAATCAGAATATAATTGTTGTGGTGCTAATTTCACCCCCGCTTCTTCGGCTACAGTGGTAATTAAAGCGGGATTAATAGTGGTCTCGGCAAAGATAGCAGGAACCCGGAGATTTTTAATAGCATCGGCTAAATTTTTGACTGTTTGGGCGCTTGGTTGTTCTTCGGTACTAATGCCAATTAAAGTTCCCGCTACTTTTAAACCGTAGGCATGAGCATAATACTGAAAAGCGTCATGAGTGGTGACTAATTGTCTTTGGGAAGGGGGGATAGTTTTAATAGCCGCAGTAATCCAAAAATCAAGATTTTCTAATTCCCTGATTAATTGGGCGGCATTTTGGTTAAAAATCTCTTTATCTTCGGGACTTAATTCAATCAATTGATCTCGGATTTTTTCCACCATGATTATGCCATTTTTAGCCGAACCCCAAACGTGGGGATCGGGGACTTTCTGCCCCTCTTTTTCCAGTTGTAAAGGCTTGATTGCTTCTCCCACAGCCACTTTTTTAGCTTTAATTCCCGTAGAATTGATCATTTTAATTAACCACGGTTCGAGATTATAACCGTTATAGAGAATTAAATCGGCTTTTTCTAAAGCCACACTATCGGCGGGAACTGGTTCATAAACGTGGGGATCATCCCCCGGTTTTAAAATGTCTTGATGGTCAATTTCTTCACCGCCCACTCGTGCGGTTAAATCGGCGATAATTGTGCTAGTGGAGATGACCTTGGGTTTTTGATTATCGGTGGTATTAACCGAGGCATGACAAGCAACCAATCCCAAAAATAAACAGGATAAAATTAGTTTTTTCATCGGGAAATAGAGATGAGAGTTTAGAGGTTAGAGATGAGGGGAAATGGCCTTGATATCTATCCTGATTTTTTTCCTGACTAAAGACTCCTTTTACCATTAAAATAGAGAATAGAGAAGGTGTAAATTCAAGAAATATGGATAACCAAGCCCCGATTAAACTACCGAAAACCAGCGAATCCGACCACCTCAAGCGCATTCGTCACACCACCTCCCATGTTATGGCCATGGCGGTGCAGAAATTATTCCCACAAGCCCAAGTTACTATCGGGCCTTGGACTGAAACCGGATTTTACTACGATTTTGATGTGCCGGAACCTTTTACCGATAAGGATCTCAAGGACATCAAAAAAGAGATGGTCAAAATTATCAATAAAAAACTGCCGGTGATTCGCGAGCAAGTTTCTCGGGAAGAGGCGGAAAAGCGCATTAAAGCGATTAATGAACCCTATAAGCTGGAAATTCTGGCGGGAATTCAAGAACCCATCACCCTCTATCATCTTGGTGACGCTTGGTGGGATTTGTGCGCCGGTCCGCACCTAAGCAATACAAGTGAACTAGATGTAAAGGCGATCGAATTAGAGACGGTAGCGGGTGCTTATTGGCGCGGGGATGAGAATAAAGCCCAATTACAGCGCATTTACGGCACAGCCTGGGAAAATCCCCAACAATTAGCCGAATACAAGCGCCGTAAGGAAGAAGCACTGAAACGGGACCATCGCAAATTGGGCAAAGAATTAGGTTTATTTATTTTCTCTGATTCTGTCGGGCCGGGGTTGCCTTTATGGACACCCAAGGGAACTTTAATTCGTTCTTTGTTAGAAGATTTTCTCAAAAAAGAACAGTTAAAACGCGGTTATTTACCCGTAGTTACTCCCCATATTGCTCGCGTCGATTTGTTTAAAATTTCCGGTCACTGGCAAAAGTACAAAGAAGATATGTTTCCCATGATGGCAGACGATGAGGAATCTGCTAGTAAGGAAATAGGATTTGTCCTCAAACCGATGAACTGTCCTTTTCATATTCAAATCTATAAAAGTGATTTAAGATCCTATCGGGAATTGCCGATGCGTTTGGCAGAATTCGGGACAGTTTATCGTTACGAACAATCGGGAGAATTGGGAGGATTAACTAGAGTTCGCGGTTTTACCGTCGATGATTCCCATTTGTTTGTCACTCCCGAACAATTAGACAAGGAATTTTTAAGCGTTGTTGATTTAATTTTGACTGTGTTTAAGAGTTTACAATTAAAGAATTTTAAGGCGCGATTGAGTTTTCGTGACCCTGAATCGGATAAGTATATCGGTTCCGATGAAGCTTGGGAAAAGGCACAATCAGCGATTAGAAAAGCTGTGCAAACTTTGGGGATGGATTATTTTGAAGCCCCCGGAGAAGCGGCTTTTTATGGTCCAAAATTAGACTTTATTTTCCAAGATGCCCTCGAAAGGGAATGGCAGTTAGGAACGGTACAGGTAGATTATAATTTACCCGAACGTTTTGAACTAGAATACGTTGCCGAAGATGGTAATCGTAAACGTCCGGTGATGATTCATCGCGCACCTTTTGGTTCTTTGGAACGTTTAATCGGTATTTTAATCGAAGAATACGCGGGGGATTTTCCTCTTTGGTTAGCCCCTGTTCAGATACGATTATTACCAGTTAGTGATAGTCAATTGGATTACGCTAAAGAGGTGACAGCGAAAATGCAGTTGTTAGGAATTCGCGCCGAAACCGATACCAGTGGCGAACGTTTGGGTAAAATGATTCGCAATGCTGAAACCGAAAAAATTCCCGTGATGGCAGTGGTGGGGGCAAAGGAAATGGAAAGTAATAGTTTAAGTATTCGCACCCGTGCCACGGGCGATTTAGGAGTAATTAGCGTCGAGGAAGTGGTGGCAAAATTAGAAAGTGCCATCCAAAATCACGGTAATTTTTAAGCGTTTGCTCATCTAATTCTATGGGGACAGAAAATATTTCTGTCCCAGTATTTTTGGTCAACCCAGGAGATTTTTATTGATTACCCTTTAGGTATCATCATCTTTTTTAAAGGGATTTTCCCCAATGCCTAGGCCTTTTTTGCTCTGTTTTAAGTCTTTCCAGAGGGCTTTAATTTTTTGGTAGGCTTCTAGAGAACTGATTTTGCCCCCGGTTTCCAGATTACAAATAAAACTGACTTTTTGGGCAAATTCCTGTAAATTGGCGTTAAATAGCAGGTTTTCTGGCTTAAATTCTCCATAGTAGGGGGCGCGAGGATAGAGAAAATCCTCCTTGCGGCGATCGGGGAGATTGGGGTTATCATCGTTAGGAGGATTCTGATTCATAGGGCGACGGCGGGTAATTTTGCGGAATTTCTTTAGATTTTTCGGTAATGGTAATGGGAGATAATATCAATTGTTGGCTATGATTGAGGATTTAAGTAAAAACTTGGCGGATTTGCCAAAAGTTGACCCCCAGGATCGTGACGGTTTTTGGTTATAGGTTAAGGTTCGGTCGCTAAATGTTGGCATTTATCTTTAAGTAGCAATTATACATTATTTTTCTCAACAATTATCCCCCTGATGAGATAAATTTTTTGTCTAGCTTGATCGGCAAAATTTACTGCTGCCACTATCTAATTAACTATCGATTTTCTTCTATCAATTGCCAAGGATGATAACTATGGAAAAACTCTATGAAGGCAAGGCCAAAATTCTCTATCAAACCGATGATCCCGATATTCTCCTCACTTATTACAAAGACGATGCCACGGCTTTTAATGCCCAAAAACGCGGGCAAATTGTCGGTAAAGGGGAAATTAACTGTACTGTCTCCACTGCCCTATTTCAATGGTTAGAATCCCTAGGAATACCTACCCATTATATCGATCGCCCTAGTTCTAGGGAAATGCGCGTCAAGGCGATTAAAATCATTCCCTTGGAAGTAGTAGTCAGAAATATCGCCGCCGGGAGTTTGTGCAAGCAAACGGGATTAAAGGAGGGGAAAATTTTACCTTTTCCTCTTGTAGAATTTTACCTCAAGGATGATGCTTTAGGCGATCCTTTGTTAACGCCCGATCGCATAAAAGTGATTGATATTGCCAGCGAGGAGCAAGTCAACCAGTTACGAGATTTAGCCCTGCAAATCAATCAATATCTGCAAGAATTTTTCGATAAGTGCCAGATTATTCTAGTCGATTTTAAGTTAGAATTTGGAGTTGATAAAACGGGCAAAATTTATCTAGGTGATGAAATTAGCCCCGATACCTGTCGTCTCTGGGATAAAACCCAAGAGGATGCCCAAGCGCGTATTCTCGATAAGGATCGTTTTCGTCGCGATTTAGGAGATGTGGAAACTGCCTATCAACAAGTACAAGCAAGAGTTTTACAACAGATAGAGAGTTTATAACTTTAGGGTGTGTTAGCGAGCGCGTAACGCACCTTAATTGAGATTAGCAATTTAATAATTTATGTCGAGAAGAATTATCGGGTTAACAGGGGGAATAGCTTGTGGTAAATCCACCGTTTCTCATTATTTAGAAAATATCTACAAAATTCCCGTCCTTGATGCGGATATGTATGCCCGGGAAGCAGTGGAAAAAGGTTCGGCAATTTTAGAGAGAATTTTGGCGCATTATGGCAGAAAAGTTAAAACTGAGGATAATTCCCTTAATCGCCAACAGTTAGGAGAGATTATTTTTAATAATCCCGAGGAAAAAATCTGGTTAGAAAGTCAGATTCATCCCTACGTTAGAGAATGTTTTAAGCGGCATTTAGAGCAGTTAGAAGCCCCGATAGTTGTTTGTTCTATTCCTTTATTATTGGAAGCTAAATTAACCCATTTAGTCACGGAGATTTGGGTGGTTTCATGCAGTTTCGAGCAACAAATTCAACGCTTAACGACTAGAAATAACCTAACTAGAGAACAAGCGATCGCTCGGATTAATAATCAAATGCCTTTAGCCGAAAAAATTGCCTTAGCTGATATTGTTTTAGACAATTCCGGGGATTTAGAAGCTTTATATACTCAGATCGATCGAGCTATACAATAGGGATTGAGCTTAAAACAACCAGGCAAATTTTCCCACCCCGAATTTTACATAAAGAATGATTGCCAAAACCAATAAAAATAGAAAGCCAATAATTAATAAATAGTCTTTATTGGTTAAGATCGATTCCTGTAAAAATGTGCGATCGGGATCACCAGAGAAAGCTTTAGCTTGTAGAACTACCTCTAATTTTTGCGATTTAGCCATAGCGTTTAAAATTAAAGGTACAGCGATGGAAGCATAAATTTTTCCTTTTTGCAGCCAACCCATTTTTTCTATTGCTAATCCTCGTAATCTTTGAGCAGAAATAATCGAGCGAGATTCTTCTACTAGGAGAGGAAATAAACGCAGGGTAGAGGAAAAAATAAAGACTATTTTGTAGGGAATTCTGGCTTTAGTTAAACTCACCATCATCTGATTTATATCGGTGGTAAAAATAGCGAGGGGAATAATTAAAACCATAGTGAGAGTTTTAAAAATCACATTTAAACCGTAGAGGGTTCCCTCCACAGTCATTTTAGTAGAACCGACAGTTAATAAGGGAGTTAATTCAGTTTTTCCCGTTAAAGCTTTTACCTGTTCCACATTAAAAAATCCCATGGTAATTAATAAGAATAGATAAAAGGGAGCCATGAATTTTAAAATAGTGAGGAGATAAGACCATTTTACCCCCGCCCAGAGACAAGCTAAAGCGACAATAAGAGTTAGAAAACCGCCAGCGAGGGGACTTTCCCAAGTAAAAGCGATGAGAGTAACCACGATCATCATGGTTAATTTTGTCCGAAAATCTAGGCGAGTAAAAGGAGAATCTTGATCAACGGTTTGCCAGTTAAATGATTGCATAATTAAGAAAAAAGTTAGTAAGGGAATGAGTTAATTACCCATCCCCATCAATCAACTAGGAAGGGTTAGCAACTCTCTTCATTTGCTCTTGAATTTCGGGGTTATAAATCTGGAGATAATTCCAATAATTACCAAACACCGATTCTATATAACCCTTAGTTTCTCTAAAGGGAATATTCTCGACAAATTGATCGGGATCGCTAAAATCAAAACGCTGTCTCCATTTGGAAACTGCCCCAGGTCCGGCGTTATAACTAGCCACGGCAAAAAGTGAATTTCCGGCGAATTTGCCATGGGTATAATCGAGATACCATGTCCCCATCATAATGTTATCTTCGGGATTAGTTAAAGAATAACTTTTATTGCCAGTATTACCTGCGATATATTTACCCGTATCGGGCATAATTTGCATTAATCCCACTGCCCCCACAGGAGAACGAATTTCTTTTTCAAAGCGTGATTCTTGCCGGATTAAAGCCGTCACTAGCAGGGGATTTAATTGTCTATCTTTTGACCATTCCAGGATGCTATCGTAGTAGGGGAAAGGGAATAAAGCGTGCCAGTATTTATCATTTTGTCGCAGAACTTTCCAGGCTTCCCTTTCCTCTGGGGTATCTCTTTCTCGCAAGCGCCAAATCAGGTTAATTCCTTCTAAATTTTGATTGCGAGAGAGTTTATAGACACCGAGGTTAAATTGTTCGTCAACGGTTAAATTCCAAGGATCGACAATTTCTGCTTGGAAGAGATTCCAAGCGTCCGTATCTTCACCAATGCGATATAGTTCCTTGAAAGCTTCCGAACCGACGGGGGGATCGTTACGGGTGGCGGGTTTGACGGTGGTAGGATTATAGGAGCGGACAGTGGTAAAATCCCCCACGTCCCAACCTAATAAAACCGCCGAGCGCCAAGCATAATAGGAATGGGGATGACGAGAAATAGTGTAGGTAAAAGCTTGTTTTGCTTCTTGGTTTTTGCCGAGTTTTTGCGCCCATTTTCCCACCCAAAACGCCGCTTTCGGGGCAATTTGACTATCGGGATTATTAACCGCAATTGGCTGCGCCCACTGCCACGCCTTGGCGTAATCACCGGATTTAGCGGCTCTTTGGGCCATTAACCAGCGATAATCGGCGGCTTCGTCGGATTTTGGGTACTTATTTAATAAAGTCTGCCATGTTTGACTAGCGGCCTGGGCATTAGTTGAGTCGAGTAATTTGGCTTTTGCTTCCAAAGCTTCTGGGGCGCGATCGGGAAATTGCTTGACAATGCGCTCAAGATATGCTATGGCATCGCGGTTAGGAGAAATTTGGGCGAGTCGCAGTAATCCTAACCCGGTTTCTGAGGCTTGGGGATAGGTTTTAATTAATTTTTGGTAAGCGCTGCGAGCTTCTGGCAGTTTTTTGGCAATTTGTAGCCCGCGGGCGTAACGATAGGCTTGTTCGGGGCTAGGAGTGGCTTTAGCGTAGGCTTTATAGGCCTTTTCGTACAATCCCGACTGCCAATAACCCGCCCCAATCATTGCCCAATCCGCCGGAGTTAACTGATTGGCGTAGTCTTTCACCAAACGATCGCGGGCTTGATTGAGGGTAGGATCAAAAGGATTAGCCTTGGCTAACTGTAACCATAGGGGAAATTGATCGGGATTTTCTTGAAGACGTTGGCGAATTAAAGCCAAAGTCCGCGGGTGTCGGGGGTATTCCTTGAGCAATTTCTCATGGTAACTGGAGTCGTATTTGCCCAAAGAGTAGTAAGCTTCCGCCACTACGGGCGATTGGGGATAGGTTTCCAGTAATTTTTGCCAAATTTCTTGCGCTCTTTCACTATCATTGCTTAATTCGTGGGCGCGTCCCTGTTTGAGGAGAATCTGGGGAGCGAGGACAGGATATTGTTTTTCTAGGCCTTCTAATTGTTTTAAAGCCGGACCCCCTTCATATTTTCTCAATAAATCCATAGCCAGGAGATAGCGGGCGCGACTACGATCTAAAGAGGGTGCGTTGGCATCGGCAACATCTTTTAACTTGACATCTCGCTCGGTTTGTGGTAAGGAAGCGCTATCAACCACGGCAGAGGGTTGGTTAGGATCTTGGCTAGGAAGCGAAGCACTATTGCGATCGAGCCAAGCGAGAAGTTTCGGGTGAAAGAGAAGGAGACTGGTGAGAGTAAAAAGCGCAACCCCAGAACCTAGTCCAAGAATGAGCGGGGTGTGAGGGGGGAATTTCTTAAACATTACCTTAATTCAAGACAGTAACTCAACCTACATTATCAGTGATCGTGGTGACAGGTTGTTTGTTTCAATCAGGTTGGGGGTTGTTCAGTTCACTGATAACTGAACAACCCCCATCTGATAACTGGTAACTGATCACTGAGATATGGTACGCTAAACAGGATTTAAGTATTATTAATGATTGCTATGAAACAGCGCGGCGTGACGGTTTGGTTAACGGGATTGAGCGGTGCGGGGAAAAGCACGATTACCGAGGCATTACAGGCAAAATTAATCGCTGAAGGTTATTCAATTGAGGTTCTCGATGGCGATATAGTACGGACAAACCTAACCAAAGGTTTAGGATTTAGTAAAGAGGATCGCGATGAAAATATCCGTCGCATTGGTTTTGTGTCTAATTTGCTCACCCGTCACGGTGTAATTGTCCTAGTTTCGGCTATTTCTCCCTATCGTGATATTCGCGAGGAAGTACGGGGAAAAATCGGCAATTTTGTCGAAGTTTTCGTGAATGCTCCCTTAAATGTCTGTGAGGCGCGCGATGTGAAAGGATTATATAAAAGAGCGCGTGCTGGTGAAATCAAGTCTTTTACGGGAATTGATGATCCCTATGAACCACCTTTTAACCCGGAAGTGGAATGCCGCACCGATTTAGAGACTTTAGAGGAAAGTGTCGCCAAAGTCTGGGGCAAATTGACGGAATTGGGCTACATTAATCAAGCTGTGGCGGTTTAATTGCTAAATACTTTGTATTATTGGAAAATATCGTAGGGACGTGGACTAAAAACGTCTCTACCTCCCGATTAACCCCTTAGGCAAATTTGTTAGTTAATCTCCTTTTCTTCAGTACCTAAGCAAGGTTAATTATACCTCTCACTAACCCTCTGGCTAAAGTGCAAGAGTGCCTAAACAGTCATCAGTAATCAGTAAACAGTGAAAAGACAGTAGGAAACTTCTATTTAATACTGCTGACTTAAAACTTAAATCCGATAGCTGTCTCCTATCTCGACTAGCAAATTAATTTTGCAGGAATACTTATATTTAAAGGCGATAAATTATTTTGAAATCTCGCTCTAGTTATTGGAACCTCATTCCTTATCTCCGTCCCCAAACCCAAACAATTATTTTGGCGTTCATCTGTACGATCGGATTTACGGTATTTTGGCCGATTTTAGCTTGGTTAGCCGGACAAATGGCCAGATATATCGGTGAGGGAAATGTGCAGGCATTGGCGACACTTTCGGGGGTGGGGGCAGTGGTTTTTTTACTGAGGGGAATGTCTCAGTATGGGCAAGATTCCCTGATGGCAAAAGCTTCTTTAAAAATTGCCCTAGAATTAAGAAAAAAAGTTTATGCACACCTGCAAACCCTCGGCTTAAATTACTTTGAAACGGCAAAAACTGGTGATTTATCCTATCGTTTAACGGAAGATATCGATCGTATTGGGGAAGTAATTAACAAATTTTTCCATGATTTTATTCCCTCAGCCTTACAGTTAATTGTCGTCTTTGCCTATATGTTTATTGTTAACTGGCAATTGACGATCGCTGTAATTATTATCGCTCCTTTGTTGGGAGTTTTGGTGGGATTTTTTGGTGAAAAATTATTACAATATGCTCGTCGCGCCCAAGCGAAAATATCTAATCTTTCTTCGTTATTAACTGAAGTTTTTGGCGGTATTCGCGTGGTGCAAGCTTTCGCTGCTGAAGATTATCAAACCGAGCTTTTTGCCCAAGAAGCGGAGGAAAATCGCCGCGCTCAATACCTATCGGAATCCACCAAAGCTTTACAATACGTCGTGGTGGGATTTTTGCAAGCGATGGGAGTTATCTTTTTATTCTTCCTTGCGGGTTGGCAAATTTCCCAAAAGAATTTAACTGGTGTTGACTTTGTTAGTTATGTGGCGGCGGTGGCTATGTTAATCGATCCTATCGCCCATATTACCAGTAATTATAATCAATTTAAACAGGGTCAAGCCTCGATGGATCGGATTTTTGAATTGTTAGCTATTTTGCCAACAATTACGGAAAAACCCAACGCGATCGTTCTGCCACCCCATAGCAAAGAAGTTGAATATTGTCAAGTAAATTTTTCTTACAATGAGGACAGACAGGTTTTAAAAAATATTAATTTTACTGCACACGCTGGGGAAATGATTGCTTTAGTGGGAGCATCGGGAGCGGGAAAAACCACTTTAGTTAATCTTTTATTGCGTTTTTATGACCCCACTGCCGGCAAGATTTTAATCGATGGGGTGGATATTCGCGATGTGACTTTAAAAAGTCTCCGGCGACAAATTGGCGTAGTTTTACAGGAAAATATTCTTTTTTCTGGCACTATAGCCCAAAATATCGCTTTTGGCCAGGGAGATTTTAATCTGCAAGAGGTGGAAAAAGCGGCAAAAATTGCCAACGCTCATCAATTTATCGGTGAACTTTCCCAGGGTTACTATACCTATGTGGGAGAAAGAGGTGTTAATTTATCGGGTGGACAAAGACAAAGAATCGCCATCGCGCGAGCGGTTTTATCTAATCCGAGAATTTTAATTTTAGATGAAGCAACTTCAGCGCTCGATTCGGAATCGGAAGCTTTAGTGCAGGAAGCTTTAGAAAGAATTATGACGGAGCGCACGGTATTTGTTATTGCTCACCGATTAGCAACTGTCAGAAAAGCTAACCGTATTTTAGTTTTAGAAAAGGGTGAAATTATCGAGGTGGGTAATCACGAGGAGTTATTAAATCTTAATGGTCGTTACGCTCAATTTCATGCTAGACAATTTCAAGAGTAATCTATAATCAACCCCGGGGAATTCCTCGCAAGGTTAAAACATCATCGAGGGTGGAACAATAGTTTTTTAAACCAAAATCAGCGGGAGTATAGGTTTTAATGTGGGTGAAGTGCCGATAATTCATCGCAAAACGGTCCCATGCTTCCATCTGCAAGTTAAAAACTTTGATAAAAAAGTCAGCAATGGTTAAAGATAAAGGAATCCGAAAATAGATTTTTTTGTTTAAATAAGTGCAGATTTCCTCCACTGCTTGGTTAGCTGTTGTGCGTTGATTGCCTAGAACAATTTTGCTTTCTGGTGCGGGATTTTCGATTAAATAATTCACCACTTGAGCTATATCTTTAGCATGGATAAAATGAAAACTGCCATCAGCTTGAAACCAACGCACTAAACCGATATATTTCAAGACATCCGGTAAACCACCATAGATATGAGAATAGGGTTTATTTTCATCACCACCTAAGACAAAAGTGGGGTATAAAGTGATAATTTTATCGGCAATTTTTAGATCAGTAAATTTACTATAACAAATATATTTAGTGCGGATATAATTAGTTCCTATTTCCCCAGCTTCAGGTAAAGGTTGATTATTTTGATTGAGAATGCTGGCAGTAGAAAAATAGAGGACTTTCTCGCAGATTTGGGCATCTAAATAACTAATTAATTCTAGGGTTTTTACCACATTAATCTGATAACTTTCCTCCTCTCCTCCCCAACTGGTAGCGATTAAAACCGCTATATTCATTGTTTTTAAAAGTTCGGCATATACCTCGATATTTTCCATATCGCCTAAAAGTATATGAACATTTGATCGCCCTTGGTAAGTAAATTTTAAGTTTTCTGGATTACGCACTAAAAAATATAATTCATAGTCGGGATTTTCCAGTAAAATTTCGGCGATATAATGCCCAATACAGCCACTCACACCCGTTAGAAATATTTTTTTCATTTGATCACTAGGACAGAGATATTAGATTTGTTGATAGGGGTTAGGTGTGGGGTATTGAGTCGGGGATATTGAGTTAGGGGTTAGGGATTTTTTAGTTTTCTGCCAAGATTCCCTATCGATCATTTCCTAACCCCTATTCCCTAAACCTTGATCACGACATCCTAGGCGTGAACTGCTAATAATTGATCCGCTTGTTTAGCCGTTTCAAAGAAGAAACGCACGTTATCTTCAGGAGTTCCCACCAAAACACCATGACCTAAATTAAGAATATGGCCTTGATTACCCGCTTTACGAATAGTATCAAGAATCCGCTCGCGAATAAAGGACTGGGAACCGAATAAAACCCCCGGATCGATATTACCTTGAACCATCATCGATTTACCTAAACGTTGTCTCGCTTCCGCCATATCCACTGTCCAATCGACGCTGACAATATCAACCCCCGATTTAGCCATTCTTTCCAAAACGCCGGCGCTGCCACTAATATAGAGAATTAACGGTGTATCGGGATGGGTTTCTTTCACCAAACGAACTACTTTTTGTTGATAGGGTAAGGCAAAAACATCGTAATCTTGGGGAGTTAATTGACCCGCCCAAGAGTCGAACATTTGTACCACTTGCGCCCCACAATCGATTTGATAACGGACATAGGTGGCGATCATATCCGCTAATTTATCTAAAAATTGGTGCAGTACCGAGGGTTCCGAAAAAGCCATCCCCTTAATCACAGAATAACTTTTAGAACCTTTCCCTTCCACTGCGTATGCTGCTAAAGTCCAGGGCGCGCCGACAAAACCGAGGACAGTGGATTTGTTTCCCACCTCTTGACGCAGGGTTTTTAAAATCGTTTTGATAAAAGGTAAAGACTGATCGGGATCGAGGGGATTAAGTTGGTCCACCTGCGCTTGAGTACGAATGGGAGAATCGATAATCGGCCCCTTACTTTCGATAATATCAAAGGGAATACCAATTCCTGCCAGGGGAGTGAGGATATCGGAGAACATGATCACCCCATCCGGTTGAAAAGCGCGCCAGGGTTGCAGGGAGATTTCGATCGCTAAATCGGCATTTTCCGATCTTTCCCGAAAACTGGGGTATTTATCCCGCAATTCTCGATAAATCTGCATATAACGTCCTGCTTGTCTCATCATCCACACGGGAGGACGGGGTAAGATTTCTCCTTTGGCAGCGCGTAATAAATAAGGTATTTCAGGGGAGTCAGTCATATCACGATGATTATTCTATTGCCTTTTCTACGGTATCATCCCCCGTACAGCTAATTTTTCTAGTTTTTCCTTAAGAATTGTTAACGAAAATTATCCCCCCACCCTGGCATGAACCCGACGCAATCGCAAGGCATTTGTCACCACGGAAAGGGAACTTAAAGCCATGGCAGCACCGGCAATAATCGGATTGAGCAGAAAGGGATAGAGGACTCCGGCAGCGATAGGAATGGCAATTAGGTTATAAATAAAAGCAAAAAAGAGATTTTCTTTGATATTTCGCATTGTTGCCCGACTTAACTTAATAGCGGTCACAATTCCCTCTAAATCTCCCGAAATTAAGGTTATATCACTAGCAGCGATCGCTACATCGGTTCCCGTGCCAAGGGCAATACCTAAGTCCGCTTGGGCTAATGCGATCGCATCATTGATGCCATCGCCAACCATGGCGACTATTTTCCCTTTTTTCTGCAAATATTCAATTTTTTCGGCTTTTTCTTGGGGACGGAGTGCGGCAAAAAAGCGGCGGATACCCAACTCATTGGCGATCGCCTCTGCGGTTTCGAGGTTGTCCCCCGTCATCATCATCACCTCTAAGCCCATTTTTTTGAGCTTGGCGACCACTGAGGAAGAAAAAGGTTTTAAAACGTCGGAAATGGCGATCACCCCCTCTAAACCCCCGTTAACTGCTATCCAAGCCACGGTTTTTTTTTGCCATTCCCAATCGTGGGCGACTTTTCTAAGAACTTTTGTTTCAACACCTTGACCTTCTAACCATTGTTTTGTACCGATTTGCACTAAATCCGACCCGACTTTTCCCTGCACTCCTGCCCCAGTTATTGAGTCAAATTCCGTCACTTCTAGAGTTTTAATCTGGTTTAACTGCCCATATTTAACTATTGCTTCTCCTAACGGGTGTTCAGAATGATTCTCCACCGATACAACTAACTGCAGCAGCGATAATTCCCGTCCATCCCTCACCCCCTCGCGAGTCAAGAAGTCCGTCACCGTTGGTTTACCCTGGGTGAGAGTTCCGGTTTTATCGAGAACAATAGTAGTAATACCATGGGCTAATTCTAAACTTTCGGCATTTTTAATTAAAATTCCCTGTTTTGCGCCCTGTCCTGTTCCCACCATAATCGAGGTGGGTGTAGCTAATCCTAGCGCACAGGGACAAGCGATAATTAGGACTTCCACCATTGTAATCAAAGCGAGGGTGAGATTACCCGTGCGGAGAATCCAAAATAAGAAAGTTATTACCGCAATAATCATCACCACTGGCACAAAATAAGCAGTCACTCGATCGACTAATCTTTGTATGGGTGCTTTTGATGCTTGCGCGGTTTGCACTAATCGGACAATCTGGGCTAAAACCGTATCTTTTCCCACCCGTAATGCTTGCATTTGTAGGCTACCGGTTTTATTAATTGTCGCCCCGATTACCTGTTGATTGAGGGTTTTTCGCACGGGTAAACTTTCCCCCGTCACCATCGATTCATCAATGTTAGAACTGCCCTGAATAATTATGCCATCGACGGGAATTTTTTCCCCAGGACGGACTAAAATCATATCTCCTACTTTCACCTCTTCTATCGGTAAATCTAGCGTCTGTTCTTTTCTAATTACCCTAGCAGTTTTTGCCTGTAATCCGATTAATTGTTTAATAGCGGCAGCCGTTTCTTTTCTAGCCCGTTTTTCGAGAAAACGACCGATTAAAATCAGAGTAATGACGATAGCTGATGCTTCGTAATAGACATGGGAATAAAACCCCTGTTTTTCGATTAAATCGCTCCCGAAGGTTAAAAATAGGGAATAAAAATAGGCGGCACTGGTTCCTAAAACTACTAAGGTGTCCATGGTAGCAGTGCGATTTTTAAAGGATTTCCAAGCATTTTTATAAAAACTTTGACCACACCAAAATTGGACGGGAGTAGCGAGAATTAATTGGAATAAAGGATCGTGTAACCAGTGGGGAATAAAAGATAGAGATAAACCCGTCATCATCGGCAAAGAACCGATAAATAGTATAGTACTAATAACAATAGCGATCGATAGTTTAGGGAGTAGTTCTTTTTCTGTCCTGGATTCGAGATTAATTTCTGTTATCGGTGTGGCTTGGAAACCGGCATCCCTAACTTTTGCTTGAATAGTGTTAAGATCGGTACGCTTGGGGTCATAGTCCACATCCACCTGTTCCATGCCAAAATTAACTTGACATCGAATTACTCCGGGGATAGATTTAATTATCCGTTCGATCGAATTAGCACAACCAACGCAACTCATCCCAGCGAGTTTGAGAGTTTGATGGGTCATAATGTTAATAGCAGCGGAAGTCAGCAACAAAATCCCCCGCAGCAGAGTTATATCTTTAGGATAAAATATTACCCTAGCTGCACAGTCAAGAATCCTCTGTTAATTTTTCTGAATAGATATGAAGAAATGTCTAGAAATATTTCCCAGTATGCAGGGGAACGGGAAACCGAATGCAATACAGCTGATCAATATTCTTTAACACTCGAAAGTCAGAACCTTGAACCCGTAGTAACCGCATTATCAAATTCTTATCCCTCTGAAAGTCTTAATTTTGCCGCATTTCTATACCTATTCAATACTTGCGATCGCTTGTCTTTCCTACCGGCCAAATTCTGGCAGATTTTTTCCCAAAAAAAACCTTGACAAATCCTCGAACTTGACATAAACTTATACATAGAGTGGAAATCCGTACCTGCCTGCGAACCATCCTTTTTCAGGTTAGATAAGCGTCAAGAGAATAAAAACCTAATACCTGACCAGCGCTAAAGAGGATAGGGTATGACAACTAAAGACTTATACGAACAAGACTATCTTGCTTGGTTAGAAGAAACGGCCAAACAACTGCGACAAAGACAAACAGATGTATTAGATTGGGAACATCTCCGAGAAGAAATCGAAGCATTGGGGAACGAACAGAGACATAAAGTAGATAGTTATCTCCTACAATTACTCATTCATCTGCTTCTCTACCAATACTGGCTGGAGGAACGAGAAAGATGTGCGCGGGGATGGCAGGACGAAATCGGTAACTTTCGGGTGGAATTAGAACTTTTATTGGAGTCGAAAACCCTTTATAACTATTTTTTAACCAGAATCGCCGTTATTTACCCCAAAGCAGTGAAGCGAGTCCGACAAAAAAGCCAATTACCGGCCGCTATCTTTGCCGAAAGCTGCCCCTATAGTCCCGAACAAATCCTCGATTCCGATTTTCTCCCCTGAAATTCCGGCAGATTTCTTCAAAAAAAACCCTTGACAAATCCCCGCACTTGACAGATACTTATATATAGAATGGGAATCCGTGCCTGCCTGCAAACCCTCTTTTTTCAGGTCAAATAAGCGTCAAAAAAATAAAAACCTGATAACCGATCCCTAACTACCTATAAGCTTTTCATCCAATCACTAATCAACTGGTTAACCTCTGTGGGAATTTCATCGTGGGGACAATGACCGGCAGTTAGATAATATTCTGTGAGAGAAGGATAGTATTGACGGAATTTGGCCCCGCGTTCCCTAGTATTCATCCAAGGATCCCCCTCACCCCATAACATCAACAGGGGACAACTTAACTTTTGCAGGAGAATATCCACATTCTCCCCCCGGGGAGATTTAAACACAGAAGCAAAAACTTTGGCTGCTCCCGCATCCAGGGAAGGACGACGGATATCTTCTATTAACTGCTCGGTAATGGCACTGCGATCGAGATATACTTTCTCTAGGGTTTTGCGGATAGTTTTGGGTTGACGGGTATAGAGAAATAAGAGATAACTGGCCCAAGGTTGCAGCAAGATCGATCGCAGTAATTTTTGTGCTAAATTAGGCTGACGATTGCTTTCTGTATCGCTAAAGGGACCGGCGCTATTGAGGAGAATTAATCCCCGAACATTCTGGGAGTGATTAGCCGCCACACAGAGAGAAGCGTAACCCCCCAGAGAATTACCCGCTAAAACCGTCGGTTGGCCCACAACTTCGTTGATAAAATCATTTAATTGTTGCTGCCAAAGATTGCCACTATAGACAAGATCTGGTTTAGCTGATCTACCAAATCCTAACAGATCGATCGCCCATACTTCCCATTCTGAGGCTAAACCTGACACATTTTTTCGCCAATGGTCGGTGGAAGCACCAAAACCGTGGACTAATAGTAACGGGGGTTTTCCCGTGACTCTAGTACCCGCTTGCACATAGTGTATCGAATGTCCTTGCCATTGCCAATTTTGCTTTATCGTCAGAGCAGCTGTATTCATCTGGTGTTTTGTTAAGTAATGTTAATAATTCTTAGTCTAACCGATTGGGAAACTGGAGACAAAGCTAGAGATTTTTGGCCAAGCCCCTTGACTGAAAAGGGAACTTGACATATACTTATATATAGAGTGGAAATCCGTGCTGCCCTGCAAACCCTTCATTTTTGGGCAAATAACCCTAAAAAACACTCTCAAAAAAATCTTGAGCGGGATTAATCTGCCGGTATGGGTGACTGACCCCAGAGAATTACTCACGAATAACAGCTATGAAGATTTTGACGATTTTACAGGGATTAATCGACAAAAATCCCTTAACTGAGGCGGATCTAGAAGAATTACTAGCGATCGAATCCTTAAATTTTAGGGAGACTAACCCTCTGATCCTACAGGAAAGGGCGGAACTATTAACGAATCTCTGGCCGCAAGTCTGGCAAAAATGTCAGGAGTTAGGGATAAATCAGCCAAATCAGATTTTGATCAGCTGTTGGCGCTTCTGGATTCCCTGGGCGCTACAGCTACGCAGCCACGCAAAACCGTTGATTCAAGGCATTTTGGCTCCCCAAGGCACGGGAAAGACCACCCTAACATCTATAATGTCGATTATTTTAGCCTATTTTGATTTAAAAGTAAATAATCTCTCTTTAGATGATATTTATAAGACCTATAATGAGCGAATAAAATTACGTCAAAAGGATGAAAGATTGCGCTGGCGTGGTCCACCGGGTACTCATGATATAGCATTAGGAATTAAAGTTTTAGAGCAGGTTTGTCAGCAAGAAAGTCCGATTTTAATCCCGCGTTTTGACAAGTCCCTGCATCGAGGACAAGGAGATAGAATTGCAGCGGAACAAGTGGAACGAGTTGATATTCTTTTTTTCGAGGGTTGGTTTGTGGGTATGAATCCAATAGAAGAAACAGTCTTTGATCATGCCCCCGATCCGATTAATAGCCAAGAAGACCGACAATTCGCCAGGGATAATAATCAAAGATTGCGAGAATATCTACCCCTCTGGTCAAAAATCGATCGCTTACTGATTCTTTATCCCCTTGACTACCGTTACAGTTTACAATGGCGACAGGCGGCCGAAACAAAAGGATGTATGACCCCATCAGAAATAGAGGAATTTGTCAAGTATTTTTGGAAAAGTTTACATCCGCAATTATTTCTGCCACCCCTGCTCAAACAAGCAGAGCTAGTGGTAGAAATTAATCGGGATCATAGTCTGGGAAAAATCAGTTATCAGTGAGCAGTAGGCAAGAGGCAAGAGGCAAGAGGCAAAAGAAAGAATCTGGCAATTCTCCTACCCAAAAAGAAGGTTAGAAACTAAGTCCATAAAATCTTCTAGCTTAACAAATTAGGTTTTAGATTCCGTCGAGTTAAAAGAAAGCTCCGAACTTGTCACTTAACACTATTGACTGATAACTGATAACTGATAACTGGTAACTGGTAACTGATAACTGATAAAGCTTATGATTGAAGTGGAACATCTGAGTAAAATTTATGGTTCGACCACGGCAATTAGTGACGTGGATTTTACCGTAGAAAAAGGAGAAATACTCGGTTTCTTGGGGCCGAATGGAGCCGGAAAAACCACGACTATGAGGATTTTATCTGGTTATATTCCTGCCACAACAGGAACAGCAAGGATAGCAGGATACGATGTGCATCAACAATCCTTAGAAGTGCGTCGTCGCATTGGTTATCTTCCCGAAAATCCCCCCTTGTATCCGGAGATGACCGTGGAAAGTTTTCTCGATTTTGTGGCCAGGATTAAAGGCATCTCATCGGGGGATAGAAAAGCGCGGGTAGATTTAGTTTTAAGCAAATGTCAGTTACTAGAAAAAAGAAAAGTTATTATCCGCAAGTTGTCCAAAGGTTATAAACAGCGTGTGGGAATTGCCCAAGCGATCGTACACGATCCACCGGTAATTATTTTAGATGAACCGACAGTAGGATTAGATCCAAAACAGATTATCGAGGTGAGAAATCTGATTAAAAGTTTAGCGGGAGAACACACAATTATTCTCTCCACTCATATTTTACCAGAAGTGAGTATTACCTGCGATCGAGCGACAATTATTAATCGGGGTCGCATCGTAGCCAATAATATTACTACCGCTACCCCTGCTGGTTCCAGTTATGAAATTGAGATCGAAGGTGATAGGGATTCCCTGCTAGAAATCCTGCAACAAATGCCAGAAGTAGAGCAAGCAGCAAAAGTCGGCGATAACCTGCTCAAAATTGTTGGTCAAGGGGGAATAAATATAGGGGCAGAACTTGCTAGAATAGTTGTCAACAATGGTTATAACTTATTAGAAATGCGTCGCACCCGTAAAACCCTAGAAGATATCTTTCTGGAAGTAATTGGTAGCGGGGAAAGTAACCAGCAAGAGGAGAGGCATGATCAATAATATCTGGGCGATTTTTCGCAAGGAATTTCAAAGCTATTTTACCGCCGCCAATGCCTATATCATTATGGGCATATTTTGGTTAGTAGCGGGATTTTTCTTTAACTCCCTTCTCTACGGCATTATTCTCGATATTGGTATTCAGGAACAATCGGGATTTCTGGTAGCCAGAGATACGGTATCTGAATTTATGACCACTTTCATCGGCATTATTTTATCCTCCTTATTGTTGGTAATTTTGCCAGCCCTGTCTATGGGATTATACGCAGAGGAAAAAAAACAGGGAACCCTAGAACTTTTAGCCACTTCTCCCCTGACTAATTGGAGTATAGCGATCGGTAAATTATTGGGAGTGTTGGCTTTTTTTACCGTGATGATTACCCCCCTCTGGATTTACGAAATAGTGGTTTTTAGTACCGCAGTTCCCCCAGTAAATATAGCCAGTATTTTACTAGCTCATCTAGGATTAATTTTACTGGCAGCCGCCATCCTAGCCATCGGGATGTTTATTTCTTCCCTCACCAATAGTTCTATCCTTGCTTACATCATCACCTTTATCACCATCTTATTTATCTGGATATTGGATGTCATTGCTAACAATGCCGAAACCTTCTTTCGAGATCGCATTGGAGGAGAAGTGGGAGAACAGATCGGATTTTTCCTGAAAGAATTTCTCTCCCATCTATCTTGGTATCAACCCTTTAACAATTTCGTGCGGGGAATTTTTGACAGTAGTAGTTTAGTCATCCTCCTCAGTTATATTCTGCTGGGAATCTTCCTAACTACTCAAGCGATCGAAGCGGACCGTTATCAAAGAAACTAACTATGAGATCCTGGCAAAAATACAGTAAATTTCTCTATATACCCGCCCTCTTTCTGGGTAGTGCCGGCTTAACCGTGGGGTTAATCTCCGGTCAATGGTCATCCCTCTCTCTGGGGTTATTAATTGCCGGGGCTATTTTGTTTCTAGGAGGGCTGTTGTTATTGGTAATCACTTCCAAAGACTTTTGGCAAAAAAGAAGTACCCGCACCAGCACTCAAACCCTTATTACTACTATTATTGTCCTCAGCGTTATCGGTTTAATTAACTTTCTCGCCCTCCGTTATCCCTATCGAGTTGATTTAACCGAAAACCAAATCTTTAGTTTATCCCCCCAAACCGAAAGACTATTAACCAATCTGTCAAAACCCGTCAAAGTCTGGATTTTTTCAACCCGGGGAATCAGTGCCAACGAACAGGAACTTTTAGCCAATTATCAACGCAAAAACCCCCAATTTCAGTACGAGATAGTTAACCCAGAGAAAAAACCCAATATCGCTCAGGAATTTAAAAAACTAGCTAATGATAATCTGTCTAGAGTCTATCTACAGTATGGTGAAAAAAAACAGCCTCTGAAAACTATTAGTGAAGAGGAAAGTCTCACCGAAGCGAAATTGAGTAACGCCATCGAAACCGCTAAAACCGATCGCACTCTAACCGCTTATTTTCTGCAAGGTCATGGAGAAAATGCCATCAAAGAACCTCAAGGTGGATTAGTGCAAGCAGTCAATAGTTTAGAAGCAAAAGGTTATCAAGTAGAACCACTTAATCTAGTGGAACGTTCCACCATTCCCAATAATGCCGATGTCATTATTATTGCCAGTCCCAAAAGAAAAATATTTCCCCAGGAAGTCACCGCTTTAAAAAACTATCTTGAGCAAGGGGGCAAAATTTTATTAATGATTGACCCCCAAACCGAAACCGGATTAGAACCCTTATTAACCCCTTGGGGTGTGAAACTAGATAATCGAATTATTATTGATGCTTCTGGTGCCGGGGAAATAATCGGTTTAGGACCGGCTAGTCCCATTATTACCAATTACGGTAATCATCCGATTACTCGCGATTTTGCCAACGGTATTTCTATCTTTCCCTTTGCTCGTCCCATCGCCACCGTTCCCGTCGAAGGAATTGAAGCCGTATCTTTAATGATTACTAATGATAAAATGTGGGCTGAGAGTGATTTAAATAATCAGAATCTCCAGTTTAACCCTGAAAAAGATTTAGCTGGCCCCTTTGATCTAGGAGTTGCTCTGACGGGAAAAAAAGGTAAATTAATTGTGATTGGTAATGCCAGCTTTGCCAGCGATGGACTATTTGAACAACAGTTAAACGGAGATATATTTTTAAATTCTGTGCAGTGGTTAGCCAGTGGTGAAACAGCCACCTTATCTATCCGGGCTAAGGAACCAGAAAATAGAAGAATCAATTTAAATCCCCTGCAAGCTAACGCTATTTTTTGGATAGCGATGGTAGTGATGCCTTTAGTAGGATTTACCCTAGCTGGATTGACTTGGTGGCAACGTCGTTAATCGAGTTAGAATCTAGAAAAATCATCTCTCTTATTTACCCTAACTACCATGACCACAACCCAAACTATCCCCCAATTGTTGACTTTTGATAACTATATTAATCAATATCCCGATGATGGACAACAATACGAATTAATCGCAGGAAAATTCTTGGCCATGATGCGACCGATCGGAAAACACGAAGAAATTGGCGGTTTTATAAGCATGGAGTTAGGATTGGAGATTAGAAGACGGCAATTGCCCTATTTTATCCCCAATACTGCTGCAGTAAAACCCCTTCGCCTTCATACGGGTTATCTACCCGATATTATTGTCTTAGACAGAGAAAATCTAGTTAATGATCCCTACTGGGAAACCGCTTCCTCAATTTCTCTGGCAACATCAGCTAAATTAATTATTGAAATTGTCAGTTCCAATTGGCGAGATGATTATCTGAAAAAATTTGACGACTACGAACAATTAGGAATTGCCGAATATTGGATTATCGATTATTTAGCCAAAGGTTCGTCCCGATATATCGGCAGCCCCAAAGAACCCACCATTTCTATCTATCAATTAATCGATGGAGAATATCAAGGTAATTTATTTAAACAGGATCAACGTCTTATTTCAGGGGTTTTTCCAGAGTTAAACCTCACTGCTAATCAAATTTTTTGTACTAGAGCTTAAAGAAAAACCTATATTTTTAGATTAGACCTATTGCAAAAATCAAAAACTTACCTGAGAGTGAGGAGTCAGGAGCTTATAATAGAAAACAACTCAAGAGCGGAGAAATCAATCAATGTTTGCCACAATAGAAGATAAACAAGCCCTTTCCCTCGAAGTATTTCTTGCCCTTCCAGAAACTAAGCCTGCTAGGGAATATTATCATGGAATTGTCACTCAAAAACCTATGCCCAAAGGAAAACACAGCATCTTACAATTTGAGTTAGCCTCTGCCATTAATCAACAGACTAAACCTCAAAAATTAGCTTATGCTCTACCTGAATTGCGTTGTACTTTTGCAGAACGTTCAATTGTACCAGATATTGCGGTGATTCGTTGGGAGAATTTGCCAAGAGATCTAGATGGAGAAATAGCTGATCAATTTTTACGTTATCCCGATTGGATTATTGAAATTATGTCTCCCGAACAATCTGTTACCTTAGTGATGGAAAAGATTATTTTCTGTTTACAACAAGGAACAGAATTAGGTTGGTTGATTGATCCTTCAGCCAAGTCAGTCACCGTTTTTCAAACAGGATTACCGAAAGTACATATTGCAACCGAAGGAAATAATGAGCCTTTAGCGGTGATTAAAGGATTAGAACGTTGGTCAATATCAGCAGTGGATATTTTTGCTTGGCTAAAGGTTTAATTTGTTCTGTCAGCATCGTTTGGTTTATCAGGTTATTCCAGAAGAGTAAAGTTGTCAAAGTTATACGGATGTGGACTCATTATCAATAACTCCTCTTATTTATGGCTCTTCGGGAATTGTTATGCAAATATTAAGGTTCTTCGGTTTGTGCTATGCAATGAACGGGGGTTATAAGGGATGAAACCCTTATAGAGAAAGACATTTAGCGATTTTTATCAATTGTTTTCGCTCTAGAAGTAACTAATCAATGGAACTCTTACCAGATAAGGATTTAATCGATTTATGCCACCCTATCGAACCAGACTAAGTAACGAAGAACCTCTATTAATTACTATTTTCTTCAGGAGGAGAAGGTGATAAAACAGGAGGAGCGATCGGTTCAATTTTATCCTCATTAACCGGGGGATTAATCACCTCTGGAACAGGAGAAGGGGAAGGAGAAGGAGAAGGAGAAGGGGAAGGAAGGGGAGAAACTTGAGGACTTGGCTCTGTTTCAGGAAGGGGAACAGGAATAGGAATTACTTCTTCTGGGGTGGGACTAGGAGTTAATTCTGGAGTCGCTTCTGGAGTAGGAATCACCTCTGGGGTAGGAGTTGGGGATGGAGTGGGAGTCGGGGAATAAATGGGAGTCCGTTGACGAGAAGGTCGTCGGATCGGGGGAAAATCTTGGGAGGGAGGAGGAATGATTTCAGGAATAGGAGAAGGTTCGGGGGTTGGTGACGGTTTAATTTCCTCATTTTTGGGTAAAAGAGCCATAAATCCCCGATATCCCAGGGCAAAAGCCCCAATTGTCACCGCAAAAATCAGCAAAATCCACAGCCAAGGATTCTTTTTTTTCCCAGAATTGGGTTTAATAACCACAGTGGGGGAGACGGTTGGTTTTTGGGGTGTAGAGGACTTTAATCGGGGACTATGGGGAGAAACCGCGATAGTCGGTTGGGTGGACAAATCGGGGGACATTTCTCCCAAAGCTGCCAACATTTCCCTAGCAGTAGCAAACCGATCCCGGGGATGAAAACGGATCGCTCGATCGATTACCATAGCTAAATTAGGATTAACATTTTCTACCTCCTGTCGCCAGAGAATTTCCCCCGTGCGCGAGTCAGTTTCTAGATATTGGGGAGTTTTTCCCGTTAATAAAAAAATCGCCGTTAAGCCTAGGCTGTAAAGGTCACTAGAAAAGACCGGTCTCCCGGCAGCCTGTTCCGAAGCCATATAACCGGGGGTGCCAAGGGCGATCGAATAGGCACTTTTTCCCGTAGGATCGACTAAGGTGGCGACGGCCTCTTTCATTACCCCAAAATCGATTAAAACGGGCAAATTATCACTATTTCTTAAGATAATATTATCGGGTTTCACATCCCGGTGAATAATGCGGCGACTGTGAATAAAATCGAGAACAGGCAGTAAATTCTCTAAAATCGTCCGCACTGCTGAGGAGGATAATTTTCCCTGTCGTTGCTGTTTTTGGGTTAGTGTCTCCCCTTCAATCCATTCCTGCACCAGATAGAAATGATTATCTTGGGCAAAATAACCGTATAAACGGGGTATTTGGCGATTTTGTTCCCCCAATTCCTCTAAAACGCTTGCTTCTTTCTGAAAACGTTCTTTTAACCATTCTGGCATCTCCTCACTTTGAATAGCCGGCTGCAATTTTTTAATCACACAGCGCCGTTGAGAAGGCATATTCGTATCGATGGCGATATAAGTTTCCCCAAATCCCCCCCTAGCAAGGGTACTAACAATTTGGTAGCGATTGTTTAAAAGCACTAGATTCATTACCCTGAGAGTGCAAGCGTGGTCATAAATTGTTCCTAGACTAACATTCTTTCGTTAAGGAAAAAGTCAAGGGAAAAACTAGAGTCAAGTCTAAGGAATCCAGCGACGGATTTTCGTCCACAAAGGTGCATTATCTTGACTACTCATCTCCTGAAAACTTTGATAACAATCGTAGGCGCGATTAAGATGGGCGGTGATTTCTGTCGCATTGGGATGGGAATTGCGATCGGGATGCCAATAACACAAGAGAGTTTTATAATTATTCTCAATCCGGCTAGTCGTGCTAAAAGGAGTAATCCCCAAAACTCGCCACCAAACGGGATTAGCGGACTCTATAATCATCACGGCCAAGGAACGGGGCGAAGGATAGAGAATTTGGGCGATTAATGACCAATCTGACCCATAACACACCCGATAAACCGCTTTAACTCGCTCTTTTCCCAACTGTTGACAAGCTTGTAAATGCCATTGACGAAAATCCCTCCGCATCTGCTGATGAGTTCGCAAATCTCGCCTGGCGAATCTGCCCTCAGCTAGTTTATTAGCCCCGATAGTGTTAAAGTTACCATTAGCGATCGCTTTTAGATCCCAGTAAAGATGATAAAAAGGATCTTGAGCCAAGGCGAGACTTTCCAGAATTTCCTTAGCGTAACCTCTAGCCGGATTTAATCGCAATAATTCCCGTAATTCCCGACAAAACTGCTCATTTTCGGGCATACCGCGCCATTGCCAATAGTTAACATCCGGTTTTGCCAGAGACTGCCTATATACACTGCGCCACACCTGCGGAACAGTACAGGCGATCGGGGTAGCCAAGGGAGTAGCCAGGGGACAAAATTGACCCTTTAAAGAGCTTTCAGGAGCATCTTCTAGTAAACAAGCAAGATGATAGGCGGGATGACTACGGGGCTTTTTTTGGGGGCTAATAAACCAAAAAGCCGTTAAAATGACAATTAAGTACAAGAGTAGAGAAAGAATTTGCTCCGCCATGGCAACTTTTAGTTAGTCTGCTCAGTTACCTGAAGAATTATAATTGGTGCTATGGTCGCTGAAAAGTTCTTTGTATCTCGGCTGATTGTCAGAAATCTACAAAATGGGGTGATATGTCGAAAGTTTCCACATATCCTTACTCTGGTTATTCGGAAAGTTTCTTTATAATCAATAGTTAGATGGCTTAGGTTATCAGTTGGGGCATACTTGAAGAGTGTCTTTTCGAGTTCAAAAATTAAAGTGATCAGCACACCTGGAGCAATATGCGGCAATCAGAATCAAAAATTGCGCTGCTGATTGATGCAGACAACGCCCCTGCATCAAAAATTGAGGCGATCGTCTCTGAAATTGCAAAGTATGGAGTTGCCAATATTCGTAAGGCTTACGGAAACTGGAAAAGTCCTGCGCTGAAAGCCTGGGAGGAGTGTTTGCATGAATACGCTATTCGCCCCGTCCAACAGTTCGACTATACGAAGGGCAAAAATGCTACTGATGCTGCAATGATTATTGATGCAATGGATTTGCTGTATACACAACAGTTGGATGCTTTTGCAATTGTGTCGAGCGATTGTGACTTTACTCCTTTAGTGATGCGAATTTTGACAAATGGCTTAAAAGTCTATGGATTTGGCGAGAAGAAAACACCATTGCCTTTTGTTTATGCGTGTTCAACATTTTTATACCTAGAAACTATTGATCAAGCAGTAAATTCTGAGGAGACTTCCAAAGTTTCTGCAAGTGTGAAGAAAACTGGTAAAGAGTTAAAGCAAGACACCAAATTAATCAGTTTATTGAGGGGCGCTGTTTCTAGCACTCTAGACGATGATGGTTGGTCGAATTTGGCAGAGATTGGCGGACACATAGCAAATCAGACATCTTTTGACCCACGCAACTACGGATATGCAAAGTTGAGTGGCCTGTTCGAGGCTATTGACTTATTCGAGATTCAGCGAAAAAATAAGGCAGTCTTCGTGAGGAGCAAGCAAAAGAATGGCACTACTCCAAAAACGTAGTGCAGATCCATTAGGGTGCGTTCCCTGATGCGAGTCCTACCGCTGCAGCGATCGATTTTGGGGAACACACCATGGTCATTGATTTTTTGGTTTACCCTGGCACTACTGCGACATTGGTAGATTAGGTGAGGGGAGCGAAGTCGTTTTTGAAATATACAGGGACTCTGTGATCTGAAACCGTCAGAATCAAATTGTTGATGTGGCGGCTTCTGATGCAGAGCCGTTGGTGCGAGCGCTAACATTTGATTGTTCTCGACCCTAAACAGCCTTTGACCTAGAGGGAAATGTTCACAGATTGACAGTCAGCCCGGCATTCAGCTATGTTTGAGATATTTAGAGCAAAACCTTTGAATGCCGACGCTGTTAACCGTTGGTTCATACCGATTCTTTTGCTATGCAGGCGATCGCAATGAGCCACCGCACATCCAGGTTGAACGAGATCGAGAGATTGCTAAATTCTGGCTTCAGCCGGTGCGCCTTCAAAGTAACCGAGGATTTAACCGCACTGAAATTAACCGCATTCAAAAACTTGTGCAAGAAAACCAAGAGCAATTGTTAGCAGGCTGGCATGATTTCTTTAACGACTGAGCTATTTGAAACCCTCGCTATTCAGCAATTAGCCATCACAGATGATGCGCTTACTGTAGATTTATCTGACGGACGCACCCTATCTGTTCCCCTGGCATGGTATCCCCGTCTTCAGCATGGCTCAACTGAGGAGCGTAATGACTATCGTTTTATCGCCGGTGGCAATGGAATCCACTGGAATCAACTAGATGAAGACATTAGTGTTAAAAACTTAATTCTTGGCCAACCATCAGGGGAAAGTCAAAAATCATTTCAGCGTTGGTTAAATAATCGAGAAGCGATCATCTAACAAATCACTGCACTCGACCTTATGCTAGACTCTGATAATTACCCGAAGCTAATGAGGCAAAAAATAATGGACAAAAATAAGCCAGAAGAAGTTCAAGAGGCAATGATTTCAGTGGGAGTGGGTACAGCGATTGGAGCTAGTGCATCGGCAGTGGTTGGCGGTATGGGACTGGCTGTAGGAGGAACTGCTCTAGGAGTCGGTATGGCTCCAGTAGCAGCGGCAGGAGCAGTGGTCGGCACAGCAGTTTACGGAACCAAAAAAGCAATAGAAGAACAAGACGCAACGGCAATTGGAGCAGCGGCAATTGGTGCGGGTGCTGGAGCCGGTATATCAGCATTAGTTGGAGGTATGGGATTAGCAGTAGGGGGGACGGCAGTTGCAGTGACGATGGCTCCCGTAGCGGCAGTAGGAGCAGTAATTGGTTTGGCTGGGTATGGTATCTCTAAATTATTCACTGAGTAAGAATGGCTAAACGGAAAAGACAGTCCCCCAATGCTGCTCAAAAATTAGTAAGAGGAGCAATTCGGGACTTTATTAATCAGCTTAATGGCATAGTTATTGAGCCGGAGATAAACACTCCTGTAAAGGGGACAGAGGCTTGGTATCGGGACAAACTGGCTGGGGAATTAGGAGGAAAAACCGAGGTTTACATTGATAAGGTAGGTAGAATAGATGTCTTAACTAATACTGAAATAATTGAAGTTAAAAATACAAAAGGTTGGAAATCAGCGATCAGGCAAATAAAGAGTTATGGACAGTATTATCCCAAGCATAAAATGAGAGTTCACCTATTTGGGAAATTGACTGAGAGTAAACTGGAAACTATTCAGAGAGTATGTAACCTAGAAGGCATAACTCTAACTTGGGAATAGTATGATCGCCGATTTAGTAAGATTCGTTCCCTCATGCAAGTCCTGCCGCTGCAGCGATCGATTTTGGGGAAACTCAACATCCTTACCTGTGACTATGAAAGAGTATAATAAGTTTACTTAAGGTCATCAAAGAGGTAACAAAACCTTAAGGGAAAGTTGTATCCATATCCATCCAGATATTTGTAAACGCCGTTATTTTTATGTAACAGATGGTTGGTCAGTATATCCCTAACGTCCTTAAAACCCGACACCCTGCCTCCAGGAAAAACCTTTTCAGCCAGCCCTAGCTATTATACCGATAGGACAGGTTGGCCAGTAGAAATGGCTTTTTCGACGATATCGGCTGCCATTTTCACTCCTCCTGTCTTCTGCAGCGCTTTCTGCATTCTCAGGGCATTTTCTCGGTAACTGGGGACGGATAACACCTTTTCAATGGCCTTTCGTAAACGGGGAACTTCTAGACGGGAAATCGGAATCACTTCCCCTGTACCCGACCATTTTATCCGAGCAGATACCCCCGGTTGGTCGTTAGCGATGGGAATGGCCACCATCGGTACAGCTTGAGCAAGGGATTCTAGGGTAGTATTTAAGCCTGCGGGGGTGATAGTAAGAGAGGCTCTGGTTAAAAGCTCTAATTGGGGAGCGTAGGGAACAACTAGGGCGTTTTTGGTCGTTATTTGAATGTTAGAGTCGCTATTGCCCAAGGATAAAACTAATTGTACCGGCAAATCGGCACAGGCTTCAGCGATCGCATTAAAGGTCGATTGTAGGCGAGTTTGAATTGTACCGAGGGAAGCATAAATCAAGGGTTGTCCGGTTAATTTTTCGTAGGGAAAAGGAATCGGTTTTCTGGTGGAGGAATCGTGAAAGGGGCCAGTAAAGTGAAAGTGAGCGGGTAAATTTGACCGAGGAAACTCGAATTCGGCGGGTTGCTGGCTAATTTGGGCAAGGGGGGAATAGCGTTGATTGATGTTTTGATAGGGAATTAACCCCCATTCTTGACGCTGCCGGTTGATTAACTCATTCAGGGGACGCGTCAGAGAGTCAAGGAGTTTATAGCCAATTTTATTGCGAATCACCCCGATAAATGAAGGATTATAGTCCCAAATGGTCATAAAGGGCGGAATAAGCGGATCACGATTTAAAACCAATGCCGAACAAAAACTGATAAAGGGAATAGCCAATTTTTCTGCGATTGTACCCCCTGAGGCGGAGACTTGATCGACAATTAGGGCATCAATTCCCAAGCGACGCATCTCTTGCGGGATAGTTTCAAAGAGGGTCGCTGTAGAATCAGTTACTAATTCTACCGTGCGTCGGACGGCGGCTGTTCCCCGTAATTGACCAATTTCGGCTAAACTTTTGGCTGATGTGCCTTTCGGATATTTGTTGGGTGCAATTGCCTGAAAATCTAAGCCAGCTGCTTGCACCATTTCTTCACCATCAAGAGTTAAAAAACAGGTAACTTTATGACCGCGTTTTTGTAACTCTTTTCCTAAAGGTAGGAGAGAATAAATATGTCCAGAGGTTGTAGGACAGAGTAAACCAAAATGAGTCATTAAACACCTCCACAGGTTTTCTTTAATTCTTCTAGATTCCAGAATGCACCGCCTAATGCGGAGAATTGTATTCCTTCAAAACAGTTACGCACCGCCCCCAAAGCGAGGGGATTGACCAGATAAATAAACGGGACGTATTCCTGTTGAAGTTGTTGAATTTCATTATAGATAACTTTGCGCTTTTCAAAGTCTAATTCTTGGGAACCCTTGACGTATAAATCAGCGATTTTTTTCTCCCAATCCGCCGCTTGCCAGCCTTGAATTGGCGGGCTGCCGGGTTGAGGTTGTTGGTTAAAAGCGTGGAGATTTCCATCTACATACCAAATATTGGGGGCGTGGGGTTCGTTATCGCCGGTAAAACCTAAAATATGGGACTCCCAATCTAGACTATTACTTAGTTTATCAACTAAATTGCTAAAAGCGATCGCTTGAAAATCCACTTGAATTCCTATGGCGGCTAAATCATTTTTAATTTGTGCGCCAATTGCTTCCCGGATTTTATTTCCTGCATTAGTAATCAGGTTAAATCTAACGGGATTATTATCGGCATCGACTAGCAGATTATCACTATTATACTTAAATCCCGCCTCTAATAATAATTCTTTGGCTTTTTCGGGATTGTAATTGTAACCTTTCAGGGTTTTATCGTAAAAAGGAGATTGGATAGAAAGAAAAGAATTTTGTTCTTGTCCCAATCCTCGATAGATATCATCAATCATTCTTTGACGATTAATGCCGTAGGCAATAGCTTGGCGGAAATTTAAGTTATTAAACCAACGGGATTTAATCGGATCTACTAGGGGTTTTCCGTCGCGTTTTCCTTGGTTGAGATTAAAACTGATAAATTGGGTTCCGTAGGCAGGTCCCCCATTAAAAATAGTGAAATTTCCTCTTTCTTCTTCGGTTTTTAAGAGGGAGAAAAATTCGGGAGTTACCCCAATAGAATCTAAACTTCCCGAACGAAATTGCAGTAGAGTTGTATCCTGAGATTCAACAATTGCCCAAATTACTGAAGTGATATGGGGTAATTGTTGTCCCTGGACATCTTTTTTCCAATAGTAAGGATTATTCTCAAAAATAATCCTTTGTCCCGTTATATATTCTTTTAGTTTATAAGCACCATTAAAAACAATTTTATCGGGAGGAGTATCTAACCCCCAAGTGGAGAGAAATTCTAACCTACCATCCTGGCTTTTTTTCTGAATGGTTTTTTCTAAAGCGTGTTTAGGTAAAATCGGTGAACTGACAGCATCTAAAAAAGGGGCAAAAGGTTCGGGTAGTTTAAATTCGATGCTGCGATTATCTAGTTTAGTGATAACGGGGAATTCTTTTTTTAATCCTATTCTTAAACTATCGCGGTAGTTGTTGGGAATATCAGGATTTAGATATAAGTCTTTATAGGTAAAAACCACGTCATCAACGGTTAAGGGTTGACCATCCGACCATTTTAAACCCTCTCTGATAGTAAAAATAATGCGCAAATTATCATCGGAAATTGTCCAAGATTCTGCTAAGACCGGTTCTTTTTTGCCAGTAATGGGATTTTCTGTTAATAGTCCTTCGTAGGTTAAACCAAAAATATTCGGGGATTCGGCCGATAAAACAGCATTAAAGGTTTTGGGGTCACTTAATACCGATATGACCACTTGATTGCGTCTAACTTGATTACCACAGGCAGTTAGGGAAATCAGCAATAAACAAGAAATTAAAAATACCGTTAATCTCCGCCAAATTTTCACCATAATCTTTAATATTTTTCTGTCCGATTACCTAGAAGTAAAGACCTTGTCTGGCTATATACACCGAAACTGACCAAGGTGAAAGCCTCTGGACTGTTTCCTTGTCCCATCAATATAACAGGAAATGAGACAAAAAATCTCGCCCAGGTGAGATTGACAAAGGCGAGAAACCGTGTTCCCATTAAGAATGGGAGATAAAATCTAAGAACGTTGTTCGATCGGTGTATAGGGGACTTCGTGTAGTCCGGTGTAGATTTGGGTAGGACGGAAAATGCGGTTAGCATTTAATTGTTCTTTCCAGTGGGCCAACCAACCGGCCACCCGGGAGATGGCAAAAATCGGGGTAAATAAATCATTGGGGATGCCTAATTTCCGATAAACCAATCCCGAATAGAAATCCACATTAGGATAGATACCTTTTTCGCCGTAGATATCCACCACTGCTTGTTCTAATTCTAGGGCGATATCGTAGTATTCATCGGAACCTAATTCTGCGAATAATTGTTCGGCAAGATTTTGTAAAATCGTCGCCCGGGGATCCTTAACTTTATATACCCGGTGTCCAAAACCCATAACTTTTTGTTTATTGGCGATACATTTTTCCACATAGGGACGAACATTAGCCACCGAACCGATTTCCTCTAACATTGACAATACTTCCTCGTTTGCCCCACCGTGAAGGGGGCCGGCGAGAGTTCCCACTGCTGAAGCGATGACACCGTAGGGGTCGGTTAAAGTGGAAGCCGTCACCATGGCCGAAAAAGTCGAGGCATTCATGGTATGTTCAGCGTGGAGAGTCAAACAGACATCGAAAACCTTCGCCGCTAAATCCGTCGGTCGTTTTTCCGTCAACATATAGAGGAAATTGGCCGCATAATCAAGACTATCATTGGGCTGAATGGGGTGATTACCTTTGCGAATCAATTGAAACGCCGCCACCATTGTCGGGATTTTCGCTAATAACCGGACTACTGCCTGACGGATATAGTCGGGATTATCCAAAGCCCGACGGGCATAGTATAACCCTAAAGCCGCCGCCGAAGTTTGTAGCGCATCCATGGGATGGCCTTTTTCGGGGAAGCATTTCATCATGTCTTCGATACGGTACTTGATGCGTCGATGATAACGGATTTCATCGGCAAATTCTTCCAGTTCCGCCTCCGTGGGCAGAACACCCCAGATAAGGAGATAGGCGGTTTCGAGGAAGGTACTTTTTTCGGCGAGTTCCTCAATCCGAATGCCCCGATACTCTAGGATTCCCTTTTGCCCATCCACAAAGCTGATACTCGATTGGGCGGCGGGAATTCCTTCTAAACCTGGCCGATATTCACAAACTGTCATAGTTCTACCTTTCCGTGGCGAAGATTAAGCCCTAACGCTAACTTACTTGATCTTTCCAACCTTACCGAAATTTTAGAGAAAATTTTCGGTTCTGTCTCTCCTGTTCAGGATTGGCGAGAAGTGGAGGGAAATTACTCCTATTTAGCGATTGCTTCGTCGATTTAGTCAACCCTGCCTTAGCGCATTTTTTCTGGGCTTACTGTTGCGACTCTAGCTAGAGGACTTGATATTTATCTACTTTCATTGTAGCGAGACTATCTCGATCGATTGAGTAGATCAATAATTTTTTTTAAGTTTCTTCGGGATTAATATTTAACTCCCGCAGTTTTGCCGCCAATCGTTCGGCCCGTTGTCGTTCCGTTTCGGCCCGTTGTCGTTCCGTTTCGGCCCGTTGTCGTTCCGTTTCGGCCCGTTGTCGTTCTTGGTTGTAACTGGTGAAAGGTTGACCATCGGGATAATACAAGATTAACTCCGGTTGGGCTAATTGAAAACGAATGCCCAAGCGAGGACTGACCCAATTATCGAGATTTTCCAGACTTTCAAGCCGATTTTCCCGACGAATACAGCCACCCAAATCATTTTTATCGGGATTATAAATGTAGTATTCTTCCACACCATAACGGTCATAAAACAGTAGTTTTCTGGTCATTTCCGTTTGGGTATTACCCGGAGAGAGAATTTCAAAAACCACTTGCGGGGGGATATTGTCTTCTTTCCACTGTTGATAGGAACCCCTTTCCCCTTTCGGTCTGCCGAAAGCTACCATCACATCGGGCGCTTGTCGAGTCTTATTGTCTCCCTCCACGGGATACCAGAGTAAATCACCGGCGACGAAAACATCGTCATTATTGGCAAATAACCAGTCTAAATTCGCTTTAATCGTCGTAATCCAGCGAAATTGTCTTGTATTATCGGCCATCGGTTTACCATCGCTATCGGGATAGACTATCTGAGTTGGATTCGGTGATGTAACCATAGGTTCACCCCAGTTGTTTCTTTAAGACTAACAGCAAAAACTATTCTCCGATCATTAGCCATCCCGCTTCCGTCTTGACTACCCGATCACTTATCGCTAGAGCTTGCCTAAGCTCCATTATTATATCATAGTTCAGTTCGATCAATTAGATTTTTTAATTAGTTTTACTGATGAATAAAAAAAAATAATAAACGGGACTTATACTAAATACGTTGAGTATAGGCTACATATCAGGGCGGGCACTCATGCAAGAGGCAAGAGGCAAAAGGGGGAATAAATAATCAGTTTTTAATAACCTGATTTAGTATTATAACTATTCGCCTCTACAATCTAAGCATCAGCCCTAACCGGTGCTAAATTTTCTGACATCCAAGCCTGATTAATGGTTTTGGTGTCTCTAGGTGTATTTTTCTCCAGTATTAACCTATTTATCAACTCCATCTAACTTGAACTGGGTTTCGGGCGGATATTCCCTATCGACTCTGTACTATCCTTCTGGCGACCGTCTTCTATCTCGGAGTCTCCTCACCTAAGGGAAGATTTTTGATTTTTGCAGAAGCTCTAGTGTAGCTCAAGCAGTAAGACTGAATGTCAATGCTCAGTGAAATATAGAGCTTTTCTCCCAAATATGAAGTATAATGTTATCGATAGCTAAATTGCCCAAAAAATGAAATCCTATCCTGTAGAGTTCCGTCAAAAAATTCTAGATTGTTATTATAACGAGCCGATCTCCCAGCGTCAATTAGCGAAAAGATTCTGCGTAACCTTAAGTTTCGTCCAAAAGCTTTTGAAACAATCTCGGGAAACGGGAGATATTCGACCGAAAACTTATCGATGTGGACGTCATTTAAAACTCACGCCAGAACAAATGGTCGCCCTCGGCGAGTTAATTGAAGCAAATAATGATGCGACTCTAGCCGAACTATCGGAACTATTCTTGGAAAGAACTGGTATAGTGTTAAGTGTAGCGACAGTGGCAAGAATGACTGAACGCTTGAAAATAAGTCGTAAAAAAAACTCTACACCCTCCCGAAAAATATACGGAAAGAGGACAAAAACTTAGAGCCCCGACTAGAAAGAACCGGTTTGCGTCAACTGTCATAGTGTTTTTTCGATGCCAAGACGCGGATTTGAACCGCGGACACGAGGATTTTCAGTCCTCTGCTCTACCAACTGAGCTATCTCGGCGTTTTTCAGTCCTTTATTAATATAGCACGCTCTCAAAATAATTGCAAGGTTTTTTTCTAAAAACTTTTCTGCTCGACTAGAACCTGTCATCAATTAAGCCAAATGACGCAAAGCCTAGGGTTTGCGGCAAAAAGTTTGTTGGTGGGGTGAGGAGTCGGTCAGTCCTGGGTCGTCAGGATTGAGGAGGAGAAGTCAAAATAGGTTGAAGGGTGATCTCATATCTATTTTCTGGCTGACCTTGTACCCTTGTCAGTAAATCGGGTTATTATGGCTAATTTTTGGCCGTTAGCAATTATAGCACTCAAAAGGGGGTGGGAATGATGAGATCAAGTTTAGTTTCGGTCTGAGGATGACGAAAAGATAATTGTTTAGCGTGTAGGTGTAAACGGTTGGACTGCTCACCATTATACAAGCGGTCGCCTAAAATTCCTATCCCTAATCCCGCTTGACTATGAACACGAATTTGATGGGTTCTTCCCGTGTAGGGAATAAATTCTAGCCGAGAATAATTGCCTTCTTTACCGATAACTTTAAAATAGGTTTGACTAGCTTTTCCCCTTTGCCAGTCCACAGTTTGATAGGGTCGATTTTGCGGATTTCCCCAGAGAGGTAAGTCAATTATACCCGATTCTCGCTCAATAATTTCTGATAGTATAGCTTCGTAGATTTTCTCCACTTCTCGCCGTTGAAATTGTTGGGATAAACAACGATAAATATCTAAACTTTTAGCTAGTAATAATATACCTGAAGTTTCTTGATCTAAACGATGAACAGGAATGAGATTTTTTCCCTGACGACGAAACCGATTGACCACGGCATCTTGACTATCTTGATAACGTCCTGCTACCGATAATAATCCTGCTGGTTTATTAATAGCAATTATCCCCTCGTCTTCGTAGATAATTTCTAGGGATGAACGTAAACCAGAGAGTAAAAAACCCATGAGAGGTTGACATCTTTCTTGACAAGCGCCATAAAATTCTCCCTGTTTTCTATCTCGATTCGATTCTCCCCACCAAAATTCGGCCATGGCGATGGGTTTTAATCCTTTCATGGCGGCATAATTTAATAATTTCGGGGCGCAACATTCCCCTGTTCCCGTCGGTAACAAATTACTGCCCATCAATTTAGCTAAGGAGAGAGATTGTCCAGAAAAGTTATTTAAACAGTAGGATTGATACAGCAATTCCTGTAACTGTTTGGAGAGGTTTCTACGCTGTTGCTTAAGTTCAATAATTCTCTGATTGGCTAAGTTTATTTTCTCAATTAAGGGGGTTAAAACTTGTTTTTGTTGCTGTTTTAATTGCTTTCTTGCTCTTTTTTCTTGACGACTGATATTATTTAAATTTTCTAATTCTTCTGAGTTTAAATCTCCTAAATTTCTTAATCTATCTCGTTCCTGTTTATTGCTTTGATGTTGTTGCTGTAAAGCTTGTATTTTGCGCTCAAAATTTGCTTGATTGATTCGATATAAACTATGTTGTGGGATTGATTGTAGTGTGATAATTTCCTGTTTAATTGTTTCTAAAAGTTGCAAAACTCGCTTTTCTTCCCGAATAATTTTTTCTCTGCCCACTAGAGACGGAACCCAGCCAGCGGCTTCTCCCTGTCCAGAAAAAGCTTTTAAAATTTCTATTTCGCCAGTGGCATTTTCTCCTAACAAAATGCCATACATTTTACCTTGAGGATTGGTGATAGTTGTCATCAAATCTTGGGCGATTTTTTCAGCCAAAAGAGTGCGGGGCAAGCGCAATAACTCGCCCGTTTCGGGACAAATTCCTTGATAATAATAGGTAACTTCCTTCACTCTTTAAGAACAGGAAAAGGGCTAGAGATACCCCTAAGAAAAACAATTGGCAAAGAAATCGATAGTTTCCTGTAAGGCGACAATAAAGCTATCAATTTCTTCGCGGGTATTATAAAAATATAGACTTGCCCGCGCGCTGCCGGAAGCATCAAAAAGGCGGTGTAGAGGTTGGGTACAGTGATGACCGGAACGAATAGCAATGCCTTCGTGGTCTAATAAAGTAGCTAAATCACTAGCATGAATCCCTTCCACATTAAAGGCGGCTAAACTAGCCCGACCTTGGCCTGTTAAACTAGGTGATGGCCCGTAAATTCTTAAACCCTCAATTTCTCCTAATTTTTTGAACAAATAGGCGGTTAACTCTTCTTCGTAGGCATGAATATTATCCATCCCTAAACCCATTAAATATTCTACCGCAGCACCGAGGGCAATCGCTTCGCCGATAGCGGGTGTTCCCGCTTCAAATTTGTGGGGCAGTTCGGCACAGGTAAAATGGTCTAAATAGACTTCTGCAATCATTTCGCCACCACCAAAAAAGGGCGGCATTGCCTCTAAAATAGCCTCTTTGCCGTACAAAAATCCAATACCGGTGGGGGCGCACATTTTATGACCACTAGCCACCAACCAATCACAATCTATGGCCTGCACATCAATGGCTAAATGGGGGACACTTTGACAGGCATCAATTAATACTTTCGCCCCGACTTGATGGGCAAGGCTGACTATTTCGGCAACGGGATTAATACAGCCTAATGTATTGGAAACATGAACGACAGCAACTAATTTAGTTTTGTCCGATAACAAGGATTTATATTGTTCTAAATCAAAGCTTTCTTCGCTGGTTAATTGCACATATTTAATCACCGCCCCCGTTTTTTGGCAGACAATTTGCCAGGGGATTAAATTACTGTGGTGTTCCATCACCGAGAGAATAATTTCATCCCCTGCTTTCAGGGTATTTAATGCCCAACTGTAGGCGACTAAATTAATCGCTTCCGTGGCGTTGCGAGTATAGACAATTTCCTGACGAGAAGCGGCATTAATAAACCTAGCCACCTTATCTCTGGCCCCTTCGTAGGCTTCCGTTGCCCGAACACTTAAAGTATGCGCACCCCGATGCACATTAGCGTTATCTTTTTCGTAATAGTTTCGCAGGGTTTCTAATACTTGAATGGGTTTTTGGGAAGTGGCGGCACTATCGAGGTAGATAAGGGGTTTATCGTGTACGGTTTGATGGAGGATAGGGAAATCGGCGCGGACTTTTTGGGCGAGGGTTTTTTCTTGGATAATTGTCATTTTAGTCAGGAGTCAGAGGGGTACTTTGGGCAGGTTTGCACCTACCCCGGTAGAGTTATTCCACACTGCGACAGGCGACGCATTGCCCCAATCTTTGGCGGAGGGATTCTAGAGGAATTTTAGCTAAAATCTCGGCCGAGAAAGCATCAATTAACAAACTGCGGGCGGTGTCGGCACTTAAGCCCCGGCTTTGCAGATAGAATAAATCATCGGCTTCCAGTTGGCTAACGGTTGCCCCGTGGGAACATTTGACGTTATCGGCGGTAATTTGTAATTCCGGTTTGGTGTTGACTCTTGCCTTGTTAGAAATTAACAAATTCCGATTTAACTGGGAGGCGTTGGTTAATTGGGCAGGTTTGGGAACAAACACTTTACCATTAAAGATGGCGTGAGCGCTACCATCAACGATACATTTATGCAGTTGGTTGCTGATGCCGTGGGGATGGTTGAGATAGATGGCGCTGTGGGTATCGGCGGTTTGTTGTCCGGTAATCATGGCTAATCCGTGTAGATTTGTCTCGGTTTGTTCTCCTTTTTGCAGGATATCGAGGTTATGACGGCAGAGTTTAGCGCCTAGATTTATCTCGTTGAGAGTGTAACGGCTATCGCGCCCTTGTTCAATTATCGTGCGTCCGATGTGAAAACCATCTCCCGATTCCCGTTGTACTCTGGTATGGATGACCTCGGCGCTGGCTTCGAGGTAAATTTCCGTGACAGCGTTGGTAAAATAAGAGTAATTTACAGGTAAATCGGAGCAATATTCGGCTAAAGCCCCGTAATTCTCGATAATATTGACACTGGCTCCCGTTTCGGCCACGATTAGGCTATGGGGCTGATAAAAGCGGGGAATTTCCTCCACAACGGTGATAAATAGGAGATGTATGGGGGTTGTGACGACGGTGTTAGCGGTGACGTGAATTACTGCCCCATCGCTTAAACCAGCTTGGTTGAGTGCGGTAAAAAATTCGGGGGTTTTTTCTTTCCCTAGATAGTTGACAAGAACATCTTTTTGTGCATTGGCAAGATTGCTGACGCTGACACCGGGGGGTAAAGCGGAGATATCGGACAATTCAGGCTGATAAATGCCGTTAACAAAGACTAAATGGCTGTTTTTGGCTTCGGGCAGTAAAAAAACAGCTAGGGCATTTTTATCGATTGTAACGGTTTGGGGGGCGCAAAAATCGATCGCCCAGAGTTGACTTAAATCGGTAAATTGCCATTCTTCATCTTTTTTGCTAGGAATGGCTAATTCTTGAGCTTTACTGGCTCCCGATTCTCTTAATTCGAGAATTTTACCGTTATCGATAGTGGGAACTGTTTCTCGAGACAATTTTAACAATAATTCTCCTGATTGTTCAGGTTTCGTGATTATGGCTGTCATTGGTAGGAGGGGGGTGGGGATTTTTCAGTAAACAGTAAACAGTAAACAGTCATCAGTCATCAGTGAAAAGACAGCACTGTTACTGCCATTTGATGATGCTCACTTAATACATACCGCTCACTTAATACTCAAAACTGACTACTGGTAACTGGTAACTGATAACTGATAGCTAGATTACTTAACGGCTAATACTTGTTCATCGAGGAAATCGTAGCCAGTTCTTTCTAATTCGAGGGCTAATTCTTTACCGCCACTGGTGACAATGCGCCCATCGTACATGACATGAATAACATCGGGTTCAATGTAGTTGAGCAGACGCTGATAGTGAGTGATAAGTAAAAAAGCGTTATCGGGAGTAGCTAAGTGATTGACTCCCTGGGCAACAATTCGCAAAGCATCGATGTCTAAACCGGAGTCAATTTCATCGAGAATTCCTAAAGTGG
This sequence comes from Microcystis aeruginosa NIES-4325, assembly GCF_008974145.1. Lineage (GTDB taxonomy): Bacteria > Cyanobacteriota > Cyanobacteriia > Cyanobacteriales > Microcystaceae > Microcystis > Microcystis aeruginosa_G. The sequence continues at coordinate 78,231 of NZ_BJKP01000002.1, read as the reverse complement.
GTTCTAATAAAGCCATTTGTAGGATTTCATTACGTTTTTTCTCACCACCGGAGAAACCTTCGTTTAAACTTCTGCCAAGAAAGCTAGGATTCATCTGGACAACTTCTAGTTTTTTCTCGACTAATTCCTCAAAGTCAAAACTATCTAATTCTTCCGAACCTAAATATTTTTGTCGGGCATTATAGGCAACGCGAAGAAAATCGATGTTACTAACGCCGGGGATTTCTAAGGGATATTGGAAAGCGAGAAAGATACCCATAAGCGCTCGTTCATCGGGTTCTTTGTCTAAAAGATTTTCACCTTTATAAATTATTTCTCCCCCAGTTACTTCATAATCGGGATGTCCAGCGATTACTTTGGAAAAGGTACTTTTTCCTGAGCCATTGCGCCCCATAATTGCGTGGGTTTCCCCAGCTTTAATTTCGAGGTTAACTCCTTTAAGAATCTGATTTCCATCAATACTAGCGGTCAGATTTTTTACCGATAAAATTACTTCACTCATGTTTTTTTGTTGGCAACTGCAAATATTTCTAGAAACTAATTATATTTCAGCGAACACTGATAACTGATAACTGATAACTGTTATCCGACGGTTCCTTCTAGCTTGAGACTGAGGAGTTTATCAGCTTCGGCGGCGAATTCCATCGGTAATTTACTGAGGACATCCTTACAGAAACCACTGACTAACATAGAGACAGCATCTTCTTCGGAAATGCCCCGTTGTGCGAAGTAGAATAATTGGTCTTCACCGATTTTAGAGGTAGAAGCTTCGTGTTCTACTTTAGCACTGTTGTTATCCACCTGAATATAGGGAAAAGTGTTAGCTTCGGCATTATCTCCAATCAGCATAGAATCACACTGGGAGTAATTTCTTGCTCCCTTGGCTTTCGGTCCCATTTTCACTAAACCGCGATAACTATTTTGGGAATTACCCGCAGAAATTCCCTTAGAAATAATGGTACTCTTGGTGTTGCGGCCAATGTGAATCATTTTCGTACCTGTATCGGCCTGTTGTTTGTTATTAGTTAGGGCAATTGAGTAGAATTCCCCGACGGAATTATCGCCAACTAAGACACAACTGGGATACTTCCAAGTAATCGCTGAACCAGTTTCCACCTGCGTCCAAGAAATCTTAGAATTAACTCCTTTACACAGACCTCGTTTAGTGACAAAATTGTAAATACCTCCCTTACCATTGGCATCGCCAGCGTACCAATTTTGTACAGTCGAATATTTAATATCCGCATTATCGAGGGCGACTAATTCCACTACGGCGGCATGAAGTTGATTACTATCGTACATCGGAGCGGTGCAACCTTCTAAATAACTTACCGATGCCCCTTCTTCAGCGACAATTAAAGTCCTTTCAAATTGTCCCGTCTCACCGTTATTAATCCGAAAATAGGTGGACAATTCCATCGGACAGGCGACACCTTTGGGGATAAAAACAAAGGAACCATCGCTAAAAACGGCAGAATTAAGAGCGGCAAAATAATTATCACCCACGGGAACTACACTGCCGAGATATTTTTGTACTAATTCGGTATGTTCCTGTAAAGCTTCCGAGATAGAACAGAAAATAACCCCCTGTTCTGCTAGTTTTTCTTTAAAAGTTGTGGCGATAGAAACGCTGTCAAAGATAGCATCGACGGCGACGTTAGAAAGGCGTTTTTGTTCCGAAAGGGGAATGCCTAATTTTTCAAAGGTTTCGATTAAAGTGGGGTCAACTTCTTCAAGACTGTTGAGTTTTGCTTTTTTCTGTTTAGGTGCAGAGTAGTAGATAATATTTTGATAATCAATGGCAGGATAGGAAACGTGCGGCCAACTGGGTTCGGTCATCTTTTGCCATTGATGGTAGGCCCGGAGACGAAAATCGAGCATGAATTCCGGTTCCTTCTTTTTCGCTGAAATTAGCCGAATAATCTCCTCATTCAAACCGCGAGGGATGGTTTCCGATTCGATATCGGTGACGAAACCGTACTTGTAGGGTTGGTTAACGAGGTTTTTAACGGTGGTTGCACTCATGGGGGTTAGTGTTCTCTCTACGCGGGAGGTAGTTAAACAACAAGAAAGTTGTTTAAATTGATTATATAATAGATTAACAACAAAACTGTTGTCAAAGTCAGGGAAAATTTGAGAGGATGCTGATAAACCTCTGTTATTCAAGTTACTCTGTAGGGGTAATTGGCCGCTCCTTGACCCTCAGCAATTGTACGCTAAAGCCTCTGTTTTTGGTATCATGACCACGACTCAACCCGCCTCGACGAAAGACGATATTCTGCAATATTTGCTCAAAAACGGTCAATCTACCGCCCAAGACTTGGCTGAGGAGTTAAGTATTAGTCCGCAAGCGACGCGCCGCCATCTTAAGGATTTGGAGGGGGAAGGACTGATTGAATATTTTGCGGTACAAAATAAGATAGGACGGCCCCAGCACATTTATCGCCTTAGTCGTCAAGGTCGTAGCCGTTTTCCCCATAATTACGATAATTTCGCCGTTTCTTTCCTCAATACTCTCGTGGAGACGGTGGGAGAGCAACAGGTGGGGGAAATTCTCAAAAAACAGTGGCAACGCAAAGCGGCGGAATATCAATTGCGCCTCGGCAAGGGGTCTTTAGGGGAAAGAATGAGAAAATTGCTAGAAATTCGCCAAGAAGAGGGTTATATGGCAGAATTAGTGGCACTGGAAGCAGAAAATAGTTATGTCCTGGCCGAGCATCATTGCGCTATTGCTGAGGTGGCCGGTTCCTATCCCAGTATCTGTGGCCATGAATTAGAAATGTTTGCGCTGCTGCTGCCCGATTGTACGATCGAACGGACTCACTGGATCAATCAAGGTGAGCAACGATGTGGTTATCTAATTAAGTGCAAGGGATGAAAGGGGGAGATTAGCTATCCCTAGACTACCCCGAAAACCAGAGACTTCACCTAACCCGCACTGCTGCCCAATAAAAATAGACTTAACAGGGTGCCACCATTCCAGAGACTATGAACCAACATCGAGGATAATAAATTTTTCGAGCGGGTGTAAACGAAGCCAAGAACACAACCTAGGACGGTTAAAGGCAGCACTTCTGACAAATTTTGGTGAGCAAGGGCGAAAATCAAACTGCTAAGAGCGATCGCACCCCAGACGGGTAGATAACGAGTCAAAGAAGCTAGTAAAAAGCCGCGAAAGACAATTTCCTCGAAAAAAGGAGCGGCAAGGGAAGCAGTAAAGCCAAAACAGAGCAAAGCGAAGGTATTCTGGGATTCTAGGGCTAAAGTCAGCAGCGGGTTACTACCCCCTTGTCCTTGCCAAATTAGTTGATTGAGCAAAGAAACGATAATAACCAGGGGTAAAGCGACGAAATAGCCAGCTAACCCCCAGAGAAGCCAAGGACTAAAGAGGTTAAAACGAAACCAATCGGGAGGTAAAGGGCGAAAAGGCTTGATCGCTAGGTATAAAACCGATAAACTACTCACTGTTAAGGCTAAATAACTAACTACAACGTATATTGCTTTAGCTTCTAGATTGAATTTTTCGGGATTGAGACTCAAGGAACTCGATAAAATCCCGAAAATTACTGGTAAAACAATTTGTCCGACGAAAAAGAAACCGATAATTATTCCCCACCAGAGGGTTTCTCCTCCCCACTTAGTTTGCCAAGCGAGACTATCCTCTAAAAAGAGCAGCGATCGCTGTTGACGGAGAAGCCACTGGACTAATAAAAAGACCAACAGCACAACACCGATTAAACCGCCGCTAAGAGGCAAAAAAGCCAATAAAATTAGTTTTATTAACGCATTAGCCGCCACTTCACTCTGTTCTTCCTCTAAAGCGAGTAAATCCTCTTGACGATTTTCGAGACTATATAATTTTTCCAGAATGGTATAACGAAACCATCCTTTAAAATTGCGCTCGATTCTCGCTTCAGCATCGGCAGCAATTTGGGGTGGTTCACTGTACAATCCCTCTAACAGCAGCGCATTTTGTAAAACAGCAGGTTTATAGTTCTCAAATTCTGATTTTTCCTTGATGTTTTGCCAGATTTGCCGTGCTGAATCCAAGTCACCTTGATTGGCTTGAATGAGACTTAATTTTAGTTCTAAATCTTTTAAGGAATTGATGTCGCGCTCAAGGGATTTGTTTTGTTCGGGACTAACTGCTGATTTTTCTAGTTCGGTGATTGTTTTTTTTGCACTTTTCTGCGCTGATAAATACTGTTCTTCGGCAGTGGTATAAGGATCTTCACCGATCAGGGAAGTTTGCATTAATTTAAGATTAGCAAATTCCTCGCTATTAGGATCAGCATCGCTGCTGAGAGTCGTAGCTTGTAGATTGAGATTGGTTTGATACAGTTGAATATTCGATTGGATTTGAGGCTGATTAACACTAGAAATTAAAGCTGTAACTACTGGAGTTAAAGCAATAATTGTTAAGACAAAAGCGATCGCTTGTTTGAGACTTTGCCAGGGGAGTTTTTTTGAGAAATTATCGAACATGAAAATAGTTAAGTGGGAGTTAGGGGTTAGGTGATGGGGTGATGGGGGTTGGGTAATAGGTGTTGGGGAAAATTTTCCCTATCCCTAATCCCTATACCCTAATTATTAACTAACTACTTGAGAAAAAAGATTTTCGTATTGATCCAAAGTCTTTTCAAAGGCATAATTTTCTTCTGCATATTGTCGTCCTTTTTCTCCTAGTGTAGTTGCTAAATCTGGGTTTTTGTATAGCTTTAAAATAGCCGTAGCTAATGCCTCTGGATCTTCAGGATTAACCACCAAACCACCACCACTACGCTCGATCGCCCTAGCGGCAGTTCCATCGGCGGGAACAGAAGCAATAATAGCACGACCACTAGCTAATAATACCTGAATTTTGGAAGGCATATTAAAGGAAATAACGTTATGTTTTTGCATCACCATGCCCACATTGGCGGCGGCTAACATTTCTGGTAATTTTTCCCGGGGTTGAAATGGTAATAAAAGCACATTACTGGCCCCCTGTTGTTGGCGGTACTTTTCTAGGCGATCAAGTGCCTCTTTTTTACCAACAATTACCACTTTAATCTCAGGAATATTAACTAAGTGAACTGCGGCATCGATCAGAGTTTCTAAGGGTTGAGTTAGGGCAATATTGCCAGAATATAAAACAACAAACTTGCCCTCAAGATGATTTTCTTGGCGAAAATAATTATGGTTTTTCGGCAGAGGTTTAATAAAGTTTACATCCACCCAATTAGGAATCTCAATAATTTTCTGACTCGGCACATTTTTAGTGAGGAGATTTTTGGTAAAACCATCGGCAATAACTGAGATTTTGCTGGCAGTTTTGTAGGCAAATTTTTCGAGACTACTAAAAACCTTAATCATTTTTTGATTAGTTAATAATCCCACATGAACTGCCGCATCGGGCAGAATATCCTGTAAATTTAGAATAATCGGCACCCCATATAATTTACTCAATAAAGCGGCGGGAACGCAAACGGGTAATCCGGGGACAGTTAAGAAAATTAGATCGGGTTTTTCGCCTTTGAGAGCCTGAAAGAAACTCAAAAAAACAAAGCTCAACTCAAAGAAAATTCGATTTTTTAAACTTCTTTGGGGGCGCGCCCAAACGTAGGAACGTTGAATTTTAACACCGTTGCGTTCTTCTTCTAGATAGATTTTTCCTCGGTATTCGGGATCGATTTCACTATTAGGATACCAAGGAAAAGCCGTCAAAACCCTGACTTGATGACCTCTTTTAACCAATCCTTCCGCCAGTTCTGTCATCAGGGGAGCGATGCCGATCGGTTCGGGATAATAGTTATAAGAATAGAGCAAAATTCGCATAGGGATGACAATTTGGTTGGGCGATTCAGTTTCATGATTTTATCAATAGTTACTGGTTTTTTGACAAATCAGATGCTCTTTTGTCAGGGATTACCCTAGAAAGAGGTGAGGATTAGCGGTGAGAGATGCGGAAAAAAAGGGAAATTAGCTGATAAATTAATGCTCAAAACCCATAACTATTCCCCTTTACCCCTGCCTAAATACTAGCCCTTATTTTTCCCGCACCCGGTGGCCGATATCACGACGATAATAGATGCCATCAAAGTGTATCCTGTTCATCGATTGATAGGCAAGTTCGATCGCCTGATTAAAATTAGACCCCACAGCGGTGACACCCAAAACCCGGCCGCCATCGGTGAAGATATCGCCGTGTTTTAAAACCGTGCCGGCGTGGAAAACCATCGCCCCTAGGGTTTCAGCTGCCTTAATTCCCGTGATTAACTGGCCTTTTTCGTAGTGGTCAGGATAACCGGCAGACGCTGCCACCACACAAACGGCACTACCGGATCGCCATTGTAAAGAGGGGAAATCAGTTAATTTTTGTTGAGCGCAAGCCAGCAGCAGCGGTGCCAGGGGAGTTTCCAGTAGGGGTAAAACCGCTTGGGTTTCGGGATCGCCAAAACGACAGTTAAATTCGAGAACTTTTGGCTCTCCGGCGGGGGAAATCATTAAACCCGCGTAGAGGACTCCCCGATAGTCAATGCCGCGTTTTTGCAGGGTGGCGACGATGGGGGCGAGGATGTCTCGGTCCACCGCTTCGATAATGGCGGCGGTGGCTATGGGTGCGGGGGCATAAACTCCCATACCGCCGGTATTTTTGCCAGTATCGCCTTCACCGATGCGCTTGTGATCTTGGGCGGGTAGCAGGGAACGAAAACTGATCCCATCGGTGAGGGTGAGGATAGACACTTCTTCTCCTTCTAGGAATTCTTCCACCACGACTTTAGTAAAGCCACTGGTAAAAAGATCATCGATCGCTTCTAGGGCTGTATCTAGGGTTTCGGCGACAATTACTCCTTTTCCTGCGGCTAATCCATCGGCTTTCACTACGATGGGTGCTCCTTGCTCTCGGATATAAGTTTTTGCTAGTTCTGCATTGGTAAAGGTTTCCGAGGCGGCGGTGATAACTCCGGCTTCGCTCATTAATTCTTTTGCCCAGGATTTGCTCGATTCAATTAAGGCCCCGGTTTGTGTGGGGCCAAAAACGGCAATTTCCTGGCCCAGAAGATGATCGGTAATGCCGAGGGAGAGAGGATATTCTGGCCCAACAACCACCAGATCGATGCCATTTTCTCGGGCAAAGCGGCTAATTTCGGTAAAATTCTCCATTGGTATCGGGATATTTTCACATTGAGGTAAAATTGCCGTTCCCCCATTACCAGGAATACAGAACACTTGTTCTACTTGAGGCGATTGTAGGAGTTTCCAAGCCAGAGCGTGTTCTCGACCACCACTGCCGATAACGATAATTTTCACGGATAAACGCAGCCTAAATGACGATGGATTAATTATCCCCCAGTTACGGGGTGCCATTGGCTAGAATTTGAGATTACTTAACTTTTTAATCCTCGCTCGTCACTGGATTTGACGGAGACAGGACAAATCAGCTTTACCGAAATGAATACTAAAAGCTACTTGCAGACTTTCTAGGGATTTAACCAACCAAGGCACCTGATCGCGAGAAAAACTCTCGTAATGGTTAAAAAGAATCGAAAAACGTTTATCTAAATGGGGTTTTACCTTGCGACACACCAAAACTAACTTGAGCAATAACCCCACAGTGCGAATTACCCCCATATTGTTGATCATATCGATAAAAATGTAATGGTTGGGTTTTTGGTTGCTTTCCACCACCAAATAATTGAACAATTGACTAGAAGTACGCAGGACGAGAAATTCACTCGGTTTTTGTTGATCCCACTCGGGTAGGGTATTTTGCAGGACATCGTAGAGTTTTCTGTTGAATTGTCCCTTGCCGTAGTCTACGGAGGTAATCAGATAATCGTAGAGATCATTTTTGAAATCTTTATAGGTAGGGATATAAACTGTATTCGCCAGAAAATTTTGCGCGAGAGCTTTATAAGTATAATTTCCTTCTACTGAACCCACATACTGCTTGAGGGCGCGAGTTAGTTCCTCATCATTGAGCAGGGTGGGATTTTTCACTGGTTGAATGATTCTCCCCGCTTGTTCGCTGGTTTTTGGGGTATGAGCAATCTGTGCCAAACGAACCTGATAGGTAACATAATGAGAGAGATTCACCTCGAAACAGTGATCGCTTTTCACTTTAATACGTCTAACGGTTTGTTGCTGTTCTCGGGAACTTTCATCACTGAGTAAACAGTGATCATAGAGATAGGGATAACGATTAATCAGGGTTCCCACGCAAGTGGAGGTTTCTTCGCCGTATTTGCTGCTAATAATTCGCGCCAGACGCTGCAGTTTAACGTAGTGATCCGAGAGGGTAAATTTTTTGAGCAGATGGTGCAAAGTATTGGAGGTGCTGTAATGTCTCGGACGTGGGGAGGGCAGATTTTCCAGCAGCGATACCAATTCGGGAATTGCCAGCTGACAAGTGGGCTGTATTTGCCATCGGTTAACTAAAATGTGACAGCAGCGGTTAAAGAAATTATAAAAACGAATTTCGGCATCTTTAGCCTTGACAAGACGCTCTAGGGCTAAATAAATAGGAGCTTCTTGATAGCCCCTACCTTCGATAAACAGACGACGAAAATCCTCGATTAAGTCCTCAGGGGAATCAGTCCGTACGCGGTCGAGCCAATAATCGTACAGTACCTGTTCTTCATCTCTTATTTCTATTTGTCGAGCGTTTAGAGTGGCCATCTTTATTTGAATCAGCCCTCCTGAATCAGTAAGCGGATGGGTTCTAGGTCCATCACCATAAAGGGGTTAATTGTGATTAGATAGTAGATGATCGCTTCTCAGGATGCCCCTCTTTGGGGTCATTCCACTGATCGAGTTTATCTATTTTAGCCTTGCCAGTTTGGGAAAATTTCCGTTGGTCTGCCCAGCCAAGCTTGCTGACCATGCCCAAATTACTAAAAATTTCGGCAGTTTCCCCTGATAATTAGGTTAGCGAAAAAAACACCGCTTGTATGTGATCTAAGTCACGGCTTGTCGGGAATTTGTGTGGTCAGGAGTGCCGATCATTCGTAGAAGTCTTGCTAGGCAAGGCTTTTAAGACTATATTTCCCGAAAATTATCCCTATTCTTCTTCCTTCCACACAAAAACCAGAAGAGCGGCGATACTGCCTATAGAGGGGATGTAAGACCAAAAGCTGGGCGCAAGTCTTTCTTGAGGCAATCCCTGGTGAAGTAGGAAGCTCTCAACGACCTTGAGAGTAGTTCGCATCTACCTTCTAGATGATTCGGAATTTACTCCTGAGTATTTTTATTGTCTATGCCCTGTCATTTATCCCTCAATCAACTAGCTCAATTATTGTCCTTACAAGATAAGGTTGACATAAGTTTTAGTCCCGATAGTTTAGTATATGGCATTAATACTGATAGCCGTAGTATTGAGTCAGGACAAGCATTTTTGGCCTTAAAAGGTGATAATTTTAATGGTCATAATTTTATCGATATGGCTATCGAAAGAGGAGCGTCGACATTGATTGTCGATCAGCCAGTTTCGGTAAATTACTCTAGTAATATTCCTGTATTCCTAGTCAAGAATACCCTAGAAACCTATCAGCAATTAGCCCATTGGTGGCGGAATCAATTTACTGTACCCGTGATTGCTATTACGGGATCGGTGGGGAAAACCACGACGAAAGAATTAATCGCCTCGGTACTGGCAACCCGGGGAAAGGTACATAAAACCTTGGCTAATTATAACAATGAGATCGGAGTGCCGAAAACTCTCCTCGAACTGGATGAAACTCATGATAGTGCCGTAATCGAGATGGGAATGCGGGGACGGGGAGAAATTGCCCTGCTCGCTCAAATCGCCCAACCGACGATCTCAGTGATTACTAATGTGGGAACCGCTCACATCGGTCGTTTAGGGTCGGAAGCTGCGATCGCAGAGGCCAAATGCGAGTTATTGGCTGAGTCTCCTTCTAGTAGTATAGCTGTTCTTAACTACGATCATCCTTTACTTACCAAAACAGCTAAACGGGTATGGCAAGGGGAAACACTTACCTATGGCTTCTCTGGCGGCGATGTAGCTGGAGAATTACTGGATTTAACTACTTTACGAGTAAATGGACTAGATTTTAACTTACCTTTATCCGGTCGTCATCATGCTTTAAATTTTATGGCGGCCTTGGCTGTAGCGAAAATTTTAGGCATCGACTGGACTTCTTTGCAACGGGGGATTAAGGTTAATTTACCCGGTGGTCGGGCTAAACGTTACCAATTAGGGACTGATATCCTACTCCTCGATGAAACCTATAATGCCGGTCTAGAATCAATGTTAGCGGCCTTGGATTTACTGAAGGCTATCCCCGGTCAGCGTCATATTGCTGTTTTAGGCACGATGAAGGAGTTAGGGTCTTTTTCGGAGCAATTACATCGCCAAGTGGGTGAGAGGGTGCAAAAACTAGGCATAGATCGCTTGTTTGTCTTGGTAGATGACCCAGAGGCTAAGTTTATTGCTGATTCCGCTACGGGGGTCAATTGCGAATGTTTTCAAACTCACGCAGATTTAATTAATCGTTTAAAGGAAGTGATCGATTCAGGCGATCGCATTTTATGCAAAGCTTCCCATTCCGTCGGTTTAAATCGGGTGGTGGAGGAGTTAATCAGTGATATTGGGGGTTAGGGAAAAGTTGTTAGAGAAGAGAGCATTTTTGAGCAAGAATAGCCTACTAAAAACTGTTTTTTCGGGGATTTTAGGGCTGGTTTTCTTTTTTTCGGCCGTGCAAGTCTCTTTTGCTCAAGAATCGAGACGACTGGAGACTTATCTCCCAGATATCAGTGGTTTAGCTTGGGTAGAAGCGGATGTTTTTCTAGGGGTTCACGATGCCAAAAATAAGGGCAAAAATAGTGATCCATCTCAACCAAGGCTGAGTCTTTTACGGCTGCCTACAGAGGAAAAGCCCCTATTATGGCAGGTTTTAAGGGTAGATTGGCCAAATCCAGAGGGATTGAGTAACGATCTCGAAAGTATTACTTCTATTCCTGAAACTAACTTATTTTTGTTGGCTGAAAGTGGCGAGAAAAAACCTTTTCAAAGACTATTTTTACTGGCATATAGCCAGCAAAAAGTCAAGATAGTTGAGCAAATAAATTGGCCGATCGCGGTGGAAAATGTAGAGGCGATCGCTGTTAGTCGGCAAGGCGATCGTTATCTATTTATCTACGCAGAACGGGCCGATAGTCAAGAGAGTACCAAAATTCGCTGGACGGATATCTCGTTCAATCCCTTAAAATTCGGGGAATTTCAGTCGGTAACTTTTCGGAGTCCTTTTGGTAGTGGTAAAAATATTCGCCCCATCTCCGATTTAGCCGTAGATAAGCAAGGTAATATCTACATAGCTTCCGCCTACGATCCAGATAATGCGGGAGTGTTTAGAAGTGCTGTTTACCGTATTGGTGAAGTGACAGACGATAATAGCCTAATTATTGCCCCTAATCCCCAAAAAATTGCAGAAATCGACGGAGCCAAAGTAGAAGCCGTGACCACCAGAGAATCTCCTAGAGGTAAAATAGAAGTCTTTATCGGTACAGATGACGAGAATTATGGCGGTTTTATGCGACCTTTGCTGTTAGATAATTAGCTATCAGTCGTCAGGGGAGAAGAGATCGCTATGGCTTGGGAGATAACTGTTAAGTTAGGTTTTTTCCTTAGCGAGAATAAAGACGCTGCCTTCGCTGCCGCGGCCGATGCGGAGATCTTCATCGAGATAGGTGATATCGAGCCAACCTTTTTGTTCCCGATTATTGAAAGAAAAATCGAGGGGAGGAAATTTTTTGCCACTTTCGATCGCTTCAATAAATTCTTGGGGAGAATGATAATTGAGAAAACGTTGCAGACCGAGGATCGATCGCTCAAATTTAACCATTACCCGACGCTCGGATGTGGGTTCAAAGGTAGCGGAGACGATTACTGCCCCTTCTAGCCAAGGTACGCCGATAATTTCAGCGATATTATAGAGTTTGGCCTTGTTCAGGTCGAGATATTGATAAATTTGCCCTAATTGAAAAAAGGGTAGGCGATCTAGTCCCAGAATGCCGCGGCTGCTGGTGAATAGTAAACGCCAATTGCCCCCTAATAGTTGTTTAACTTCCAGGGGATGAGGATGGGGATTGTGATCCTCCAATTGTTCAATCGCCGCTAAAATCCGCACGCGGTCGCTTTCCGTGGCCAGGAGTCCGCGATTTCTACCAGCGATCAATTCCAGTAATTTCGCTTTGGCATCCATAGAATCTCCCTTATTTGATAAACTACCTCGACCTTCTAGGCGATTGATCGAGGTTTTTGGTCGCCTCAAGAGGCTCACCTGCGCCGATGATTTTAGGGTTTCAACGCAGTTTTCACCCTGGTGAGCGGCATTTTTAAATGTTGGCCTCACTATTTTAACACAGATTAAATGCCGCAGTTTGAAAACTTTTTCATAACCGTAATTAAGTGATCGAAATAGGGAGTAATTGCGGTTTTTTCTGAGTGGCTAAAATACTCTAAACTGTATTGTTTTAAGGCTTCTAAACCCGAAATCATTGCCCCTAATGGTACTTGCAATTCTTGGTAAAGAAGACGCATATTTTCCAATCCCTCGGCACTGGTGTAGGGAATCTGTTGTCCGACGACACCGTAGGTAATACAGCGTAAAAAGTTCCAGAAATCACGCCAACAAGCTTTGGCGCGGTGGGGTGGATAAAGATCGCCACCAGGTTGAAAAATGGTAGTAAATTGACTTAAGACGGTCTTACGGGCGTTATCGACGATACTATTAGCGTTATCCCGCAGTTTTCGAGCTTGCTGACTAGAAACGAGTAAATCAGGCTCTAAATTGACGAGAGTATCTAAATCGCTATCACTGAGATAGCGAGTTTGATCATCGGCTTGTTGCCAAATAGCGATCGCTGCTTGCTGATAGGGCCAATCAGCGAAACTGAGGATTCTCGCTTTTGGGATTAATTGCTGGGCGCGCTCACTCAAAGGCATCGATCGCTCTCCGTTGGGTCAGATTAGGCAGTTAAGATCACTTTTAGCATAAATGCTCGAAAAATTAGCGATAACTAAAGATTTTTTGAAATCTGTCTGGGAGGATCGCTTACAATAAACAAAAGCTAAGTCATTATATTTTGATCATCATGTCAGTTTTAATAGCGATCAGTGTACTCGCCCTATTAATTGTCGTTCACGAATTAGGTCATTTTGCCGCCGCCCGTTGGCAATCCATCCATGTTAATCGCTTTTCTATCGGTTTTGGTCCAGCTTTAGCTAAATATCAAGGTAAAGAAACAGAATACGCCCTCCGCGCCATTCCTTTAGGGGGTTACGTTGGTTTTCCCGATGACGATCCCGATAGTCAAATTCCCAATAACGATCCTGATTTATTACGCAATCGTCCTGTTTTCGATCGAGCCATCGTCATTAGTGCGGGGGTAATTGCTAATTTAATTTTTGCCTATTTTTTGCTTGTTACCCAAGTCGCTACCGTGGGTTTTCCCCAAATTAACTATCAAGAAGGGGTAATTATTCCAGAGGTTTTCACCTCGGAAAATTCCGTCGCTAAACAAGCGGGCATGGAAGCGGGGGATATCGTTCTCGCTATCAATGATCGTCCCCTTGGCGCTTCTCAAAATGCCATTATTGACTTCCGTGACATTATTCAATCTTCCCCCAATCAACCCCTAAAATTAACCGTCAAACGCCCGACAGAAACTCTCGATTTAATTGTTACTCCTGAATTGGGAAGTGATGGTCAGGGTAAAATTGGTGTGAGATTGGCTCCTAACGGTGAAGAAACTCGCCTGAAGGCCGATAATTTTGGGCAAGCTTTTAGCTTAGGTGCGGGTGAATTTCAGCGATTAACCCTATTAACTGTTAAAGGTTTTGGGCAGTTAGTTAGTAACTTTAAAGAAAATGTTCAACAGGTAGCAGGACCGGTTAAAATTGTCGAATACGGAGCGGCGATCGCTCGTAATGACGCGGGGAATCTTTTTCAATTTGCCGCCCTAATTAGTATCAACTTAGCGGTGATTAATATTCTGCCTTTACCTGCCCTTGATGGCGGTCAATTGGTATTTTTATTAATAGAGGCTTTGGTAGGTAAACCTCTCCCGACTAAACTGCAAGATAACATCATGCAAACAGGTCTAGTTTTACTCCTAGGATTGGGAGTTTTCTTAATCGTGCGCGACACGGCTAACCTAGCAGTTTTTCAGGATTTATTCCAGTGATGGCCCTGCGAAAAAAAACTAAGCTTCAACTGCGCGCCCTAGAGATTTTAAGCAACTTAAAGCGATTATATCCAGAGGCAACCTGTAGCTTAAATTATCAAACTCCCGTGCAGTTATTGGTGGCAGTGATTCTCTCGGCACAATGCACTGATGAGCGGGTAAATAAGGTGACTCCTGCTTTATTTGCTCGTTTTCCCGATGCTAAATCCTTAGCTTTTGCCGAGCGAGAGGAGTTAGAAACCCTGATTCGTTCCACGGGATTCTATCGTAATAAAGCTAAAAATATTCAGGGTGCTTGTCAAAAAATCCTCAAGGATTTTCAGGGAGAAGTACCCAAGACAATGGCGGAATTATTAGCTTTACCCGGAGTAGCTAGAAAAACGGCTAATGTGGTACTTGCTCACGCTTACGGGATTATTGAGGGGGTGACAGTAGATACCCATGTTAAGCGCTTAAGTAATCGTTTGGGTTTAACTACTAATAACGATCCGGTGAAAATTGAACGGGATTTAATGGCTTTACTACCTCAACCGGATTGGGAAACTTTTTCTATTAGTATTATTTACCACGGCCGGGCGGTTTGTAAAGCAAGAAATCCCGCTTGTTTTTCCTGTCAATTAGCCTCTCTTTGTCCCGCAGCAAACAGTAAACTCACACCTGATAACTGAATCACTGATAACTGATCTGGGGGGCTATAATGAGAAAAAATAGCTCATCCATCAATCTTATGAGTCAAGGATCACGGCAAGAAATAAAAACCCAAGCAATAATCCTCGCTACCTTTGTGGCGATTTTTTGGCTGTTAGAGATTTTAGATCAATTTGTTTTTCGGGGCAGTTTAGACTTTTTCGGGATTATTCCCCATCAAGTCATCGGATTGCGGGGTATTATTTTCGCACCTTTCCTACACGGTGACTTTCCCCATCTTATTGCTAATACGGTTCCTTTCCTAATTCTCGGTTGGTTGGTAATGTTACAGGAAACCAGTGACTTTTTTATTGTGACCGGGTTGACTATGCTAGTGGGGGGGTTAGGAGTCTGGTTATTTGCTGCTCCCGGATCCATCCATATCGGGGCAAGTATCTTGATTTTTGGCTATTTAGGTTTTTTATTACTGCGGGGCTATTTCCAGAGAAATATTCCTTCTATACTCTTGTCAATTCTAGTCTTTTCACTCTACGGTGGCACAATTTGGGGCGTTTTGCCTTCCCGTCCGGGGATTTCTTGGCAAGGACATTTATTTGGTTTCCTAGGCGGGGTTTTAGCCGCCAAATTAATCGCCACCGAAAAGAAACATTATTCCTAAATGGGGGAAGCTTCTATCTCGCTACATACTTCGTAAAAATCGGTGACAGGCGGTTTTGCAAACAGAGGAGCCATGGATTTCAGCAATAATTCGTGGGCTTCGCTTTTATTTGCCTCCATATCATCGATTTTATCCCAGATGATCACGGCAATTCCTTCGTCGGTTCCGGGTTTTTGCAGCAGAAAAGCCCCCTGGAATCCCGTAGAATAGGTGGAAACGGCCTTTTCGTAGAGTTTTTGGGCCTCGGAAAAACACCCCGGTTTGAATTCACCAATAGCCACATAGGCGTATTTATGTTTGAGAAAATCGAGAAATTCTGGCATGGCAATCAGGGGAAATGGTATAAATCTTTATTTCTACTCCCATTTAAACTTAGATCGATTGCTCCCTCCGCCCCATCGACATATTTTTTTAACTAAGCTTCCCCAATTGTCTCTTTTTTTGTTAGCTTATATGTAGTCGTTATGAGTTTGTATAAGTTCTATGGTCAAAATCGTTGGTATTAATGGCAGTTTACGCAGCGGCTCCTATAGTGCGATGGCGTTAGAAGTTGCTATCAGTCGAGTAGGGGCGTTAGGAGTAGAAACGGAGATAATTGACCTGAGAAGACTCTCTTTACCCTTCTGTAACGGGGGAGATGACTATTCTGACTATCCCGATGTGGCCAAAATGCAGCAAACGGTTAAATCGGCAGCGGGATTAATTTTGGCGACACCGGAATATCATGGCAGTGTCAGTGGTGTGATGAAGAATGCCCTAGATTTAATGAGTTTTGAGGAGTTATCGGGAAAGGTTGCTGGGTTAATCAGTGTTTTAGGCGGCCAATCCAATAGTAACGCCCTTAATGATTTAAGAATTATTCTCCGTTGGGTTCATGCTTGGGTAATTCCCGAACAAATTGGGTTAGGACAAGCGTGGAAAGTCTTCAACGAAGAAGGAAAAATCCTTGACGAGAAGCTTTCCCAGCGTTTTGACGCTTTTGCTCAAAGTTTAGTCGATAATACCCGTAAACTCAACGGGATCTAGTAATATCAATGGTGATTTTACCGGTGAAATGGGGAATTGGGGCGGCGGGTTTCGATAATTGTACTCTTACCTGTCGCACTCGATCGAGTTGTAGGATATCCTCAGCGATAACTGTGGCCAATTTTTCCACTAGGGCAAATTTGCTGGTTTCAATCTGGTGTTTGACAATTTCGATCGCCTGTCGATAATCTAGAGTATCTTCAATTGCGTCACTTTTGCCAGCAATGCTGATATCAACTTCTAGGGATAAATCCACCTCAAACCATTGACCTAAAACCTGTTCTTCGGCCAGATATCCGGTGTAACCGTAGGCACGAATTCCTGTAACGTGAATAGTATCCATAGATAGTCAAATTAAAAAACTGGTAGCGTTGGTCACAAATTTACGAGAAACTCTATAAGTAAAAAGCAATCTCGGAGTCTCGGAGTCTCGGAGTCTCCTCAAGTATTTTTACATTTTTGCAAAGGAATGTTAAGTTTTAGGGTATTAAATGAGTAACCTTGATAGCCATGGCTCCTAAGATAGCAGGGATTATCTGTACCCACAACCGCGATCACTACCTAGCAGGAGCGATCGATAGTCTTTTGGCGCAAACTTGCCCAGATTGTGAGATTTTAGTGGTTGATAACGCATCTACCGATAAAACCCGTCAAGTGGCCGAGTCGCGTCTGGGAGATGGGCGCCTAAAATATGTTTACGAACCTATTTTAGGGCTATCTACCGCCAGAAATCGCGGGGCGAAGGAAACTAGAGCGCCGATTTTAGCTTATTTGGATGACGATGCGATCGCTAGTCCTCAATGGTTGCAAATTCTGTTAAATGCCTACGAAAATAACCAAAAACTGGCAGTAGCTGGGGGAAAAGTTACCTTAATTTGGCCGCAAGGCTACAGTCAACCCAATTGGTTATCCGATGAGTTAGCAGGGGGTTTAGGGGCTTTCGATTTGGGCGACAATGTGGTATATATTAGCCAAGCGGATTTAACTCCGCGAGGGGTTAATTACTCAATCCGGCGGGATTTCTGGGAGAAGATTGGCGGTTTTGACCCTAATTTGGGAAGAATTGGCAAAAAACTTCTCTCTAACGAGGAATTATACACTACAGAACTGGCACTCGCCCAGGGATGGCAAGTGGGCTATTTTCCCGAGGCATTGGTGGAACACAATGTTGCCCCAGAAAGAATCAATCGTCAATGGTTTATGCGTCGCAGTTGGTGGCAAGGCATCAGCGAACACTACCGGGAAGAAGTGGCAGGAAGGACGGGATTGGCTCAATTTAGGCGAGGAGGTGAGCGATTGGTGAGAGGATTGGTTAAATCTGTCAAATTTATCAATGATCCTGCTAAAAGGTTTGAGAATCTTCTCTATGCCTACGGACAAATCGGTTATTTAAGCGAAGCCGCCAAGGCGATGTTAACCCCTCAAAAGTAAATTATTGTAAATAAATGGGTAAAAAAGCGTTAATTTGTGGTATATCGGGGCAGGATGGGGCCTACCTAGCCGAATTACTGTTAAAAGCTGGCTATACAGTTTGTGGCACCTCCCGGGATGCCCAAATGTCCTCTTTTAGTAACCTGAAACGTTTGGGAATCAAGGAACAGGTAAAACTAGAATCGATGGCACTGAACGACTTTCGCAGTGTCCTACAGGTCTTAATTAAAATTCAGCCCGATGAGGTCTATAATTTGGCTGGACAAAGTTCTGTGGGTTTATCCTTCGAGCAGCCGGTGGAAACCTTAGAAAGTATTGCCACGGGAACCTTAAATCTCTTAGAAGCAATTCGATTTACTGGAGCAAAGATTAAATTATATAATGCTGGATCCAGTGAATGTTTCGGGGATATCGGCGATAATTCTGCCGATGAAAATACCCCTTTTCGTCCTCGCAGTCCCTACGCTGTGGCCAAATCGGCGGCTTTTTGGGAAGTGGCTAATTATCGAGAAGCCTACGGAATTTTTGCCTGTTCAGGCATACTTTTTAATCATGAATCTCCCCTGCGTCCCGAGCGCTTTGTTACCCAAAAAGTTATCGCTGCCGTGGCTAGAATTGCCCAGGGCAGTAGCGAGACTTTACACTTAGGAAATATGAGTATTCAAAGGGATTGGGGCTGGGCGCCAGAGTACGTTGAAGCGATGTATTTAATGCTGCAACAGGAGCAACCCGATGATTACGTCATTGCCACGGGAGAAAGTTCAAAACTAGAGGATTTTGTCGCCACAGCTTTTGCTACTGTTGGCTTAAATTGGCAAGATCATGTAATTTCTGATCGAAGTTTATTAAGACCAACAGATCTAGCCATTAGTCGTGGTAATCCAGGCAAAGCTAAGGAAAAATTAGGTTGGCAAGCACGATACAAAATGACTGATATTGTCCGCATGATGGTAGAAAAAAATCAGTAAATAAATAAAACATAGAAAAAAGGAGGTAAAATATGTTAATGGAACTTAAAGCTGGATTCTTGAAAATTCCCAATTGGTTAAAAGCTTTAGTATTAATCAGTTTAATTTTGGGGATTTTCCTGAGATTTTATAATTTAGATGGCAAATTATATTCTAATGATGAAGCTTTTAGTACAACCTATATCTACGGGCAAAATATAGCGAACATTATCGATGTTAAAATTGTCTCTGCCTCGGAATTACAAAACTATCAAAGATATAACACAGATGAAGGTATTTTCGATAGTTTTAAGCGCCTGCTTGAGCGACCTTACGTCTTTCCGCCTTTATATGCTTTCATGGTGCAAATTTGGTCAAGATTCTGGAGCTTATTCCTTACCGAGCCTGCGATAATCACTCGAAGTTGTTCAGCTTTTATTAGTTTGTTTTCTCTCCCTTTTATGTATTGGCTATGTTGGGAATTATTTCAATCAGCATCTATCGCTTGGTTAGGGACGGCAATTTTCGCAATTTCTCCATTACAACTCCAATATTCCCAGATCGTCAGAACTTATAGTCTAATTACAGCCTTTACTCTATTATCTAGTGCAACTTTACTTCACAGCTTACGAGTTCCCAAAAAAATTAATTGGTTGCTCTATACATTTACCGTTGCTTTCGGGTTATATTCTAATATTATTTTCGCTTTTGTAATAATTAGTCATGCTCTTTATATAATTATTGATTCCAGAGGCAGAATTACTAAGAATGTTAAGAACTATATTCTATCATCGCTGTTAGGAATTTCACTTTTTATGCCCTGGTTCTATCTGTTTCTAACCAAGCCAGGGTTAGTCGGGTATTCTGTGGGACAACCGGCTGCCGCAAATATCCCAATCACTGGGTTAATTAAAGATTGGATGAGAGGGGTGCTTCGTATTTTTATCGATCTAAATGATGGCTGGATTAAGGAGACTGACTCTTTTCTCTTATTACAAAGAACTTCTTGGATTTTTCTTCTAGTTTTTCTTTTGACATCTGTAGTATTTTTAATTTTTAATGCTGGCAAAAATAAAAACTGGATGATTCTCGCTTTGCTAATTGGTGGGGGAGGGATTTTGATGATAAAAGACGCTATCTCGGGAACAGGGTTTTCTGTTCGATTACGTTATATGTTGCCCTACGCTATCGGTTGGCAATTAGCAGCAACTGCTTTGATAGCTTATCTTTTTTATTCTCGTTTAAGCTGGCAAAGACAACTGAGTAAAATCATCATTTCTAGCCTTTTACTATTGGGATTGCTATCATCTTGGATCATAGCTAGTTCTCCTTCTTGGTGGGCATTTGGAGCACCTGATTACCCAGCAATAGCTCAAAAATTGAACAAATTAGAGAAACCTGTAGTTCTATATGATGATTTTGCTGATGCCTTAACCATGAGTTATTTAGTTAACCATAATGTCTATTCTCATCTGACTAGAAGAGCAGAATTTCATCTCGAAAATAATCCCAATCAACCTAATGATATTTACCGAGGATATACTGATATTATCATTTTTCGTCCATCATCAACTCTTGTGGAAAAGTTACAATCAACAGAAAATTTTGTCTTAGAACCACTTTTTAAATCCCAAGAAAACTATCCTAGTAAACCCAACGCATGGAAAGTCATCAAACGCTAACTTTGCTCAAGCCATGAAAATTTTAATTCTATCCTCTACTTTTCCCTATCCCCCCACCAGAGGGGGAACTCAAGTTAGAACCTTCAATCTTTTAAAACACCTGAGTAAGAATCATGAAGTCACGATCATGACTCGACCAAATTCGGATGTTAGTAGGAGTGATATTGAAGCTTTGGAAAGATTTGTTAAGGAGGTAAAGGTATTTCCCTATTCCAATTCTCCCAACCCTAGTATTTTAGGCAAAATACATCGTTTTTATGATTTTATCAGGCAAGGTACTCCTCCCAACGTTAGATATGTGTATAGTGCTGATATTCAATTTTGGCTTGATCGTGTCATTGATAGTCAAAAATTTGATGTTATTACTTGTGAGCATAGCGTCAATGATATCTTTGTCCGACCCCATTGGCAAAAAAAGCTTAAAACTATAGTAAATATACATAGTTCAGCCTATAGAACCTGCAAAAATCAATTAGAAATAGGAGTTAGCACTAATCCTATTCGAGATACATTGTATCTACCACTTCTCGAACGTTACGAACGGAGATTTTGTCAGAAATTCAATACTATAGTTGTCACCACTTCCGAAGACAAGGAACAGATGGAAGAGTTGAACATTAATCGCCCTGTTGTCGCAATTCCCAACGGCGTTGACTTGGAAATGTTCCCCTATCGAGAAACCGATCCCAGTGGTTATCAAATCATTATGACGGGAGGCCTAGATTACGGTTCTAATATAGACGCAGTACGCTTTTTTAGCTTAGAAGTTTTCCCTATTTTACAACAAAAATATCCTGAGGTTACTCTGATGATCGTTGGCTCCAATCCTGCTCCATCGGTCATAGAATTGACAAAAAATTCTCAAATCACTGTCACGGGTCGAGTTCCATCTATGGCCGAGTATCTTCATCATGCTACTATCTGTGTTGTGGCAATGCGTTCGGGTTTTGGAATTAAAAATAAAACCCTAGAATCCATGGCTGCGGGGGTGCCGGTGGTGGCCAGCGATCGAGGTTTAGAAGGGTTAACAGTGGAGGGAAATAATGTTCCTTTAGCAGCCTTAAGGGCTAATAGTATTGAGGAATATTGTAGGGCGATTAGTAGTCTTTTTGAATCGGCAGAGTTGCGAGAAAAATTATCTAGAAATGCTCGCAAGTTAATCGAAGATAATTATACTTGGCCGCAAGTAGCTGCTAAGTAAGAACAAGTTTTTACTGCTGACATTTATTAGAAAATTTCTCTAGTTTTTTGTAAATTAATATGCTATCAAATCAAATACCAGTGAAAATATCTGTTGTTGTTCCTCTGTATAATGAAGAAGAAAATATCGATGCTCTTTTTCAGCGACTTTTAGCAGTTTTAGATGCAATAAATACCAGTTATGAGATTGTTTGCGTTAATGATGGTAGTCGTGATAATACTCTCAAAAATCTCGTGGAATATCATCAACGTTACCCACAAATTAAAGTGGTTAATTTATCCCGTAATTTTGGTAAAGATATCGCCATGTCAGCAGGAATTGATTACAGTCAAGGAATGGCAGTTATTCCTATTGATGCTGATTTACAAGATCCCCCCGAATTAATTGCCGAGATGATCGAAAAATGGCACGAGGGTTATGATGTGGTTTATGCGTCCCGTCGGGTTAGAATTGGCGAAAGTTGGTTTAAACGTTTCACCGCTGGGGGTTTCTATCAAGTCATTAATAAATTAAGTCGGGTTCCTATTCCCCCTAATACGGGAGATTTTCGCTTAATCGATCGCCGAGTGGTAGAATCAATTAAAAAGATGCCCGAACGTCAAAGATTTATGAAAGGAATATTTGCTTGGGTGGGATATAAACAGACATCAATTTTATTCGATCGAGAACCCCGGTATCAAGGACAAACTAAATGGAATTACTGGAAATTATGGAATTTTGCCATCGATGGTATTACTTCTTTTAGTTTTTTACCTCTGAAAGTCTGGACTTATGTAGGATTTATCATTGCACTTGTTAGTCTTGTTTATGCTAGTTTTTTAATGCTCAGGACTATTATCTTCGGAATCGATTTACCCGGATACGCTTCTCTGATGGTTGCTGTATTATTTTTAGGAGGAATTCAATTACTCACCCTTGGTATTATTGGCGAATATATTGGCAGGGTTTATGAAGAAGTTAAGGGGAGGCCACTTTATCTGGTTCGAGATTGTTATGGTTTTGAAAATAGGGAACAAGTTACTGATAAAATAACTTAAAATTGAGATACTGACGAGAGGAGAATTACATCTATGAATACCAAAATTTTTCAGCAATTTTTTGCCTATTGTGTCGGTAGTTGGCAAACCGAAAGAACCTATCATTATCTAGCTGCTCAAGAAGTGGAACGTTCCCGTACTGAGTTCCTCATTCAACCCCTCACCAGGGAGATTAAACAGAAAGTTCTGACAGATAATAACTATCCCGATATTGCGGATTTAGAAACTATCCCTGGTTTTAATTTAGGTTTTTATACCATCTCGGAAAAAGGGGAAGAAGTGCGACAAAATCTTAATCTTTTATTTGTGGTTAAAGCAGAAAATAACGGTTATTTAGAAGGAGATTATCTTCGTGATCGCGCTTACGAAGAAGCAAGACCAATTATCTCCGCTTTTCGCTTTGATTCCACCACCAGAGAGTTATTAATGACCACCAATTATACTCGCAGTGTTTCCGTGGATTCAATTACTTTAATTAATCCAGACTTGCGAATTCGCAAAATTATTAACTATCAACGTCCCCAGGAGGGGGAACCCTTAGAAAAAGTTCTCTTGGTGGGTTTTGGGGTTGAGTGTAAAGTCAGTTAAAAAAAAATATTTCTTCTCCCCCCTTGATTCTCCAGTCAAGGGGAGATTTTATCATGGAGAAACGATAGGATTAAGGAGCAACAATAATGCTCAAAATCGGTCAACTTTCCCTAGAAAGTGGCGTTTCAATTAAAACGATTCGTTATTACGAGGAATTAGGACTAATTCAGTCTCCTGAGAGGACAGAGGGAAAATTTCGCCTATTTACTCCCGATACTGTCCATCGCTTGCTATTTGTCAAGAGATTGCAATCTTTGGGTTTGAGTCTGCAAGATATCCGCGAATGTTTAGTAATTCATGACCATGGAGAATTACCCTGTGGAGATATTCAGGAAAAATTAATTAAACATATTGCTGAGATCGATAAACAAGTGGAACAATTGCTTTTATTGCGTCAACAATTAACCGAAACCCTGCAAGGATGGACGGATACACCTGTAAAAGACGATCAATTTATTTGCCCTAATCTCAAGGTTTAACTATCATGAACAAGTTAATTTTATTGGCAACTTTAGCAATGATTTCTACTCCTGTCATTGCTCAACATCTACATCCTCAGTCACCTCAAACTCAGACTTTACAAGCAATTCCAGACAATATACCAGCTTGGATGTATAACAAGCAACGTAATCATATTTATCCCCAAAGAGGGGTTTATAACAATGCAATTTATAATGTCAGAGATTTAGCTTTAGACTTGAATGCGATCGCTGTTGGTCATGCTTTTGCTTACGAAGATATTGTAACAGGAAAAGCGAAAGATTTAGAAACTAAGACATACCAAAAAATTAATTGGGTTTTAAAAAATCCGCCTAAATTTATGCCCGATGAGGGTAATATTTCCCCAACTTTTGGCAGAAAATATGGCGTTTTAGAACAGGTTTTCGAGTGGGCGCATATTTTCCATGATCAAACCGTTGATGTTTTAGCCAGCAGCAAATTAACCAACGAGGAAAAAGAAGCAGAAATTGAAAAATTATATCAATTTTACTTGACAAAAGTTCCCTATGCTATTACTGGATTACCCATGAATATGGGCTATCTGGATTCCCAGCCCTATTCTAAAGCCTTTCGGCAAAAATATCCGAAAGTAAATGGCTTATTTTGGGGCTACCATTGGTTACAAGGAACCATGTATGACTTGCTTTATGAAAAGACGCTAGAAGAACAAAAACAAGCTTATAAACAGGTGGGAAAACAATACCATACTAAGGAATTGTATCGCACCGATCGAGCTTTTATGCCCATGTTTGCCGAACTTAGTCCCAAGTTTGCCCGACGTTTTCCCGAAATATCTAACACCTTTGATAACCTGCATATGTTGCATGATATGGTCAATGATATTCTGGCTTCCGATTGGCTAACTCCCCAACAAAAAGACGAACAAATTACCCGCGCTATTTGGTTAGTCATGGCTGCTAATCATCGGGAAATGGAAGCAGGAAAAAATTATGGTGGTGAAGGACTACACGATCATCGTTTTGAGTCAGGAATTCCGGGTATGGGATTAATGCCAGCAGATATTTCTCACGAAGGTCATAATCACGACAATCCTGATAATTCTGAGAAAAAACCTGATGATTCTCAGGGACATGAGGAAGAAGATCACCAACACCATAACCACGAAAATCACTCTCCGGAAAACCCTCCTAATACGGAGAAAAAACCTGACAACAGCAATGAGCAACAGGAACCGATAAAATGAGAAGATTTTTATTAATTGCTGTGGGTTTAGTTGCCATTTTTACTAATCCAGTTTTTGCCAACGATCATAATAATCTGGATTCTGGTCGTCCCCTTTCTTTTGATGATGCTGAGAGTATCGGTTTTGGGGAACAATCGATAGAATTTGGTACTGGGTTAGTCTTTCCTGAAAACAGCAATGTCGGTGGTGAATTTGATCTTGAATACCTCAACGGTATTATTCGCAATGGTCATATTATTATCGGTATTGATCCACAAGTGGGAGGACGAGTTAATAGTAATGACACGGATTTTGATGTGGGAAATTTATCTGTAGGTTTTTTCTATAATTTCAATCGCGAATACGATAATGTTCCCGCTTTTGCTATTCGTACTGATGTGGGATTACCGACGGGAAATAATGCTAGGGGATTAGATTTTCGTCTGCGGGGAATTGCCAGTAAAACTGTCGGTCAATTCGATCGCTTGCATCTTAATCTCGATTTAAACATAAAAACTGACCCCGATAACGGCGATCGAGCTTTTTTACCGGCTGCAATTCTTGGTTATTCGCGACCAATTGGTTATCCGAAACGTTTTGATCGCACTTTTTTAGCAGAATTGGGCGTAATTACCAGTGATAATAGTAATGGTGGGGCGTTGATTCGCACTGGAATGGGAATTCGTCAACAAATTAATCGTCAAGGTGTGATCGATTTCGGTATTGAGGGAGATATTTCTACTAATAGCAATGATCAAAGTCAATTAAAGTTAAAAATTGGTTATTCCTTTGGATTTTAGATATTGAGTCTTGTGGTGGGTTAGGGACAAGATTAAATTTGTCGATATATCACCTAAGTTATTCTTGCCTAACTCACTCTGCTAAACCGAATCCGATCCTTTAACAAAGACAAAGAGACGATACCCCTTCAAAACCAGTTGATAGGATTATGGTAGTGACCGAAATCAATTTTTAAGAATCTAGAATAGGCGTTATTGTCTATTCTCATCCAAATAACGGCTCAATAGCTTGTTATATGCACTTTTTCTCGGTATTATCATGGCCTATCCTCTCTACGTCGCTTTTATTTGGCATCAACACCAACCCCTTTACAAATCCTGTCAAACTCGCGCGGATGCTTCGGGACAATATCGCTTACCCTGGGTGCGACTGCATGGAGTGAAAGATTATCTCGATTTAATCCTAATTCTAGAACGTTTTCCCAAATTACACCAAACTGTCAACCTTGTCCCCTCTTTAATCCTGCAATTAGAGGATTACGTCAACGGACTAGCTATGGACCCCTATCTTGCTCTCACCGTCACCTCAGAAGCGCAGTTAACCCTGGCACAAAAACACTTTATCATCGAACATTTTTTCGACGCAAATCATCGTACTCTCATCGATCCGCACCCCCGTTACGCCCAATTATACGCACAGCGTCAAGAAAACGGTCATAGTTGGTGTATTAACCATTGGCATCTACAGGATTATAGCGATCTCTTGGCTTGGCATAACCTCGCTTGGATCGATCCTATCTTTCACAGTGACCCAGAAATCACAGCCTGGTTAGAACAGGGAAAAAACTTCACTTTAAGCGATCGCCAGCGAATTATCTCCAAACAGCGTCAAATTCTGCGTCGTATCTTGCCGCAACACCGGTTAATGCAGGAAACTGGACAACTAGAAATCATTACCAGTCCCTACACCCATCCGATTTTACCCCTGCTGGCCAACTCGGAAGCCGGCCGGGTAGCAGTGCCGAATATGACCCTTCCTCGCCAATATTTCCACTATCCTGAAGATATTTACCGCCATCTCCAGAAAGCTTGGCAAATCTATATCGATCGCTTTGATAAGCATCCTCGAGGACTTTGGCCCTCGGAACAATCCGTTAGTCCCGCGATTCTCCCCGCAGTCGCTAAACAGGGTTTTCAGTGGTTATGTTCCGATGAGGGGGTGTTAGGTTGGTCTCTGGGACATTACTTTCATCGCGACGAAAAGGGCAATATTAGCGAACCAGAATTGCTTTATCGTCCCTACCGTCTGGAAACTAGCAACGGCAATTTATCCATGGTTTTCCGCGATCATCGTCTCTCGGATCTGATCGGATTTAGCTATAGTGGCATGAAAGCAACCGAGGCCGCTACAGACTTAGTTAAACACCTAGAAGCGATCGCCGAACAACTGAAAACCAACGCAGAAACCACGACCCTAGAAAAACCCTGGTTAGTTACCATTGCGCTAGATGGCGAAAACTGTTGGGAAAACTATCATCAAGACGGTTTACCCTTCCTAGAGAACCTTTATCAACTTTTAAGCGACCACCAAGCGATCGAATTAGTCACCGTCTCCGAATATCTCGATCGCTTTCCCGCTAATGCCAAAATCCCCGTCAATCAACTTCATAGCGGCTCTTGGATCGATGCCAATTTTACCACTTGGATCGGCGACCCCGCTAAAAATAAAGCGTGGGAATATCTAATTTTAGCCCGTCAAACCCTGGCTAATCACCCAGAAGCGACGGAAGATAATAACCCTGACGCCTGGGAAGCATTGTATGCAGCGGAAGGTTCCGATTGGTTTTGGTGGTTTGGTTATGGCCATTCTTCCAATCATGACGCAATTTTTGACCAACTTTTCCGCGAACACCTGATCGCTATTTATCAAGCTTTAAATGAGCCAATTCCCTCCTATTTGCTCGAACCGGTGGAAGAACACGGGGATAAACAAAGTAATCGTCCGCTGGCTTTTATTCACCCCATTATCGACGGTTTTGGTGACGAACAGGATTGGGATAAAGCTGGACGGGTCGAAATTGGCGGCGCCAGTGGTACGATGCACCGGACTTCCTTAGTACAAAGGCTCTTTTTCGGTTGGGATCACCTCAATTTTTATTTGCGTTTCGATTGGAAACCGGGGGCGGAATTAGGCAAAGATATCCCGCCTGAAGTGCATTTATATTGGTATTATGATGAAGTGCATCGTCTGCAAAGTCCAATTCCCCTAACAGATATTCCCCATCGATCGCCCCTCGATTACGGTTATCATCATCATCTAGGAGTTAATTTAATCACGGAATTTACTTGGTTAGAAGTCGCTCAAGAGTATTTTACTTGGCAACGAGTTCCTAGTAGTGCCAAAGCTTCTTTTAATCAATGTTTGGAAATTGCTGTCCCCTGGGAAGGATTACACATTGAACCCGATGCTCGTCTCCATTTAATCGCAGTTTTAGCTAATCAAGGTCAATACTATGATTTCCTACCCGTTGAAGAATTAATCTTCCTGCAAAGACCTTAAATCAGTGATCAGTGATCAGTGATCAGTAATCAGTAATCAGTGAAAAGACAGATCGATGATCCATCTAAAGAATCCAGTATTAGAGCGGTCTTACTGGGGCTACTCGTGATAGATTTCTATAGGAAAAATAAATTGAAATTGTCTAAGTATGACTAACTGTGCGCTACCTGCATATACAGGCATTCGACCCCGAAAACCTGTTGATATTCTCTTTATTAACTTGAGCAATCTGCCTGGTCGGCCAGTTTATCCTTACGCTTTTGTTCAAGTATCTGCACTTGCTCGACGGGTGGGGCTATCTGTTGTTCGGTGGGATGGGTTGGAGTTGAGCCTACAACACAAGCTTGATTGTATTGCCCAACTGATCAGGAACCACCAACCCCGTGCCGTTGCTTTCACGATTCGACAAGCAGATTCCGTTGCGGCTGATAATTACATCAGCATTGATGCCAAAACTCCTGCCAAAAATCCTTGGTTTCCAGTAGAAGAAACTCGTGCGGCGATTTTACACGTGCGTCAACTAACCGATGCCAAGATTTTTGTTGGGGGCTTTAATTTCACTGTTAACTCTGTATCGGCCGCCGAGTATTTACAACCTGATTTTGGTATTCTTGGTGAACCTGACGAGTTTTTCCGGCACTTTGACGAAGTTCTCCAGGGTACAACTGAGGGAATATCCAACTTAGTCTATCGTGCTAATGGTAAGTGGCAGCAGAATCAACGGGTATTCTGGGGGCCTTTAGACGATATAGAATACTCCGAAGACATTATTGACGAAATATTCCGCTTTCATGGCGAACGCACCCTGCGAAACGCCCATCTTGAAAGTGTTCCAGGTCTCGGTTCCTATAAAGACACAGGAATTTCCATTGCCATTGAAATAGCTCGCGGTTGTCCTTGCGCTTGTGTCTTTTGTTGTGAACCAAAGGTAAAGGGAACTACTGTCCAGTTACGAAATCTCGATGTTATCGAGGCTGAAATTCACAACTTACTGCGCTATGGTCTCAGGTATTACTGGTTTATTTGCTCTGAACTGAATTTTGCCAAGGATCATGTTCTAGAGTTGGCTGAAAGAGTGATTCGCATTAACGAAACATTAGCCAATCCAATATTCTGGCGTTCTTACTTTCTACCTGTGAAATTCAATAAAGATGAATTTCGACTGCTTTTGAGATCGGGGCTGTTGATTGAACAGAGCGCACCCTTTTCAACCTTGAGCGATGAAAACCTAAAACAGATGCGGGAACCCTATCGGGTTAGGCACGCTCTAGAGCATATCAACAATCTGATGGAACTCAATGAAGAACCAGAGTTCGCCGAAAGACGACAACCCCGTTGGGTACTTTGGTCATGGCTAGGAAATCCATACGCAACACTGGACTCTATTCGCACCACCTTAGAAACTTTTACCAAAAATCAGCTTGATCTAAAGTTTGATGAGGCCGATAGTTATCCCGCTTTAAGGGTTTATGAATGCCTTGATAATCTTCCCGAAGAGGCCAGACAACAAGTGATTACGATTACTCAAAATGAGGAGACTCCTAAAACGCTATTTCACCCATCCTATTACTACAATTCCAAACTCTTACATCATTTTGGGGGGATTGCCGAAGTCCACAATTTCATGCAATATGCGCGGGAAACTTTTCTCTCTAGATACTACAGGCTAACACGCAACTGGCGTTTATTTGTCCAAAGCATAGATTTCTCACAGCTAGAGGAATTGATGTCTTGCCTCAAGGGTATTAGCTTAGAAGGAGTTCCACTGCCTCCCTGGGTAGAACACCCAGATCTAGGAACGCTCAACCCAATTTACTGGCAGGAACAGGCATACGCCTTGTTACATCAGGAAAGCTCCAAGTTAAAACAGTTAATCAAGGAAACTGAATTAGACCAAGATGATGGCAATGCCATCCTTGCCTTTATCTTGCACACAGTTTTCTCAGTCAATCGCCAAGAAATGATACCTGTTTTTGAGAAGCTGAAATTGCCTGTTGACCCCGAAGGATATCCACCCCCATCATCCTACCTTACGGTTTCTAAATTAATTAAATTCTATACTAGCGAAACTTCAGTGTTTGAGGTGGTGCAGCAGGAATTCTCTCTTAAACAAGTGACACTATTACACTATTATTTCTATGCTATTGATGTTCGGCTCGATCCCAAATACGCCTTTCTAGCACAGACTTGAATAGGCTAACCTGAAACTTAGGGCGGTGCCGAAGACACCCCGTAACAGTACACCGATCATCTGGTCGGGTGCTTTATTTTTTCTGGGGTTAATTTTCGGTGACTTCTATTAGATTGCAACATCTGCTCGAAAACTTGACAGATGGGGGTTTTGAAAGTGCTGACAAAGTTTTCACCGATATTCAGCCAACCCTAGATAGTCCCATGATCTAGCTTTTTCAGGGCGCTGAGAGCATGGAGACGGACGATCGCCTCCCCGTCGGCTGCTAAAGTCAGCAAAATACTTTTATTATCCCGATCTAATTCTCCTAAAGCGATCGCTAGAGACTGTTTAACTCCCGTATCAGCGAGGATCGCCGGACGAGAGTGATAAAAATTACTGAGAATTTCCCCTGCTTGTCGGCGTAATTTCTGGCCTGTTTGCCGGCCGAGAATAGCGATAATTTCCCGACAAATCAAGATATTTTCGCTATATAACGCCTTTTCTAGGTAATTTAAAGCTTCCTCATCTCCGATCCAGCCTAATGCTCGCACTACAGTTAATTTTAAACTATCGGGAGTTAAGGAAGATTGCAGCAGTGGATTTAAAGCTTTGGCTGAGGTTGCTGTGCCGATACGGCCGAGAGCGATCGCCGTTTCTTGACAGATATCGAGGTGGATATCGAATAACAGCGGTTGCAGATGGTTAACTAAATCTGCTTGGGGATAATTTGGCCCTAGGTAACTACTAGCTTTAATTGCTTCCCGTCGCACCTCGATGGCCGGATCCTGTAAAGCATCGAGGATCATCGCAGTAATCTGGGGATGGTGAAAACTGCTTAAAGCTTCGATCGCCATGGCCCGAATGGTGCTAGATTGATCCTTAACTACGGTTAAAAGTGGTTCGATAATTTCCGGCCGGCGAATTTGTGATAAAGCTTGTACGGCTAAAAAACGCCTGTTCGAGTCGGACAGTAATTGTTCTAAACTGGAGATTGCAGAACTGCCGATATTGGCTAAAGCAGCCGCAGCCATTTGGCTGAGTTCCTCCTCCTCCGATCTTTGCAATAATTGACTGAGAGCGAGAATACAGGCTCGATCGTCAAATTGACTGAGAATTCTTGCCAGAAACCAGCGCATTTCCCCATCTTGTTCCTCGGATTCTAACAGGGCAATTAAAGGAGCGATCGCTGGTTGGCCGATTTGGGGAAATAGTTTCGCTATCTCCCATCGCTGTTGAAAATCGCATTTTTGTAAAGCTTCTAGGGCTAAATCGAGGATTTCATCGTTAATAATCGGTTCAATCGCATCTTTTTGGTTTAAAAGTCGCTGTATGCTGGTGTTTACTGTCTCCCAGTCTTTTTTATTCAACGCTATCTGAGCTTTTTCTAGCAGAGCTTGCATCGTCAGAAATGGCCTCGATTTTCGTGCTACCTATCCCAAGAATGTCAGACTTTCTCGCTTTTGTCTTCTCCCCTATGCAGGAAACCGATAATAAATCTCAAAATTGTGCATCAGACTTCAGTAGAGGGCGCATCAGCGATCGCACAGTAGGGACGACTATAACAAAGGGGTGTTTCCAGGTCGTGTTGTTCCAAAAATTCCCGATTACTTAAAATCTTAGCGGTTTCTCCCTCTCCCACCACCTGACCACGACTTAACACCACTGTGCGATCGCATAATTCTAAAGCCAGATCGAGATCGTGGGTGGCGATCACCTGGGTTTGGGGTAAAGTGGCCAACAGTTGTATTAATTGCCGACGGGATCGGGGGTCCAGTTGGGCGCTAGGTTCATCAAAAACTAAGACCTGCGGCAACATAGCTAAAACCCCCGCAATGGCCACGCGTTTTTTTTCACCCCCCGATAGATTCTGACTGTTTCTCTTACCGTAATGCTGGGAATCCAATCCCACCGCGTGTAAAGCATGATGACAGCGATGGTTTAAATCCTCTCCCCGAATTCCCTGATTCATCGGGCCAAAAGTCACATCTTCCCAGACAGTGGGCATAAATAGCTGATCGTCGGGGTTTTGGAAGACTAAACCGACAAAATTGCGGATATTTTCTAAATTCTCCGGTTTAACTTGGTAGGGACCGACGGTGATTCTACCGGTTTGCGGCGGGAGAATACCGTTAAAATGCAGTAATAAGGTGGATTTTCCCGATCCATTGGCCCCTACCAAAGCCACCTTTTCCGTAGCTTCAATGGCTAAATTAATACCCTTTAACGCTTCTGTACCGTCAGGATAGGTATAAACTAGGTTTTCAATAAAAATCGGGTTGTGGTGCATGAAAAACGAGACTTTTACCTGAGTAGATGTACCATTTGACCCCAGAGGATCAGAATTACTATGCCAATTATAGCGAGATAATCGTTCAGTTTGCTTTGGGGAACCTGTACAGAAAGTAAGGAACCAGTGTAACCCCTCGATAACATGGCTTGATAAATGCGATCGCCACGTTCGTAGGTACGGATAAATAAAGAGCCGATCATGTGTCCCACTAGCAGCCGTTGCCATCGGGGACTACTCATTAAGTTACGCGCAATTGCTGCCCTTCGCATGGAATTAAATTCAGCGATCAAAACAGCTAGATAACGGTACATAGAAGCCAAAATTGCCACCAATAACGGGGGAGTTTTCAGAGTAACTAATGCTTGCAACAGGTCGGGAATCGCTGTCGTTAAAACCAGAATATTGACCGTACAAAGACAGAGAAAAGCTTTTAGGGCGACACTGCCTAACACCAGCAATCCCTCGCTAGTTATCCGCAAAAATCCCCAAGACCAAAGAATTTCGCCGCCATCGCGAAAAAGGGTTCCCAATAAAACCACACCGATAAAGACAAATTCGATCGCTACTCTTTGTAAAAGCACGGGAATAGTCACACGACTGATCAGAATTAAAATAATTAATCCTAATCCGTAAATCCCCCAAGTTTCCCAGCTACCATTGGGAGTTAAGGCTGTGGCAAAAACTAACAAAAGAGTAACTAAAACCCTGGTATGGGGCGCAAGTTTTTGCCAAAAAACGAAATTTTGGCAATCATTTTCGGGAGAAAAAGTGGCAATGTGTAGCATTTATTCAGTGATCAGTTAGAAAGGGGATATAGGGATATAGGGGTTTAGGGGTTGAGGGAAATTTCAGCTCAATGCCCCACTACCCCACTTCTCGACTCCTGATTCCTTACTCCTGATTTTGGGATTTTGGAATGACTAATTTACCGATACCCCAAGCGATACCGAAAGTGGCAAGAGTTCCCAGAAAACCGGCGAGGGGAGTGGCGACACCTTGGGGAACACCTTTGAGGGCATAACCATCAAAAATTCGGGCGAAGGGTAATTGACCGCCGAGGGCGTTAGGGTCTTCTTTTTGGCTAAATTGCAAGTCTTCCGCCACTCGATCGAGTCCATCGGGATCGGGACTGGCAAAGGGAGAGAGAAAAACGGCGATAATGAGGGAACATACTAGGCCAATCAGAAAAAATTGGCTATTTCTGCGAATATTCATGGGCTAATCTTTATTGACGAGAAGCGTAGGCAGGGGGAACAGAAGTATTAACGGAATGGGGCGGATCGTAGAGGAGATCGGGACGAGTTCGCCAGATATAACCGACAGCGAAAACCGTAATCACCGCTTCCCCGATGCCGATGAGGATATGCCAAGATAACATGGCAAAAAGGGCGACTAAAGGCGGTACAGTGCCAGATAAAGCCAATTGCAGGGCGCAAGCTAACGCCGCCACCACTACACTTGTCCAAGCAGCCACGGCAACAGCGATCGCCATACTGCGCCAACTATTAAAACCAAGGGCTTTTCTCATCCCCAGATAGAGATAATAACCGCCAAAAGTCCCGATCAGACCCATATTGACGATATTCGCCCCCAAAACCGTTAAACCGCCATCTTGAAAAAATAAAGCCTGAACGATAAAAACCACCGCCATCACCAGAGAACCCGCCCAGGGACCGAGTAAAACCCCCGCCAGAGTCCCCCCTAATAAATGTCCGGAGGTTCCCCCCGGAATGGGAAAATTAATCATCTGGGCGGCAAAAATAAAGGCGGCACAAACTCCCATCAAAGGTACAGCCCGTTCAGCGTAGTGACCGCGCACTTTTTTGAGAGAAAAGCCAATCAGGACAAGGGCAATTATCCAAGTAAATAGACTCACCGATGGACTCAAAAAGCCGTCGGGAATATGGAGGGCGAGATAAGGGGTCAGGAGAGGGTGAAACCAACCCACTCCTAGAAAATTAATAGACATTAAAACTCAGTCTCCTTGGCAATTTGGGTTAAAGATTTCAATAGAATTGTTTCGCTGGGACGTAAAAGTCCTATCTTCTAGTAGATAACTAACCGCTTTATTCTACAATGCTCTCTCTGGGGATTTAAACCCTTTAGCTTCTTAAGAATTTCTGTTATTTTTCTGGCCGTCAGGGTTTAGCTATCAGCCAAAATCTCAATTATTCTCCAGCTTCAAACTTTTTAAATTATTATTAATTTTTCCAGTTTTTTTCAGTTTTTATGCTAGTCCTTAATCAGTGAGCAGTGATCAGTTAGAAGAGGCTGGTGACTATTAACCAGTTAAGATAAATAAAGATGAATCAGCTTAAAACTTTTGCTTGATTCGGTTTACTAGCTGGTTTAATTGTGGCTATTGCCAAGCGATCGGTGGTCAGGTTGGTGCTTTAATTGTAATTGGTTTACAGGTCATCTAATGATAAGCTATCAGAGATAACCCCCTCTTTTTCGCTTTTTCTAGCTTGGTATAAAACCGTGATCAACTCTGAAGAAAAAAGACCGACTTGGGATGAATATTTTTTAATGATCGCTAAATTAGCCGCCACCAGATCCACCTGTTTAGCTTTTCCCGTCGGTGCGGTAATTGTCAAAGATCGGCAGGTTTTAGCCACGGGTTACAATGGTTCTCCATCAGGAACAGTTCATTGTACTGCCCAGGGTTTTTGTTATCCCGGTTTGGGAACCTGTCGAGAATCTGGAGAAATTCCCTCTCGGGCAATTCATGCCGAAGCTAATGCGATCGCTCAAGCGGCCAAACACGGTATTTCTACCCAAGGAGCTAGTATTTACGTTACTTTAGAACCCTGTATTTCCTGCTTGAAACTAATTATTTCTTCGGGAATTAAAGAAGTTTTTTATGAGGCGGACTTTAATAGTGGGACAAAAGCCATGTTAAGGGATTCTTTTCTAGAAACGGGGATTATTAAGTATAAAAAGATTTATTTATCAGAAGAAATGGCTAGTCATGCGGCCTTATTTTTATTAAATCCCATTTCGCTCGATCTCAGGTAGTTCTCGTCATCAGGCTAATTAGTAGGAAAACTCTCTAAGCTGTTGACTATCTAAATTACTCGTTAAGACTGCGCCGGGGTGCCGGATTTGGGAGCAGGGAGAGGAAGTTTGAGCGTTTGTACTAAAATTCTCAATCCACAGTTTCAATACAGTACAGCTAACACAATTCTGGCTTTAAGTCAATACCCTTTACAAAACTTCAAAAATTGCCTCACAAAAAAATGTCACCTTTAGCGGCTTTTTTTGGGGAAGGGAATCGATACAGTCCCCTGATTGTCTCGGTTTTCCGTTGATTTGAGGTTTAACGCTTAAACTAAGCCCACAGCATACCACGATCATACCATATTAATAAATGTAGGCAATCCCGATTTACAGCCAAATTTTGGCAAATTCTGGGAAAACTTAGATATCGTAACTTCATTGTTACATTTAACTGATTGGCTAAAATATTTAAATATTTTAATTATTTATCTATAAAATTAGAACTTTTACTTATTGCCAGAGGCTGATTAACTAGGGTTGGGCAAAAAAGCTTGTAAGCTATATTTGAAGTCAGTCGAATCGGTAATGAATAATCGATCTTTAGTAACTGGATTTAGGGATTTTATCGGGGGCTGTATTAGCCTAGACTAACACAGCCCAAAGTTACGGTTTAAATGTCCAAATCCGTAAGATTTAAACGCGATCCGTGGGTTTCGATAAATTCTCGCCGGGGGGCAACTCGATCGCCCATAAGAATCGTAAATAATTCCTCAGCTTTGGCTGCGTCTTCGATTTCCACCCGTTTTAAAGTGCGAGTTTCGGGATTCATGGTAGTATCCCAAAGTTGTTGGGGCATCATTTCCCCTAACCCTTTAAAACGTTGGATTGTGTAGTTAGCATTAGAGGGAAATTCCGCTATCTTTTGCTGTAATTCTCGATCGCTATAGCAGTAGGAATGATTTTTACCGCGTTCCAATTTATAGAGAGGAGGACAGGCGATATATACATAACCTTGATCAATTAAATTCTTCTGATAACGATAGAAGAAAGTTAACAACAAAGTTCGGATGTGGGCGCCATCCACATCAGCATCAGTCATTAAAACAATGCGATGATAGCGCAATTGTGAGGGGTCGAAATCTTCTCCTTTAATCCCTAAACCGAGGGCCGTAATTAAGGATTGAATTTCCGTATTTTTGTAGATTTTGGCATCATCGGTTTTTTCGATATTGAGGATTTTTCCCCGCAGAGGTAGAATCGCTTGAAAACGACGATCGCGCCCCTGTTTGGCACTTCCGCCGGCGCTGTCCCCTTCGACGATGTAAATTTCTGACTTTTCCGGGTCTCTTTCGCTACAATCAGCCAATTTACCAGGTAAAGGTGAGGATTCCAGAACCGATTTCCGTCGTACTAAGTCCCGGGCCCGTCGGGCTGCTTCCGCCGCTTTGTACGCTTGTACTGCTTTTTCGATAATCGTGTCGGCCACTTGGGGATTTTGTTCTAGGTATTCGTTGAGAGTTTCCCCCACCAGCGAATCAACAATACCCCGGACTTCGGTGTTACCCAATTTGGTCTTGGTTTGGCCCTCAAATTCTGGTTCGGGGACTTTTACGGAAATAACGGCGGTTAAACCCTCACGGACGTTTTCCCCCGCGAGATTAGGCTCATTTTCTTTAATTTTATTGCGTTTACGAGCGACATTATTTAAAGTACGGGTCAGAACTGCCTTTAATCCTTCTAAGTGAGTTCCCCCGTCAATGGTGCGGATATTATTAGCAAAACCGAGAATATTGTCGCTATAGGCATCTATACACCACTGAAACGCCACTTCGATATTAATTCCGTTCTTTTCCCCCGATACATAGATAATATCTTTGTGCAGGGTTTCTTTTTCCCGACACATATAGGCAACATATTCTTTAATACCCCCCTCATAACAATAGGTTTCGATGTGGGGTTCTTCGGCACGGTAATCGCTAAAGGTGATTTTAACACCGGCATTTAAGTAGGCTAGTTCTCGTAAACGTCCGGAGAGGGTACTGTAATCAAATTCGATGCCTTGGCTAAAAATTTCGGTGTCTGGCAGGAAATTAACCCTAGTTCCTGTTTTTTCCCCTTCACTAGGACTGCTGACCAATTCTGTGACGGGGATACCCCTTTCGTAGCGTTGGGTATGTACTTTATGATCGCGCCAGACGGTCACATCGACCCATGCGGAAAGAGCATTAACGACGGAAATCCCGACTCCGTGTAACCCTCCCGATACTTTATAGCCACCACTGCCAAATTTACCGCCGGCATGAAGTATAGTGAGAACGGTTTCGAGGGCAGATTTACCCGTGGTGGGGTGGACATCGGTGGGAATACCCCGGCCATCGTCGGTAACGCTGACGGAACCATCGGCCTTGATATCCACTTCGATATGAGTACAGTAACCCGCTAGGGCCTCATCGATCGAGTTGTCCACCACTTCATAGACTAAATGATGTAGTCCCCGCGGCCCGGTCGTACCGATATACATACCCGGCCGCTTCCTGACTGGTTCTAACCCTTCGAGAACTTGTATCTGTTCCGCGCCGTAGTTACTTGTCATAAAATTTCCCTAAAAAGGCTGTGATCCCTGATTGAACCTAAATGAATGGCAAAATCTTCAAAAATTGTAGCACATAAGGGTTAAAGACTGCTTAAATGCCTTTAGGGAGAATTTTTTATTGGGGTTGGGGTGTTGGTCAGTAAACAGTGAGCAGTAATCAGTAACAAGTAAAAAGGCAGCTGCGAGCTTGTCCCTTAATACTATTCACTGAAAACTCACACTTGATCACTGAAAACTCACACCTGAACACTGATCACTGATCACTGATCACTACCAATTACCGATCAATAGTTTCTAAACAATGTCATCCTCAAATTTATAACCGACACCGACTACAGTTTTGATAAAGATGGGATTAGCAGGATCGGGTTCTACTTTTTTGCGTAAGCGTCGGATATGGGTATCTACTACCCTTTCATCGCCAAAAAAATCATTTCCCCAGAGATTATCGATTAATTGGGTGCGACTCCAGACGCGATTAGGATAACTGACAAAGGTAGCTAATAAATTAAATTCTAAGGTGGTTAAATCGAGGGTTTCCTCCGGCATTCCCTCTAATTTACGAAGAGCAGAATGTTGATCTAAGTCGATAATAAAATGACGGCTGCGATGGAGTTGCTGGGGTTGACTATCGTGTCTTAAACTACGTCTTAATAAGGCTCTTACGCGAGCGGTTAATTCCCGGGGACTAAAGGGTTTGACCATATAATCATCGGCTCCCGTAGATAGACCGATAATGCGATCAATTTCTTCTCCCCTAGCGGTTAACATTAAAATATAGGGATCTTTTGCACCGGGTTTTTGCCGAATTCTAGCACACAATTCTAGTCCGTCTAATTCGGGTAACATTAAATCTAAAATAACTAATTCTGGTTGCTTTTGATAAAATAGTTCTAGTCCTACCCTACCATTATAAGCCAGATGACAAGTAAAGGACTCCCTCTCTAAAGTTTGCTGAATCAAATGGGCGATTTCAATTTCATCCTCGATAATAACGATATCCATACAAGGGAAAATTTTTACAAATATCTAGGCATATTTTAACATATTAGCCATTCATTTCTCACTCAAGCTTGAACATTGAAATAATTGTAATTTTTGAGATTTTTTGGGGGGGAGAGTTGCCAACTCTCCCGACTTTGGTGGACTGGGGACTTTTCAAGGTAAAGGGACAAACTGCTCACCGGAGGGAGTCGATCGCACTTGAATTAACACCGGTTGACCGATGCGATCGCCAGTATTAGGATCAAAGCTAATTTTTCCGGTGGCCCCTGTTTGTTGAAAATTGCCGGAGCGCAGCAGGGATTGTAGGCCCTGACGATGAGGATTTTCCCTTAAACCGGCAATAATCACCCGTGTAGCGTCAAAACTGGTGGCTGTGCGCCAACTAACCGGACCGCGCCACTGTTCCTGCATAAGATTGGCAAAAGTCTGGTTAAGCGATGGGTGCCAGGGTGCGGCAAGGGTTAAACCTTGGGCGTTTTTGCCGCCATCTTCGAGGGTGCGAATATTGTAGAGGGTGGGACTACTAAACAGAGGCAAACGCTGACGATTGGAGCGAATAACCTCAAAAACGGGATCGAGACGATCAACATGAGCGACGACAAATAGGCCGTTAGCACCCCCAGAAATCGCCTGATTAAGAGCTTGATCGGCCTTAAAATTGGGGACGCTCAGATCGCAGACAATCGGCACAATTTGACCGCCTTTTTTCGCCACATTAGCCATCAACTCATCTTTAAAGGAAATATTATCGGGAGCTTGAGAATCGTAGCAAAAAGCAATTTTCCGGACTTTAGCAGTATTTACTATGTAATTTGCTAAGATTTCCGTAATTTTGCCGTTAGAAGCCACCAGACGAAAGATATAATTTCCCGCACCGGAGAGATTATTAGCCAGGGAGGTGGGAGAAATCATCACCAAACCACCTTTTTCGTAGATGGGAGCGGCGGCTAAACTGGCATCGGAGGCATTATGACCGATAACAGCGATAATATCAGGATTTTTGACTAATTCACTGGCTACCTCTTTCGATATCTGCGGCTGATTATCGTCATTAACCACGATAACCATCAGTTTTCTGCCGTTGATCCCTCCCTGTTGATTGATCTGGGTTTGTGCGCTGGCGACTCCTCGCAATATTTCCTGAGCGACGTTGGGATTAGTTGTAGCTGGCACAACAACGGCGATTTTAAAGGGATTTGAGCCAGTTTGCAGGTTGCTGAGATAAATTATGCTTTCGGGATCGTTGGGATGTTGAGCGAGGGATTTTTGCAGGAGTTGCTCTGCTTCTTGGTGATCACCTTGAGCAATGGCAGCGATCGCTGATTCTTTGATGGTGTTAGAATTAGTTTTGATCAGGAGATGATTGCCGTAACTGATGCGGGGATTATTATCGGCTTTTGGGGCAAATATTGCCAATATTTGGGGAAAAAGAAACCAACCGATCAACCCCAGTAAAATATAGAAAATTGGCGGTAAGCTCGCTTTTTTGCCAGTCTTTGTCATCGCTTTACTCCTTAACTTTGCTGATTGAATTCGGCTAAACGGCGGTTAATTTCGTCATCAAGGCTTAAGAAATCGATTTCTTGAGCTAATTTCTCGCTATAGTTCTCGCTTAATTCACTATAGGCGTTTTCTTTTCGATAACGGTCTTTAATCGCTTCATTGGCATCCTCAAAGCGATCGCGGGAGGTATTGAGGTTGAGACTACTATCAAATTCGTTTATTTTACCTAAAGCCTCATTCATGGAACTAATCGCTTTTAAGTTGCTCATTTCTAACTTATAATGCTCGATTTTTTCCTGCTCTTTACGAAGTTTTTCCTTAGCAGCAATGACCACTTTTTCGGCATTATCGACCCGATCTTTCATGGCGGGTAGAATTTTTTCTAGGGAGATAACCTTAACCATAGCCAGTCTTGCCGCTTCTTGAAGTCCTTTTTTTTGAGCGGTGACAGCCTGCTGCAAGTAGTTTGTGTGTTCCTGTTTTTTTGCCTCGTATTGTGCTTGAGCCGATTGCTGGGCGGCTACTACTTGCGCCACCGATTCTGTCAATTCCGCTAGGGATTTTTGCATCGATTCTAGGGATTCTTTGGCCGATTCTACGGCAATTTTTCCGCCGGATTCGATGGGAATACCCCACAACCAATTCCAGATCGCAACGAGAGAATTTCCTGCCTTATCACCGATCAGCCAAAAAATCAAGGCCTTTGGGGTTAATTTTTTTAACAATTTCATGCCGTTTGTCTCCTAGAGGTGTTACCTGTTAATTAGGAGTGATGGCCAACTTTAATGCAGTGGGTAAGGTTAAGTTTTGTAAAAAGTCTTGACAAGGATAGGAAGGTTTAGAGTAGACCGGCAGATTTAATGGGAGCGAGGGGGACAAATTGACCATTTTTGACCTGTAGAATCAAGTAGCGGCGATCATCAGGATTATTATTCATGTTGCGGACACCATTCTCATCGAATCTAACCGTGCCAGTCATTCCTTCGATAGAAAAATCCTCTCTTAAAACTTGATTTAATGATTCTCGATCGAATTTTTGTCCTTGTTGGGATAACTGTCGCAAAGCGTTGAGGATAACTTTGGTCGCATCGTAGGCCATGGGAGTGCGCCAAACATTGATCTTATTTTGCCAAAAACTGTGGATATAATTATCTTGTGTGAGATCATACCAAGGCACGGCGATAACTAAATTTTCTACCCCCTGTTTACCTTCTGCAAGGGTGAGATAACTTTGAAAAGAGGGGGAACCCAAAATTACTAAGTTTAACTGTTGTGCGGGACGTTGCTTAAAGATACTGACGGCTCTTTTCAGATCGTTAATATAGGGAGCAACCATGAGAATATTTACTTGATATTGAGCGATTTTTTGATAAATTTCTTGTTTATCTAAATTAATTTTTGGTTCGATATTGCAGTCAAAATCTTCATCTTTGACGAATTTTTGAAACTGCTGACCGAGAAGAATGTTTCTATATTTTTGAGCAAAGTTATAATTATCCCCAGAGCGACTATCGTAACAAATTAAATTAGTGGGGTTTTGGATAATTAGCTTGTCAGTTTGTTCGCGGATATATTCAGTTAAGCTTGTGGCAAAAGTTTCCAGATCGGGAACCATTTTATATATATAGCCATTACCAGATATTTTCAGGGAAAAGCTGGTGGGAGATAGGGCCACAATTTTCCCTTGTACATAAATATCTTTGGCCGCTTCACTAGCAGCAGAAGCATTATGACCAACCACTGCTATGATTGACGGATCTTTAACAAATTTTTCGGCTCGATCTTTGGCATCTGCGGCACTATTATTATCATTAGCGACCACTACCTGTAGAAAGTGAAAATCGGGGTTGTTGGCCTGTTCATCATTTAACTCCTGTTGCAATAAAGCAATACCTCGTAAAATTTCTTGAGCTATTTCTGGATTATTACCAAGCGGAACACTGGTGGCAATTTTTAAGGGATTTTTGTCTTGATAGGCCGCACGAGCGTTATTATAATAGATGCGAATTTCTGGATTATTGGGCAAGCGATCAAGGGATTTTTTAAAAAGCTGAACTGCTTGTTTATATTCTTGGTTTTTAAAAGCTTGTCTTCCCCGTTCAATAATGTTATCTTGTCGATTTGTCTTTAATAATATTTCTTCACCTAAGCTAATTTCTGGGTATTTACTAGCATCACCGGAAAATACTCCTCCCCAATATAAAACCGATAAAGTTACCAGAAGACTTAAAATAAATAACAGAGCTTGTTTCCAGCGACTAGATAGACGGAAAGGCCAACTTTGCTCATCATTATTTTGGTGATTTTCCTCCGTATTTTCAGGGGGTAAAG
Source organism: Microcystis aeruginosa NIES-4325 (assembly GCF_008974145.1). Lineage (GTDB taxonomy): Bacteria > Cyanobacteriota > Cyanobacteriia > Cyanobacteriales > Microcystaceae > Microcystis > Microcystis aeruginosa_G. Next base: position 34,944 of record NZ_BJKP01000002.1, on the reverse strand, counting down.
GTAGAATTAACGGTGATTCTTCAGGATTTTCTATCAAACGAGGCAGCAAAGAAGAACTAGCAGCATCCACCTCAAATTCATGTAATCTTAATTCTTGTCGAGCAATTGTTAAGGATTCCTGTAGGGATTTATGTCCAAGAAAATTGGGAAGAAAAACTTCTAGAAATCTCAAAGCAACCCGCACGGCGATCGGTTCTTTCATAACAATAATATGCGGTACTCCAATATTAGCCAACTGACGACCAATACCTAACCCATCGCAGGAGTTACAGATAACAAGTTTTAATCCTTTTTTAACAGCTATTTCTAGGGAATTTCTTAAGTTATGATCAGGAGATAAAGCCGTATCATTATCAATGATAAAAACTCCATCGTGACCGTCGCTACTGGTTTGACTATGACCTAAATAAACTACAATATCCCATTGATTTTTGATCAACTCATTGTGAATATTTTTTGTTGAAATAGGAACTTTTGAACTGGGACTCAATATTTGCATAGAAACCTGATTTGGGTTTCCTAGTAACATTTGTAAACTGGATAAACACAGGTAATTATGATCGTTTTTGATGTCAATATTGCCCAAAATTACTAAAACCTTAATTGGAGGAGTAAGGTTAATTATCGGGGGATTTCTCTGGATAGTAAGAGCAATTTCCACATCGGGACACCATTGGTGTAAAAAATTCCAACACTCCCAGGGAATTTGTTGTAGATCAAAGTGGGTAGTTTGGATAAAAAATCTGACTTCTGACTTAGTATTTATATGGAACAAGATATGATTTTGTATCGAACTCAGAGAACTGGAATTTAGCCATTCATTTAAGCTATCTTTTAAAGTTTTAGTGGCTTTTCTGAGGTTGTCTCTAGGATCACCTAACGCTGCATGGGTGATCATACTATGAGGAACGGTAATTCCTAAACTGGGTTGACTTTTTACCCAATGATAATAAGCTCGACGATAATTTTGCAAAGCGTCAGCAATGTCAAGGTTAGGGACTAATTTACCCTCGGCAAAAGGCGCTATCAAGCGATGATTGTCACGAATTTCTAGAGTGACGGAGAATCCCGTTGCAAAATTTCCCTCCCCAATTTTCAGAATCACAACTCTGCTCATGTCTTTATCCTTGACATTTTCTGCTATCTCTATTAAATCCTAAACTGTTCGGTAATGCTACTATCCCCTAAACTTAGGTTAACATTAAAGCGATCGTCGGCATCAGCTAGAAAATAAAGTTGTAGATAGCTATCTAAGGGTTTCTCCCTTGCTATTGCTTCTAAACTGGGGATTAATTGGCCTATTTCATCGCTAATTTGCAAAGATAAACCGGGGGGTAGCTTGGCAAAATTGTCCATGGCATAGGCACGAATTAAGACAGCAATTCTCTGGTGACTGGTCGATAAAACTCCCACCATTAAAGCGATTTTATAACCCATTAATTGACTACCCACATCGAGCATTTTGCGGATAGCAGCATTGGGATAATGGGGATCGATATTCCAGAGATATTCGGCCGCTTGCCAGCGAATAGTTTCATCTTGGGTTTGATGTTGTAGTTTTGCTAAAGCTTCCTCTGGGGTTAAATGTTCCGAAAATTCCACCCCTTTTTGACTAGCATACAGTTGTCTAATTCCTCGCTGAATATCTGCTGGAGATTCTCGACTGCTGATTTTTTCAGCAGCCAACAAAAACCCTGGATTAATTGGACGATAATTGTCGAGGATTTCCTGCCATTTCTCTGTAATAATTCCCTGCAACCATTGACTAAGTTTGGTGGGGATTACCTCTAAACGCTGCTGATAAAGTTTTTCTCGCCATTGTTGATTATTCAACAAAGCTAACCACTGCTGAAAATTAATATCTAATCTTGGAGAATAGGGTGAAACTTGACTTAACTTTTTAATTAAATTTTCTGCTGTTGCTGGCGATAAATTTGCTAGAGATTCCAGCTTTCCTTTTTCACTCTCTCCCTCTAAACAACTCTGCCAAAGAATATCTAAATCATCAATTATTTGCTCACTATCTAAATAATATTGATGGTAAATTGGATCGTATTCTGCGAGATTTTTAACATCTTCTCTGGATATAAAACCCCAGATATTGAGAAATTTTTCTGCTAAATCTACCTGTACCCCTAGATAAAAATCCGCCGCTAAATCGGGAATATCAACCCATTCTTGCTCTATTATCAATCCCTCAATGTCAATAGTTTGACTGGGAATAGTAGTCACTTTTTTATCTTGGACTTGCCAAGTAACCCCGTTAATAAACTCCCAAAGATACTGAGGGTTTTCAGGTATTATTTGAAGAGAAGAATCAAGATGATCTTTCAGCCAATTGCTTAAGCATATTTGCACTAAGTAATTAATCAAAGCCTGATTTTTGGCGGTTTGATTAGAGTATTGACCGAGAATCGATCGAGCTTGTTTAATCTCTGTTTCCGAAAAAGTTAGCCAAAGGGATTTTGGGTTAATTTGTTGCAAAATATCGAGGTTGACTTTCATGGTATCTCCTAACAGATTAGATTTAAGTTAAGTAGGACTGACAAAAATATTCTAGATAAGCATCGATCTCTTGTTTTTGCCGAGATTGTAATTTAATCTCATTTAACAACTTAGGACAATATTTGCCTTCCCTTGCACAGAGTAGCTGATAAACTTTTTTACATAATTGGGTTATTTCTCGACTAATAGTAGATGGATGAACTCCCAATCGATTAGATATCTGTGCCTGCGTCATCTTTTGATGATAGTAACAATATACAATCTGTTTAACTTCCTCCTCTTGAGTGATTAATAACTTATTGATATCTTCCTGGATTTCTTGCTGTTGTAGTAAGTCTTGATTTGTCCTCTTGCTGGGGAGATTTTCCCAAAAGTAATTGCTATCATGGTCATAATTAGTCGGCTCAAATTTAGAGTAAGGAGGATCGATATGATTACGCATTATCTCCCCTATTTGATTGAGTTTTGCTTGTACTTCCTCCACGGTGAGAATAACTTGCGGTTGTAACTGATGCAAGCGATCGATTACTTGTTGCCAATCCTCCTCTTGCCACTTATCCAATGATCTAGGAGAAGCTTTTTTTACCTCTCGAAAACAGTTAAATATTAGCAGATGATTCTCGGTAAAGATACCCGATGCTCGTAAAACTTTTTGAATTTTATTCGCACTAAAAAGACTGACTATACCGAGATTAGTCCTGCCAATAGTTTTATACTCTCCTCGCAGGAAATTATAGAGAGTATTTCTTAATTTTTTATCTGTCCATTTTTCTAAGATTAAGCGAAAAAATACCGGTTTGGTCTTTTTATCCTGAAAGTTACTGTAAAAATTGCTAGGATTGTTGGTGATTGCCGTGGCAAGCAAGTTCAGCAAATAGTAGAATAGGGTTTCATAATCAGCATCGATCCGATGGCCAACATTTTGATAGACCCTTTGCGTTACTATACAGGAGCGATATTGTAAAAAAACCATCCAATGAGACTTGACTAATTGGTTATTAGGATCATTCTGTAACCATTGCCACAGATCAAGATACACTGCTTCGTCATTTGCCACGCTTCCAGCGATCGCATCGATCGATCTTCTTAATTGTGGCACTTCGCACCAGAAAACTCGATCGCCTTCAATGGATTTAATAGTAGTACAAAAGCACCTAACGCGCATCTCTATCACCGGCTACAGGTATCTACTATCTGATTAGGTAAAATCAGAGGATTTTTTGCAAGAGTGGCAAATAAATTGAGCGATTCCCTTGCCAAGCGCACCTCTTTCTCTGACAATAGATGAGAGACTGATGAGAAACTATCAGTTATAGTGAGACAGCCTTAGCAAACCAGTAAAAGACTCATAAATTCACTCTGAGCTGCCACAAATTGCCGTCATACCAACTTCTAGGACAAAAATAGGAATGCGAGTAACTTTTACCGAAAATCAGGGTTTTAGAAAGGAATTGAATAAACGGGTTGATGCTTATTTTACCGAAAACGGCATCCCCACCAGAGATAATTTGGCCATGTACCTGAAGACGATCACGATTTTAACTTGGGTAATTGCCGCTTGGCTGTTTGTGCTTTTTGGTCCGGATATCTGGTGGCTAAAAATTATCGGTTGTATGGTTTTAGGAGGAGGATTAGCGGGAATTGGTTTTAGTATCGGTCATGATGCCAACCATGGCGGCTATTCTAGTAAAAAATGGGTTAATTCTCTCCTTGGCATGAGCTACGATTATATCATCGGTACTTCCAGTTATCTCTGGCGTTTTCGTCATAATTATCTCCATCATACCTACACCAATGTTTTAGGGTATGATGTGGAAATTCACGGCGATGGTGTGGTGCGAATGACTCCCCATGCCGAGCATAAATGGTATCATCGTTATCAACATTTATTCATCCCGATTCTCTACGCTATAATTCCTATATATTGGTCATTCTCTGATGTGCGCTCTATCCTCTTTCGTAATCGTTTTGGCGAGATTAAAATTCCCAATCCTAAACCGATCGATCTATTCGTTTTATTAAGCGGAAAAGTTGTTTATCTCTTTTGGTTTATTGGCATTCCTCTCTTAGTTGGTTATAGTCTTCTAGAAATAGCGATCGGTTTTCTCATTGCTTTTATGACCTATGGAGTGCTTGCCTGTCATGTATTTATGTTAGCTCACGTTTTGGAACCCGCCGAATTTATTCAACCCTCGGTAGCTAACCAAATCGAAGACGAATGGGCAATCTTTCAAGTGCGAACTACCGTAGATTTTGCTCCTAAAAATGCTTTTCTAAATTGGTATTTAGGTGGATTAAATTATCAAGTTGTTCACCATCTTTTCCCGCAGATTTGTCATATTCACTACCCTAAGATAGCCCCAATTTTAGCGGAAGTTTGCCAAGAATTTGGCGTTAATTATGCTGTTTATCCCACCCTGCGCGGGGCTTTAGCTTATAATTATCGTTGGCTCAGACAATTAGGCAATAAACAAAGTAATTTCGATCTCAAATTAGCCAGCTAAAATCAGTGATCAGTTATCAGTTATCAGTTATCAGTTTTAAGTTTTCAGTGAATAGTATTAAGGGACAAGCTCGGAGCTGCCTTTTTACTGATTACTGTTGACTGTTTAATGTTTACTGATTACGGATCTCTTATTCTTTGTGTGATAAGTTTAACTTATATAGTAGTGTTCGATCTTTGTGTCCTCTGTGTCTCTGTGGTTCTTTCCACTCACTGCCCCAAGACTGTATCTTAGAATACATTTTACCCACCAAACCTAAGAGAGCCTGATTACTGATTACTGTTGACTGATTACTGATTACTGATTACTGATCACTGAAAAATGAACCTACCCAACTCGATTACCCTATCGCGACTCTTGGGACTGCCATTAATTTTATACTGGTTGCACCAAGGCACAGAAATCGATCGCTGGTTAAGTTTAATTGTCTTTCTGATTGCTGCCAGCACCGATTGGCTCGATGGTTATCTAGCGCGAAAATTGAATCAAATCACCGAATTAGGGAAATTTCTCGATCCTTTGGTCGATAAATTGCTGGTTCTCGCTCCCCTCTTAGCTCTGATTGAAATGGATTTAATTGCTGCTTGGGGAGTATTTTTGATTCTAGCTCGGGAATTAGCGATCGCTGGTTGGCGCATTAATCCGAATTTAACAGGAAATAGCGACATAAAAGGGGCTAATTGGTGGGGAAAAAGCAAAACAGTCAGCCAAATTATCGCTATCGCTCTTTTAATTGCTCCCTTGCCTTCTGAATATAACTTAATTTCTCAGATTGCCTTTTGGCTATCGGTGACATTAACTTTAATTTCTGGTCTGATTTATATCACACCCAGCCCAAAATTAACCCAAAATTGATAAAAACTTAACCATTAGCAATAATTCAGGAAACAAGCCTCGCGAACATGATTGCATTTTTTTTCTCGGTATATAATTATCGGGGGAAGCCTGTTAAACTCTTAAAGTTCAAACATATAGCAAAGATCGGGGTGGTTAGGACAATCAATCGCTGAAACCCTTGACCAATAAGAGTTTGAAAATTGAAAGCGTCCTAAATAACCCATTTTTTGCTATATCACTCAAAGGAAAAACTATGTCCGCTATCATTATATCTTTCGCTAACTCCACCACTGGTGTTAATTTCGCTGTTGGTCAATTTGCAACAGTTGCCCAGTTCCTGAACACCTTTACTGATACCCCTATTTCCCTGCCGACAACAGCCACTGGTACCTATAATCTTACTTCCATTGGCGTTTTTGCTGGCGGCAATACGGCTTGGAGATTATTCAACGGAACTGGCAGTGATGTTAGCTCAACCCTTTCTCGCTACGGTGGAGGCTTTTCTAAAACCCTTGTTCTGCCAGCAAATACCAATACCTTTGTTAGATCTACGGCTACGGCTGGCGGCACTCATACACTAAAAATCAACCCCAACGGTCCTTCGTACACGAAAGCGGCAAATACGGTACCAATAAATCTGGGCATACCCACACCTGGTCAAACTACGATCGCACCACTCCCCGCCAACGTTCCCTATTTCATTACAGGTAGTGCTTTCAACGATACTCTAACCGGTGGCAGTGCAGCGGATACCATAATCGGTGGCCTAGGGGACGATAGCCTAAATGGTGGCCTAGGGGACGATAGCCTAATCGGTGGCGATGGCAACGATACCTTCAACGTCGCCGCTGGCACCGACACCATTTCCGATCTTGGAAACGGCACCGACATCCTGCTTGTCGCCGCTGGTGCCACGGCGAATGCCACGGCGGCAGCAGCCTGGACTGCCACTGGATCGACCAGCAACGCAGGCACTGCATCGGTCACGGCGAGCGGCTTTAACATCAACGTTGCTTCAGCGACTGGTACATCGGGATGGACGCTCACCAATAGCGGAAATGCCACTGCTGTCACCCTGACCGGCGGCGCTAACGCAGACACTCTCATTGGTGGTACTGGCAACGATACCCTAAATGGTAACGGTGGCGCCGATAGCCTAACTGGTGGTCTGGGGGACGATAGCCTAAACGGTGGCGCAGGTCTCGACACGGCAATATTTGGCGAAGCCGACAACACCGTCAACCTGGGTGCTGGCGGATCCCAGGACACTGGCGAGGGTACGGACACCCTCAGCAATATCGAAAACCTCTTTGGCGGCGCTGGCAACGACAACCTTACCGGGAATAATAGTGCGAACCTACTCGATGGCGGTACGGGCAATGACACCCTAAGTGGTGATAATGGAAACGATACCTTAATCGGTGGTGATGGAAACGACATCCTAAACGGTGGGCAGGGAGCCGATACCCTAATCGGTGGTGATGGCAACGATACCCTAGATGGTGGGCAGGGAACCGATAGCCTAATCGGTGGCGATGGCAATGATAGTCTAACCGGTGCCGGGCAAAACGATACCCTAATTGGCGGCGCGGGAACCGATACCCTAACCGGTTCTGGTAATAGTGATAGCTTTGTTTTCAACAATCCCAGCGAAGGCGTTGACACCATCACCGATTTTGCCACCAGTGGCGGAAATGCCGATTCTATCCTAGTTTCTGCCGCTGGTTTTGCTGGTGGACTGGTTGTTGGTACTTTGTTGGCTACACAATTCCGATCTGGTGCGGGAGTTACTAGCGCCAATAATGCAACGCAAAGATTCATCTACAATACCACTGATGGCGCTTTACGGTTTGACGTAGATGGTAATGGTGCTACTGCTGCGATTCAAATCGCAACTCTCAGTAACTTGGCATCTATCGCCAATACTAATATTGTCGTTATCTAATCTATCCCTGTCCCTCCACTCAGGTGGGTCTAGCAGTTGTGGATTTTTGGGCTAAAATTAGGCCACCAGAAATAATCTCTGCGGGTGTGTTAGCTAGGGCTAACACACCCTTATTATTTGGGAAGTGGGAAGTGGGAAGTGGGGGAGATTCAGCGGCTCTCTAACTCTTTGTGTGATCAGTTTAACTTACTATAGAAGCGATCGATCTTCGTGTCTTTTGTGTTTCTGTGGTTCCTTCCACTAATCTTAAGGATAGACGGTTAAAATCGGTCTGAGCTTGAGAGTCATTGGGATTAGTTTTGTGTAGTGATTAACTGACGGTGATAATCGCCCCATAACCTCGCTGCCTGTTGACTACTGCCGGAAGTGGGGGAATTATTATCATTACCCAACCAAATGCCCGTCACCCAGTCGCGACGGGGAAGATAACCGATAAACCAGAGGTCTACATAATTATCCGTAGTTCCCGTTTTACCCGCTTCTCCCATGCCAATACTGGCAGCGCCTCCTGTACCATTAGTTATCACCCCCCGCAATAGGCTATTCATCGTTTCGGCGGTTTTAGGGGAGATTACCTGCTGATTTCTCTCGCTATCTTCGCCATAGTCATAAATAACCCGACAGGTACTCAAATCCTCCACATTTTCACAGTCGGAAGCGTCGAGAATGCGTTTAATGGCGTGGGGACGATTCCAGCGCCCGCCATGGTCAAAAACCGCATAAGCGCCAGTCATTTCCAAGACATTTACCTCGCTTTGCCCTAAAATTAGCCCCGGTACGGGATTTAAAGGTGATTTCACCCCCAAACGTTCCGCCACATTGACCACATTACTTAATCCTGCCTCGCGAGCAATGCGAAGGGCGACGCTATTTTCTGATCGCGCTAAACCTTGAAACATATTGACCCCCCCGCTACTACGTTCACAGGGAGAATAAGCTTGTCCTTGCCAAGAGAGTCCAGCGCAGCTATAGGTTTTATAGGGGGATATTCCCTTTTCTAGGGCGGCAGCATAAGCAAATACCTTAAAAGTGGAACCGGGTTGACGTTTCGCTTGGATAGCGCGGTTAAATTGGCTTTTTTGATAATCAACTCCCCCGACTAAAGCGAGAATTTCCCCAGTTTGACTGTTTAGGGTGACTAAAGCACCTTGGGAGTAACGATAGCGGGGGCCTTGGTTTAAGACATTATTTTTTAAGCTTTTTTCTGCGATCGCCTGCATCTGGCGGTCTAAACTGGTTTCAACGATAAAATTGCCTTCTTTCGCCACTTCTTCCCCTAAAAGGTCCTGTAATTCCTCGAAAACGTAACTATAAAAATATGGTGCAATCGTACTAGATAGGGATTTTTTGGCTTGGGGACTGATTTCAATGCGGGATCTGCGGGCGCTGGCGGCCGCTTCTGGGGAAATCATGCCTAATTGGGCCATGCGATCGATGACACGATTGCGTAATTGCACGGAAGTGTCGTAATCTTGAATGGGATTAAATAGATTCGGGGCGGGTAACATAGCCACAAGGGTGGCAGCCTCGGAGATATCTAAATCTCTAGCGGATTTATCGAAATAAAAGCGGGCCGCATCTTCAAAACCGTAACCGCCCAGACCGAGATAAACTCGATTGAGATAGGTTTTGAGGATTGTATCCTTACTATAGACCGCTTCTAATTGTAAAGCGACAACCATCTCCCGGAGTTTGCGATCGGCAGTATTTTGGCGACCGACTTCGGGGAATAAACTACGGGCCAACTGTTGAGTTAGGGTGCTGGCCCCTTGACGAATGCCCCGACCTTGCCAATTAATCATAACAGCCCGGACAATCCCCAACGGATCAACGCCAAAATGCCAGTAAAAACGACTATCTTCGGAAGCGACGACCGCCTTGGGCAAATAGGGAGAAAAATCGCCCAGATTATCTAATTCTTGGTGAGTTTCCTGTCGAATGGGATTGAGGGGAGTTTGACCATCCCTAGCATAGACGACCACCGGACCGCTTACCCCGGAAGGGAGTGGATAAACACTAACTTTGCGACTTTCCCAGATAACCGCTAAAACTAATAAACCGAAAATACCACCCGCACCGTAGAAACCATAGCGCAAAAGTCGCGCCCACAGAGGAGGGGGACAGTAATAGGAGATGGTGACACAATTGGCTAAGTCTGGGGGGGCTAGGGTAAAGGTATCACCATGACGCAGGGAAACGCTTTTCAGACGACGTTTACCTATATAAACCCCGTTAGTGGAGTTTTCATCTGTGAGCAGGAAATTATGGGGATTTTTTGGGTCACGCTGTAGTGAACAATGAATCTGACTAACCACGGTATTACGGATAGTAATATCACAGGAACTGGAACTGCGGCCTAACAAATAGCGATCGCCAATGAGGGGATATTTGCTTTCCCCACTGCCATTCTCGTTTTTAATGCGTAATTCGGGAACCCTTGCCCCTTTTTTGAGATTTACCGCCTGAAAATTCACCTTTCCTTGCAATTTCTGCACGGCAACGGTGACAAGTTGACTAATTTGGGTTTTCGGCGACTGGTTAGACATAGTTTTTATCAGTTATCAGCTTCTGAAGGCAATAGGGGAAGTGGGGAAGTGGGGAATTTCAACTAACACCCTAACACCCTAAAACCCCAACACCCCAATTCATAGCCAATATGCCTAAATTGCCATTTTAGCCTCTAAAGCTTTGAGGTATTCCGTATTGACTCCCGACTCGCGAATCAGAGCGATTTTACCGGTACGCGCCACCTCGCGAACGCCAAATTTATTTAGCATTTGCATAATCGCCACCATTTTACCTGGATCCCCCACCACTTCGATGGTCAGGGTTTCCTCGGAAATATCCACAATCCGCGCTCGGAATACCTGCGCTAATTCGATCACTTCCGCTCGGCGATCGGCGGTAGCATTAACTTTAATCAGCATTAATTCCCTTTCCACGCAAGGGGTTTGGGTGATATCCTGTACCTTGAGGACGTTAATTAGTTTGTAAAGTTGTTTGGTTAACTGTTCGATGCTGTCCTCGTCCCCGGGTACTACCATCGTAATCCGAGAAACGCCCATTTGTTCGGCCGGACCCACGGCTAGACTTTCAATATTAAAGCCCCGACGGGCAAACAATCCAGCAATACGGGTTAAGACTCCTGCTTCATCTTCAACTAATACGGATAATGTGTGTTTCATGGCGCTCTGTCTGCACAACCTAGATTTCCCCATTGTAAGACAGGAAGCAAGGCCACAACAGTTTGTCTTCTCGGAGGGATTTGGGCAGGAAGGAACCTCTACTCTATCCTAGCCCTGAGCTACGTCGAAGGGCTAGTTAAATCCACTCTTCCTCATCCCCTTTGTTTACCTCCCGATCTTGGTTTTGATCCTGGGTAGGTGGCGTAATAATCCGATAATTGACATCGTAAACTTGATCGACTTTTTCCCCGCGAGTCTGTTTGGCTGTGCGGTAACTATAGGAATAAACCGTGCCAGTTTTAGAACTGTCACTTGGAGGCTTGACAAAATCAACTTTTTCCTCATCGGCCACCCTAGGCGTGAATTCTTGCCGATCCTGAATGGTCGTCGGTTTTTCGGCTTGCCCTGAGCTACGTTGAAGGGGGGGTGTATCAAAATTCCAATCATCACCGCTATCTCTTTCCCAATCGTTACCCGGTGGAGACGCAGCAGAATCCTGAATATAGGTGGGTCGGGGAGATGGGGGTGGAACTCTAGGATTATTGGCTATCGGAGGGGAAGTTTTTGGGGCAGCCAAAGGACGACCAAAACTATAGAGAAATTGCAGGGTTAAACCACTGATAATTCCCACTAGGGTGAAAAGTAACACCCAGACAGCTAGGGGCAGTTTTACTGTCATAATACCGCCAAAAAAGACCAAAGTGATCACCCCCAGATTCTGCCAGATCAGTAATCCGCCCACAGCGATCGCAAATAAGACCATAATCCAGCCCATTTTTACCTCCCTTGACTCAGTGATCAGTAAACAGTGATCAGTAAACAGTGATCAGTAAACAGTGATCAGTAAACAGTAAACAGGTATAAAGATAAAGATAACTAACTAACTAATTAACTTAAAACTTACATCTGATAACTGATAACTTACCCACTGATAACTTACCCACTGATAACTGATAACTTACCCACTGATAACTGATAACTTACCCACTGATAACTGATAACTTACCCACTGATAACTGATAACTGATAACTGATAACTGTTAATGTCCTTGCCAGCGATTAATTGTCACACAATCGATATCTAACTGATCGAGAGTACGAGCGATGACAAAATCGACCAAATCCTCGATCGATTGGGGATGGTGATACCATGCCGGTATTGCTGGCACAATTCTAACGCCTGCCTCGGACAAAGTAGTTAAATTACGCAGATGAATTAAACTAAAAGGGGTTTCTCGAGGTACTACAACCAATTTTCTGCCCTCCTTGATCTGCACATCGGCCGCCCTTTCTAGCAAATCGGAACTTAATCCCCCCGCTAATTTGGCCACTGTACTCATGCTACAGGGAATAATTATCATACCAAGGGTGCGATAGGAACCACTGGCGATCGTTGCCCCCACATCACCCCAACGATGACAGCGTAATTTTCCCTTTTCGATCACCCCGCATTGGCTGCGCCAAAATTGTTCTTGCAGCTCTGGTTCTGGAGGCATACGCGTTTTATCTTCCGCTTGCCAGACAGTGTAAGCTGATTTGGAGGCCACTAGATCGATCGTGTAGTCGGCTAAAAGTAGATATTTGAGGGTGCGGACGGCATAAATCAGCCCTGATGCCCCCGTAACGCCCAAAATTAGCGGTTTAGATAATTCCTTCAATCTCTAATTCCTCGATCAATTGTAATCCTCTTGGGTCGCCTACTTTTAATAAAGCACCTCTGGCATCTTCCTTGACACCTAAATCCTCATCTTCCACCAAGGCCTCGATCAAAGCATCGATCGACGTGGCATAAATCACATTTAAGGGCAATTCTCGGCATAATTGACCGATCGACCAAGCACAATTACTCCGCACCGCTGCGATTAAATCCCGGCGCAATCCTTCAATTAAAGGCGGCAACACGGTGATGATATCTTCATAATTGACCTTGGCAATCTGGGCCAAACTACTAGCAGCCCATAATCGCACCGCCGAAATATCAGTTTTGAGGGCATGAACCAAAGGCTCGATCGCTCTGCGATCGCCACAGTTACCTAGGGCCCAAACTACCCCTTTTCTGACGTAACCATTCCAATCTCTGGCCAGTAAATCGATTAAGGGTTCCGCAGAGTTAAGACTGGGATTTCTGCCCAAAGCGTAGGCGACACTGACACGCACTAGGGGACAGACATCGTTTAACATCTCTAGTAAAGGAGCGATCGCTCTTTCGTCACGCAATTCACAAAAGGCGCGGGCGGCGATCATTCTCTCGCTGACATGAGCAGAAGTAAGCAATGACAGCATTTCCTCTGGATCGGGGGGGATTTCCGCTGCTTGATCTGGATCGCTCCCATCGAGAGGATTATTTAAGGAGTTGCTGGAGTCTAGGATTTCATTGTCGTACATACTTGTTAGATTATCTCAATCCCTGACCGCTTACGTCAAGTTAAAAATCAAAGGCGTTGCTGATTTGAGGTCTGAATCTTCTTTGGTGGAATTTCTTCAAACCTAGACCCCAACTAACTTTTACCCTGGAACTTGCACAGTTGGCATTCATACCTTGATTCAGCAGCGCCGCCCTATAGAGTTACTTTACTTTGTCAAAGCAAAAAACCTAAAAACTAATTCTTGATCATATAATTCATTAAGTTTGACACTACTTAATTGAGTAAGAGATCTGAAAACTTCGCTTTTACTAAAAGTTAGTAAAAGCTCGTTAAGTCTAGGATTAACCCCTCGACAAATTGCATTTCTTATCTCCTGTGGAGTTAATTTTGAACCTCCAGAGTTGAGTCTTTTGAACAACTCATACTTCATGGAAGTAATACTTTCTCCTCTCAGAATTTCAACTCTACAAACAGCCCTTTTCAAGTTTATTTTTAGATTTGGTGGAAGATTATCAACATTAAAGCCTTGCAAGCTTGTGACCAATCCTCCTTCTTGCAAAGTCCATTTATTTGTAGTTTTTATCCCTCCAGTTTCTTCCCCGCTTTTCTCATCAATTTCTTCTTCTTCTTCGACTCCTGATCTGTCTAGAACTTCTTGATAGTCAATTGTCCATCCACTACCTTTTAGTTCACCAAAAAAACTTATGAAAGTAGAAACACGTTGCAATCCATCGACTAATTCCCATACACCATTTTTATCCTCGTCCACAAATATTGGAGGAATTGGAATCGAGAGTAGAATTGATTCTATAAGTGGAGTTTTTTGTGCTTCTGACCATCGGAATAATCTCTGATACTCTGGTCTAATTATTAATTGATTATTTTTGTATAGGTTGATCAACTCCCCAAAAGAAATGTCAAGCCTATCAGACGACAGCCTTTTTCTCTCATCTGAGACTGCTTTTTCGAGTAAGGCTACTTTTTCTGCAAGGTTTTCCATATTACTCAGGCTTAGTATGCTTTTCCAAGTATAACGAGCTAACAATGAAATTGATGACGACTCTGTGAAAGAGAGAACTCAGTTTTTGGCAGTCTAACTATTAATCATATCGCTCCCTGCTGTCTCGCACCCTCCTCTGTCCTACTATCCCACTTCCATCAGTTAAACACCCCCTCAATTTGGGCATAATTACCGCATTTCTACAGCCAAACGTCTATTGGTCTGTCAATCTTGAAATTGTGGATAGGGGAATCAGGCAAAATTATCGGATCCCAATCCCTCAAAATAACCTTGACAGACCAATAGAATCGCCCTTAATTTTTGTCAATTGTCGGTCCCTAACTATATTCTTCTCCGACACTGAGATTAAAGAGCATTTGCAGGGATTGTAAACAGCGCTTACGCGCTTCGATATCCTGTTGGGCGCGTAGTTGTACCATGGGTTCGTGAAGGATTTTATTGACGATACCGCGGGTCATTGCTTCGATAACTTCTTGGTGTTTTTCGGCGAATTCCGTCCCCAGACGGGAGAGGGCTTTTTCTAATTCCTGTTCGCGAATATCTTCAATTTTGCTTCTTAAACAGCTAATTGTCGGTACAGTGTCCAAAGAACGCCACCAAAGCTCGAAAGCTTCCACTTCCTGCTCTAGGAGTGCCTCTGCTTCCCTAGCCATCTGACGGCGACTTTCCTGATTGGCGGCAACCACCGCTTTAAGATCATCGACGTTAAAAGCTTGCACTTGTGCCAATTCCTTCACGTCGGTGTGGACGTTGCGGGGAACGGAAATATCGATTAACATCAGCGAGTTAGCAGTAATCGTCACTTCTGTCAATAAATTTTTAGTTAAAATCGGTTCCGTGGCTCCGGTACTGGTAAAGACGATATCCGATGCCGCTACGATGGCCATCATCTCTTCTAAGCCATATAGTTGCAGCGGTAGGTTAGGAAATTCACGGGCCAACTCCTGGGCCCGTCTTTGGGAGCGATTGATGATCGCAATTTGCTGAGAACCCTTAGCCAGAAGGTGAGTAACTAATAATCGGGACATTTTCCCTGCCCCGATAATAGCGATTTTCTTGCTGCTGAGGTCTGTCACCTTAGCATGGGCTAACTCCACCGCCGCCGAACTGATCGATACGGCTCCCGTGCCGATGCTGGTTTCCGTGCGGACGCGCTTACCGGCAGTCATCGCTTGTTTAAACAGGCGATCGAGTAACTGGCTAATAGTATTGTACTTCTGAGCTAATTTATGGGTATTTTTAACTTGAGCGAGAATTTGCCCTTCACCGAGGACAAGACTTTCTAAACCGGCCGACACCCGCAGCAGATGACGGACAGCATCCTGATGCAGTAGGGTAAACAGATAACGACGCAGGACATTAAGGGGAATATGCCCGATTTCAGCGAGAAACTGGGTAATTTCCACCACACCCTTTTCCGTATCCGTAACCACGGCGTAGATCTCCAAACGGTTACAGGTGCTGATGATAGCCACCTCTTGGATGTGGGGATAACCCTTGAGGTGGGTAAGAGCGGACTCGATTTTCGCTTCCGGAATACTCAATTTTTCGCGAATTTCCACAGGGGCTGTCTTGTGACTCAAGCCCACTACAGCAATATTCATTTATGTTCTCCTACAAATGTTGCTCAGGCTACAAAAATTATTGATAAAGATCAGTGCGTTATGTCTCTAATTGTTGCAATTTAGTCCCAATCGGGATGCAAATAAAAGATGTTTGAAAAAAAACTTTATATATTTTTACCAATGGGGGCGAGGTGAGCCATGCCCACCCCACCCGGTCAGAGAATTATCTCAGTTGAATGTATTTGGGTTGGTCGAACAGGTGAACGGTATCGACAAAGCGAGCGGTTTTCGATTGGGTGGAGATAACCAAGCTTTGGGTACGAGCACCACCATGGAAGAAGCGTACCCCTTCCATCAGGGTGCCGGGGGTGATACCACAGGCGGCAAAGAGAACGGTTTGGCCACTGGCTAATTCTTCGCAACCGTAAACGCGATCGGGATCAGTGATGCCCATTTCTTGCAGACGAGCGATATTACCCTCGCGGCTTTCGCCGATTAAACCGGTTTTGACCACTTCCGGATCATAGATTAATTGTCCCTGGAAGTGACCCCCCAGACAACGCATAGCCGCCGCCGAGATTACCCCTTCTGGAGCAGCACCGATACCCATGAGAGCATGAATATTAGTTCCCGAAAAAGCGCAGGAAATAGCGGCCGATACGTCACCATCGCTGATCAGACGAACTCTGGCCCCAGCGTTGCGGATTTCTTGGATTAATTCCTTGTGACGGGGACGATCCATAACTACTACTACCAGTTCTTCGATCGAACGATTGAGACAATCGGAAAGAACTTTCAGGTTTTCCGTCGCCGATTTATTAATATCCACATGACCTTTAGCTGCTGGGGGAGCCGCTAATTTTTTCATATAAAAGTCAGGAGCGGCGAATAATCCGCCTTTTTCGGAGATCGCTAACACGGCCATAGAACCATTTTGACCGTAGGCGACCAAGTTAGTGCCTTCGCAGGGATCGACGGCGATATCGATTTCGACTAATTCGTCGGGATTACAATATTGTTTGGCATCAACTTGGGTACAGATACCCACTTCTTCGCCAATATAGAGCATGGGAGCTTCGTCTCTTTCCCCTTCTCCAATAACTATGCGACCGCGCATATGGATTTTATTCATCCGTTCGCGCATCGCTTCCACCGCGACGTGATCGGCGGTATTTTTTTCACCTTTACCCATCCACTTCGAGGAGGCAATGGCAGCCTGTTCGACCACTTCGATAATTTCTAACCCTAGCGTACTTTCCACTCGATGATCCTCCCTACAACTGAATCTATGATTTATCTAGTGAGTTTGTTTCCTTAACAGTCAAAAGTCTATCACCAGACGGGGATCATTCTTAAATTTTTATGCAGATCCTCTCGATAAGACTGGCATGGCTAGGGAGTTTGGGGGACTATTATCGCCTAATTTTGGCGATTGGGACTTTTATCGCTGATTTTGTCGTTAATATAGCCCCTGTTATCGTTTTGGTTGGGATCGTTAAAGATAATATTTTCTCTGCCACTGGCGATCGCATGAGGGGATGTTCTTACCCCTGTTGTTATTGCTAGACAATGGCAGCAGGAATATTTCCCTCAATCCATTGAGCTATCGCTGGGAAATAATAGTCTTATCCAGCGACAATACGTTTAAATTCTGTGGGGTAGGAAAAGCGCAGGATTCTCCCATTTGTATCGCCTTTTCTCCTGAAAGATTTCAAGTTTGCCATCACTTCAAGAGTTGCACCTTATCTGAGATTATTTTTGATAACCACAAACCAAGGTCTGAAATCAGGTTTGGTGACTTTGATGTGTCCCTGAGCGTCTAGAGAAACAATCGTTTTTGCCACACTATAGCAAAAAATGGGTTATTTAGGACGCTTTCAATTTTCAAACTCTTATCGGTCAAGGGTTTCAGCGATTGATTGTCCTAACCACCCCGATCTTTGCTATATCTCCTACATTCGGCTCTTCTGGTTTCTGTGTGGAAACGAGGTCTATACTGATAGTTTATTTAAAAAAATAGTCCTAAAAGTGTTTTCCAGTAAACATTTCACGATTTCATAAGCAAAAATTATCACACAAAGTCGAGAAGAGCCTACATTCCCACCGATGACTTCTAATTGATTGTTATTTTTGGCAACCACAATATCACAATGAGATTCAAAATCTCCTTTATCAATAATCTGTGGATAGGTTAAACCCGCATTTTTTCCTCGCGGCGCACAGATTAGATCGCCAACAGATGGACGAATCCAATCGGCTCTTCTCGACTTTGTGTGATAATTTTTGCTTATAGAATCGTGAAATGTTTACTGGGAAAGACTTTTAGGACTATTTTGCTAAAGAAACTATCAGTATAGACCCCGTTTCCACACAGAAACCAGAAGAGCCTCCAATCAATGGGATAGCCTCGAAAAGAAGCATGAGGATTGTCCCGATTTCTGACAGCATCAACGATGTAAGTAGCGTGACGGACACTATATTTAAACTGATCACCTGCCCCTGATTGTTCCATAATAAAAGAAATAAAAGCGGCTGACCAAGGATGATTATCCCAACCGCCTCGGGTTTTATCTGCTATTTTAGGTAATCTACAAAAGTCACCTCTAGGGGGTGTTTGTACACTGCGCCAGTAACGATTAACTATGTTACATTGAGCATATTCTAGAGGTCTTTCAGCTGTTCCTGTATCTCTGCGTATTTCAGTATCTGCTTTAGCTCTGACAACAATGGGTGGATTATGAAAATTTTGCCATTCTTTAACAGCGTTTTCAGCCACTTTTTCTTGAAAGTTCTGAGCTTTGGTTGCCACAGGAATGACTAAAAAGCTAATAGTTAATAATCCACCAGCAATTAGAGTATTGAACAGTTTCATAACTCCCTCCTTTCCCTTATTTGAGAGATAGAAAAAAAGATAATTAAAACAATGAACAAAGATTCAATTGATCAACAATCTTCTGAACCTCCTGTAACATAGCATCAGCTTCAGGACGAATTTCCGCTTCTAGGCGGTTAATTGGCCCCCAATGTTTTCGGAGATTTCTTAAGCCAATAGCAGCAAATTCGGCGGCAAAAGCCGGACAAGCTTTCGACAAGCGTTGAAATTCTTTTCCTTTCCCTTCTCCATAGTTTTCCCAGTCTTGAGGAGGACAAGTAACCCCTTCCTTAAAGATTTCGATAAACCCTGATGAATTGGCTAAATACTGCTCGAATAACTGTGGTAATAATGGACTAGCACTGCGGGCATTATAGCTTGTTTGAAATAATCCAGCTTCCGCCGTTTCAGCACTGGTATTGCTGGCTGAACGATCACGTCCTTCACAGTATTTTCCAGAACTTTCCCGCATTCCTAAACCTATCAGCAAGACAAATAAATGTCTGAGGGTATCAACCCCTGCCACGCTATTATTCATCCCTAAATCACGGAATTTCTGAGCGTAGTGTGCTAAGGCATCTTTATCGGAGTTTCCTGTATTAGCTTTCGCCATTTCTTTGGCAAAGGGATTACCTGCTTTCAGCTGGCAATAAACCTTAGTGTAGATAACTGCCATGCCTTTAATGTAACCTTTGGGGGCAACTCCTCGATCGAGCCAGTGATAACGGGCTATTTGGGAATTAGCGGCAATCTGGATAATTTTATCAAGTCCATCCGTGGCGGAAACAACATTAATATAGATACTGGTTTCTGCCTTTTTTTGATTTCCTTGATCAAAACCGATGGCGGTAATTTTGCGCCCACCGATATTGGTAAATCCTGAATAAGTAATCGACCAAGAACCATCCGCTTTAACCTGACCACTGCCCAGGGGATATTTTTCGTCTGCTTTGAGTTCTACAGTGACCATTTCAGTGGGGACTTTGCCTGTAAAAGTAACAGGTTTTAGACATTCAAATCGAGCATGATTGGTAGGATTGATAATTTGTAAGGAAGTCATGGCATTTCTCCTATGGGATTGTTGAAAAATTTACTGTTAGACGAATTGATCGCCCAATGAAGGATTAAAAGCGATCGCTTCCAGATCGGTACGATAGATACCAACTTTATGAATTTCCTCTGGTAATCTTGGCCAGATGTGGATTTCACTCTCAAAAGTGCGCCAAAATTGCGGGGTAATTCGGAAGACTCGGTTATTAACAAGGGGAAGTCCTGTAAAATGTTCCTGCATTCTGGCATTAACGTGCCGATTTAAGACCTCAAAGACTTTTTTGACCGTAGCAGGATTATCATATCCGTCGTAATGATTGAAAGTGATTCCTGTTTGATTTTTTAGCTGATTACAGAAGCTTTTAGGTTCTTCGAGTCTTTGAACTTCTTTATAGCCATTAGCAAAAACATCATGAGCAATGGCTTCTAAATAAAGTTGTCTTTGAGCGGCGGGATTTTTAGCGTAGAAAAGAATTTTTGCCACCGCCAAAGTTGAGCCAACACAATTGCCAAATGTTCCCCAACTACCGAAGGCTAATAAATCATCATAAGGTAACACAGAAGTGGCATTCCAAGCTCCATTAAAAAGTCGGCCATCAATGATAACTAATTTAGCGCGCTGCTCGGAAGAATAGTTCTTGTATTTAGCCAGAAATTGCTCATCTAATTGGGCTTGTTTCTGGTCGTCTTTCTGATAATCATTAATACTACCATTTTGACGACGAGTTAGGATAGCGACCTCGAAATCCCAGCCAGTTTCTGATTCTTCTAACCCAACTGCTTGTAATTTTTCGGTCACAAGTTCTCTCGGTGGTCGTCTCCCGTCGTACCACATTTCAGTCTCCTTATTAGAGATGCGAACACGCACTTTAGTTTTAGGAAGAGTTTGAGCAATTCCCATTGCTACTAATTCATCTGCTCCCCAAGTAATTGGCTGTTTGAGAGCCGAGA
This sequence comes from Microcystis aeruginosa NIES-4325, assembly GCF_008974145.1. Lineage (GTDB taxonomy): Bacteria > Cyanobacteriota > Cyanobacteriia > Cyanobacteriales > Microcystaceae > Microcystis > Microcystis aeruginosa_G. The sequence continues at coordinate 14,143 of NZ_BJKP01000002.1, read as the reverse complement.
GATTATACTTATCCAAAAGCTTGTCTAATCTCGTTTGCATTGTTTCTCGCACATCTTTGGATGAATGTTTTTGAGAATCTCCCATCGCACAAACGACAGCTGAGATTTTTCGATTTATCGACTGTAATAGACGGATAGATTGTTCGAGTCTCCATAACTCTTTGTCGTGTCTTTCTTTTGCCCAATCCGGATAAGGAGTTGGATCCGGTTGAGGAGGACCGACACCAACAAAAGATTGGACGATGACCGCTTTTTCAAATTGAGAAATAGTGGGGAGATAATCTTCGGGATATTGTAGCAATCGTTCTGCAATAATGAACGCTGTATCCTTGACCCGAAGCAGTGTAATCAGTTGTCTGACTAAAGAATCTGTTTGTCTTCTTGGACTAAGAACGTACACAGGACAAATTCTTTCTGAACGGTTGTCTTGTCCATTAGGGGGAATCCCCACTCCATCTCCATCTTGTTCTGTTGGTCGATGATACACCTTAAATTGAGAGTGCTTAATATCTTGCAATATCTTGGCCACAGGGTCATTACTTTTAATTTCGACATGGGGCATATAAGCGAACCATTTCGTCATCTGATTAACAGGAGTTGTTAATTCTAATTCCCAGTGATTATTGTTCGCAGATTTGTAATTATTAATCTCAATTTTATCTCCTGCTGTCAAGGAAAATTTTTGAGTAAGATCAGTAATCTGACTGCTATCTAGGGTAGATTGTTTGATAACAGTATTGACTAGAGCTTTCAGTTTTTGGGTAGTCATCATTGATTCTCCTTTTTTTCAATATCAGAGGATTATCTAAGTCTCAAAACTAGCAAAATTTGAGGACATAACCCTAATTAGGGACAGTAAATTGCATAAACTTGGCAGGTATTGCACACTGATTTCCAGAATCCCCACTATTGCCATCAATCAAAATATAGGCTGTTCCATCAACGATCGCTAATCCTTCTGATGACTGGGGTAATTCTCGAAGGATTTCAGGTTTAAGAATCGTATTGGGTTTGAGATCCTCAGCCGATAGTTTCCAAAAAACGAAATTATCTTGACCATCTTTCGGCCCGCCAGCAATTCCCCAAATCTGGTTATTATCAAAGGTAATTTCTCTGATTCCCCGTCCCCCTAAATCTAGAAGTGTTGCACCATCGAATTGATAGTTATCCAGATTAGCCATTGATAGTAAAACAGCATAATTCTTAGCGTCTAATGTGACAACGGGAGAACGTAAGCCAATCCAAATCTTGAATTTTTCGAGGGATAAAGGCTCAGGAATGGCTACTGCTCCTTCCGCATTAAAAGCATTGGCTTGTTCACACGCCACTTTATCTCCTAATGATTGATTAGCCTTGGTTTCCGCCTCATCAATAGTACGACTCACGGCACTGATAATCTTGTTAGAATTCACATCTAGACCTTGAAAGAGAACTTTAGAATCGATTTGAGGACTTTGGATCAGTTCACCAATAATTTTTAATTGATTTCCCGACAATTGAGCCTGTACAAACCGTTGTCTATTTGCTTTGATCTCACATTTATTGTTACGACTGTGAGAACCGAAGAGAAGAACTTTATTATCATCTAATTTTGCGATCGCTTCAATGTCACTTATTTTTTTCTCTAAGGCTAACTGACTTTGACGAGTTGAGTCTAATTGCTTAGAACTCACAGAATAGAGAAAGAGAGCGTCTTTTTGTTCATTATCTGCTACTAAAAGGCAATTTCCTTCTGATTCTGGACAGGTTACTTTTACGACAGCAGATGGTTCACAGACAGGATATTTTCCCAGTGTTGATACATTGTCAGCCTTAATATGAGCCATCGGGAAAAGCCAACCGAGAAGAAGAGCCAAACTAAGTGCTGATAATAGCTTGAAAAGGTGGGTAATTTTCATAGAAACAGTCCTTAAATTATGAAACACTCGATCGGGGGAAGCTTAATTCAGGAAAATAGTAATAACTCCCCCCATATTTATGTTGACAATTTTAGGTCAATGCGGTGTAAATTTCCTCCGATATTTCGGTATCTTTATAGTATTCAAAGTTAATTTCTTGGACTGTTTCTGTCATGGTGAATAAAACATCTTCAATCTCACGAATCAAGGTTTCTAAATTCGTTTTTTGGATTAATTCCTCAGCAATAACATGACCGAGAAGTGCCATCACTTTAATCGTCACAGGTAAGACATATTCATAGGTATCTTTGAATCCCGTCATTAATTCCTGATCAAATCGTTCTTCGTCCCAGTGGGAATATGCTGTTCCTGGACCATAATCGGTTTCAACAAACATATATTGTAGTTCGGGAATCTTCTTGATTGTTTCGGGTTTAAAAGCACCCGTATTTTGATAAAACAAATTCATCCATTGATCCCAACCAAATCCTAATGTATGTCCAATTTCGTGAATAATTGTGCCAGCAATACCATAATTAGTAAACGTTCCAAGATACTTAGTATTAAACTCAATCTTGCCATAGACGGTATTGCCTTGTTGATAAGGTTTATAGGCTCTAGCAATCACAGAACCAGGACTATAAAATGTTCCTAGTCGGATCACAATATTAGACTGAGGAATGACAAAACGATTCCAAAAGTTACAGGCTAATTTAGCGGTTGCTTTCAGCTTCCCATTGTCATCGTTTAAGATTTGGTAAGTAATCACCGTGCTTCGGTTAATATTTGGGCGAATGATATTGACATGAGGACTATAAGCAAACCAGATGACTGAACCATTGACAGGGGAAGATAAAAGCAATTTCCAATGATTATGATCCACCCTGTCATACTGTTGAATCTCAAGTTTCGATCCAGCTAATAAAGTAAATTTTTGTCTTGGATCGGTTATCTGTGTACTATCAATGGGGTATTTTTTAATGACAGTATTTACCAATGCTTCGATAGCTTGAGTCGTCATAAACTTTTCTTCTCCATTGCCAATAAAATCATTTGAGCGCACAATAGTATAAGGTTTATCGGGATAAAAATTGTGGTCTTTATCCATCTCTCCCCGCACATAAGGAGCAAGGGGTGCAACAGCTTCTATGTCACGATGAAAGGTCAGAGTTTCTAATTCAACCCATCCACAATTGCTATTTACTCCTTCAGGTTTAGAGATAGCTGTACCAAGAATTTCAGAGACGGGAAAAAAAGGTTTTTCTCCACCGATTATTCCTTTGATATAAGCTCCTTTAGGGATGCGTGCTACCATGTCTCCATGAAGGCTTAAATCATCGAGTTCTAGCCATCCAGGGATGCCTTGGTTGGGATTGAGTTCTCCAGGGATTGATATCATAATTAAGTCCTCAAATAAGTGATCATAATTATTAAAACTAGGAGAGCATTAGATTCACTTTGCCCTACCTAACAAAAAGTTTAAGTTTCTTTGACTTCTGCGTATTCGTCAAAGACAAAATGAATGTCTCGATCGCCTTGACTTTTATCTAGCCATTTCAGCCAATAGTGTTGCCATCCTTGGTAATCAAGTTAAGTCAATGCCGACAATATTTTATCTGTGATTGCTTAACTTGACGTGAATTTTTGGACAAGGAATTAAGCAATTGAACACCAACGGACAATGGTGTAACCAATAACACCGGGATCACCGTTGCTATTTAAATCAGTCCAGAATCTGGTGTATTCATTAGGAGGCATGGTTTGACAGCCCGCACTACCCGTATTCTCTACGCCTCCTTTATGGAATAACATTGAAGTTCCAGCAGAAGCACGAGGTTCATTAGGTTGAAATAGGCCATCGTGACTGGTATCTCGTTCCGCCATGGCTGATGCGGTAGGACACAATACTTTACCCAAGGTGGCACTTGTTCCTGTTTTATATTCGTAATAACCCTCTGGTAAACGCCCTAAATCCTTCCGTCCATCCCCATTTGCATCAACTCCATAGCGACCTGTATATTGATAGGAAGGTTCTGTATTAGAGGTGTACCGCTTGACACATTTCTTTCCTGAATTGTCTTTCCAGATCATGAAAGTTACATCATCATAAAGACCTTTCCCTTGATTGACTTTTGTACTGGTTTCCTTCCGGAAAGAGATTAAGTTGCGTTTACGCAATGTTCCGCCATTATGGGTGATAATCTCGGCACAATAATCGTATTGCTCACTTTCCGATAGATTAGAAGCAGGAGGGTTGATTCCCGAACCCATCAGGCGATCAGAGGTTAAACTTTCTAGAACCCAACCGGAACAAGGTGAACTAATACGAAGCCATCTCGCACCTTGACTATCCAAACCAGCATCTACGACAGTTAAAGCCGTGTTATTGTCTAATTGACCCACTTTTTCATAGGTAGTTCCAGGTCCAGAGCGCACATTTAAGGGAGGATTGGCATCAGCAGCAAAGACTCGATGCAGCGAGGAAGTTAAAGAAGTAAAGACATAACCTTCCACAGGTTTATCAATGCGGAGCCAATTGTCATCCGTCCCTATCACGTTTAAGGGTGTGCCATTAGTCAGTTCTGTCACCACTGAAAAGTTTGTTCCTGCTCCTGAACGGACTTTTAAGGGCGGATTTGGGTCATTGACAAACACGCAATAGGAAGATTTTGTCAAGTCACGATGAACATAACCTTCAATCGGTTTACTAATTTTCAGCCAATTGCCCTCTTCACCTACAACCGTTAATCGTGTCCCGTTATCTAAACGCCCCACAGGATCATAATTACTTCCTGCACCTTTCCGCACATTTAAAGGCGGATTGGCATCACAGACAAAGACGAATTTTTCGGACTGAGGTGGATTAACGATGGGTGGTTGACTTCCTAAATATTCCTTAACTCCCGCACAAATTTTCTCAACAATTTGCTGATAACCGCCATCTCTCAACCAACGAGCATCTTCATCATTGTCAATGAAGCAACTTTCAAGCAAGATGGTGGGCATAGTACAATCATGGGTACAATTCCAGACACGACTATACCAGTCATGGGCAAAGGGCGTTCCAGCATATTCATAACCCCGTGCTTGTAAAGGCAGTCCTCGGAAGTGTTTATCCATGATTTTGATAAATTTCTCAAATTCTGGACTCCGATTCACATAAAATAACCACCAACCTTTTGCCTGTCGGTTACAAGCATTATGATGCAGACACAAACAAACATTTGCACCACTGTCATTAGCTCGTTGTTGCAAGGTGGAAAGGGAAGCTAATTCATTTTCTTGACGACAGATAATCACTTGATAATTGCCTTCCGCTTCTAAACGGGCTTTAATTTCCACTGCTTCTTTCCAGTTGTAGTCTTTTTCCCGTAAATTTAACGTATGGTTGACTGCCCCTGAATCTGTCCCTCCATGTCCTGGCATAATAGCAACTTTGAAAATCCGTGATGGAGGAGGTTGTTCTCCACCATATTCATCTAGCAAGTTTTGAGCTTCAGGGAAAACATTTTTGACCTTACTGACATAGTTTGGGTCGGTGGCATAGCCCTTTTCCCAAATATATTGTAAATAGCCTTCGGGATCATTATCATAGGCTTCCCATCCCTGATAGGGGGAATTCGGACGACCGATAAACCGCCAATATCCCATTGCGGCCTGTTCTGCGGTTTTCCAATGACACCAATAACAACCATTGGGTTCGCTAGGGGTAACTAACCAAATTTGATGGGTGATTTTTTCGGTGTAATTGTCGTCAATTTTATCTCGCCATTTGAGTCCACCGGGGTTTCCCGCTTCTTGAAAAAGTTTACTCGTACCTCGTGCAGATTCAACGATTGCTTGTGCTAATTGAACAACCCGTAATTTGCGATACCGAGTGGGAATTTGTTCGGTGGTAGCAACGGCACGCACATAATCAGTCCATGAGAAGATCATAATCGTTTCCTCCTATTATTAAACAGTTTCCAAATACTAAAAGTTAGGGAATGTAAATTAATTGATTACTGCTCAAAATTCTTAAGATTTTCCTTTAAGTAAGCCAAGAGAATCTCTAGACGTTTTGCTTCCGCTTCAGTCACTCGTTCACCTTTTTGTTTTAACTCAAAATACCGCTTAGTAGAACTAGCTAAACGAATAGTTTTACCCAATTCTTCTAAAGCATTGAAGTAGGGAATCACAGTATTAGAAGTGGTTAGAGGATAGTTAGTAGTTCTGTGGTAAGCTTCTAATACTTCAGTGGCTAAGTTTTTCTCGATTTGACTGGGGGCTAAAGTAATCCCTTTTTTGATGTTAACTACAATGTAAGGACTCACGGGTTTATTATTAGTTGCAGTCACAATTCCGTCTGAGCCCATTTTCAAGGTTTCTATCTCAACGGGTTCAAAGAAAAAGGCATAAGCTCCTGTTTGTAAGGGAGCTTCTCCAATCACAGGTCTTTGCTCAACGTTAGCAGGATAAAGACCAAAAGTTGATGTTTTCACTTGGGGTTGAAATCTAGCTTCAAGAACAGTGGCTAGAATATTATTAATGCCCTGTAAGGCTGTACTTCCCAGTGTTGTATAAGGTATTAAACTAGGAAAAGCCGCCCCTACAGTTCCCACAACTTGCTTCAATGAATTGGTAACTTGTTCTAAAGTAGAACGTCCTAATCCTTGACAAAAACTACTAAATGATAAATACAATCGCTGAGATTTTTCATCTTTTTGAAAGTCTTCAATGACAGCAACATTTTCAGCCCAAATATCTGTTACATCTAAAGTCATTCCAGAGATGTGATTAAGATAGTGAACCTTTAAAATAGGGGTTTCTTGATCTCCTAATCCTATCTGACTGACAAGGGCGAAATAGTTATTATCCCACTGTCCTGCTAAATAATCACCTTTGTATTTAGTGTATAGTTGCAGTGAAACTGTATTGATCGAAATAGTAAAATCCTCCGCAGGAGCAATTAAAGCATCATTATCCTTGATATAGGGATCAAGTAATTTTCCCGGTTCGTGAAGAGGAACTCTAGCAATAGTTGTCGTGGTCATTTGATATTCTCCTGATGGCATCAATAATGCAGTTAATACATCTAAGCAATTACTGTTGTCCCGGTGATTAAATCTTTAAACTTTGCTGCAACCTGATTTTCCCAAGCCTGAAAAATCATATCATCTTCAAATAATTTTTGAGGATTAATGGTAGAATTAGGATTGATCAGAACTCCGATATCTCGGTATTCAGGTTGCTCATCCAAAGCGTAAGCCGCTAACTCACTACAAATCCATTTATCAGGACAATTGAGAGCTTCAGACAGTAATTTTTTGACTTTTTGCCGTGATAAAAGATTGAGTATCTGACCGGGTAAACTTCCAGAAAAGGCATGAGCTAGGATTAGTTTATAGTCATATTTTTTACCTACTTCTGGTTTGAGAATCTTAACAATACGTTCTGCAATCTCATCAGTTAAATCTTTGGGTTTGCGGAAGAAAATTTGGCAATTAGAAGGTTGAAAATAGGGTTCTAGAGGATTTTCTTCTACCATATTCGTGCCAGCATTCGCTTCAATACAGGTATTTTCACCCGTAACGATGAGAGCGTGAGTAGCATAAATATTGCTCATTTTATCCCACTTAGTAAAATAAGCAATTCCTCGACCGACTGGATGTGTTCCGTCATAGGTAAAACCGATGTAACCCTTGTTATAGTTAACTCCGTAAACAGGGTTCAAGGTGACGATTTCAAGTTCGGCTTTTTGTTGTAGTTGAGTAGTCATTTTTTTGCCTCTCAGAACGTAACAAAGGACGTTTCAACTCTGTTCGGAAGTGAAATAGATGAGTTAGATAGCTGGCGTGACTAGGTAAAATCAGATGCGGTATTTATACTTAATACTTTAGATCGTCTATCGGAACTTGTTACCCTAAAAACTGCAAATTAATATATTTCTTGAGGTTTCTATATATAAGTTTACAGAATATTGTTGAGCTATTTATTAATAAAAAAAGTTGAGTTTGATTGCAAACAATCTTAACACCTAAGCTCGCCAATCTGAACTTTAGCCGATTCTCGATCGCAATTTTAGCCCACCCTAACACTTCCCTCTTTTCCCACGAAGATTTTTACCAAGAAAAATGATCTGTCTGCCTGAGAACAGGCTATAGTGATCATCAAACCCTCAGTGAAAAACTTCCCGTGTCTTCAGTATTCCGCCTTCCTCGCTATTTTTCTCCCGCTCTGCAGCGTCGAGTCATGAAAACTCTCGCGGCAAAAAAAACCCGTCAATTCTTGACATGGGCGGCAGCTTGTGCTAGTTTTTTGATCCTCTGGGCGTGGAATTGGCAGTTAGTTTTGGCCACTTCAACCGGGGTGGGGGCGATGATTGGAGTTTACCATCTCCAGGTGCAAAACTGGCGATCGCTGTGGCTGTGGTGGCGTGCTTTTTTCAGCGCCGACAGCGGTAAGTTAACTTTAGCGGTAGTCTGTGGCGGTTTAGGCAGTTTAGCCACCTATCTCGCTGTGGCAATTTGGACCTATGCCGAAAATCGCTGGTTGGCCCTGGCCTCAATTTTGCAAGGATTTGGCACGGTTTTGACTTTAATCCTGCTAGGATGGCATTTTCTCGACCATCGCGGTCAAAATGAGTCAAAAAACTTTGATCGCTGGTTAGAAAAATTAACAGTCAATGATCCCTTAATGCGCTTAATGGCAGTCCGACGTTTAAGTGAAATGGAACTTTCCCCCAGTCGTCGAGAACAATGCCAAGAATACTTCCGTTATCTTCTCTCGCGAGAAACCGATACGCAAGTGCGATCAGCTTTATTGGATAATTTTTCTGGCAAAGAAGCAATCAAACCGCAACCTTTACAAATACCCCTACAGGTGAAAAAATCCCTCTTGAAATATGATTAAAAAGCTCTCTGCTATTAGCAATCAGCCCTCAACTAAAGCTGACTGCTAGAGGCTGAGGAGGATATTTTTTTACACCAAAGTTAACTCGCGCTCCTCGATATTTTGGAACATCAGCGTACTCAGATAACGTTCTCCAAAACTAGGCTGAATCACCACAATTAATTTACCATCATTTTCCGGTCGTTGGGCCAGTTGAATCGCAGCGCAAAGATTGGCACCGGAAGAAATCCCCGAAAGTAAACCCTCTTCTTTTGCCAAACGACGACCAAATTGAAAAGCTTCCTCATCACTGACAGTAATTACCTCATCAATCAGATCTGTGCGTAAAACTTCCGGAATAAAACCCGCACCGATACCTTGAATTTTATGGGGACCGGGATTACCACCAGAAATCACCGGACTATTGAAAGGTTCCACCGCGACTACTTGAAAACTAGGTTTACGCGATTTAATCACTTCAGCGACTCCCGTAATCGTGCCGCCAGTACCCACACCCGCAACAATAAAATCTACCTGTCCCTCCGTATCTTGCCAAATTTCCTCAGCGGTGGTGAGACGGTGAATTTCTGGGTTAGAAGGGTTGCGAAATTGTTGCAACATATAAGCGCCGGGGATACTATCAACGATTTCCTGAGCGCGTAAAATTGCCCCTTTCATACCTTGGGAACCGGGGGTAAGTTCTAGGGTAGCACCGTAGGCGTTTAACATCGCCCGGCGCTCTAAACTCATCGTTTCCGGCATAGTTAAAATCAAGCGATAACCCTTAGCTGCCGCAGTCATCGCTAGAGCAATTCCCGTATTGCCAGAGGTGGGTTCCACTAAAACCGTGGTTTCTGGATTGATTAAACCCGCTTTTTCGGCGCTATTAATCATGTGAGTGCCAATGCGGTCTTTGACGGAAGCAGCGGGATTCATCCCTTCTAATTTCATCACAATTCGGCCAAGACAGCCCTCCGCCTGGGGAATCCGATTCAATTGTACTAAAGGAGTACGGCCAACCAATTCGGTGACATCGTGAGCGATACGCATGATATTTTCTCAGTCTGGGTGATTCGTGTGCTTAGTTATAGCGGTAAGCTCTCAGCTTTAGCGTTTGAGAATTTCCTCACTAGCCAAGGAGGCGCTATATAGCTCACTTATAGCAAAGGCCAGCCCTAGATCGGCAAAATTTCCATTTTCCTTTGTTTCTTTAGTCAGTCCGAGTTGATTCCCAGAGACAGGCAAAACTACCATGACCGATAAGATTGCTTTTTTCCAAAAGCTTATACTTGTACTAAAATAACTATGGATAGTTTACTAAAGTCAGAATTACGGTCATGACCATTAAATCTAATCTAGCCCTATTGAAAGAACAACACATAGAAATTAAGGGCTATTTGAGCGATAGGTTAAAAGCACGTCATCTAGAATGGATTGTAGAACATCTTGATGATCCTGTAGCGGCGGAATTGTTCCAGATTATCATACAAGAACGAAATGATCGAGCCAAAGTTAATTCAAATCAGTCCTTGCAAATATCCAGACACGAGGGCAAAATTGAACAGTTAGGAAAAAGTAATCAGAATTTATCCAACGAGAATGTTGAGCTTAAACAAGAAGTCAGTTATTGGCAAGAAAAAGTTAATGAGTTGCTACAAAAGTTAGAGCGGTTACGTCAAGATTTATTAGACTTTGATCAATCTGAGGTTTATCGTTTAGGTCAATGGTTAAAGGCTAGTTTATCTAAAACTGGCTGGGAACGTCAACAGGCTTTACTAGAAAAGGAATTAGTTCATAAAGACAGTTATAATCTAGCGGTGAGCGATCTAAAAAATACTATTCAGGAACAACAGGATGGGATTACACAAATAAAAGAGCGAGCCATCTCTACAGTTGAATCTCTGGAAAAAACTAATGATAAACTACGAAGACAACTGGGGGATATTAAAAAGTATATTATTAATAACTATGGCGATAAAAAGTGGCAAGAAATCAGTCGTTACTTTGCAGATGACCAGGAACTCAAGCAATGAATTTACTAGAAGAAATGAGCTATCGCCAATGGCAAAAAAGAAATAGTGAAGTATTTCATGGCCTTTCCCTAGAGCAACAAAGACAAGCGAGAAAAAAGGGCTATTATAATAGCGGATGGGGAAAGGTTAAAAGCTCTTGGGAGCTTCTTCAGGATTTTAAAAATAATACTTATAAAGTTGTCAGTTTATTCCAGCATGAATTAAATAAGGGAAATCTCGACAAAGCCATTGATTTAGCAATTATTGAGTCTGAAAAAGCTAAAAAAATGTCTGAAGAAGGAAAACAAGGTTTAGAAAAAATCTCTAACAATTTGCATGAAATAGCGGCTAAAGCTTTGTCTAAATATCCTTTATTATGATTGATATGTACTGCCATGAATAAAATATCAAAATCAAAGTTATCTCAATTATATAGCTCCGATGAAATTGCAGAAATCTGGAATTCTAATCAACATCTAGCAGTTATCGAACATCCCGAAAAAGGATTAATTAGCCCGAATCAATATCGAACAATGGCCAAAGAAAACCCCTGTCCTTTTTGTGGTAAAAAGATGAAACATGGCGAAGAATTTAAAACTTCTTCTCAGTCAGAAGCTATCAAAAGGGGTTACGAATATAATAATTATCAAGGGAAAAAAGTTATTAATCAAATCAATTATATATTTTTTCATCCCAATTATGTCACTATCGATCATATAATTAATAAGGTTCGCTGTCCCGAAAAATTGTTTGATTTCGACAATTTACAACTGGTATGCTGGCAGTGTAACCAAGCAAAAAGTGATGATAATGCCTATGAACTTCGTCAGACTTATGAGTATTTATCTAGCCTAGTCGATGAAACAGCACTTCGTTATCCTCTTCTTGGAAAGACTAATGACTTAGCCGAGTTTAACAAACTTTAATTTTAATCAACCTTAATTAAGTTTATAATGGGAGCAAATAGCAAATTTAATCGAAACCCCATAGTAAAATTCCCCTATAATTGAATTGAGCTAATCTGAGTCAAAATCAATAACTTGTTTGCTTTTGCCCCACGTCTAAAAGAGAAAATTTACACCTATCATTACGTCGCACTTGAGAAAAGGAGCATTTAAAGTCAGGCTAAATTTTTGTAAAATTTTCTTGACTATTATGACAAAAGATGCTAATTTTTAGGACAATTACCAATAGTTTTTGCTAAAACCATCACAAATTACTGGCAAGTTTAATTATTAAAAGAGGGTGAGCGCCGATGGTCAAACCCGAAACCTAGCTGCTAAGAACCGAAAAAGTTGGGTTAGTATGAGGGGAGATACCCTCTGAGGAGTTGCACTAATTATATGGACATCAAATTAATCTTGTTGGCATTAACGGCTGTATTCACCGTATCTTGTCTCTTTTTCGGCACCCGCAACGGTTTTTACGATAGCGATAACTACGATGGCAATGGTTCGGCTCACTAACCAGTCATCATAATCAGGGTTGCCATGGTTCAACGCTCTACTGCTGTCTGGGGGTCGAAATCCCTTTTATCCTGTTTACCTTTTGGTGTTGGTCACGCATCAGAAGGAGTTTGTCTCCTACTGAAAATCGGTCCCTATCGCATTCTTTTAGATTGCGGTTTGGCCGATATGCAACCCCTCACCCAAAACAAAAAACCCCCCGTAGATCTGGTGTTCTGTAGTCATGCCCACAGCGATCACATCCGTGGGTTAATGGCTCTCCATCAGACCTATCCCCAATTGCCAGTTTATGCCAGTGAGGTGACAGTGCAACTGCTGCCCCTACAATGGCCCGATTCTGCCGAGGAAATCGGCAGTTTCTGTCAGGGTTGGCCATGGCGATCGCCGATCGCTCTCTTTGATGATCTCACCGTCGAGATTTTTCCGGCTGGCCACCTGCCTGGGGCTGCCGTGGTCCTATTCACCTACAAAACCCCCAAACGCACCTATAAAGTCCTCTATACTGGCGATTTTTCCCTGTCTAATTTTCAACTGGTGGAAGGATTATCGATCGATCTGCTGCGGGGAGTATCCCCCGATGTGCTGATTATTGAGGGCAGTTACGGCACAGAACGCCATCCCCACCGACGACAGCAGGAAAAACAGTTGATGAATCGCATCTATCATGCGATCGCTGAGGGACAAAATGTCCTACTACCCGTCCCCGCTTTGGGATTGGGTCAAGAAATTTTAAAATTACTGCGATCGCACCACCAATTCACGGGCCGTGACATTGATATCTGGGTTGGAGGCAAGATCGCTAAAGCTTGCGATGCCTACCTGGAAATTTTACCACAATTTCCCGCATCTGTCCAGAATTTTGCCAAACATCAGCCCTTATTTTGGGATGAGCGCATCTGTCCCCGGTTGCGAAGGTTGCCAGAAAAACCGACACCTCTAGGGGGAACCACTCCGATAATTTTACTAATCGATCGCCTAGAGGAGGTGAGTACATATCTACAAGGGGATAAACCTTGGTTAATGTTAGTTCCCCAACACCTGCACGATATCACCCTGGAGAATCCCCGATTAAAAGCGGCACAGCGTTCGCAATTAATTAGCCAAGAAACCTATCTACTGGCCGAACATAGCGATAGTCGCAACACCACCCAACTGATCCATAACCTGCGACCGCAGCATATCATGTTCGTCCATGGCTCGCCCCTATATCTAGCGGATTTGACCAGTTTAGAAGAATTACAAAGCCGTTATCAACTCCATTCTCCGGCCGTGGGAACCCTGGTGGAATTGCCTATTGGCGATCGCTTTCTGCAACCGACACCCCCGGCCCCTAGTCACTATGAGGGAGAATTAAATGAATCGGATTCGATCATCACTATCACTTTACCAGAGTCGATCACCCGGGATCCCCGGTGGAGTAATTTCGCCGATACGGGACTGGTGGAAGCGCGCTGGCAAGGGGAAGAATTATTATTGCGGGGAGTCTCCCAACGGGAATTATTAAGCGAGAGTCCTAATCGCATCACCAAAGCTTTAGAGGAGATGGATTGCTGTCGTGTCTGTGTCCACTACAAAAGTCAGCGCTGTTTGAATCCCGCTTCTCCCCTCTATGGTTTTAAAGTGGTTGCCGAAGGCTATTGTCCCGTTTTTGAAGCCAATATATAGTTAGGGTCTGCCTCCCTACAGAAATACTAAAAAATTAAATTTTAACTCAGGCTCTGTAAGACTTTTAGCCATAGCTAGTATATTCCTAGGGGGGAGGTTCAGAAATATAGTTATTTCAAATAAGAACGAGACACTAGGCGACACAATAAGTACGAATAATTTCATCAAGGGGTGTCCCCACAGGAGCATACATTCTTGCCCTCTTTAATGCACTAAAATCATGTTCGATATC
>NZ_BJKP01000001.1 GCF_008974145.1 Microcystis aeruginosa NIES-4325 | reverse complement strand
TCGAAGCTAACAATGATGCAACTCTCGAAGAATTATCGGACTTACTGTATGAAAAGACACAGGTGAAAGTCAGTAGAGCTACCCTAGGGCGGCTTACGCAAAAACTCAATTACAGTTTCAAAAAAAACACTACACGCGGCGGAAAAAGAAAGTGACAGGGTACAGCAAAAAAGAGTGGAATACTGGTCAGAAGTTCGGGAAATTGAGGCATCAAAACTAATTTTCATCGATAAATCGGGGGTAAATTTAGCCCTTTTGAGACTCTATGCTAGAGCCTTAATTGGCCGAAGAGATCGGGGAAGAAAACCACAAAAAAGAGGGAGAAATATTTCAATAATTAGTGCTATAAGCTTAGAAAAAGTTGTCGCATCAGTCAACATATACGGTGCAGTGGATGCGGTAACATTTGAAGGATTTATTCTAAAGTAAGTGCTGCCAAAAATTAAAGAAGGAGACTGTCTGATCATGGATAACGCCAAGATTCATCTCGGAGAAATGGTCAGAGAAATAATCGAACAAGAAAAAGCTAGACTCATCTATTTACCTCCTTATTCTCCCGAATTCTCTCCTATTGAAAACTTTTGGTCAAAAGTGAAAGCGATGTTAAGAAAACTGAAGGCGAGAACTTACAAAGACTTAATAGAAGGGATTGAATTGGCTATGTTACAAGTTACTCAAAAAGATATTCGGAATTGGTTTACTCACTGTTGCTACTGTACCTCATAAGTCAGAGAATTGTTATATCTAAATTAATCCTTAAGACTGCACCGGAGAAGGGAGCGCCGGAGATACTGAGAGTAAGTCCGATCATTTGTACTAAAATACCCATACTCAGTTTAAATACAGCACACTTGTACCCAATTTCTAAATTCCTGACAGACATAGAGCTTCTAAAATCCAAGACCATCCCGTTAAATACCCGATAGTGTCATTGGATAAACGATTTAAAAGAGCATCGAGTTTATCTCTTAAAGCATCAAGAGATTCAAAAGTTTCCCATGCCAGAAAATTTTTCAGGTACAGCCAAACTCTCTGTTGCGGGGTTAACTTCAGGACAACAAGAAGGTTGATAAAACAAGATAATATTGTCGGGAATTTCTAAGTGTCCCGCAATATGTGCAGGAGCGTTATCTACTTGTAAAATATGTAATTCATTGGGAAAAGCTTGCGATAGTTGTAATAGATATTCTCCGAAATAATCCCCATCTAAAGGGGAGAATTCCTAGAAGAAGCTTCTGCCCTGTCGAGGCTCTACAGCCACCTACTGCCAAAAGCATTGGAAGTTATCTTGAAAATTACCAATGGGCTTAACTCCGAAAAGAGTTATTTTATTCCGAGCAATAGTGTGACAACCAAATCTACTTTCATCCTCGCACCAAAAACTTACTTTCTCGTAACGCTTTACTTTCTCGCTTTCCCTGTCTAGTAAAGCTTTTAGTCGTTTAGATAAGTTCGCTTTAAACTCATCTACTTCGCCAGGCAATTGTCTCGGATTTCGTGGTCTAGGTACTTTTAATTGAGCTTCCTAATTCCTGTCTAACGAGATGATAAACTGTTGTATAGCTGACAGAAATTTCTCGAACGACCGAGAGCCAAAAATAAATCTCTTTATAGCTGGTAAAACCCACTGGGTCTTTTAATTCGTTTTGTAAAAGAGCGACTTCTTCTCCCGAAATCTTTTTCGGTCTTCCTGGTGGGTTTCCTTCAGATAATAATCCCTCGATTCCTCCTTTTCTGTAGAAACTTAACCAGCGATGGATTGTTCTTTCCCCTCGTCCCATGAATACCGCTAAATGGCGAACCGTCTCTACCTCCCCCATCTTCAAAAAATATAAGGACTGTACTTTAGCGTAGGCTAAACTACTTTTTTGTTGTTTCATTAATTCTTTTAAATCTTCTACTTACTCAACAATATCAATTTTGGGGACGACTGGCATCGCCAATTTATCCACTTAATCATCTTTTCTATAAGTATGCCATAGTTTTTGAAATTTGGTATTAGGAGTTCGTTGCCGTGTTGCCGTGGGAGCATCTCACCTTTGTAACGCCTAAATCGGGTTTTTATGTCAAGCTATTTTGAAAGCCTTGCTAGAAACCAGTTTTAGGGATAAATATAATTACTCACTTGCATAAATGAGATGCTCCCCGTTGCCGTTGACTTGGAGCTTGTTTTCTCATTCGCTATGCTCCAGACCACAAACCTGGTCTGAATTCAGCCTTTCTACCACGTCTTCAAATAACTCTCGTGCTTCTGTGAAACTTCCGCCTTCTTCTCTGCTTACCTCTGACATTTCTGTTCTTGCTCTCCTAAACTCTCGTGCTTCGTTGATTGGCTCTTCTCGACTTTGTGTGATAATTTTTGCTTATGAAATCGTGAAATGTTTACTGGGAAACACTTTTAGGACTATTTTGTTAAATAAACTATCAGTATAGACCTCGTTTCCACACAGAAACCAGAAGATCTGTTGATTTTTGATCAGGATACCATCTTTTTAAAAGAGCCGCACCGAAACTATTTGGCAATACCTCTAATTTTCGCTTTGACTTTTTCAACCAATGAAGAAGAATTAACATCGTGGAGATGTTGTTTACTGGCTTTACTTAGGATTGATGCCACTAAACCAAAGGAGGACTGAGAAGAAAAAATCAAATCATTACAACTGGCTAACAAATACATATCCATTAATGCTTCTATACCATTTTGAACGCGATCGGGACATTGATCCCAGTTCTGGTGCATTCTTTCTCCCGATGGTGGAAACCATTTTGGTGTGGTGATAATATTTGGGAATTCCTGTTGAAATTTTTCAACAACTTCTTGAGAATCTGTGGACAAGAAAATGCTGTTAAATTTATTGTTTTTGTTGATTTTTTTAGTAGTACTAATTAGCTTATCTAAAGGAATCTTCATGTCTGTATATCTGACATGAACGCCTAGGTTGTTCACTCCAAAGTGAGATGATTTGAAATCTTCGATAGACTGAACAATTTCAGGTTTCAGACTTAGATGAGAGTTTAATACCTGTTTGATAATAGTACGATCATCCATTTTTGCCAAGTAGTCGAACTTCCCATGAAAAAGTTGTCTCATCTGGTTGATTTTATGAGTATAAGCACAGAAAACCAGAATCTCACTCTCATAATTTGTTCTAGATAATTCAACCGACATAGATTGATCCGAAATCCTTAAATCTTTTCTTAGTCCACCAAAAGATTGATCTAAGTTATCAATCCATATCTCAGGATAGACAGACTTGCTATCAGGTATATATTCTACTGAACTGGTCTTTGGGCAGTTAAAAAATAGAGGGAAGGAGTTGATATCGTCATGACAATAAGTATTATCCCGCCAATCAATAACTAACTGGCGATTACTAATTTCACTATAGATTATTGCACCGCAGGCGGCCAGAATCCTGTTTCCCATGCCAGAGGAACCTTTACAAATCAGAAGTTTTCTAGAGCTATTCATATTTTTTATTAAGTATCTACTAAACTATAAACCTAGGCGACGGCGAGTTTTTTTGAAACTAAAGCGGGAGTGAGCCATAAATAGCTTCACAAATTCTAGGCGACTTTGAAGGTCACGATATTTTTTTAGGTAGTAAAATAGTGCTTCTAAATTAATAGAAATACCCTTTCGATACAGGTAATGCGCTAATTCTACCCCACTAATCTCATTTTTTAAGAGGTCAATTAACTCAAGACTGCTAGGTAAGCTATTGGGACGAAATGAGGAACTATAGGCAGAGTTTACCCATGATTGTTCTTTACCTTTATAGGTTTTGGATTCTGGGTGTCCAAAACCTATATTATAGATCAAAGAAGTTTTGGGAATAAGATGAACCCGATTTTGATACAAAGATGCAAGAGTAAGAGTAATAACCCAGTCAGTTTGCTCATTTCTCTCTAGCCAGAACTGGTTTATTATAGTCATTTTTGTTTGCACGGTGGCGGGTATATTATAGAATTTTCCAAAAGGATTATATTGTTTCGGCTGATTGATGAGAGCGATATCATTCCAGCGATCGGCCCAGATACCGAATCCCCAACAAAAAACTCTGCGAGAAAGAGCAAAATCCTCTTCGATCAAATGATATGCTTGTTCTGGAAAGGCTGCATATCCGCTAATCGAAAAGATTTTTTTATGTTCACGGTATGCCTCTAATAGACGGCACATCCTATCATAAAAATATGGATTGGGAAAGTTATCATCTTCCAAGTAAACAACAGATTCATAAGTGGATAGGACTTCTGTCAAGGACAAAATGACATTTTGATCACAGCCCAAATTTTGTGGTCTTAACCTTATATCTACTGGAATTTTACTAGAGAACTCTTGCAGTAAAGCAATTGTTTGATCGATCAGGGGTAGATCACGTTCACTTCTTGCTCCATCCACATAGGCAATGATCTGACGAGGAGATAGAATCTGTTGGGTTAAACCCTTTAAAACTTCCTTGAGTAGATCGGGACGAGTAAAAACTATTAAAATAACTGGCGGCAAAGAACTAGGTAAAGGCACTTCATCAAGAGACATTGGTAAATTTGTTAAATTCATAGACTACCGCAAAACAAAAATTTTAACATCTGCACAAATCATGCCCAATATGGTAACACCTTAATTTGACTGTGTCAAGCTTAATTACACTTCAATAACTCCCAGCTAGAATTTTTTGACCTTAACTTGAGAGAAAACTTTTGCTATCATGTTCGTATATTCTAGCTCCCGTCTCCTTTGCCTGACCAATTATTAACCGTAACTTCCTATCCCTAGATAAAATTTTACAACCATAATCAGCGATTACTAAAAATTATATCATTGAAAACCCCTATCGGTCATTAAAGAGATAGGGGCTAATTATTTTAGATACTTTCCGTTTGTTCTGACTTGCTTTTATAATTATCTTTAGTCAGATAGCGGATACGAGATTTCAGAAATTCAGCCAATCCATAAATTTCATCAAGACTGTCTATATTCGTGGTTGCTTCTTTCCCCGTTTCCACGTTATCGGGAATACTGATTGATTTCCTGCCAGTTTTTTTGAACCACAGACGACAGACTGTTTTGGTTACTTTTCCATCTAAGTTGATACCAAAATAACTTCTAGTGTCTTTGTATTGAATGCGTGCGGTATTGATTTCTTCCCGTAGAATTGATTTAATAATGTAAAATACTTCCAGTTTTTCGGGATTAATTCCAGGTTCCTCTGGTTCTTCTGGTGGAGGCTCTTCTGCTGCTGGTGTATCAGCAGGATTTGTTTCAGGTTCTTTTCCTAAAACTTCCTCAAATTTTTCTTTGATGATATCATTGATATACTCTTTTAGAGAACGCTTAATAATTTCTGTGAATTTTTCGACAACCGATGCAGTTCTCACTCCAGAATACACATGACTAACAAAAAACTTAACAAATTCGGGGGAAGGATCACTTAATTGCTGGGCAATCACTTTTTTAACTTCTTTTGTGTGCAATAAATTGCGAGCAACCTCTTTTATTTTGCCAGAATTGAAGTCAGATGTGCTAGTGCTAAATTTAGAAAATCGTTTTAATTCGTTAACAGAAGATTCGTCAAAGTCGAGGATGTTAAACTCAAAAAATGGCTTATTGTCCATGATATTATCCTTGACGATATCCGTATAAAACCGATAGATAATCCCATTAGTTAAAACTCCAAAGTTAGCTCCAGTTGCATTAAAATATCGATGCAGTTGGGAACTATGTTTAGGATGCTCAAGATTTTGATGACAGCTTTTACATTCCATCAAAATAATCGGTTGATTGTCCAAACAAATAGCATAATCTACTTTTTCCCCTTTTAATCCAGTTAAATCGGCACTATATTCGGGGTGAACTTCCATGGGATTGAACACATCGTAACCCCATGCTTGCAAAAAAGGCATAATAAAAGCTGTTTTGGTTGCCTGTTCGTTTTGGATTTGAGAACGAGAGGTTTCAACTTTTTGAGCAATTTCTTTGAGTTTATCGATTTCCATGATAGCCTCATTATCTAGGATGTGTGGGTTCTCAGCCTAACCATAATTTAACCTTTTTTTTACCTAAGGGTCAAGCATTTTTGACTGTCATCATCATTAATTCAAAAATATTTACACTAATCAACCGCATCTTTTATGCTATCATTCCTAGGAACGGGTTATTTTTAATCATGTCCCCATTTGATCAAAGACAATGCTTGCTTTAGAACAGCTTTATGAACGGGAGTATGATCGCTGGTTAAGCGAGACGATCGAGTTATTAAAAAATCGTCAGTTCGATCGGGTAGATTACGAACATTTAATCGAGGAGTTGGCAGCTTGGGGACGAAGCGAAAAAACTGCTGTTAAAAGTTTAAGTTTACAAATAATAATCCATCTCCTAATCTATCAATTTTGGACAACAGAAAGAGAAAGAAATAGTAATCATTGGGTGGCAGAGATGATCACTTTTCAAGTACAATTAGAAGATAAGCTCACAACCGATTTAAGCAAATTTCTAGAACTAGAGTTAGAAAATATCTATGAAAACGCTCGCTTAATTGCCGAAAAAAAGACAGGATTAAAAAATTTACCGATAATTTGTCCCTACTCTCTGACACAAATTCTTGAGAAACAGTGGTTTCCCGATACAGATAATCAATAAACTCTCAAAAATATGGAATCTCACAACAGTGAACCGATTATAATTGCCGAAGCGGTGGAAAAATGGTACGATAACCGCTTTCATGCTTTGCGGGGAGTCAATCTCACCGTTAATAAACAGGAAGTTGTCGTGATTATGGGGCCGTCCGGTTCAGGAAAATCTACCTTTATTCGCACTTTTAACGGGTTGGAATCCTATCAAAAAGGTCGCATTATTATTGACGGGATAACTGTTTCCCACAACCTGAAAAATATCGAGGCAATCCGTCAGGAAGTCGGCATGGTTTTTCAACAATTTAACCTCTTTCCCCATCTGACGGTATTAGATAATGTCACCCTCGGGCCGATGTGGGTGCGCGGTTGGAAAAAAGCGCAAGCGGAGGAAATAGCCAGAAAACTCCTCGAAAAAGTTGGGATTCTCGAACAAGCGCTTAAATATCCCCCTCAGTTATCGGGAGGACAACAGCAGCGGGTGGCAATCGTTCGCGCTTTGGCCATGCAGCCGAAGGTGATGTTATTCGATGAACCCACCTCAGCTTTAGACCCAGAAATGGTGCGAGAAGTCTTGGAAACGATGCAAAGTTTAGCCAAATCGGGGATGACCATGGTTTGTGTCACCCACGAGGTAGGATTCGCGCGAGAAGTGGCCGATCGAGTGGTATTTATGGATCAGGGTTTAATTTTGGAAATTGCCCCCCCAGCAGAATTTTTTAATCATCCCCAATCCGATCGAACTCAGCAATTTTTAGCAAAAATTCTTTGATTTTCCATGACTTGCTCTGCAAAATTAAGTTATCGAGCAGCTATCGAGTCAAAATATCTAAAACCTCAGATAAATTTGACATAATCTTAGGTTTTATCGATAGTATATTTGTACGTTGTTTTTTTCTCCTCCTGTCTCCTGTCTCCTGTCTCCTGTCTCCTTAGCTAACGGAAGATTTTGGATTTTTGCCGGAAATCTATTATTAAACCATCTCTTTTTCTTGTTCTACCTCGACTAAAAGGGGAACGAGATTTTCATTTAAACGACCGGCTCGAATTAATTCTGCGTAGGTATTAGCTTCGATATCGAGTAAAGTATCTTGAAATTGTTCGACCAC
The DNA here is from genome assembly GCF_008974145.1 of Microcystis aeruginosa NIES-4325. GTDB lineage: Bacteria > Cyanobacteriota > Cyanobacteriia > Cyanobacteriales > Microcystaceae > Microcystis > Microcystis aeruginosa_G. Next base: position 245,359 of record NZ_BJKP01000001.1, on the reverse strand, counting down.
CACATCTTTTAATTGTGGGTGTTCCTCTAGTAATTTTTGCAACTGATCGCCCAAGGACTTTAATTGTCGTTCCACCAGAGTTTTTTTGTAGCGATAAAATTCGGGATCGATATCGGGAAAACGTTCTGGTTGTTGCAGATAATTGGAAACCCTAGTTAAGGCAATTTGACGGGCAATTAAGGCCGAATATTCGCTCCGAATCGGTTGATCACCGATAAGATTGAGGGCATTTAACAGCCATTGTATAGATAATCCTTGCACCAATAAAGTAAATAAAACCACCCCAAAAACCACGTCAATAATTTCTTGACGGTAGGGGATAGACGTAGGAACACTTAACGCTAGGGCGATCGAAACCGATCCGCGCAATCCTCCCCACCATAACACCGTTCTTTCCTGAAAACTGATCCTATTGCCCGTCATTAGGTTACTAATTCCCCCTAGTCCAAAAATTGAGAACAGACGGGAAACCACCATAGCAGCGATCGCTATTAAAATCCCGGTTAAGTGACTGCCGAGACTCTCAAAACGGGTTTGATCACCGATCAGTAAAAAGATGATAGAATTGACAAAAAAGGCGATAAATTCCCAAAATTCGCTAACTACCAAGCGCGTGCGGGGACTCATACCAATGCGCGAACCGAGATTACCGAGAATAATCCCGACAATTACCACCCCAATTACACCAGATCCGCCTAATTTTTCCGTGACGAGATAGGTTCCATAGGCAGAAACTAGAGTCAGAGACTGTTCCACGAAAGGCAGATCGAAGCGTTGGGTAAGGTAGGAAATGCCGAAACCGATCACGCAACCCACACCGATGCCAATCCCCACAAAGGTGCAGAAACGAGCGATCGTCACGGGGACGGAAAAGGTATCGACTCCCAAGGGAATCCCAACCAAGAGGACAAAAGCCACCACAGCGACCCCATCATTAAAGAGACTTTCCCCTTCCATCAGGATCGTCAGTTTTTTACTGGCCCCCAATTCTTTAAATAGGGCAATTACAGAGACGGGATCGGTGGCAGCTAGGGCAGCACCCAACAGAAACGCGATCGATAGGGGTAAATTGGCAAAGATATGTAGGGGATAGGCGACCCCCAAAACAGAGATAATCACCCCGATAACGGCAAAAAGGACAATAGTAATCCAATATTCCTTTAATTTAGCCCAGGGAATATTCCAAGCGGCTTCAAAAAGGAGGGGAGGCAGAAAAATTTCCAGAATTAATTCTGGGGAAAGATTAACTAGACGCAAATCTAAGAAAGCTAAACCCATACCGACAATAACTAACAGCAGGGTGTAGGGAATTTTGCGGAGGAAGGCAACAGTTCTCGATAAAGTGGCAACACTCAAGGAAATGGTCAAAACCAGCAGGAATTGCTCTAAATTATGAGCGATCGCCTCGTTAGCAGTAGATTCTAGACTCATTATTTTTAGTTATCAGTTATCAGTTATCAGTTATCAGTTATCAGTTATCAGTTATCAGTTATCAGTTATCAGTTATCAGTATTAAGTGGCAATTGCGGGGCTTTCTTTTTTCTTTTCAGTGATTACTGTTTACTGATTACTGATTACTGATCACTGAAAAAGACTCCTAACACCCTAGTCATTCGGGGACTGAGGAGAGATTTTCAAAGAGGAAATGGCCCCTTCTTCTATGGGGGTTTCTGATGTATTTCTTTCGCCACCGAGAGAAGGAGTTTTACTATTGCCAGAACCGCCATCTTTGGGGGGTTTCGAGGAGAGGAATCGGGCTTCGAACTGTTTGATCAGCACATACAACACCGGGACAAGAAATAAACTCAACACCGTCGAAATCAGATAACCGCCTAGGATTGCAGTTCCCAGAGACCAACGACTCATCGCTCCGGCGCCGGAAGCGATAACCAAGGGCAAGAAACCGACTAAACCGGAAATAGCCGTCATCAGAATCGGTCTTAAGCGTTCCGTCGAGGCCCGGGCTGCCGCATCGGGAATACTTAAACCCAAAGTACGGGACTGGTTAGCGAATTCCACGATTAAAATCGCATTTTTTGCCGCTAAACCGATTAACATGACCAAAGCCACCTGAGCATAGATATTATTATTCACCGTCGGGAAGAGACTACCCACTTGTAGGAAATTCGCCCGCAACAGTATGGCCCCCATGGCACCCAGGATCGCTAGGGGAACGGTAATCATGATGATAATCGGGTCAATGTAGCTTTCGTACTGGGCCGCAAGGACAAGGAAAACCACGATAAAGGCTAATCCGAAGATGACTGGGGCAGCCCCGGCGGAAGTTTTTTCTTGAAAAGCTGTACCCGTCCAAGCGTAACCGAAACCGGGCTGCAGGACTTTCCGACAGACATCTTCCATCACTGCGATCGCCTGTCCCGTACTAAAACCGGGGGCGGGATTACCCTGAACGTTAATCGAGGGATAGAGGTTAAAGTTAGTGATAATCGGTGGATAGGTGAAGCGTTTGACGCTAACTAAACCCGATAGGGGAATATTGGCCCCGGTACGGGAACGGACGTAAAGACGGTTAATATCTTCGGGATTAGAACGATAATCCGCTTCTGCTTGGGCAAAGACTCGATACAAGCGATCGCCTAGTACGAATTGGTTGACGAAGTTGGAACCGAGATAGGTTTGCAGGGTACCGAACACGGCCTGCATATCGACGTTTTGCGCCTGTAGCTGGTTACGATTGATGGAAAGTTCCAGCATCGGCGTGTCGGTGGTAAATTGGGTGAAAATTCCCGATAATTCCGGTCTTTTTCGGGCCTCGGCCATGACGTTATTAGCGTTGGCAATCAAAGCATCCATGGGGAAAGAAGCGCGGTTTTGGATAAATAACTCGAAACCGCCGGTAGAACTTAATCCATCCACGGGGGGCGCATTAACGGCGAAAGCGCGAGCATCTCGGACTTTAGTGGCTAATTCTCGGTTAATTTTCCTAAGAATGCCGAAAACTGACTTATCTTCCCCAGTCCGTTCCGACCATTCTTTTAACTTGACAAAAAATAGCCCTTGGTTGCTGCCACTTCCAGCAAAACTAAAGCCCGCCATACCGACAAAGTGATCGATTTCTTCGATACCGTCGAGAATTTCTTCGTTAATCTGACGGATAACCCCGTCGGTGTAGCGCAGGGAAACCCCGGGGGGTGCTTGCACCAAAACGAAGGCATAACCTTGGTCTTCTTCGGGGATAAAACCCTGGGGAGTGGTATTGTAACTCCAAGCTGTGAGCAAGAGGGCGGCGATAAAGAAGGGTAAAACCAGAAACCGAACTCGGATCAGAAATTCGATCGAGCGTCGATAACCTTCTTTAACTGCGTTGAAACCCCGATTAAAGCCCTCGAAAAACAGTCCCAAGGGTCCGCGGGTGCCTTGGGGCGGTTTCATGATAATCGCCGACATGGTGGGGGAAAAACTGAGGGCGTTAAAGGTGGAGATCAGAATTGAAGCGGAGATGATGACGGCAAATTGTCGATAAACGATCCCCACCGTACCGGGGAAGAAGGTGACGGGAATAAAAACCGCAAATAGTACAAGAGAACTGGCAATTACCGCCGAGGTTAACTCACCCATGGCATCGAGGGCAGCTTGAAATGGCCGCATCCCCTGTCGTAATTTTTCCGATACCGCCTCTACAACCACGATCCCGTCGTCCACCACTAACCCGGTGGCTAGAATGACGGCAAACAAGGAGAGGTTATTGAGAGAATAGCCTAAAGCGAGGGCGACGGCCATGGTTCCGATCAAAGATACGGGAATAGCGATCGCTGGAATGATCGTGGTGCGCCAATCCTGAAGGAAGATAAAAATGACTAGAATAACGAGTAAAATCGCCTCCACCAGAGTGCCAAGAGCTTCTTCGAGGGAGGCGGCGACAAAGGCGGTATTATCGAGGGTAATGGCGATATTTAATCCTGGAGGGAAACTCGGTTCTAGTTCCGCCATTTTTTCTTTTACCAGTTTGGCAGTATTCCAAGCGTTGGAACCGGGCAACTGATAGACGATATAGACGACGGCGGGGGATTTGTCGAAATAGGCGGCGGTACTGTAGTTTTCGGCTCCGATTTCTGCCCGTCCCACGTCTTTAATGCGGATTAAATCGCCATTTTCCCCGACTTTGACGACAATATTTTCCGCTTCCTCCCCGGTGGCAACCCTACCAACGGCGCGAATGGCGATCTGGAATTGCTGATCTTCGGGACTGGGATCACCGCCAATTGTCCCCGCACCCACCTGAATATTCTGTTCTCGGATCGCCTGTACTACTTGTTCCGCCGATACACCCCTAGCGGCTAAAGCATCGGGATTAAGCCAAAAACGCAGGGCGTATTCCCTCTCCCCGATGATCGTTGTACTACCAACACCCTCGATCCGGCGAATCTCGGCATCGATAACCCGATCAACAAAGTTACTTAAAAAGACCGTATCGTAGGGATAATTGCCCTTTTCGTCCGGTTTGGCGGAAATCCCGTAGGCAAGGGTAACGCTGGGGGATTGGGTATTGGTTGTCACCCCCTGCCGGTTCACTTCTTCCGGTAAACTGGCGGCGGCGGTACTGACGCGGTTTTGTACCAAGACTTGGGCAATGTTGCGATCCATTTCCACCGGGAAAAAGACATTCACCGTACTTTGTCCAGTGTTGGTACTCTGGGACTGCATATAAACAATCTGTTCTGTCCCGTTAATCTGGCGATCGAGTACCGTGGTAACGTTATCCTGTACGGTTTTGGCATCGGTTCCCAAATAGTTGGCATTTACCGCTACCTGAATAAATGCCAACTGGGGCAGTTTTTCTAGCGGTAAAAAGGGAACGGCGATCGCCCCGATCAAAACGATTAAAATCGAGCAAACTGTGGTCAGAACGGGTCTTTTAATGAACGTATCGGCAATGCTAAGGATCATAGGGCGTTACTGGTTCATTTTTTCTAGGATAGTTGCTGCAGTGGGAGATTTACGAGTCAGATAATTAAATATTAATAGTTTAAAGATGGTATCTAGGATAACGGGAACAGTGGCCACAAACAAGCTAATAAATGTAATATTCTCGCGCCAACCAAAGTGCCGGAACAAAGTTTCTAAGATTACCGTCCAACCTTCCGCAGAGTGAAACCCGACAAATATATCGGTAAAGAGAATAAAGATAAAGGCTTTGGTGATATCATTTAAGCTAAGAAAATAACGACTAACATAAGCTCGTGTAATCGCCAATTGTTGACGACCAAAAATTAAGATGGCGACAAAGGCTATCAGTCCAGTCATATCCGATAGTAAGTTTTTCCAACCATCTTGACTTTCATAACCCGCTTCTCTGAATAATTCCTCGACCTGTTCCCGAAAATTTTCTTCTGATTCATGCCCTACTTTTGCTACTCCTAAAACCTGCTTGATTTCTTTAATTTCTTGAAGTCTAGCAAATTCCCTGAGATATTTTTCGCCAATTTCCTGAGAAATATAAACCTCTGATATTTTCTCTCTGTCCACACCAAAATAGTTTAAAACAGGGCTAAAAATAAAGTTTCTACTAATAACCTGTACCGAGAGAGGAACTAAAATAATAATCAGTATAAAACGAATAGCAATCCGTTGCTGTTGTCGCAAGGTACGGAGTTGTTTGATGACATTTTGTTCGTATTCGGGGGTTAATTCTTGCTGGAAGTTAAAAAATTTATTACCAGTTGCAGGAGAAATTGTCTGGTTAGTTTTGTCTCTAGAGCTATCACCAGTGAGATTGGTATTAGGCAGATTTGGGGTTTGATTATTCGGTAAAGGGGGCAGCAATTCCTCTAAGTCTAGGCGATATTTACCGATAATATCTTCGATCGCATTTAAAGTCTCTAGGATGTTATTATTTTCTGGGTTAGTTTGCGGATTGATAAAATTACCCAGACGCACTTGAGTTAAATCGAAACGTATCTGGAACAATTCTCGCTCTAGGGTACTTTGAAAGTAATCATAAACACTTTTTCCTCCCAGGGCAGCCGGGGAAATTTTTTGTCCCCCAAAATGTTTATCTTCGATCGCTTTAATTTTCAGTGCTCTCTGATAAGCTGATTCTAAGGCTACTAAAGAGCGTCTTTCTACCCATTGATTAACTCGATTCCAAGGCACGGCTATAATCCTCGCTTTTCTGTCATCACCAGCATCACGTTAAGCTATCAGCGTTGGCTAGATCTCAATTTTAGAGAAGTATCCATAATATTACATTTTGGGCCGATTGCCCGCACCCCCACCATTGGGGAAATACAGTGTTTCTCATCCAGAGGAAGTTTAACCTAATTGGTTATCGACGACTGATGACTGACTCCCTAAAACAAAAACTTCCTAGCTCTCCCTTAAGATAACTGCTCTAATTAAACTTAGCAATAAATTTTAGAGATTGAATGTTCCTCGACAAATAAACTATAGTTACTTTGAAAGATTTCAGGAGTAAATTTATTAGCCTGTTGCCGACAATTTTCTGGATCAATTTTATCACCGTGATCGACAAAAGATTTAACTGCTGCTACCAAAGATTGGGGATTTTGTTCCCCAAAAAGTAATCCTGTTCCCTGGAGAGAATTTTCCCGCAGCTCCCGCACGGTTTCTAAAGCACCTCCGGCAGCAAATGCAATCACGGGAGTACCACAAGCTTGCGCTTCCACTAAAGCAATACCAAAATCCTCACAAGCAGCATAAATAAACGCTTTTGCTTTCGACATATATTCTGCTACCATTTGATCGGAAACCGCACCTAAAATCTGAATATTATCCTTAGCTAACTGTCTGATTAAAGCCATCTGTGGACCATCTCCAATAACCACTAGGGGTAATCCCAATTGATTAAATGCCTCCACAATTAAAGGGACTTTTTTATAACTAACTAAACGAGATACCACTAAATAAAAATCTTCTTTTTTCTCTTGGTAGGGAAAACGCTCGATTTGTACGGGAGGATAAATAACTTTTGCCTTCCGTCGATAACAGCGCCAAATTCGTCTAGCGGTGTGGTGGGAATTAGCCAGAAAATAGTCCACACGATTAGCAGAAATCACATCCCACTGACGCAAATTATGCAAGAGATAACGAGTGAAAATACCGGGTAATCCCCGTCCTAACTTACTATTAGCTAGATAGTCAAAAGTCAAATCCCAAGCATAACGCATGGGAGTGTGACAGTAACAAATGTGCACCTGATCTGGTCGAATTAAAACCCCTTTAGCCACACAATGGGAGGAGGATAAAATTACATCATAATCCTCTAAATTTAACTGCTCGATCGCTAGGGGAAGAAAAGGTAAGTATTTTTGTACGCCATTTCTCGCTTTCGGGAAATTTTGCAGAAAAGTTGTCCCGATCGAGCGACCATAGAGATAACTATCGGGATTAGTGGACTCAAAATCGATCAAAGCGTATAAATCCGCCTCTAGACATTGTAAAATCTCCTTGACCACTAATTCCGATCCCCCCGTCGCCTTTGGGGTTAACCACTCGTGAACCAGAGCGTACTTCATCGAAAAATTGCGTCTGAAACCCCGCCGTAAAACGGCGGCTTTACTATTAAATAGTAGCGCATTTACACCATATATGCTAGAACCTGAGATATGGAGAAAGGCTATTCGTCTCGATTTTACCGGCTCTTCTGGGTTTCGTGTGTTAATTTTTGTTATGAATTAAAGCAAGCAAACAGCTTAAGTAATTGGTAAATCCATAACTTATTCTTTTAATAAGCTTTATTTTGTTATTCATTCCCTCAATTAATCCGTTGTTTGTATGATTTTCAAAGTAATTACAGATACCCTGCAAATGCTTCTGGATCATACTGGCACTACTTGCTCTATTTAAGAATTTTACGCAATTTTATGCCTATTTTTCTCATTTTTGCCCTCTCAAAATTAATTATGCAAGAACTTTAAGGAAAGAGAGAACATCCTGTGTATGCTATCAATTCAACGTCTCGACTTCGCGGTTCGGCCGTGAGCTCAGCCGAACGGGTCAACCGTAATTACTTTGACCAGCAAATTGTTTTGGATGTCAGGCTATCATCAGATGAAATTAGTGATGGGCGTAGATGCTGAGACTGGTTCTATTGGAGAAAGTCATGTTCATTTTGGCTTTAGTAACGACGAAAGTTTTGCCGAATTAATGATGACAACAGTACCAGAAAACGGCATAGCCGTAGAGGATAGAGGGTTTTGTGGCTTTGAGAATCTGCGGCCGAACGGTCAGCCGAACGGTTTCATCCCCCCGCTAATTTTGGTGAGTATTTTGTCGAAAAATGTAGCGGGAGTATTTACCCGACATTTTCGATAACTGGCACAGGTCATGACAATTTTACAATTTATCGCCACCTCCAGGGACGAAGAGCGGATTTTTAGGTTAATTTATTGTTAAGATGATCATTTTTGACCATTTAGACCAAATTTGGGGTCAAGAAACATGAGCGATCGCATCGAGTGGATTAATGCCCTATCAACCCGTCCCTCCCTAGAAGCGGCGGTGACGGAGGTAGTGGAAAAAGTGACAGATAAGTTAGTTGGATCGGCAGATTTAGCCATAATTTTTATTTCTTCTGCCTATGCCAGCGACTATCCCCGTTTGGTTCCCTTAATCTTGGATAAACTCCCGGTTCCTGTCCTAATCGGCTGCGGTGGGTCGGGGATTGTCGGCATGGGTGACAGGGAAAAAGCGCGAGAAATCGAAGCGAGTCCGGCTTTAAGTCTCACCGTCGCCCATTTGCCTAATGTGGAAGTACGGCCCTTCTATCTCGAAGCGGCGGAAATGCCCGATCTCGACAGTTCCCCCTCTAGCTGGACAGAATTATTAGGGGTAGAAGCGGCCAAAAATCCCCAATTTATCCTTTTAGCCGATCCTTTTTCCAGTCGCATCAATGATCTGTTAGAGGGTTTGGATTTTGCCTACCCCGGTTCGGCCAAAATCGGCGGTTTAGTCAGTGGCGGCATGATCGAACGTTCTGGGGGTCTATTCTACCACGATCAACAAAAACCCCGTAATAGCTATCTCTATCGTCAGGGAACCGTAGGAATCGCCCTTTCTGGCAATATTATCGTCGAAACTATCGTCGCCCAGGGTTGTCGTCCCATCGGACCGATTTATCAGGTGAGTGAGGGAGAACGCAATATTATCCTCTCCATGACTGGTAAAGGGGCCGATGCTACCCCGCAACCACCTTTAAACCTACTGCGGGATTTAATTGCCTCCTTAAGGGAAAAAGACCGAGAATTATCGCAACACTCCCTTTTTATCGGTATTGCTAGGGATGAGTTTAAAATGCAGTTGCTGCCCGGGGATTTCTTAATTCGCAATGTTTTGGGAGTAGATCCTCGTCAAGGTGCGCTCGCAATTGGCGATCGAGTTCGTCCGGGGCAGCGGGTACAATTTCACCTGCGCGATGCCGACACTTCCGCCCTAGATTTAGAATTGCTTTTGCAAGCTTTTCCCCAAGAAAAACCCCATAGTTCAGAGGTACTAGGTGCTTTGATCTTTTCCTGTCTCGGTCGCGGGGAAAATCTCTACGAAAAACCGGACTTTGATTCGGGTCTTTTTCAGCGTTATTTCGCCAATGTTCCCCTCGCTGGTTTCTTTTGCAACGGAGAAATAGGGCCGGTGGCCGGTCGCACTTTTTTACACGGTTATACCTCGGCTTTTGCCCTCTTTCGTCAGAGAATTTAATGCTATACTAAATAGCTAGTACGATAGGGAGTAGAACGATGATCAAGGCGATATCTTTCTCTGAGTCGGAGATGATCTATCCCGATAGTGATGGTAAACCGATGGCCGATAATACCAAACAATTTCGCCCGATTGTGACGATCAAGGAAAATCTCGAATGTTTATTCGCAGAGAATGATAATGTGTTTATCGCCGGCGATCTGTTGTGGTATCCGGTCGAGGGAGATAATAAAACCTGTCAAACGCCGGATGCTATGGTGGTATTTGGCAGACCCAAGGGCGATCAAGGTTCCTATAAGCAATGGTTAGAAAACCAGATTGCGCCGCAGCTAGTCTTTGAAATTCTCTCCCCGGGCAATACTAAAGCGGAAATGCGCCGAAAATGGCAATTTTATCAGCGTTTTGGCGTAGAAGAATATTATCTCTACGATCCCGATGCTAATTATCTACAGGGTTGGTGGCGAAGGGGTGATCAATTGGAGATGATTCCTGCGATCGATAATTGGCTGAGTCCGCGGCTACAGATTCGTTTTCAACTGGAGAGTCCCCAGTTAGCTATTTTTTATGCCGACGGCTCGCGGTTTTTGACCACCCTAGAAATCAAGCAAAAAGCGGAATTAGCCGAGCAGCAAGCCCAACAGGAACGCCAACAGGCCCGGGAAGCTGAGGCAAAATTAGCCCGCTTAGAGGCGCAATTACAGGCCCTGAAGATTAATCTAGAGGAAAGCTAACGAAAGGCTGGAAGGACGGGGTTTAACCAGTGGAGAATCTCATCTTTGAGACGGGAATTATCCCGGGCAAGTCCCTGTTTTAACCATTGACCGATCGCATCGAGGGGAGTAAATACTTCTCCGGTTTGCCAACTGACATCTTGACTCAAGGGAGTGAGATGATTGCCCGGGAGAGTTCGCAGGGCAATTAAATCATGAAAGCGTTTTTTTAGCAGGGGATTTAATACTAGAGATTGATCGATCGTGTCGTCTTGAAAACGGATTAAAAGATTGCGACGAATGGCATAATCTTGGAAAATTAACTCGTTTGTTTCTTCGGGGGAAGGAGTAAATTCGAGGTTAAAAGTGGTGTCAATTTGCAAAGGTTCGATAAAGGGAATAGCCCGACGAATGGGATAATTATTAAAGGAAATGAGGATATTTCCCGCCCGTTCCACTTCGTAGAGACTACCGATTAATAAATGCAGTTTACACCCCATGCTGTGACCCAATCCGTAGATGGGGAGATAACCTTGGGGCATACTATGATTCCAGCGCAGACGTTCAATAATATTATCAAAACGGTTTAAAACTGTGCGGGCGATCGATTTGTGATCGAGGGTATTAACAAAGGGAGTCGCGACAATAGCGTACCCTGAATTCCCAAGACTTTCTAATAACCAACGATAGGTAATATTCGGGGCTGCCGCCACAAATGCCCCCCCTAAAAAGTGAATGATACCCTGGGGACGACGGGGGATAAAAACCCAATTACCTGCTATTTCTTGCCAATTCATAATTAGTTATCAGTTAATTAATAACTTAGTCACTCACCAAATAAATACCACTTCATATTATACTAAATCCTGTTTAAAAGGGATAGGAGATGAGTTTTTCTAATGTTTGTAACTCCGAGCTAGACTGGTAAGGTGTACTGCATTTAAACTGCGTATTGGATATTTTCGTACAAATGCTCAAACTCCATCTCCTTGCTCCCTTCTCCCCTCTCCCTTGTAGTCTTAACGAGTAATTTAGATAGTCAACAGCTTATTAGCCAGAGATTGACACCACCAGATAACGATAACTGCTTGCCCAAGTTATAAAAAATCGGGATGAATAGTTCTAGGCCAGTTTTTTCTTAATAAAAGCCACTAATTGCGACATTTGTTTCTTCATACTTGCCATTTCTGTTTGCATTTGGGCAATTTGGGCATGGAGAGTCTGAATATCAGTGCTATAATCCCCAGTGAGTTGCTGTAGTTTCGGGCTAGAAACTTTTGGTTGGGGAGAATATTGTTTGGCCTTGGCCATCGCTTCTTTAACCGCTTCTACCAATTGTTTTTGGTCAAAAGGCTTCTCAATAAAGGCAAAATGCTGGAAAGGTTCGGGGATTTTCTCTACTACCTCCTCTTTCCGTCCCGACATTAACACTAGGGGGATACTTTTGAGATTATCTTCGCTTTGGATTTGCTGAAACACCTCCCAACCGCTCATTTTCGGGAGAAGGAAGTCCAAAATAATCAAATTCGGGTTTTCGGCACGGATGAGATTATAGCCCTCTAATCCGTCTTTAGCTTCGAGGAATTCAAAGTTACCCTCTGGTAACATATCGCGAACGCGCATCCTGATCACTTTACTGTCATCGATAACGAGAATTTTATGATTTGACACGATATACACCTTAGAAAAGAGACAATAGATAAGCTCGATGATTCGAGGGGGTATTGAGGGAAACTTTCGGGATACGGATTCAGCATTCCCAAAAACCCCTCAGAAACTAACATACATCATAAAGAAAAAACCTCGGTTCATGTCCGAGGCTGCTGTTGTAGGAGAACTCAATGCAAAACCAAAGGAAGATACCAAAACCAAAGATTATCGGTAAATCACCTTTGTTGTCCCATTGTAACCCCTGTTTAAGCGTATCGGGAGGAAGTAGCACTTTTTAGGGCTAAATAACCTAAAACAAGACATAAAAGCGCATTTACACCCAAAAATGCCTGAGCGATCGCACCAGAACCTAACCAGATCAGAGTAGGATGGATAACAGCACTGATACCTAAAGTCACCGCCATAGCTAAAGATACCCCCACTGCTAACCATTTTGCTTGGGGATGGCCCAAAAGCAGGGCAATCAGGACAAAAGGCAGGATAACACTAGCAAAAAGCGGGTTAAGGGCAGAACTTCCCTGAATAACGCCTCCTAGGTCGGAAAGAGAACTCCCCATGACACGGAAAGGCCATTGGGGTAAATCAAAGATATAAAGACCTCTGAGGAAAAATAAGCCAGAACTGCCAAAAATTAGACCAGCATTCAAAAATCCGTTCCAAGAGAAGGGAAAATAATTTCTCAGCCACCAAGCGAGGAGATAAGAACCCAAAACCATGGCCATTTTGGGCAAAACCGCCACCGCACCGCCATCAATCCAGAAACGGGGATTGAGATAACCGTTATCGCGCAACCAACGCCAAAAATCCCGGAAAGTAACCTGTCCTTTTAGAGCCAATTGTACGGCACTGCCCGCATCTAATTGTCCGGCCCCAAAATGATTAAAGGGATCATCATTGATCTTACGGGCCGACTGTTGCAAAACCTCTAAAACTGCATTGGGTTCTTTAATTCCCGCCGCCTTAATTAAAGCTACCACCCCGGCAACGTGAGGGGCTGCCATGCTGGTTCCCTGAAAACCGAGGAACGCTGGTTCCCCCCCCTTAGCCGGATCGATGGTTTCTTGGATAATTTTACCCGTATCGGAGCCGCCGGGGGCAGCAATATCGATTCCAGCCCCGAAATTAGAATAGGGGGCTTTATTTCCGGAGGCATCTACCGCAGAAACGCCGATAACGTGGGGAAAACGGGCAGGATAGGCGGCGGAATTATCATCGGCATTGCCGGCAGCGGCGACGATTACCACACCTTTACTATAGGCATATTCGATCGCCTCTTTCATTACCTGGGTTTCCCCCCCACCCCCTAAACTCATATTGATGACATCGGCTTTATTATCGACGGCAAAACGGATCGCTTCGGCAATATCTCCCACGGTTCCCCCACCCGTCCCGGAAAGTACCTTGAGGGGCATAATTTTGGCTTTGTAGGCGATGCCGGCTACCCCGTAGTTATTATTGGTCGATTGGGCAATTGTTCCCGCTACATGGGTTCCGTGACCGTTATCGTCCTCGGCATTGCTGCGATCGTTGACGAAGTCGTAGCCTTCCACAAACTCGGTTTCTCGCAGATCGGGAACTTTTGATACACCTGTATCAATAACGGCGACGGTGATCCCTTCTCCGTGATTTTCTTCCCAAGCGCGTTCGATGTTTATCCCCCGCAGGTTCCACTGTTTGCTATAGTCGGGGTCATTGGGGGCGATAAAAGCATGATAAATATAATCGGGTTCGATCGATTCGGTGTATTTTTTTAGGTCGGAATTGCGGAGAGTTTTCAGTAGTTTGCTATCTCCTGCTACGGTGTAAAGATGTTCATCGATGGAAAAAATACTATTTAAACTGGTGGTTTTTCCCGCTTTTTTGTTGATAGCATTTAACTGTTCATCTAGGACGCTGACTGGTATATCGTCCCTGAAGTCGATTAAAATTGATTGATATTCGCCCCTATGTGCTAGTCCAGTAAAGTTAAAGATAGCAAATCCTAGACCGAGCATAAATAGGGTTAACAATAAAATTTTTTTCATAGATTTCCTAAGAATTTATCATTACAAGCCAAGGTTTTTAGTTTCGATGAGAGAATCTGAGGGAAGTTCCCCTATTTTTGTCGCAGTTGAAGATAGGACTAACCACTTACAAAAAGTCACCTGTGGTTTATTTTAAGCTCGATCGCCGATCGCTGTTAATTCCCGACTGGCAAAAATAGCTTCGTAGTGGCGATAATGTTTAAATTCAAGGAGATTATAGAAAGGATCCTCTAGGAAAAAGGTTTTATGTTCGGTTATCTCCCCATTAAAGCGAGTTTTGGGTTCTAGATAAAATTTTAGTTGATTGACTCGTGCTTTTTCGAGAAGATTGTCCCAATCCCTGGCATCTGGCAGAATTAGACCAAAATGGCGAGGATAAATGCTATTTTGGGGAGTAAGAGGCGTTTCGGTAACGTGAGCGACTACCTGATGACTATAGAAATTTAAGATTATCGCTTTCTCGGTTTCCCTTCCCGCTAAACAACCTAAACCATCACAGTAAAAGCTTTTAGCGGTGGACACATTGGTAATCGGAATAGCGAGATGAAAAATTGCAGGTTGATTCATGGTGATCGAGTTTATCTGCACTCTACTAGGTTCTATTGTAGCGATCGAGGGGCGATTCTTCCAGGAATTTTTTTTTAAATTGGCAATTACCTAGGATTGGCCGAATAAAAGTAGAATTCAGTCCAGTAAAGGGATTGAAACCCTTTACTGTTGCCTCTTGCCTCTTGCCTCATCTCCACAAGCAATTTAAATGCGCGGGCAGCCTAGCTAAAGACTTTGCGCAATTCTAAAACCAGCGTGTTGATAAAAATTCCGGCGAAACCAATTGCGGTAGTAGGGTAGGATTTCTGTGCCGTTAGTCACCCAAGCTCCTCCTAACATCATTTTATGTTGACTGTTGAAGAAAGGAGTGGAATTGTCAGCATAGAGGTAATGGGGTTGAAAGTCAGTTAAGGGATTAAAATCATCTTCTAGCCATTCCCAGACGTTACCGCGTAAATCATAAATTTCTGAGTTATTACCCGCATTTTTTAACATTCCCACGGGAGTGGGAGAACAGAATTTTAAATTGAGGTTATAGTCATCAAATTTATCGTTTTCTAGGGTGTAATCTCGATTTTTTTGACTGCCATAGGTGACTAAATTCCACTCAGCTTCGGTCATTAAACGTATTCCTTGACCTTGAAAACGACAGTAGGCTATCGCTTCATAATAGTTAACTTCTACTGGCCAATCCAGAGGTAAATCGAAAACATCAAACATGGCTCGATATTGATAATTTCCTCCCTCATCTACCAGCCAAAATTTAGGATATTTGACTTGATAATGATTTTTCCATTGCCAAGCTTCCTCATCCCAATAACTGGGATTTTCATAGCCACCATTATCAACAAATTTTTTAAATTCTCCGTTGGTGATCATATATTTACTCACCAGAAAATTGTTAACTTGAACTTGACGATAACCATACTCATTATCCCAACCATAAATGGGAGAATCTTCGGGTTTACCAATTTCTACTATTCCCCCAGAAACCACTACCATTTGATTAGGATAAGCTTGACCAAAAGAAGGAGCATAATGCCAACTTTGAGGACGTTGCAGACAGTCTAAGGGCATTTGTCTGAGTAACATTGAAGATGTTTCAAAATGAACACGCTGATGTTCAATTCCCATCATTAATGCCCAAAGAGAATGGCGAGTATGAATAGGAAGATTAAGGGGGATATTTTTAATTATTTCGACCACAATTTCAGAGACTTGTTGCCGATATTCCCACACTTTAGCCACCCCAGGCCACTGAATATGAGCGATAGCAGAGTTTAATTCTTCAGGAGTTGCCGGATCTACTCCCACTCCAAACAATAATTCATAGTCAGGATTAGGGCTTTTTTTTAATAGGTTAACCAGTTGCAATTTATTCAGATAAAAAGCGGCAGCGTGACCTAAATAAAAAATGAGGGGATTTCTTAAATCGTCAGGGTTACAGTAAAAAGCTTCTTCTTTGATAATGCTTTTTAACAGCAGATCTTCTAATTGCCAAGCATTTTCAAAATAGTCCAGTATATTTTCTCGACTACAGTTTTTTAGAGAGATAGGAGCCTGTGCTTGAATAGCTTCCATGTTTTTATGCCTCTATTACTGATGATAATGTTTTCGTTATTTAAAGAGATAATTGACAGAGAATTAAACCGAATAAATTTTCGGGATCGGTGAAAACCTTGAGCGGTTTTAATCCCTTTGATTCTAGGTCTTTTGTCATAGTTTCTAGGTTAAATTTGCGCGAAATTTCGGTTAAAATACTTTCCGATGCTTTAAAATTAACTGTTAAATCGAGTTTTTTGATATGAACAGGATGATTTTTTTGACAAATTAAATACATTTCAATTTGGGATTGATCTTGATTATAGATAGCTTGATGACTAAATAAATCAAGGTTAAAATCAGCTTGAAAACGCCAATTTAAATGGGAAAGCATATTTAAATTAAAAGCGGCTGTCACCCCTTGAGAATCATTATAAGCTGCTTCTAAAATTGCCACTGGTTTTTGCAGATCAATTCCCAATAAAAAATAATCTCCAGCTTTTAGAACAGTAGCAATTTTTTCTAAAAATTTATCACATTCAGCCGCAGAAAAATTACCGATCGAACTTCCCAAGAAAAAAATCATTCTGGTATTATCAGAAGCATTTTGATAATAAGCTAATGCCTGTTCATAGGTTCCAATTAACCCCTGAATTGGTAAATTAGGATATTCTTTTTGTAATTCTATGACACTAGCTTTGAGAATAGTTTCACTAACATCGATAGGTACATATTTAGACGATTTTTGTTGCTGATAATAAGCGTCCAATAACAGACGAGTTTTAGTGGAACTACCACTACCTAATTCGATCAATTCACAGCCCCCTGTATAAGCGACAATTTCTTGAGCATATTCTTGGAGAATAGCCGATTCTGTCCTAGTGGGATAGTATTCTGGCAATTGACAGATTTCTTCAAAAAGTTGGGAACCTTGCCGATCATAAAAATATTTAGATGGTAAACTTTTGGGGGTTTTAGTTAATCCTTCAATTACATCTTGTCCCTGATCTTTAACTATATTTTTGCCAGTAGCAGCGGTGGCTAAATACTCAATTTGTAACAGTTCTTGGTTAGATTGTTTAAGTTGCATAGATTCTCCGATTATTCTCAGGTTTTTTGATTGTTCTCGATCGATACCGAGTATAAAATCTACTTTGACAGCTTGAATGCTGGCAGAGATTATTGTTCTCTGGTAACTTTACCACTAAAACGCCGCAAAATTTACCTCTTGTCTAGATAGACAAAGTTTATGGATGGTAAATAAAAGCTGTTAAATCCATCGAGATGAGTGCTGATGTTATTCAAGTAAAATTACTGGTTTAATTAATCAGTAAAGACTGCATTTCCTCTAAGGTAAGATTTTCTTGAATATAGCGAGGGTTAAGGGAATGATAGGGACTAGCAAGACGATCTATCTTAATAATTGTCGCCGTTTCAGGAATGAGCGGAATATCGGGATCGTAGGGGGTGCTGCGGGTAAGGGAACTAGAAAAACCTTTAAAAATAGAGATTTCTTCCTCCTCCCCATCCACAGCAATAGTCACTAATAAAACCTCTTGGGGATTTTTGATGCTGTATTGTTCGAGTTGTTGACCAATATTCATAGAAAAATGGCTAATCATCAATAGCTAAAGACCTACTGTTGTAAAGCTGAACGTCCCTGTTTGCCAAGGCGAATAAGAAGAAAATGGGCAAAATAGAGAGTATAAAAAGAGAGACCAACCAAACCAAAAAAGCCCAAAACATTAGCGGTGGCTTCTGAATGAAAAATCTCGCGAAACTGCCAGGGTGCTTCCTGCCAAACCTGACAATAGGGAGAATTTAGCAATTCCCCTGACATAGCACAAGAGAGAAAAGGTAAGGTAGAAATTGCGCCCAAAGGACTATAAATCGTTACTGCCCAACGCCAAGCAGTGGTGACAAATTTAATCGGACTGGCGGGTAAATCTTTAATTTCATCGTTAATATCCACCCAAAACCAGAGGGACATCGGGATTAAAATCTTAGCTAAAAAACTGGTGACAAAACCAATCGGCCAGGAAGCGATCATTAAATATACGGTAATTAATAAAAGACTAGCCACTCGCCAATAGATGATCAACAATTTCTGCAATGATTCGATTTTTGCAAATAAAGACCAAATTAACAAAATTGCTGGAATAATCACCGTAAATAGGACGGCTAAACGATAATCTATCCAAACGAGAGGACGAAACCAAAGTTGATTCATAAATTATTTAGACATAATTACACTGTCAACATTTTACTGTCTTCGGACGCAGGAGCCAAAATCGGCTCGGCCACAGCTTGACCGACAAACTAAAAAACGAGGGGCGATCTCTTTATAGTTGAGATCGCCCTAAAGCTAGGATTCTACTGTGAGGAGAGAAAAAACTGCTGCCTGACTGGATTAATCTTCATAAAGGCGACACTCGGCGGCATCGGGATTATCAGCACAATACTTTTCAAAGTAGGTTTTTTGGGGGTGGTCTTGACGTTGGTGAGCGGCTTCTGCTTGTAATTCTTCCACCGCATCCCAAGCGGCGGCACATTCGCCAGAGGTGGCACCTTCCATACTACAGACGGCTCTGGCGTTTTCTAGCTCTTCTTGAATTTTATCTTGGATATTGCTCATGATTCCTCTGGAATTGATCTATTGATACTCTAACAATTATACAGTCACCTTCTCAAACCATAGGATCGGTTATCCCACTCGATCGCCTTTCCTGTTCTACTAAGCCGATCCTACCGCGATTTTTGGGGAATTTAACATCAAGATTTCCTGACAGGCCAATTTTTAGCCCAGATTCCCCACTGGAGAAATGCCAGAGGGATTTCTCGCCGGGATAGACAGCGAGCAGAACCATATATCGACTTATTTGGGGCTGGCTGAATAAATCTAAAAACCTTGTTGGATAATGTCTTTGGGCTTTTTTGACATCAAAAAGTGTCAGCCATTGGAGTGATCGGGGGGAATTTTCAGGGACTTTTTCCCCGAAAATTGGGTAATTGACCACCTCAAAATCGGTAAAACCCTACACCCCATACCCTGCCACCAGGAAAAACTTTTTCAGCAAACCTTAATTGGACCGATTATTGCAGCCATTTTGGCACATTTTCCTTTTTAGGATGGTTTTCCTGAGTTGATATTCTCCCCCTTACTTTAAGTAAGGGGGAAAAAAATCAATTGGCACGCTGTTCAACCAACAGTTGGTAAGCATGATTAAAATCAGCCGTTGTAATGCGAATATCAGCCGGGTCAGTCATTCCCTGATGGCGATAACGACGAATTGCCATCAGTGCCGCTTGGTTACATAATAACGCTAAATCTGCACCATTCCAGCCTTCGGTTGCCTCGGCCCAATAGCCTAAATCCACATCCTCTAAAGGACGTTCCTCATTATGGACACCGAGAATTGCTAAACGACTAGAGGCATTCGGTAAATCAACTTTTAACTGTAAATCCAAGCGTCCCGCTCGCAATAGGGCCGGATCTAAGGCATCTGGGCGATTAGTGGCTCCAATCACTAAAATCGTTGCCCCCGTTTGCAACCCATCTAACTCCGTGAGGATTTGTCCCACAACCCGGTCACTCACTCCTGAATCCCCACTATAACGACCTCTTGCTGGTGCTAAAGTATCAATTTCATCAATAAAAACCACACAAGGGGCTGCCTGACGAGCTTTGGCAAACAACTCACGCACCGCTTGTTCACTCGCCCCCACCCATTTACTCAAAAGCTCAGGTCCATTAATACTGATAAAATTAGCTCGCGCCTGAGATGCAACCGCTTTGGCCAATAAGGTTTTTCCCGTTCCGGGTGGACCCCAAAGTAAAATACCTTTGGGAGCTTGGGCTTTGGTTTGCGTATATAATTGGGGATGGAGTAATGCTCCTTCCACGGACTCCTGTAGGGTTTGTTTAATCTGTTCAAGTCCGCCAATATTGTCCCAAGCCACATGGGGAGATTCCACCTCCACAGACCGCAATACCGCCGGTTTAACTTCTTTAAGGGCTTGCAAAAAGTCGGATTGGATCACCGTCATTGTTTCTGGAATTTGCGAGTCAATCGTAGGAACCTGGCGCCGCAAAGCACTATAGGCCGCTTTCTGGCAAACGGCTTTTAAATCTGACCCGACAAATCCCACCGCATTATCGGCAATCAGAGCTAAGGAAACCGATTCATCTAGGGGCATGGAACGGGTGAGAATTTGCAGGATTTCTAAACGGCCTTTGCGGTCAGGCACCCGAAAGAGGACTTCTCGGTCAAACCGTCCAGGACGACGGAGGGCAGGGTCAAGATGGTCGGGACGGTTTGTCGCCGCTAGAACAATCACCCCTTGGCTTTGGGCAAAGCCATCCATTAAACCCAGCAATTGGGCCACCAGTCTTTTTTCTACTTCCCCCTCAACTTTACTGCGGTCAGGTGCCATGCTATCAATTTCGTCAATAAAAACGATACAAGGCGCATTCTTACTGGCTTTCTCAAAAATTCCCCGCAGTTTTTGCTCGGCTTCCCCATAATATTTGCTGATCACCTCTGGTCCGACTAAGGCAATATAGTTAACACCGAGTTCTTCGGCCAAAGCACGGGCAGTCAGGGTTTTACCGGTTCCGGGTGGTCCGACTAAGAGAACGCCGCGAGTGGGTTCAAGTCCTAACTTGGCCAATAAGTCGGGGCGTTTCAGAGGAATGGCAATTAGTTCCTTGAGTTCTTTAATCACTTCCGCCAAGCCACCAACATCTTTCAGGGAAGCCGTGGTCGGTCCTTCGGGCGGTGTCACACTGTCTTCAACCCCTGAATCGGTGGGGGTATCGCGATTGCGATTCACCTCAAAATCATCCCCACCAGAATTGCTCGGGCGAGAAACTCCCCCTGAACGGGGAATACCGCCAGCACGGGGGATGTTACTCAAGGAACGAGAGTTAAACTGCACTTCGGTTTTAATTTCCCCTTTTTCCAGTTTTTCCTCTAAGGTTTTAGCCAGTTCGACTAATTGCTCAAAGCCTTTGAATAGTTCTACCATAAAATTTCTCCTGAGTCAAGTGAAGGATGGGGACTGGGTGATAGATGGGGTTAAGAAGTCCGACTTTAAAGACTAATTACCTTTAAAATAACAGATCTGCCGCGGCTTTGACCCGGGCTAGAGGTTCTACAGACCGAGGTAAACTGGGTAAGCGGATCAAAGTTTGATCTGGGAATAAATCCCGATCAATTTCCTCATTAGCGTGATAACGATTCTGCACGACATAACGTTGATAGACTCCCATTTTTTTCAAAGATTCTGTCAATCGCAGTTGTTCGGCAACGATAGCATCTTGGGCTTGCAAAATTCCAATAAATTCTGTATGTTGGGAATCTTTTAGTTTTTTCTGGGCATACATCACTTGTTGTCTTAAGGTTCGCAATCGTCCCATTAAATCTACACGCCCTAAGACATTTTGATACTTCATCCAAAGCTTAAAAATCCAACTTAACCAATCTCCTAAAGCCGTTGGCATTTCTAAAAATCGCAGGAGATGACCGGTAGGAGCCGTATCTAAAATAATCAAATCTTGTTGTTTCTGGTCTAATAACTCCATTACTTTTACTAGGGACAACATTTCATCAATTCCTGGCAGAGATTGAGCTACAATTTGTCGCCAAGCTTCTGGAGTATAAGCTAGTTTGATGTTTCCTTCTTCCTTACCTTCACCACCAATCATTTCTGCCAGTTCCCATAAATAATCATCCCGAAATTTTTCTAAAATGATATTAGCATCAACTTCTTGACCACTTAAATTAGCAGTTAATTGTGTGGATTGATGTCCTAACTTTGTCCCAAAGGCATCTCCCAAAGAATGCGCTGGATCAATAGAAATAATTCTAATTTTTTGATCGGTATGACGATTAGCTAACGCCCAACCAATGGCCGCAGCAACGGTGGTTTTTCCCACACCCCCCTTGCCACCAATGATAATGAGTTGGCGTTTATCGTCAATAAAATCACTAAAACTCGGCAGAATCTTTTGCGGCCATTGAATAGGAGGCGGCGCCATAAATTCTACTTGTTCGAGGATTTTAATTTGACTCATGATCTGATCTAGTGCTTCACCTCCTAGGGGCTCTTTTGCCTGTTGGGGCAGGGTGAAAATTGTCTCTTGACTTGGAATTTTCAGGAATTTATCGAGGATTTGCTGTTGCTCACTATAGCGGTCTAAATTTTGATTAGGATCTGTTAAAATGCGATTGATAAATAAGCTGCCGCAGGGAATATTTAAGTGATGCAAACTATTGAGTAATCGTTCGGTTTCTAATAAACTCATCGGTTCGGCAATTGCCACAATTAAACAAAGGGTAAAATCCCTATTTTGTAGGAGTTGTTTGCCTTCGGTTAATTCTGATTTTGTTTTGACTAAAAAGTCATCCACATCATCGGCATTGTAGGTTTTTGCAAAAGTTTGCGAAATAACACGATGTTTTTCTTGAAACAACTCTAAAGAATTGAGAATAATCTCTAAAAAGTCTTTAATTTCCAATAAATTTAAGGTATGACCCGAGGGGGCCATATCAACAACAATTCGATCAACAACATTCTCTATTAGTAATCGTTGAATTTCTAATAGACCCATGATTTCATCCAAACCAGGCCAGTCTAAATCCCAAACAGGAGTTAAATCTTCTCCTTCAACAAAACTACCCCGTTCTACCAAAAGTTCTAAAAATCTTCCGTATTTTGCTTTAAACTCTAAAAGCAATTTTTCTGCATCTAATGCCCTAACTTTTAAGTTGGGTAAGTCTTTTACAGGTAATGCTTGATCGCTAACTTCTGTTTGCAATACATCCCCTAAAGAGTGAGCAGGATCGGTTGAGATTAACAGGATTTGTTCCTCGGGAAATAATTTAGCCCAACGGCGAGCAAATCCACAGGAAAGGGTGGTTTTTCCCACTCCTCCTTTGCCACTAAACATAACTAAATGTCGAGTGTCATAACGACTTAGAGAGTTATTTACCAAGTTAAAGTTAGTCATAGAGAAATCAAGTTAAGTAAAGTGATAGGGGGGAGAAACTTGTCCTAATTGTAATTCCCAACGGGGGCAAGCTTTCTGCCAATGCAAGACTTGCTCGATTAGTAAAGGTTCTTCTTGAAAATTAACTAAAAGATAAATTCGTGATTCTGTACCCGGAGAAGTAATAATCCTAGTTGACGGATAGCTTTGGGTGATTAAATTCACGAGATTTTGCCATTCTGAACCTTGCAAAGTATAAAAATCTTGTTGAGCTTCATAAATCTGTTTTTTGGCTAAAAAATATTGTCTGCCCCTGCTTTCAGAAAGGAGTACAGGCTCCTCTAGCTTACGGGGAATACATTTTAAAAGATATTCTCCTTTTCCCTCAAGTTGTTCAATTTTTTCTAGATATTCTTGGGCATGAGAACAAAGATGAGTCAGTAAATTTTCTGCCTCTAAAAAAGATGTACCAAAACGTAGGGGTAAAATAGTGGTTTGTTGAAATAATTCACAGATGACTCGATCATGACATACAACGGATTGAATCAGGCGTTCATCATCATTTTGTAAAGTGTCTAAACAAACTTCGGGTTCGACTACGGCCGAGAAGTCTCCACCGGTTATCAGTAACAATGGGTTAGCCATTCCAACCGGTAATTTTAGGCTTTCTATGGGGGTTTTCAAAAAAGCGTAAGTATATAGATTGTACAATTTCATAGGGTTTACTAACAGAAAATTGACGATTTTTTACGAGTTTTTATATTGGGGCGTTGATATGCTAGAATATTCTAAGTTATTCAGGGATTGTTATGACAACCAATCGTCCACCCAGACCAATTAGATCTAAAATTAGCACCATGCCTCGGAAACAATCTGAAGCAGATAACCAACTTGAGCTTTATAAGTTAATTACTGAAAAACAACGTATCCAAGAAAAATTAGAAATGATGGAGCGGCAGATTCAGCAATTAAAAAATCGTCTCACGTTTGTGACAGAGCAAATTGAGACCACAGAACAAAGTATTCAAAATTTGCGTACAGCAAATCCTCCTAGTGTAGCTAAAAAACCTGATTCCC
The DNA here is from genome assembly GCF_008974145.1 of Microcystis aeruginosa NIES-4325. Lineage (GTDB taxonomy): Bacteria > Cyanobacteriota > Cyanobacteriia > Cyanobacteriales > Microcystaceae > Microcystis > Microcystis aeruginosa_G. The sequence continues at coordinate 221,120 of NZ_BJKP01000001.1, read as the reverse complement.
CCAAAACTGTTGCTCACTCCTCTAATAATAATTCTAGTAATTTCCAAGCTTTTTACCTAGAATATTAAGGCTTAATCAAGGGCTAGTTCTGACCGAGCTTCAACGAGTTCTTGAGCTTGTCAAAGCCGCCCTTACTTTGTTCATGGCCTATAGGGTGGCAAAGATTGCCAGTTATAAACCTGGGAAGTATGGAAAAATTTTAGAGAGAAGATTCAGATTGGTTTTCTGCCTCCTCTTCTTCTAAGGCTTGAATTTTTAATAAAAGTTCTTCTTCCTGAATTTCAAACTCTTCCTCAGAAATGTTGCCCATATCGTAAGATAGTTGTAACGATAATAATAATTTGTGCAAATTTTCAGCTTCATCATATTCTATATTTGCACGCTCTTGAATTTTCTCCCCAATCCAGATCAGACCCCCAATAGGACCGGTAATAGGAAGAAGTAAAAGATCGAGAAACATAACTAATACTCTCCTTAGATAAGTTGGGCAAAGGTATAGGGTGCAGTTAAATTGTTATAGCGAATTCTTAGGCGATCACCAAACTGCTGATCGATCACTTCAACGTTTTGGCTAAATTCTGGCTCTTGCTCCCAGGGAATTAAATAAGCTGCATTGTAAATCATGTCATCCGTCATCGGATCGCTTTCAATCACCTCTTGGGCGCGATGATTTAATTGCTCTCTAAAGACTTGAATAATGTCTTGTTTCCGTTGCAATACAGTGGCTTCAATGAGTTGACCTATATGGATAATTTCTTCCATATTTAAGTTTTTCCCCATCATCGCATCCCGTTCTTGCTTTAACTTCGGATTAGACTCCAAAGCCGCTTGTAATTCCCGCTGATTATCCCAAAAAATCTTAATGCTAACTTCTCGTTGGCCTGACAGTTTAGCAAATAATTCTTTCAGTTGGGTTTTATAGGGATTAATTAATTGTTCGGTGACGGATTCCCAAGTTTTGATAACTAAGCCGAACCGCAGGGGCAACAACGTTGTCAACCCTGCTTCCATGACAGTTTCTAATACTTTTTCGTGGCAAATTAAATAGCGACGGGATGCCAAATACTTCTCTTTATGAGCAGCGGAGTAGAGAAAACTAAAACCATCAATCATCTCGCTGTGAACTGGCTCATTATCAATCCCCTGCAAAACCAGTCCGTCAGGAACTGGTTCGGGAAATATGCCATATAAATAAAGACCCACTGTCATCAGTATTCTCCCAAATTAAAGCGGCTGAGAAGTTAAAACCAAACGAAGCTTGAGGTGAATTAAATCTAGTTGAGCCAAACCCAGATCAACATTTCCTTCCACAACAACTCCGGTACTGAGGAGTCTATCCACTAATTCTAACACAGAAGGCTTAATACCCTCCTCTCCAGGGTAATAACTCCCCGCTTCAGGTAAAAGAGTGCCAAACTCTCCTAGGTGGACATTCAACTCTTCTGGCTCAACCTCAAAAATTTCACACAAATAGAGAATTTGTTCTTGTAATTTTTGGATACTTTCTGCTGCTCTATCTAAATCAGACTCACTGAGAACCCCTTTTTCCATCCGGCGAATGATTTGGGCTTCGAGCAATTGGCGCACCAGTTCCACAACAGTTAACAGTAAAGGGGCTAAACCGGCTTGGCTATTACTTTCTGGACTGGTCAGCAAGGCTTGATTATCAGAATCGTAAGGTGTGCAAGCAAGTGTCATGGTTGGAGTTGGTAAATGAGGAGTTCTTAAGGGTGAGTCTCTAGTGGGGGGCTTGGCCAAGAAATTTTATCTGAGGGAAAAAATGATGTAACCAAGCAATGTCAACTTCCCGCCGCCCTGTGAAGATTCTAGTGACGAATTTACCCGACAGGAGGAATGTGCTTGATTATTTTAACTGGTATCGTAGCCCTCGATTGCCCCCGATTGGGGTAGGGATTTTAAGACTTAAAGTTTAGCTGCCGGGGTTTCTGTTGATAAGGCTTGGGATTGGCTATAGAGATAGGATTCGCTTGCCCACCCATTAATTGCCATCTCCCTTGCTCTATCAACAGAGGCAATCGTTAACTGCTGTAAACTTCTTGACCGTTTGAGGATTCAATTGAGGAATTTCAATATATACGAGGAATGTGCTTGATCGTTGGGACTGCCATCACGTCTCTCCATTACACTCCATTTGGTTAAGGATTTTAAGGTTTGAAGTCGGCGTGAAAGTTCCAGGTTTTCTGCGAATAAAGCTTGGCCTTGGCTAGGGAGGTAGGGATAACCTTGCAAGCTGTTAATCGCAGTTTCCCTAGCTTTATCAAGGGGAGCAATCGTCTCGTGTAAATTTCCTAACCTTTGAGGATTCAGGTGAGGAATTTCACGCATCTGAGGAATGTGCTTCATCGTTCGGACTGGTATCATGGCTCTCTATTGCACTCAATTGGCTTAAGGATTTTAGGGTTTCAAGCTCAGTTTCCAGGGTTTGGAGTCGGAGCGAAAGTTCCCGATTTTCTGCTAGTAAAGCTTGGGATTGGCTATGGAGGTAGGGGTCTCCTTCCCACCAGTTGATCCCCATTTCCCTGGCTTTATCAACAGAGGCAATTAACAAACGAATGCGGATATTTATAAGTTCAGTGGAGGCGATCGAAACGGAAATATCGCCGGCAATTACAATTCCTTTATCTAAAACTCGTTCGAGTATATCCGCTAAACTCGAACCTTGAGTTGCTGTTTTTAGGGAGTTGCTTGACTGGTTTTTGAGCGAGCCAGCAAAAGTGGAAGAAGTCACGGTTGGTTTCACTCAATAAGAGTATAAAATTAGTCTTTTCGCTGAGGCAAGTTGCCTCGCAGTAAAGATTGAATGGCTTTTAACGATTGATTTCCTGTCGAAGGTTCAGGAGTTGACGCTTGGGCATCGGAAGGCTCCGTTTCCTCTACAAAGGATAAGGATTCTAACGGATTGTCCTCGAGGATTTCCCATAAAATCGCTCTTGACTTATCAACAGATAAATTGGTGCGGGACAACAGAACATCGGCGCAGATATCACGGAAGTCCGAGTCAGCGGAGTTGGCCGCAATATCGTGAGAGGCGCAGACTTTAGCAATCATTAAACAAGAGCGCAAACCCGACGTTTTTTCAGTCGCAGTTTTCACACGAAAGGTTTTGACAAGGTTGACAATAAATAAAGCATCTTCTCGACCAATTCCCGTTTTTTGAGCAAGAATTTCTGTCTGAGTTAGTTGGTCCGGTTCAGGCATATTGATAGTTACCAACCGATCCATTAAAGCATCTTGGGTGGCATGAACCCCACAGTATTCTTCTGGGTTGGAGGTGAAAATTGCCCGAAACTGAGAATTGACTTGTAGGTAATCGGGTTGATGGCTAGTGGGCGGCAGGGTGAGAATTTTTTCTTCCAAGGCAGAGAGTAAAACGTTGTTGACCTCAGGCCGAGAACGATTGAACTCATCATAAACTAGGGTAAACCCTTCTCGACAGGCCATTGTTAACCGAGAATCCACCCAATTGTGTTTTAGCTCGTCTTCAACCTTGAGAACGCTGTGGATATAGTTATCCATCAGTTTTTTATGGGTGTAGCCAGACTGACTACCAATTAAATCGGAACTGGTAAAGTCATCATCGCCAAAGATTAGCATCACAGGTCTGGCTAAACAATTGGCCAGGTGCATTGCCAAGGTGGTTTTTCCCGTTCCTGCCGGACCACATAGATGGATGGAAAAACCAGCGTTTAGATAACGTAAGGCGCGAGTGGCAACTTGATCAATCGAAGGCGTAACAACAAATTGACCAGGGCGAAGGCAGAGGATGGATCTTCTTGTTTGAGTTTCAGTAAATGTCATAGTTGAAATCTAGTAAATACTATTGATAATCCCCGCCTGAAGCGGACGGGCATTTTTGAGCTAACAACCGCCTGTTTAGGTTTCCCCTCAATAACCGAGTAGGCAAGGACGCTTGTGTCACCCGAATTTTACGGCAAGAAGTTTAATCGGCTTTGACTTTTAAGGCTTACCCCATGATATATAATATCCCAAAAGATTAGGAACTGTCACCAATTAGCTCTAGAACCTTGATTCTGAAGGTATTTTTAGGAGATTCATTAGTCAAGGGGCTAAGGGTCTAAAATTCTTGTCTAGATTACTTTTCAAGACTTAAACAATGATAAGCCCAGATGCAGTCCTTTTCCCTTACCTCCTTTGTCAATAAAAGACTACTAATCACGACATTAACTATAGACTGAGTGAAGCTTTATCATACTTTTTAATTTACCAGAGACCTAGAGAGGACTAGATAGGAACCCGACACTCCTAGGTTGAGTCTAGAAACTTAGAAAAGCAGGATCAGCATGGTAGGTTGAAAACCAAAGGCTTATTGTTGTATTTTCAGATAGTCCTCTAGTTTAGCCAGGAAAAGGGACTAGAGGGTTTTTACTCTAGCCCTAGGCTTAAGTGGGTTGGAATTAACCTAGAGATTTATTTGCCAAAAACGTAGATAGACAAATCTTGACGAAATTGACGCAATTCGTCTTTTAGCTGTTTCGCTTCAGCTAAACGTCTTTCTTGAAATTGACTTAAATCATCCTTCACCTGTTTAGCTCGATCTAGATGCTGTTGACGTAAGTCGTCCTCTAGCTGTTTCGCTGCCGCTAAGCGCTGTTCTTGGAATTGACTTAAATCCTCTTTCAGCTGTTTAGCTCGATCTAGATGCTGTTGACGTAAGTCGTCCTCTAGCTGTTTCGCTGCCGCTAAGCGCTGTTCTTGGAATTGACTTAAATCCTCTTTCAGCTGTTTAGCTCGATCCAAACGCTGTTGACGTAGGTCGTCCTCGAGCCGTTTCGCTTCAGCTAAACGTTGTTCTTGAAATTGACGTAAATCCTCTTTTTGCTTTTCCGCCTGAGCTAAACGCTGTTTTTGGGTAGCTGTTAAAAACAAGTGGCTTTCCTGTTGAACTTTTTGGAAAGATTGGCGCAAAGCAGTTGCCTGTTCTTGCGCTTGTTTTTGTCTTTCAGTTTTGACATCCAACAGAAAAGATTGGACTTCTCGCGAGAGTTTAGCTACTTCTTCAGCAATCGATAAACGCTCTTGGTGGAACTGTTCCATGAGAGCAGGCATGGGGTTGTCCTCAATTACTAAATACTATGGAATTGACTAGACCCAATCACCCGTTGAAAAAAACATCCACGAGGACTGGGAGAGAGACAGTAGATTCCGACTTTTCTTATCACCCAAAAGTTGAGATAGGGAACTACCGCATCCCACGAAGCGTGGCTTCCTATCCAAAGAATGGCTTTCTGTTGCGAAAAGTAGCGATTCTGGCGATAGGCGGTAAACCTAGCTACAAAGGTCAAAATCACGGTTACAAAAATAATTTGTATGGGTCTAGCTTTGTTTTCGCTATCCGTTGCCGTGCCAACCTGATCAATTATAGACTATTGCGCTCCAAGAGACGGGTAACTAAACTCAATTAGGGATTAAAGAAAAGCCGAGAATCTGAAAAAATCGGTAGGTTTTTAACTGAGCAGATTGGAAAATCTGTGATTGATCCTTAAGCAGGAACCGCCGCAGATTGAGTCAGACCAACGGCTTCAGCATATTTGAGGTAGGTTTCAACCGAAGCGATGACTACACGAGCTTCAATCGCTAATAATTCGATTCCCACCAGAGATACGCGAGCCCAGGCATCAATAACGATACCTTTGTCGAGGATACGATCAATAACTTCAGCCAAGCTAGAGGAAGAGTTGGTTTTTTCAACTGCCATGGTAGATAAACCTTTTTGTTTGTTGTATAAAGTGTACATCGCCTAAGTCATGGAGGATTCAGAAATCTATTTGGTTTTTCTGCCTTCATCACTTCGGCAATTTCGAAATTAACACCCTTGTTTTGTCGGTGTCAAATGTAAGATGAATCCTTAAGCAGGAACCGCTGCAGACTGAGTCAGACCAACGGCTTCAGCATATTTGAGGTAGGTTTCAACCGAAGCGATGACTACACGAGCTTCAATCGCTAATAATTCGATTCCCACCAGAGATACGCGAGCCCAGGCATCAATAACGATACCTTTGTCGAGGATACGATCAATAACTTCAGCCAAGCTAGAGGAAGAGTTAGTTTTTTCAACTGCCATGGTAGATAGACCTTTTTTTTGTTGTATAAAGTGTACATTGCCTAATTCATGAATGATTCAGAAATCCATTGTTTTCTGCCTTCATCACTTCGGCACTTTCAAGAGTAACACCCTTGTTTTGTCGTTGTCAATAGCTAATCTCGATTTTTTTAGTTAAGAAATGTACGAGCTTTTGGTTAAGAAATGCTATCAATTCTCAGTTTTGTGATTAAGAAATGTAGTCGATTCTCAGAAAAGGATCGCACCTATGCGTTCCTGATCAAGCGATCGCTGGCTCTAGCCAATATCTTACACAGAACGAATCAACTAATATTAAAAGCCTTGCTTTGCAAGGCTTTCATCTGCTTAAGGCACAAATGTCTTGAAATTTCAGCTTTAACGATCGCTCGCTATCTTAACCTCAGTTCGGGATAAGCTAAAACCCTGATGCTACCCTAGCCTGAAACTCCTATTCTTTCGTGGAAGCTATGGCAAAATTACCTTAAACCGAACTGGCGTTATCTTAGGTGTTATTTGTAAGGCTGAGGGGTGGACAGACTTGACAATCTAGCCATCACAATGCGAAAATGTATGATGGAAGATTCTTGCTTCATAGGAACCTGCTTTTTGAGACGAGTCCCAACGAGTCTTAATATTCTCTTCACAAGCTTAAACTTTTGACTGGCCATCAGTATTGGTTGACAGGATTCTTATTGCTTCTGCTCTTAAATTCTTGGCCGCATTCGTGATAAGTCTTGCGTTTTGGACTTATCCATCGTTAGATCATTTTTCAAAAGTAAGTAGTCGTGCAAAATAAATTTCCTAGTGAAGAAAGGCAAAAGGCAAGAGGCAAGAAGCAAGGGGGGTTAGATATGTGTAATTAATTTTGCTTAGGTACTTAATGACAGACTCAGTTGATCACCTGAAAGCGCAATCCCTCTCGAAGAAAGGAATTGCACTCTCAGATGTTAGTCACGACTATTGAAAAAATTGGCATTAGCTATTTTTTCCTGGAATCTAGCCACTATTTTCAGAGATTGCCGTGGTGCGGATTCGTTGACATCCCTTTAGGTGGATTGACTGGCGAGAAATTGTTGTTGATAGTCTAAAAACTGGCCATGCCATTCCGCAAAACGCCGCTCCCCATCTTTGACTAAAAGTTGGCGGTAGGTTTCCGAGGAAATCCAGGGCTTTATTGGACGTTGTTGGGCTGAACGAGATTGGTATTCAGCCGTTGATTGACGGCAGTAGTTGTGATAATTTTGGTGCCATTCGCGATAGCGCCGTTCTCCATCCCGCACGAGGGCTTGGCGATAGGCTTCTGAAGATAGGCTCATGGTGTTACTCCTTTTCAAATCCCTTGATGGCTTGGCTAAGATTATAACACAATGGGTGAACTACCCGGCACTGACCTCTCGTCAAGGTTTCTTTGCTATCTCAACTGCTGGATTTTGTCCCGCTTTGCGTTGCTACCCTTTTCTGCTATCGGTGATTTGATCGTGAATTTTGGCTACTTTTATTCTCGCTTTTTCTCGATTTTTTGGCTCTTCGGTTTGTCTTATGCAACGGACAGGGTTATAAGGGATGAAACCCCTATAGAAACAGACATTACTGCGATTTTTGTCAATTGTTTGCGATCTGGAGCGGACTAATCAATTAAATCTTTTGCCAGATCAGGATTTAGTCGATTTATGCCTCCATATAGAATTATACCAAGTAACGAAGAACCCTAATTCCTAAGTTAATTCCGATGGCTTTATCTATTGCGGGTCAGGGTTTAATAGTGGGATCATCAAATCTTATTGAGATATGCCAACGTCCAGAAGGATGTAATCTGACTGTTACTGTTAATTCTGGCGATTTTTGCTATTACAAGCACAAAAGCCCGAATTATCAGGCATTTAACTACTTATTCTCATTCCGAGATTTCGATCGAACTCACCAAATCTTTGCCAACGTTTTTTCCAGTGGCTAGTCGGTTCTAAGTCACAGAGAGCCTGTTCGCTGCGACGACGTTGTATAATCACTTCGGCTGGGTCGGTTAAAGTCGGGTCTCGATAGGGAATAGCGGCCTTAGTTTGCAAGTGTTCCCGTTCTTGTGCCGATAGAGATGGGGGTAAGGACAAAAAACTGGCTATTGTCCCTGGCGATCGCCGTCCGACGCTATCGGTGGCCCCAATCTGCAATCCTGCTAATTGTAAAGCTCTTCGCACCGAGGCAGCACAGGAATAGGTGACTAAATAACCCGTCGGACTCAGACATTTTGCCACTAAAGCTAAAAACTCCACCGTCCACAGTTGCGGACATTTCCCCGGGGAAAAGGGATCGAGAAAAATTGCCTCCGCTTGAAAACCCGCCTCAATCACCTGGGTTATCGTCTGTCGCGCATCCCCGATTAACAGTTTAGCCGTGAGATTAGGCAAGTCTAGCTGGTGATTATGGGCAAAATCATTTAAATATTCGGGAATTGGTTGACTCCAACTATTTAAGAGATTTTCTCTAATAGCTGCTAGGGGAACCATTTGATCGCTTTCTAAAGCTAATAATTCTACCCGACAATCCCCCCTAACTCGCCAAATGGCCGCCAAGGCTGCAGCGGCATTGTACCCTAAGCCGTAACAAATGTCAAGAACTTTCAGATTATTGCTCTGGTCTACTTTTGCTGCCAGACGACTAGAGATGATAAATTTTTTCTCGGCCTCTTCCCTTGCCCCGGAGGTAGAATGATAACATTCGCCGAATTCGGTCGAAAAAAAGGTATAAGAACCATCCTCAGTGACTTTTTGCGGGTAAGCTTCGGGGGAGACAAGCATGGTGATGGAGAATGTCTTTAAGGTGAATATCGGTTTCCAGCAGGCAAGCATGACCACTATTGGGCAGAATCGTTAATTTTGCAGCGGGTAACTGCTGAATTAGGCGTTTAGCCTCCGCTACCGATGGTAACAGCCGGTCTCCTTGACTGGCTATCACTAACACCCCCAATTGCAGACTTTTTAATTCCTTGGCACTAATCTGAAACCGTTGTAACTGGGATAAACGCCAGCTAATCGTCTTCGGTGGGACGTATTGCATGGCTTTGAGGAGAGAGAGGCAATCTTCCCGGGATATTCGACCGAGAGCGGCGAGAAAGGGTAAAATAGTTAGGGCCGAGCTGCCGTGGATGAAATCGGGCATTATCTGGGTGATACCGATTCCCAAGCTTAAAAGAGGTCTTTGATTAAAAGAAGAAGCAGGGTTAATTAAAATCAGTTTTTTAATTAATTTTGGTGATTTTGTCGCTATTTTCAAGGCTAAACAGCCGCCAAAAGACTCACCGCAGAGATAGACTTTTCTCGGTTGTCGCTTTAATTCCTGTGCCAATAAAGCAATCACGCAATCGCTTAACTCCTCCCAGTCACCGAGATATTGCGGGGAAATCGCCAAACAACGCAGATCGAAGTAAGGGGCAAGGTTTTTAATCTGACGATGGTACAGTTGGCCGCTGCCATCCATTCCGGGTAAAAATACAAACAGGGGATAATCGGGACGGGGATGACGGGGAATAATCCAACTGACAGGTTGTTCCATTGTGCAACAAGCGCGATCGATGTTAAAAAAGTTTTTTCTGGTTATCTATTTTAAGGATAATTAACATTAGAGAGATTTGCCAATTTTAATAGTAAGACTAACCCCCAACCTATGGATGGTTCCTCTCCACTCCCCAACCCATGATAACTGATAGCTGATAACTGATAACTGGATTAACTGAGCCAAATTTTTAGGCCGCCGCTAAATTAGCAGCCACGAAATCCCAATTAACCAACTTGGTTAAAAAGTCGCTGATGTAATCGGGACGACGATTTTGGTAGTCGAGATAATAAGCGTGTTCCCACACATCCATAGTTAAGAGGGGAACCTGTCCGGCGGTTAAAGGATTGTCAGCGTTGCCGGTTTTGGTAACTTTGAGAGTACCGTTATCGAGAACCAACCAAGCCCAACCGCTACCGAATTGAGTTGCGCCCGCAGTTTTGAAAGCTTCGACAAATTTCTCGAAACTGCCGAAATCTGCGTTAATTTTAGCAGCTAAAGCACCGGTAGGCGCACCGCCACCACCCGGTTTCATGCAGTCCCAATAAAAACTATGATTCCATGCTTGGGCGGCATTGTTGAAAACCCCGGCTTTAGAAGCATCACCGGCAACCTTAACGATAACTTCTTCTAAAGAGAGAGCATCGAGTTCCGTATCTTTGACCAAACCGTTATAGTTGTTGACATAAGCGGCGTGGTGCTTGTCGTGGTGGAATTCTAGGGTACTTTTGGTGATGCAAGGCTCTAAGGCAGTGTAATCGTAGGGTAAAGGGGGAAGTGTGTAAGCCATCTGTTGTTCTTTATATCCTCTCTTGAGAGCTTGTTTAAGTTAGTGTTGATAAAACTTTACATCCCCGATCATAGCACCGAAGGAGACGTGATCAGTAATCAGCTTTTTTCTCCCTTCTGCCCCCTCCCTTCTCCTCCATCACCCCAACCCCTCACTGATAACTGATTACTGAAAAATCACCTCAGCCTCTATTGACCGTCTCCCAAATCCTGAGAAGATGACCAAACAATGTTAAAATAATTCCCGTACTGTAGGCGCTTGCAGATTCTTGTGGGCGTGGCAGGGCAGGCGAAAAAACGATTCCGTTAGGAATTAGACCAAAAAAGTTCCACTGGCAACAGCAGTAGATTTTATCTCACTGGGTTGACTGGTTGGCACTTTGTCAAATTACGGATCAATACAAAATTATCATTTACAGATCTTTCTTGGTAACTTATGGCACAGCGTACACGCTTAGGTGAAATCCTTCGTCCCCTCAATTCGGAATATGGTAAAGTTTCTCCCGGTTGGGGAACTACCTTGCTGATGGGAGTGTTTATGGCTCTGTTTTTAGTCTTTTTGCTGATTATTTTACAGATCTACAACTCCTCCCTAATTTTAGAAGGATTTAATGTGGATTGGGGTCAGTAAGCAGATTAAAAGAATCTTGTCGGCATTTTTGGCGGCAGAATTATCCCTCGGACTTTAGCAGGTGGGTTATTGCCCACCGCAAGTTTTTTATTAGGAGCAGAAAAATGAATATTTTTGGGATTGGATTACCGGAAATGGGGTTAATTCTCTTGATTGCCCTGCTAGTTTTCGGACCGAAGAAGTTACCAGAAATCGGTCGCAGTTTAGGCAAAACGATTCGAGGATTTCAAGAAGCATCAAAGGAATTTGAAAGTGAATTTAAGCGAGAAGCCCAGCAGATTGAAGACTCGGTAAAAATCAAAGCTCAATTAGAGGAAAGTCAATCTACTAGGGATCAAACTCGTTCCAGTTAAGAACTGTGTAGAGATGTAGTTTAGGTCAAATTCGAGGGTATTCCGCTAGATTAACATCGAGAATGACCAAATCGAGATTAAATTGGCAGTTTTACCATCGGCCACCATTTCTAAGCTAAGACGCATTTAAACCGCTTATTCTTAGATTAGCCGAACCTACCCCAATCCCTTTACTGTTGCCTTTTGCCTCTTGCCTCGTCTCAACAAGCAATTTAAATTACGAACGGCTTACTTGTTAGTTTTTTTGACTGAGAAAGCGGTAAATCAGGCGGAGTGTAAAATCGTCTTTAACGACGAAAATTTTGGCAGCAGTCACAGCCATAGTTGAATGAGTAGGCAGAATATATCATTAGTTTGAGAATTCCCAGACGGCAGGGAAAAAATGACTATTTCCTTGCTATAAGTATTGTAGATGTCAAGAATGGTAAATGAATGTCTATAGTGGTATCCCCCGAACAAGTCCATCAAATCGTCAACAACCTCCATCACGATCCCTTTGAGGTTTTGGGGGCCCATCCCCTAGAAGAACAAGGAAAAGTAAATAAATGGGTTGTTAGAGCTTATTTACCGAAAACCACGGCCGCTTGGGTTATTTTACCGTCCCAAAGACAAGAATATCCCATGACGACCGCTTATCACCCCCATTTTTTCGAGTGCGTTATCGATATCAGTGAACTGAACAATTATCAATTACGCATCCAAGAGGGAGAACAGGAACGGGTCATCTATGATTCCTATGCCTTCCGTTCTGCCAAACTCAGCGATTTTGATTTACATCTGTTTGGGGAGGGTAACCATCACCGCATTTATGAAAAATTAGGGGCGCATTTAGCCGAAATCGAGGGTATTAAAGGGGTTTATTTCGCCGTTTGGGCCCCTAATGCCCGCAACGTCTCGATTATTGGTGATTTTAACAGCTGGGATGGTCGTGATCACCAAATGCGGAAACGTAATAATATGGTCTGGGAATTGTTTATCCCGGAAATCGGTGTTGGCACTAAATATAAATACGAGATCAAAAATTGGGAAGGTCATATTTACGAAAAATCCGATCCCTACGGTTTTGCCCAAGAAGTACGCCCGAAAACCGCCTCGATCGTGGCCAATTTAGATAGCTATACTTGGGATGATAGCGATTGGATGGAAAAACGTCGCCATAACGATCCTTTAACTCAACCGGTTTCCGTTTACGAATTACACCTCGGTTCTTGGCTGCACGCTTCTAGTGCCGAACCCCCCCGTTTACTTGCTGGGGAAGGGGAAGCGGTTCCCGTGTCGGAATGGAACACTGGGGCGCGCTTTTTGAGTTACTACGAGTTGGCCGAAAAACTGATTCCCTACGTTAAAGAATTAGGTTACACCCATATCGAATTATTACCGATCGCCGAGCATCCTTTTGATGGTTCTTGGGGTTATCAAGTGACGGGTTATTTTGCCCCCACCAGTCGCTACGGCAATCCTGAAGATTTCATGTATTTTATCGATCAATGTCACCAAAATGGCCTTGGTGTGCTAGTGGATTGGGTACCCGGTCACTTTCCCAAAGATGGCCACGGGTTAGCCTTCTTTGATGGTACTCATCTTTATGAACACGGCGACCCGCGCAAAGGGGAACACAAGGAATGGGGAACCTTAATTTTTAACTACGGTCGCAACGAAGTCAGAAATTTCCTGGTGGCTAATGCCCTATTTTGGTTCGATAAGTACCATATTGACGGTATTCGCGTCGATGCGGTGGCTTCTATGCTCTATCTCGATTATTGTCGTAAAGATGGGGAATGGGTGGCCAACGAGTACGGTGGCCGGGAAAATTTAGAGGCCGCCGAATTCCTCCGTCAAGTCAATCATGTAATTTTTAGCTATTTCCCCGGAATTCTCTCTATTGCCGAAGAATCCACCGCTTGGCCGATGGTGTCCTGGCCCACCTATATGGGCGGTTTAGGCTTTAATTTGAAGTGGAATATGGGCTGGATGCACGATATGCTCGATTATTTCGGCATGGATCCCTGGTTCCGTCAATTCCATCAAAATAATGTCACTTTTAGTATGTGGTATAACCACAGCGAGAATTATATGCTGGCTTTGTCCCACGATGAAGTGGTTCACGGCAAAAGTAATATGATTGGCAAAATGCCGGGGGATGAGTGGCAAAAATTTGCCAATGTCCGGGCCTTATTTAGTTATATGTTTACCCACCCCGGCAAGAAAACCATGTTTATGAGCATGGAATTTGGTCAGTGGAGTGAGTGGAATGTTTGGGGTGATTTGGAGTGGGGTCTTTTGCAGTACGAACCCCATCAACAGCTAAAACGCTTTTTCTCGGATTTGAACGCCACCTATAAGAGTGAACCTGCTTTATATACCCAGGATTTTGGTCAGGATGGCTTTGAGTGGATCGACTGTAGTGATAATAGTCATAGCGTCGTTTCTTTCCTGCGCTGGAGCAAAAATTGGCAGGAGTTTCTGGTGGTGGTCTGTAATTTTACTCCCCAACCCCACAGCCATTATCGCGTTGGCGTACCCCATCCCGGTTTTTATCAGGAAATCTTTAACAGCGATGCGGGTAAATATGGCGGTAGTAATATGGGCAACCTTGGCGGTAAATGGTCGGAGGAATGGTCCTATCATAGCCGTCCCTACTCGATCGATCTCTGTTTACCACCTTTAGGGGTTTTAGTTCTCAAAATCGATCCTCATGCTTCTGGGGAATAGGGGAATAGGGGAGCAGGGAGATGGAAGTAGGGAAGTGGGGGAATGGGGGAATTCAACTCAAACCCTAACACCCTAAAACCCCCCGCAACGCGCACGCAGTGACCACCCCAAACCCTAACAAAAAATTTAGAGGCCATCTTGCGGAAAGTGGCCTCTTTTTTGGCTGAATTTTGCGGAAACTATTAAGTTGTTAGATTAGCGAGCAATGTTTGCGCCCATTCTTGAGCGAGTTCTTCCACGTTACCATTACTATCGAGATGGCTAAGAATATATTTTTGTCGTTGGTGAGCTAATTCAGCGAGACTACCGATATGAACAAAACTTTTTGGCAAACGATCATTCTCAAAGGAATATTGACCGACGTGGTGGGCTTCGATATGCTGACGATCAATCCAGAATCCCCATCCTTGCGGTGCGGTATTCAGTTCCGAGAGAAATTCTAAGGTCTTCATTGGCGTACTCCTTAGCGGGAATTATCTTATTTATCCCTTTATAACCGGCATTCTAAGGCGAAAATTAATCAGGGGGAGAAACTGGTTAACCATGAACCCATCATCGAACCCATAAACAAGCAAAAGTGTCTGTATATTTAGTTACTAAATAAGACAGATTTGCCTTGGAGGCGGTCTGGGGAAAAGCCAGTCAAAAACTAACCCATCAGGATCACCCTATCGATGACGTGGATCACACCATTATCTGCCTCGATATTACCCGCGACCACCGTGGCATTTTTCACCTCAAAACCTTCGCTACAATCGACGGGAATCGGTGAACCCTCTAGAGAAGTCACTACAGCCAATTTTGCCAAATCTTCCCGCATATATTTGCCCGCAACGACGTGATAGGTGAGAATTCGGGTTAATTGGGGGATATTCTGCACTAGGGTTGTAATCGTCCCGGGTGGCAATTTGGCAAAAGCTTCATCGGTGGGGGCAAAAACCGTGAAGGGGCCAGGACTTTTCAGGGCATCCACAAGATTAGCCGCTTGTACCGCCGTTACTAGAGTTTGAAAATTATCGGCACTGACCGCAATATCGACAATATCTGCCATAAACTTGACTCGATCCCTTAAAAAAAATTATCTATTTCAGATTTTAAACTCAATCTTGTCCCAAAGATCGTCCTAGGGATGGGGTGTGGGGAAGTGGGGAAGTGGGGAGAATAAATAAAAATAATCTCCTGTCTCCTGTCTCCTGTCTCCTGTCTCCTAACTCAATTTTGGACAAATATAAGGAAAAACTATTTATTGACTCCACAAGCTTGAGAATATTTAAATTAACATTCCGCAATATTTATAAATCCTTAAGAATTAATTGAGAAAGATTTTTATTTAACAACGATGTTATCATGGTTACAGCGATTTTGCTGAATTTCATAATGGGTCATTTTGTGCTTTTTTAGGTAGCAATGGTTGAAACCCTTGCCACACCTACAAGGTGATCCTAATTAAGACAGGTAAATTAGTCAATTTCACGCACAACGACGATCTTTTTTTTGTGTAGTTTTATTGCAAAAAAAAAGTTTTTTTGACAAAAAGCACAAAGTATGATATGTGCGGCAACCTATTTCTGGCTGCGAGTAATTATTGCCGAGTTAGGTCAAAATCAGGGGATTTGCTGTTTCCAAGTCGAGAAATACAGAAAAGCAGCAATTCGATCGAGAAATCGATAAAAACAGCCTAGACTAGAAAGAGAATCATCTATCCTGACAGCTATCCCGTGGAGATTACTTTTTTAGGAACCAGTTCCGGGGTTCCCACTCGTTCCCGTAATGTCTCTAGTATCGCCCTTCGTTTGCCGCAACGGGCGGAAATATGGCTGTTTGACTGTGGAGAAGGAACTCAACACCAGTTACTGCGTAGCGACCTGAAAAGTTCCCAAATCCGACGCATTTTTATCACCCACATGCACGGCGATCATATCTTTGGTTTAATGGGATTGTTAGCCAGTATCGGATTAGCCGGTTCTGCTCAGGATATTGATATCTACGGACCACCCGGACTAGGGGACTATCTGCGTGCTTGTGCTAAGTATTCCTATACTAATTTCGCCAATCGGGTGCGTGTCCATGCCGTTTCCCCTGGCATACTCTACGAAGATGAAGAATTTACCGTCTCCTGTCAGCTATTAAAACATCGTATTCCCGCCCACGGTTATCGCATCGCCGAAAAAGACCGTCCTGGACGTTTTGATGTGGAAAAAGCCAACGCTTTAGGTATTCCCCCCGGACCAATTTACGGCAAGCTGAAAAAAGGGGAAACTGTCACCCTCCCCGATGGCAGAAAAATTCGCGGTCAGTCCCTCTGCGGGGAAACGGAAATCGGCCGTAAAATTGCCTACTGTACCGATACTATTTTCTGTGAAGGCTCGATCGAATTGGCACAGAATGCAGATGTGCTAATTCATGAGGCGACTTTTGCACACCAAGATGCCGGGTTAGCCTTTGAAAGTGTTCACTCCACTTCAACGATGGCAGCCCAAGTGGCCTTGGCATCCCGGGTAAAATTGTTATTAATGACCCATTTTAGTCCCCGTTATCTACCGGGTAATTCTCTGGATATTTCCAATCTGTTAGAGGAAGCGCGGGCGATTTTTCCTAACACTAAATTAGCCTACGATTTCCTCACCTACGAAGTCCCCCGCAACCGTCAAGAAATGGTCTTAGGAGTTAAGTAATTATGCCAGCAGCAGTAGAAGAAAAAAGCATGGTTCCCACGGTTTTAGTGGGTATTGGTGGCACGGGTAACGAGATTTTATCGCGATTGCGTCGTTTAATCGAGGAAAGTTATGGCAGTTTGAGTAATTTTCCGATTGTCAGTTTTTTGGTGGTTGACACGGATAAGGATTATAAAATCAGTAATCCTGAAGCTGCCGGCAGTGCTTTTAAAGATAACGAAAAACACTGGGCCAGAGTGAGTGGAAAACAGGTACAGGAGATGGTATCTGACATGGATAGATATCCCTGGATTAATAGTTGGTTTCCCCCGGAATTAGAGAGAAATATTACTTCCCTAGAAGCGGGGGCGGGACAAATTCGCGCCTGCGGTCGTTTTGCTTTATTTTGTAATTATCATGAGATCCAAAAAAAATTTCTAGACGCGGTGAGACGGGTAAAGGGACAAGAAAACTTTATGCTTGATCGCTATGGAATTAAAGTTAATAATACTGCTATTAATGTCTTTACTACGGGGTCTTTAAACGGTGGTACGGGTAGCGGAATGTTAATCGATCTAGGCTACTGTATTCGTAATTGGTTACGAGGGGAAAGTAGTCCTTTGAGTACGGCAATTGTTCCCACTCCTGAAGCATTTGCGGGGATTAGTGTCGGCGATCGAGTTTTGGCTAATGGTTACGCTGCTCTGATGGAATTAAATTACTTTTCTGACTACAGAACCGAATATCATCAACAGTTTAGCAGCGGTTTAGTCGATGAAGTGGTTAGTAAATTACCCCCCTTTGATTTTACCTATTTAGTGGGGACAAAAAACGGCGAAGGTGATTTTAAACTCGGTCAAATTCGGGAAATGATCGCTCAAAATATCTTCCTAGATATGACCT
The DNA here is from genome assembly GCF_008974145.1 of Microcystis aeruginosa NIES-4325. Classification (GTDB taxonomy): domain Bacteria; phylum Cyanobacteriota; class Cyanobacteriia; order Cyanobacteriales; family Microcystaceae; genus Microcystis; species Microcystis aeruginosa_G. Next base: position 203,429 of record NZ_BJKP01000001.1, on the reverse strand, counting down.
CTGATTTTGCACCCCATAAGCGTTCTATTAGAGATAATATTAAGGGTTCTTGGGCGCAAGCTGACCCCGGTGGGCGCGGTTATCCTAAGCAATTTATGAGTTTTGGACTATCAACTATTGAAATTCCCATTGCCCAAATTCGTGCCTCCTTATCGGAACGTTTAGCTAAAGATTTAATTAATTGGTGGCTGAACGATTCCGTGATTTTACCCGCTAAAATGTTGGAGTTAGTAAGAGGTGATATCCTCAAAAAAATGCGCTTGAGCGAAGGGGAATTAATTATGGATTTATGTGCCGACAAGGATCGCTCTTTAATTGCCATAATCTCCCAATGGATTAACGAAACTCGTCAGGAAATCAACCAAGATAATTGGCTATCCTGTACCAAACAGGGTGTTAATATTTTAGGCAATGAACAGGGGAAAATTCTGCAATTTATTAATGATTATTTAACGCCAAGAGTCGAGGAATTTAAACGCAATCATTTACTAGAATTGAGTCCCGATGAACGGCTGCACGGTGATTACCTGAAAAAGATTTATAATAACCGGGATGAAATTATTCAACGGGGTAAAAACTCCATAGAAATGGAGTTTTATAATATCCTTGAGGATCGGAACCGTGGGGTCAAATTTGCCGAGAGTTTTATTATTTTAGTACGACAAATCTTCACCGACATAGCAGAAAAATTCCGTCGCGATCAAGAACAGGTTTGGAGTCAAAATGAAAGTAAACGTCAACGAGAATACGATACAGCCTTAGCAGAAATTAATGATCTGAAAGATAAAATTCATATCTCGAAAAAAGATAAGATGGAACAATATTGTGAACAAGCTTTAACGGGATTGGAAGGCTGTTTAATGGCCAATATTCAACGAAAAACCAGAGGTGCAGGAGTAGAGGTTATTAATCGTTTACTGGAACATCTTAATCAATTAGAAAGCCGTTTTAATCGCTTTCGTCAGAAATTAATTCAAAGTCGCGATCTATTTAATCTGCAAGCTAATCAACAGATTGATAGTGCCGATGCTTTGTTAATTAATGGGATTAAATTATTTGACAGACAAGAATTAAATGGTCTTTATCAAGACTTTATCGAACAATTTGCTTCGGGGATTGCTGGTAACAAAAACGCCTATGATACGGGTATGGATAACCTTTGTTTACCCATCTCAGAAGAGATTTTAAAGCAATCTAGTCCCCTCTGGAAAGAAACGCGCCGCGCCGATGAAAATATGCGTTTATTTGACATCACCGAGATTGCCGATATTCGTCAAGGAGATTTTCAAAAAGTTATCCTAAACCAAGCTAATCAACTACTACAAAATGCTCCCGCTAGTAGTCGCATTCAGCAGGAATTAGCCGCTTGCGTTCGCTTGTTAAAAATCTATAACAATGATGCCGAGATTATCAATAATCTTCGCATTGCCTACCAAAAATCGCGACCCCTAATTATGCTCAATCCTGCGGTTTTGCGGGGAAAAGATGCGGGTTTTACACCCCAATTAAATCAAAATGTTGCCCTGATTGGGGGAAGAAATACCAGTAACCCGGCAGCCCAAAAAATTATTCCGAAACTGCGGGAATTTATTGCCAACGAAGACGATATTAAACCCTTGGGAGACGTGGAAAAATATCGTCTTGTCTTCGTGCAGGAAATTGGCGGTTTTTCCCTACGCTGTCTCGAGGGAATGAGAGATTTACGGCAATCCTATCAGGACTGGAAAGGAGAATTTATTCTCGCTAAACGCGCCCAACAAATGGGGGAAAATCGCGATTTACCCATCCCCGTACATATCCAAAAGGAACCTCCTTTCTGGGATGTTTTTCCCGAAGATCCGAGTATTTATCAATTGGTGGTGACAGCCCGAGCTTTAAAAGTGCTTTTTCCAGAAGTCAATCGAGTCACTAATGAGAAAACAATTCGCTATGAAATTAAAACCGCAACGGGATTAAAAAAAGTAGATATCGCCACCAGTTGGGAAGATGCGGTACAGGTGTTAGAAGTAAAAGCTTGTCGCGAAGATAAGGAAAAAATTCAAAGTCAGGTGACAGCTAAGTTACAGGCTGCAGCCACTCCGGAGAAAAAACAAGCTTTGTATCGGACTTTCATTGAATATTTACAACAACGTTCCGAGGAGTTAACAGGAGGAAAAGATAATACAGAATATAAACGGGAAGATGCAATTATTTTGCAGTTAATCTATAACTATAAGTTGGATAGCGGTGGAGAAATTCCTCTTGCTGCGGTGACGGAAGTGCCTAACCCAGCTTTAATTATCTGCGGTAATTGTGGACATAAAAACCCGCCTTCGTCTAATTTTTGTTCTAAGTGTGGGGCAAAATTAGTTAAGTAGAAATTAGGCAATTTCTTGTTTTTAGTACTGGGTTGACAGAAAAAGTGGGTGTGTTAGCTGGACTAACATCCCCCACAATCAAAAATTTTCGGGAAAAATTGCCTAATAGCGAAAAAACTGGATTATAATAAGGTCTTTACTCAAGATTTTTGCAGCCTCGCCAACTGCCATAAAGCCCAATCAAAACCCCTGTTTATCGAGAGAAAAACCAATGGTAGCCACTTTAAAAGGACGAGATGTTTTAAGAATAACCGACATGAGTAGCGAAGAAATCAGCGCCCTACTCAATCTATCGGCACAGCTTAAAGCTGGTAATCTTAACCCTAGCTGCAAAAAAGTCTTAGGATTGCTATTTTATAAAGCTTCCACCCGGACGCGGGTTTCCTTTACCGTCGCTATGTACCAGTTAGGGGGACAGGTAATCGATCTTAATCCCAGTGTAACCCAAGTGGGGCGGGGGGAACCCTTAGCAGATACAGCCAGGGTACTCGATCGCTATCTCGATATTCTCGCAGTTCGCACCTTTAAACAAGAGGATTTAGAAGCTTTTGCTAATTACTCGCGCATCCCGATTATCAACGCTTTAACAGATTTAGAACATCCCTGTCAGATATTAGCCGATTTACAGACTATCCAAGAGACTTTTCAGACTTTACGGGGAATTAACCTCACCTATGTGGGGGATGGTAATAATGTCGCTAATTCTCTCCTCTTAGGTGGCGCTTTGATGGGGTTAAATGTGCGGGTTGCTTCCCCCGCAAACTATCAACCGGATGGGGAAATTGTCGCCAGCGCCCAAGCTATTGGCGAGAAAACCGGTAGTAAAATCTTAATTACCGACGATCCCGTTACCGCAGCAAAAGACTCTCAGGTGGTCTATACTGATGTCTGGGCAAGTATGGGACAGGAAAGCCTCGCTGATGCCCGAATTCCCATTTTTCAGCCCTACCAAGTCAATGAACAGCTAATGAGTCACGCTGACAAAGACGCGATTATTCTCCATTGTTTACCTGCTCACCGGGGGGAAGAAATTACCGACGGGGCGATCGAGGGTGTACAATCAAAAGTCTGGGAGCAAGCGGAAAATCGGATGCACGCCCAAAAAGCTTTAATGGTGAGTTTATTGGGATTAGTCTAGCTCCCGATGGTCAGTTACTAAAATAATTATTAAACTCGATCATCAATCATCCTAAGACCTGTCCGACACCAGAAGTTAACGCTAGGATTGATGGTAAGAGCAATAATCAGGGCAGCCTCCACACAAACTATATGTCAGACACCTCCGCCGTTAAAAAATATCTCGCCCATTGGTTTCAATTGGGAAAAAAAGTTGTTTGTCCCAAAAACCAAGCTATGCTATTTCCGCTGCCTATTTTCAATGGCGATCGCTATTCGTCGGAGTTTGAAGATTGTTGGCAAAAAATGCTCGATCCTGAAAGTGGCGATTGTTATCTAGAAGGTACTCAACAAACTATCCAAGACTTACTTTCCCCTCAATGGGAATTTCATCCCTGCGCTCGTTGTACTATACCTGTACCAATTGAGGTACTGGGCCAATCGGGTTTATCCTGTCCCTGCCATGATTTGAGTAATTGGCCTAATTTAGAATTACCCTTACCCCATTTACCCGTCAATAGTCGAGAAAATCTCGATCGCATCCGGCAAAGATTGCTAAAAAATTCTCACCCACATTAACCGGACAAAAAGAGACGTTAGGAGTAACGTCTCGAAAAAAGGATTGATATCTAACGATTTCTGCCAAAAAAATTGACTAAATCTCGCAATCTCTCCCTATATTCTCCGGTTAAAGCTTCCTGACGATAGCGCCATGACCAATTGCCTTCTGCGACACTGGGGGTATTCATCCGCGCATCCGATCCTAAACCTAACACATCCTGTAACGGTACGATCGCCTGATTAGCCACGGAACTATAGGCAAGTCGAATCAGATCCCAAGCCACTCCCTGACCACTGGGAGCGCCAAGATATTGATATAGTCGCGCTTTTTCGTAGTCATTGGCGTTATCCTGAAACCAGCCCACAGTGGTGTTATTATCGTGAGTGCCGGTATAAATCACACAGTTGCGTTCGACATTAAAAGGAAGATAGGGATTACCCGCATCACCCCCAAAAGCAAAGTGGAGAATCTTCATACCAGGGAAGGCAAAGTGATCGCGAAAATCTAGGACTGCTTGGTCAATATCGCCCAAATCTTCGGCAATAATCGGCAATTTACCCAAACGAGCGCCAATAGTATTAAAGAGATCATAGCCCGGGGCCTTGAGCCAACGACCATTAATAGCGTTTTCCTGGCCAAAAGCCACCGCCCAATAGGCCTCTAATCCGCGAAAATGATCGATACGGATGATATCGACTAGGGAAAGAACCGCTTTTAAACGGCGTACCCACCAGTCAAAGCCCGTATTTTTGAGATAATCCCAGTTATAAAGAGGATTTCCCCATAATTGCCCCGTTTCTGAGAAATAATCCGGGGGAACCCCCGCCACTTCCAAGGGATTACCGGTTTGGGGATCTAGTCGGAAAACCTGCGGATTTGCCCAAACATCGGCACTATTATGGGAGACATAAATGGGGATATCACCGATAATCTCGATACCGAGGGAGTTAGCATAGCGTTTTAGGGCTAACCACTGCTCAAAAAACTCAAATTGCAGGAATTTGTGCAGAAAAATCTCCTCTTGTAACTCCTGTTTCGGTGTTTCCAACGCACCCCAATGACGTTCGCGAATTTCTGTCGGCCATTCCATCCATGCTTTACCCTGGTAAGCGTGGGATAAAGCCATAAATAGGGCGTAATCCTCTAACCAATCGGCATTGCCAGCACAAAAGCCGGCAAACTGTTTGTAAAGAATTGTGTCAGAACCCTTGACAAAATTGCTCGCCGCCTTTCTAAGTAGGGGAATTTTCCAGGCGATCAATTTATCAAAATCCACTTGATCGAGGGGAAAATCGGGAATATCCTCGAAATCTGCGTCACTAAGCAGGTTTTTTTCCCGAAGAAGATCGAGACTAATCAGGAGATGATTGCCAGCAATGGCACTAAAACTCATGTAGGGAGAGTTACCGTACCCTGTCGGGCCTAAAGGGAGAATTTGCCAGAGTTTTTGACCACTTTGAGCCAAAAAATCGATAAATTGATAGGCTTCTCTACCTAGTTCTCCAATCCCGTAACGACCGGGATGACTGGTGGGATGAAGCAAAATACCGCTAGAACGGCTAAAAGCCATGAAAAAACCCCCTTATCAATGATTCGGTTAGCAGTTATTAAGTGTTTAAAGCTGAATGCTCACTGCTATCTCCAAGCTAACCCGATCTCGATCATTAAGGGCAATACTTAACAACTTTATTAGACCTATAGGACAAAATGAGACACGACAACTTAAGCGGGTGAGGGGAATCGAACCCCTATCATTAGCTTGGAAGGCTAGGGTTTTACCACTAAACTACACCCGCGTTTTCTTAGCATAACACGAATTGCCGATTTTTGCAAGTAGGGATTTTCAGCTTGTTAATCGCCTCTAGATGGTTATAAATTGCCTAAAAATCCCGATCGCTCCTTGATTTTCCCGATTTGGCTAAAAGTTTCCTCCACGCGATCGAGATCTAGTTGGGAGAAATTATCGATCGCCCAGTTGGACACTCTCTGCATAAAATGGAAGGGATAGGTATGAGCGATTCCCACTACCTGCATTCCCGCTCTTTTAGCCGCTTCGCAACCGACAAAAGTATCTTCAATCACCAGACATTCCCAGGGTTGCAACTGTAGATTAAAATTCCAACGATTGAATCTTTCTACGGCCAGTAAATAACCATCCGGTTGGGGTTTACTGGTGCTGATCTCATCACCGGTGACAATGACACTAAAGTAATCCCCAAGGTTCACCCGTTGCAAGATTGATTCCACTTCCGAGCGTATTGCTCCCGTCACCAAACCGATTTGTATATCCCTGGCCTGAACCCGTTTTAAAAAAGAGTATATCTCCTCGTAAATAGGAAGTTTCTCTAATTTTCCTAATCTTTCTCGGTATAAACTGGTTTTTTTGTGAATTAATTTAGTCAGATACTCCTCGGTCACTTGACGACCGCGACGGGTGAGAACATCGCGCAAACAGACGCGATCGCTTCTTCCCAGACATAACTCCGCAAATTCCGACCCTAGGGGCAGTAAATTTTCCCCGAGCAAGATTTCATTAATTAACTCTTGATGTATCGGTTCATCATTGATGATCACCCCATTAAAATCGAACAGAACAGCCTTTAACATCAATCTTAGACAGAAAAGCCAATAAATACTAAATATTCTTGATTATACTAAAGTTTTTCGTCGGAACAGGGTGTGGGGAAGCTAAGACCCATTTTCCCCCAATCCCCCCCGAAGTCGGGTAGGGTTGATTCATGAATCAACCCTAGGGGCAGGGGGTATCAAAGACAAAATCTATCTTCTATTTAATCAGAACCACTTAATTATCGGAACTAAAAAGGGCTTATATATATTTTGGCAAGGATTCCGATTATAATAAAAAGTATAGGTCAAATCGAGGAATTTTGTCAAGTCTTTTTTGCCATTAATCTATATAATTATCGGGCTGCTTACCAGTCATTGTCCTGAAAAAAATTATGCCCTGGTTTGTCAAACAAGCCTATGTGCAGCGGTTAACCGAGACAGGACAGGAGACAAAAACGAGTTATTGGGTAGAAAGAGGCGATGGGATGTTATTATTTAAAGCCGATTCCCTGGAAGCAGCCGAATCGATCATCGGGCAGCATCCCCTGATTAAAAATGGCTGTGTGGAGTATGAACTGCACGAATGGCGAATAGTAGTGGAATAGGCTATTAAAGGAGTGAACCCTGTGCAAATATTCACGACAATCCCCGGTTTACGCACTTTTTTGGCTGATTATCGCCATGATCGCAGTATTGCCCTCGTGCCAACCATGGGCGCTCTCCATAAAGGTCATGCTAGTCTAATTCGACGCGCAGTGACGGAAGCGGAGGTAACTGTGGTTAGTATTTTTGTTAATCCTCTACAATTTGGCCCCACAGAGGATTTTTCTCGCTATCCCCGCACCTTTGAAAGCGATCGCCAATTGTGTGAATACTTGGGAGTTGCTGCTATCTTTGCTCCGAGTGCGGAAACCCTGGGAATTGGTGATTATGAGGACATAACCGCAGTTTTTCCCCCGATTTCTCTGACTAGCGGGTTATGTGGTGCTTTTCGTCCGGGACATTTTCAGGGAGTAGCCACAATTGTCACCAGGTTATTTAATATAATTGCACCGACGATCGCCTATTTTGGCGAAAAGGATGCCCAACAGTTAGCGATTATCCGGCAATTAGTCAGGGATTTAAATTTAGCGATCGAGATTCGCGCTTGTGCTACAGTGCGAGAAACATCGGGATTAGCAGTTAGTTCTCGCAATCAGTATCTATCGGCCACAGAAAGGGAAAAAGCGACAATTATCCCCCAAAGTTTGCAATTAGCTCTCGAAAGTTTTCGTTTAGGGGAAAGACAAAGGGAAAAACTACTGGCTATTGTGCAAAAAAATCTCGACAGAGTGCCAGAATTTCGCCCTCAGTATCTGGATTTAGTCCATCCCCAGAGTTTACAACCGATCGAGCAGATCGAGACAGATGGCTTGTTAGCGATCGCTGGATCGGTCGGCCAAACCCGTTTAATTGATAATATAATCTTGCGTCAACGTCGGGCAGTTATCGCTATTGATGGGCCTGCTGGAGCGGGAAAATCGACGGTAACGCGCTTAGTAGCGGAAAAATTGGGGTTAACCTATCTCGATACCGGTGCGATGTATCGCGCGGTGACATGGTTAGTGGTGAATTCCGGTCTGGATTTGTCCGCAGAAGCGGCCATCGCCGAGTTATTATCTTTAGCGAAGATAGAAATAATCCCAGCCGATAGTCCCGAAAATGCGACTATAGTGAAGATTAATGGGCAGGATGTGACTTTAGAGATTCGCTCTCCCGCAATTACCGCGCAAGTGTCCAGAATTGCCGCTCAAAAAGCGGTGCGACAGCAGTTAGTCACCCTGCAAAGACAGATGGGAATGTCGGGGGGAATAGTTGTCGAAGGTCGGGATATTGGTACTAATGTTTTCCCAGAAGCGGAATTAAAGATTTTCTTGACAGCGACACCCGAAGAAAGAGCGAGAAGGAGATTAAAAGACTTAGAAGCGCAGGGAAATGGGGGGATTAGTCTCGCAGAATTAACCCAAGAGATTGAAAAAAGGGATTATTTGGATAGTAATCGCTCCCTAGCACCCCTGCGAAAAGCCGCAGACGCCATCGAAGTTAATACCGATCATCTCAGTATTACAGAAGTCACGGAAAAAATCATTGCTCTTTATCATCAAGGTTCAAGCACACTCATCTTTAGGTCAAAAGAATGATCAGTACCTAGACAGAATTAATTAGGGTTTGCTGAAAAAGTTTGTTGGTGGGGTTAGGATTGAGGAGATTGCTTTTATTTATTCTCCCCTTGAAGTTATTTAAGAAAGTATCCCTTTGATTGTATTAAGATTGATCGCTCTTTTATCAGCATTTACCTCGCTAAAACCTGTAAATGCGGCCGATTTTCCAGCGTTTCTCCGTCATCAGTATTTAGTTTAAAGTTGACGTTCCAGAATCGCTTCCATGGTACTGCTTAGGTAGTGACCATTGAGAATAGCACTGGTAAGATGGTAACTGTTGTTATTAATGCGATAAAAGGTTTCAAAACCACTGCGCCGGCTGTCTGCTAATACCCAATAACGTTGGATAATAGTATCAGCACCGATCCAACCTTCTCCTTCAATTTGTCCTAAAATACTTTGTTGTAGTACAAAAGTATATTCTCTTTTTCCTCTTCCCAAGCGACCGCGGTATTGAAAGGAAATGTCTTCTTTTTCCTCATCGGGAAAGATTAATTTACTGACTAAATTAAACCAATTATCTTGACTCCAAGCGATTAGTATGCGACCCTTGGTCGGTATGGGCATTTGATTTCGTTCTAACCAACTTCCCTCTAATTTCCATCGTCCTGGTTCTAATAAAAAAGTGTGCGCCAATGTGATAACCCTTTCGCTGCCGATACTGGTTTTTTATCTTTCCATAGTAGCATCAGTGGTCAGGAATCAGCATTCAGGTGCGTTATCAAAAAACGCTGACAATTGCCATAATTTGTTGTTGCCCTCGATGGTATAGCAGTTATCTTAATGATGAGGTACGAAATTTTCGTTTTGGCGAGTTGGTCGTCGCTATCAAATTAGGTTACACCTCGAAACGCTATAATTATATTGTTTCTGGGAAAATAGGAAAATAAAATCAATGGAAAAACCTCTAGTTTTTTTAGATACTGATGTTTTGGCTTCTTATCTACGAGGAGATCTAGCCAGTGTACATTTATTTGATCGAGAAATACTCGATCGCTTTCGTATTGCTATTAATGCGATCATTTTACAAGAGTTATTATTTTTAGCAGAAGTTCGGAATCAACCCGAAATAATCGATCGGATTCAAGAAAAGGTGACTATCTTGGATTTTGATTTAGTTAAACTTGATAAATATTGGCAAAATGCTAGATATATTCGCAATATTTTGGTAAACTCGAATGATGTTTTAATTTTAAGTAGTGCCGCTAATTGTGATTATTTAGTTACCTACGACCGACAACTTAAAAAAGCCTCTAGTTATCTAGATAACTCTAAACAGATGCTAGTAACACATGAAGAATTATTAGAAGTTATTGATCAAGAAAATATAGTCCCTTATAGCCTCTCTTGTCAAGGTTATAAATCGTCAAATTTTCCCTTAAGCAAGGTGATTTAGGGAGATAATTATGAAGTTAAATTTTCTGACTTTCTCATCGATCTGTTTAACGGTAACTTCCTTGATAATTCTTGGTAGTCCAGCTATATCTTTAGCCGATCATAGATCACCAATAACTTTAGCTTCTAGGGATTTATCAAACCAGCAACAGGGACGAACAATTATTCTTAATGGTCGTTCTTTGCCCGTGTCTTGGCGACAGTGGACAGCAGCAAATAGTACCAGAATCGCCATGAGTGACATGGGAGCAAGACAATTATTCGGCATGGATTTTCTTAGCACAAATGATCCGAAAAAGCAACCGATCAACTGGTTTAATTTAGAAACTTTATCAGCTAATTTGATTAATTTTGATCGCTGGCTAGACGTTACGGATATTTTACTAAAAATGGGGGCAACAACCACTATTAATGGCGATAGTTTAACTATTAACTTTGCTGCTTCCCAGATTCAAGATATTCAGTTAGAAAATTATGGGGCAGTACAACGGATTATTATTCAACTTGATCGCCCGACCTTTTGGCAAGTTAGTCAGGCAAAAAATCAAGCAGTTATTACCCTAGAAGGAAATGCCCAGCAATCGCTTATCTCTAGGTTTCAACCCAAAACTATTAGCAACAGTAACGAAAATAACGATGAAGATGATCTAGGCAACTCTAATAATAACTTACCCACTCAGATCACTTACTTAGAAAATAATGGGGTGATCAGTCGTTTAAAAATTAACCTTCCCACTGCCTACGGATTACAGATCAGCAGTGTGGATAATCCTCCCCGAATTATCATTGATTCTCGTCCCGATGCTATGGATGAAAAGCGCATTGTTTGGCAACCAGGATTAATCTGGAATCAAAAATATATCCAGTTAGATCAAGATTGGTTTCCCGTGACTTGGTTAGAAATCGATCCTAGAAATCCCCAGATAACTATTAAACCAATCACCGCTAATTCCACCTCAATGCGTGGTACTAATCCCCTGATCACGATTAATAGCGAAAGTAACGCAGTAGCGATGATTAATGGCGGCTTTTTTAATCGTAATAATCAGTTACCTTTGGGGGCAATTCGTGTGGATGGCAAATGGTTATCCGGACCAATTTTAAACCGAGGAGCGATCGCATGGGATAATCGTGGTAAAATCAGGATCGATCGCCTGAGTTTAGAGGAAACTCTCATTACTGCCACTGGACAACGTTTTCCCCTAACCCAGTTAAATAGTGCCTTTGTAGCAGCCGGCTGCAGTCGTTATACTCGCGATTGGGGAAGTAATTATCATCCCCTCACCGATCGCGAAACCGGGTTAGTCGTCCAAGGCGATCGCGTGACGGAGAAATTAAATAATCTTTTCCCACAGGATAGTATAGACATACCAGAAAATGGCTATTTAGTCATCTGCCGAAAGACAGATATTAATTTAAAGATTGGTGAGACAGTCAACCTCGATAGCGTCACCCTACCGGGGGATTTTGCTAATTATCCCCAGATTTTAGGTGCAGGTCCCCTATTATTGCAGAATGGACGCATAGTTTTAGATGGAAATGCCGAAAAATTTAGTCCGGCATTCCAAAATCAACAGGCTTCCCGCAGTGCGATCGCAGTTAGCCAAGAAGGAAAAATTCTGCTAGTTGCTATCCATAATCGTGTCGGGGGAAGGGGGGCAACTTTAGGCGAATTAGCCCGAATTTTGCTGTTAATGGCGGCAAAGGACGGTTTAAACCTAGATGGGGGTAGTTCGACTGGGATAGCCTTGGCGGGTTATCTGCTCGATCGCTCTGCCGTTACCGCAGCAAAAGTCCATAATGGAATAGGGATATTCTTATCCCCGTCTCCTTGAAAGGTGTGAAAACAATGGATAATAGTGACTGGATTAAACAATTGCTGCTGATGGGTATTGGCACTACTTCCCTGTTGGCAGAAAAGATCAAAGAAGTGAGCGATGAATTAGTAAAAGACGGTAAGATCAATTCCGATCAGGCTAAAAACTTTGTCGATGATCTGATGACACAGGTGAAGTCTGAACAGGGAAACTTCGAGAATAACTTAGAACGCTATATTCGCCAGATTTTGCAGGATTTAGGGGTTCCCCGACAATCGGAAATGGACGAACTGCGGGGAAGGATTGATAGATTAGAACGACAGGTGAGAGACTTAGAGAATAAACTCTGGCGTTAGGAAACTATGAAATCAATGCGCGAAATCTTGCTCAGTTTTGCTATCATTGCGGTTTGTGGCTTATTTTTAATCGTTGCTTCCCTCTTTGGTGGAGGGGAAAAAACCAATGCGATCGCCGCAGAAACCAATCCACCCCCTATCACTCAAACTATTAATAAGGAAATCATCTCCATGGATTTAGATCAAGCAGTCACCACCGATTCGGGACTAAAATACATCGATATTGTGGAAGGAACTGGAGAAAGTCCCCAAAAAGGTCAAAAAGTGACTGTTCACTACACGGGAACCCTCACAGACGGCAAAAAATTCGATAGTTCTAAGGATCGCAATCAACCTTTTACCTTTACCATTGGAGTTGGTCAAGTGATTAAAGGATGGGATGAGGGAGTCGCATCGATGAAAGTCGGGGGGCAGCGTACCTTAATTATCCCCCCAGAATTAGGTTATGGTGCGCGGGGTGCCGGTGGGGTGATTCCTCCCAACGCGACTTTACTTTTCGATGTGGAATTGTTGGGAGTCAAATAAATAGGTTTTTCCTCTGATTTTTCACCTCTACCCGCATCGATCCTGAATGCGGGTTTTTTGACAGATTGCTGGAAGCTAAAGGCCAAATCAGGAAGATTTAGTAAATTCTAGACCGTTTTCGCTACCGTAACGTTCCATAAAACGCATAAAACGATCCCACTCTGCGGGAGAATTAAAAATAACCGTAGCTTCGATCGCCATGGGTTTACCGTTGATGAATTTGCCTTTTACTTCCCTGGTGACGATTTCTCCTTCCTCATCGACGAGATACATCCCCGTGATTTCCTCGGTTTGTTGATCTCCGAGGATAGTCGGTTGATCAAAATAAAATTTTGCCGATCCCTTCTCTCCCGTTTTAGTGCGACTTAAGCGGATATCGGGAACAACTGGTTCTTTTAACCCCCGGGAAAACTGAATTTCTGCCATTACTTTTCTTTATCCTTCTCATAAAATACACATTTCTAGATCATCTCACACCAAGTCGCAAGTAAAAAGCAGATGGGACAGCATAAACTTAAAGTATCGACGGTAAACTCGCGGGAGTGGGTTTGATTGATGAAAGATCACTTGTAAACCTCTCCCTTCCCACTGATAACCAATAACTGAGATGAGATGGTTTTATTAGAAGCAGCGGTTCATTCTTCCCTACGCGCTTTTTTACGCGAACAAGGACGCTTTTACTGGTCTCATCATCTCACTATGGGGCGACTGGTGGCTAGAGCTTTACGCTTAAAACGGTCCTCTCTCATACAAACTGGAACCACTCTCACCCGTTATTGTCTCAGTTATCTCACCCCAGCCCTTTTAGGTAATACGCCTGTTCTGATAGTTGCCCCAGAGTCAGAACTAAACCTACTGTTAGAAGTGGAAATCCCCCATCTGCAAGCATGGTTACAAACTCAGCGAGATATCCTCAAAAGCGATCGCTTTCCCGCTAATTTTACCGGTTTACTCCTCACCACACCCCAACAATGGTTAGAGGATAAATTGGGCAATCTCGGTCATTTTCCCCAGAATATCGCCACTATAATCGATCGATCCGAAGATTTAGAAATTTGTCTAGTAGATTATCTCACCGTCACCATTGCTCCCGAACAATGGTTCGCTTTAGGGTCAGCATATCCCCAGCATAGAGAGTTTATAGACTTAATTAAAGCACAACTTAGCCAAAGTATTCTTGGTCATCCAATTAATCCCTATAATTGCTATCTTATTGATGCCAAGGAAAAAGAATATATAATTGCTCTCCTGCATCGCTTGGATCAAGACTTAGTCACTGATTCTGCTTGGCAACTTTTAGCGGCAAAAATCTCCGAGCATAATTATCTCCTCTGGACATCCGTAGATCGAGAGCGAGGAGAATTTACCCTAAAAATCAGTCCTTTGGAGGTGGCTAGTTTTTTCAAACCGATTTGGCAGCAGCAACCCTTTGTTTTAATCGGCAGTTTTTTAGATAGCGAAAAATCAGCTAATTTATACCGTCAAAATCAGGGTATCGGAGATATTTTAACTCTAAAGTTTGCAGCTGATCGCGAAAGTGAATATATTCATTTATATCTACCCGATCGCATCAGCGCCCCCAATACGCCCGAATTTCAACCGATGTTATTAAAGCAAGTGCGGGAATTAGTTAGTGCTGATCATACCAGTGAACAACCGATCGTGATCCTGATTGAAGATGTTCCCCTCAAGGCACAAATTGCCACCCAAATCGCAGCCGATTACGGTTCGCGAGTGCAGGTGGAAAAAACTGGGATTAATAGTAATACTATTCTCGTGTGTGGTTGGCAATTCTGGCAAACCCATCAAGAAAAATTTATCACTCCCAGTTTATTAATTATCGCTACTTTACCCTTACCCTCCCCCGAAAATCCTCTCGTTGCTGGCAAAATTGCCTACTATAAACGACAACATCTCGACTGGTTTCGTGCCTATCTTTTACCCACAGCAGTAAGGGAAATTCAGAAATCTGTTCAGTCTCTCCGGGAGTGTCAAGGTTGTGTGGCTGTTCTTGATAATCGTGTCAATGCTCGCAGTTATGGCCGACAAATTCTCTCCGCTTTAGAACCCTATGCTAAAGTTAATTATCTCGATCAACAATTTTTTCAAGATAAAGATTAAATCAGTTATCGGTTATCAGTTTACTGTTCACTGTTTACTGATAAAATCTCCCCCAGAGCCATATTTCCAACTATCTAAACAACGATGATAAAGATATTTTTGCTTGTCGGGTAACTTTTCTAAAACAGGTTTTAAGTTGGCTGCTAAGGGATATAAACCACTATACAAAGCTAAATTAAAATAATGTCTCGTCCAATCGATAAAAGGACTGATACCCACTTGCGGAATCATCGGTAAAACTAATTGAGGATTAACCAAAGGCAAAGTTTTTGAGAGGGAAGAAAACTGCACCACATCCTGTAAAAACGGTTTTAATACCTCATCTCCCAACTTATCCATTACCCTAAAAACTCCACTCATTAAGTCATTAATTTGATTGGGATTAGGGTTAGCAGACATCGGGACACTCATGGTTTTTTGAAATAGCCACGTTACCGATATATTTGGTTGATAGGGTTGTAAAAGGGCTAAATCTTCTCGGTTTAAAGCATCAATTTGTAAAGCTTCCTCGATGGCGAAAGTTAGCCTTTTTAAATGCCTAACCATTGCCCCAAAACCACCAAAACTGACCGGAGATTGACTACCGCTACTATCTCCCACTGCCAGAATTCTTGACCAGGGCATCTTTAAAGGACTTTGACGATAGGCAGGGAAAAAACCCGCTAGAAAACGCTGAAAGTTTACCGCTTCTAAATCCACCTTTTGATACTCCGGCAGTAATCTTAAATACTCCTCCATCAAAAATTCTAAACTAAAGCGATCGGGATTGGTATCAAGATAGGTAAATAAATAAGTTGTTCGACCATCCCTAGCAGGAAATGCTTCCCAAAAGTATTGACATTGGTGCAAGATTGGGGTAAAAGAATAAATCAAATCACCAGTTTCATTACTGGGAAAACCCTGACCGCAACTACCCACCACTAAACAAACTCCATCGGGTTTTTCTCCTTTTCTTGCCTGTTTGGCAATTGGCGAAAAATGACCCATGGCATCGATTAATAAACGGGTTTTTAAAGTTACTTCTCCCGTGTTAACCATTACTCCATCGGGATGAATAATCGCCCCGCTAAACCACGATTTTTCTAATAACTTTCCTCCCGCTTGCAAAAACTTATTTTTTAAAGTCTCTAGCAAATAAACCGGATCAACACCAATATTTAAAATATCTCTAACCCAAAGCTCATAACCTTGATAAAATCCCACCCTAGCAGGATTATATTCCGTTGCTATTGCTTGATTTAATTCAGCTTCGGTCAATAAATCTAACTCTAAAAAACTGCTTAGTTCTAAACGCGAAATATTCCACTCCTGCTCACGACCGCGCAGAATACCTCTTTCTAATAATGCCACACGCCAGCCCCTAGTTTGTAAAGCAGCCCCGATAAAAATTCCTAGGGTTCCCCCCGCAATCACTAGATCAAAATCTGTCTCTCCTAAAGATTCTTGACTTTGATTAATTGCCGTAGGAATAACTGGATTTTCTAAACGCAAAGCTTGCCAAGCTCGATCGCTGGATCGCAATTGTTGTAAACTCTGAGGAGATACTCGATCGAGTAAAGATGCAACTAAAGACATAATCTTATATCAGTTATCAGTTATCAAATGTGAGTTTTTAGTTATCAGTTCACTGTTTACTGATCACCTAAAAAAGCACGATTCTAGCCGTTTCTTAACAGTAGAGAATTGCCACCTCACCATTAAGATAACTGCTCTATCCAGAGGAGAAAACTATTTAGATTGGAAAAACTTTTTCCCTTCTTCAAAGAGTTTATTAATATCCTTGAGAGAAACTCCGAAAATCACTAAAACTCCAGTCAAGACTAATAAAAAACCGATAAAACTATTCCGATCATAGAGAAATAAACCTACCAAAACGATAAAATAGGGAGAGAGAATTTTACTAATATTTTCAACTACAGTAACCACCTCTGGTGGGGGAGTCTCAACAAGATTAATATCAGTTTTATCCTGATCCGGTTCGAGATTTTGCTTAATCGAAAACATCACCTCCTGTAAGTCTTTTACCTCCGGTGGGTTCGGTTCCTTCGCTGGTTTGCCAAACATTGTTAAATCCCTCGCCAATTTATCCATATCCTCTATGGTAGCCAAAAAGAGGGCAAGCCGGAAAAGCGCGAGCAAGTCGAGAAATTCTCAAGGCAATTTTCCTTAATAACCCCCTCGGCCTGGGCTGCTATAATCAGAGGAACAACTCCCAAGTTCGTTAACGGTACAAAAAAACTATGAATACCAGTCCAGACCGTGTGATTATCTTCGATACCACCCTTCGAGATGGGGAACAGTCCCCGGGTGCCGCTTTAAATGTGGATGAGAAGCTAACCATAGCCCGCGCACTGGCACGACTGGGAGTTGATGTCATTGAAGCGGGTTTTCCCCACGCTAGTCCGGGAGACTTTGAGGCTGTACAGAAAATTGCCGCCAGTGTCGGCAGCGAAGCTGATAGCCCGATTATTTGCGGATTAGCCCGCACTACCCAAAAAGATATCAAATCTGCCGCCGATGCGCTCAGACCCGCCGCCAAGCCCAGAATTCACACCTTCCTAGCCACATCTGATATCCACCTCCAATACAAACTTAAGAAGACTCGTCAGGAAGTTCTTGACATTGTGCCGGAAATGGTGGCCTATGCCAAATCCTTCCTTAATGATGTGGAATTTTCCCCTGAAGATGCCGGCCGCAGCGATCCGGAATTCCTCTATCAAGTCCTCGAAAGAGCGATCGCCGCAGGAGCTACCACCGTTAACATTCCCGATACCGTCGGTTATACCACCCCTAGCGAATTTGGGGCTTTAATCCGTGGTATTAAGGAAAATGTCCCCAATATCGACCAAGCGATTATCTCCGTCCATGGTCACGACGATCTAGGGTTAGCGGTGGCTAATTTCCTCGAAGCAGTTAAAAATGGCGCTCGACAGTTGGAATGTACTATTAACGGTATCGGTGAGCGTGCCGGTAACGCTTCCCTAGAAGAATTGGTGATGGCCCTTCATGTCCGGCGCTCCTATTTTAATCCTTTCCTCGGTCGTTCCCCAGAGTCCACGGAACCTTTAACCAAGATCAACACCAAGGAAATCTATCGCACTTCTCGCCTAGTTTCTAATCTTACCGGCATGATCGTGCAACCGAATAAGGCGATCGTCGGTGCTAACGCTTTCGCACACGAGTCGGGAATCCATCAGGACGGGGTGTTAAAACATAAACTCACCTATGAGATTATGGATGCAGAATCGATCGGTTTGACTAATAATCAGATCGTACTCGGTAAACTCTCCGGCCGCAACGCTTTTCGCTCTCGGTTACAGGAATTGGGTTTTGAGCTTTCGGAAACGGAACTTAATAACGCTTTTATCCAGTTTAAAGAAATGGCTGATCGCAAAAAGGAAATCACCGATCGCGATCTAGAAGCTATTGTTAACGATGAAATCGATACGGTTCCCGATCACTTCCGCCTTGAGCTAGTACAAGTGTCCTGTGGCAATAACGCCAGACCCACGGCCACGGTAACGATTCGCACTCCCGACGGTAGCGAGTTATCCGATGCGGCCATTGGTACAGGTCCCGTGGATGCTCTCTGCAAAGCGATCGATCGAGTGGTGAAGATTCCGAACGAATTAATCTCTTTCTCGGTGCGAGAAGTGACCGAGGGAATCGATGCTTTAGGAGAAGTGACTATCCGTCTCCGTTATGAAGGACGCACCTATTCTGCTCGCGCAGCCGATACCGATATTATTGTCGCCTCCGCTCGCGCCTACGTCAGCGCATTAAACCGTCTCCACGTGGCACTGCAGCAGAAGGAAAAAACCCCAGAAATGCTACAAGTATAGATAGGGTTTGCCAGAAAAGTTTGTCGGTGGGTTTAGGAGTCGGTCGTCAGTAGTCAGTAGTCAGGAGATTGTTTTTATTTATTCTCCCTGCTCCCAACCCCGGCGTTCCCTGCTCCCTTCTCCCCAATTCATAATTCATAATTAATAATTCCCACTTCCCACGTCGCTATTGGAGAAAATCTTAAATTTGTCTCGCAAATTTCTAAAATGTTGCTAACTTAATATTATGAGCTTGCGCTCTAACAATCTTAATACATTTGTATTAAGGCTAAATTCCCGTGAAAGCAATGAGGGATAAAATTTATCCGCAAGAATCCGATCAAATTAAATACAATAGCTAAAGACTAAAGGAATTAGCAAAGGCAAATAGGGATGGTGTTCCCCTTGCCAATGGGAACAGTTAACCCAGCCAATAATTCCTTTGATTGTTAGCTATCTGGTCAACACCGCAGACAAACCGACGATCAGATTTCAGTCCTCCAGCCATTTATCCAATTTTTGCAGGAGCCAGATTATGAGTTGACCGTGCTAAAACAGCATTCCGTGTCGCTAAAATCGCATCGACACAAGGAAATTTAAGCAAAAATCTTCTCCCATTTGTTGTAATTAAAGCTACAATCGGAAAAGTCTTTCCCCGTCTCGGATTTGAGACACAAATTTGTTCAGTATCACCTAGATTGAGATTCGATCTTCTAGTTTTGCACAGAAGGAGCAAGAGGAAAACGGCATGATGCAGGCCCACGATGTACTAACCCTTACCGAGCCGCCATTGGATTTAGATTTGATTGACCTAGACGAAGACTTCGATGATGAGGATATCGAGTTAGAGCTAGAAGAAACCAGCGATAGCAACGATGGCAAAAAAACCCGCCGCCTTGCCAGCGCTCGTCGTCGCGACGCCGCTAGAAAAAAACCCTATACAGAAGATTCGATTCGGATTTATCTGCAAGAGATCGGCAGGATTCGGTTATTGAGAGCGGAGGAGGAGATCGAATTAGCGAGAAAAATCGCCGATCTACTGAAATTAGAACGCATTCGCGAAGATTTTCACCTCTATACCGATGCTGAATGGGGAAAACAGGTTTTCTTGTTCGAGCGCATCGAGAAAATTATCGCCGAAAAATCGGAAAAAGAACCAAAATTATCGGATATTAAGGCTTATTTAGGTAAGACGGAGCTAATGGCTCCCATGCTGGAAGAATGGCTGGCCAAATCAAAGGAATACTTATCGGCCTTTAAGCGTCGATTGTACCATGGTCGTCGCGCTAAGGAAAAAATGGTACAATCGAACCTGCGTTTAGTGGTTTCGATCGCCAAGAAATACATGAATCGCGGTCTTTCTTTCCAAGATTTAATTCAAGAAGGTTCCCTCGGTTTGATCCGCGCCGCCGAAAAATTCGACCACGAAAAGGGTTATAAATTCTCCACCTATGCCACTTGGTGGATTCGTCAAGCCATCACCCGGGCGATCGCCGATCAATCCCGCACCATTCGTCTTCCTGTCCACCTCTACGAAACCATCTCCCGGATCAAAAAAACCACCAAGATTCTTTCTCAGGAAATGCGCCGCAAACCCACCGAGGAAGAAATCGCCACTAAGATGGAGATGACCATCGAAAAACTGCGTTTTATTGCCAAATCCGCTCAATTACCGATTTCTCTAGAGACTCCCATCGGTAAAGAAGAAGACTCCCGTTTAGGAGACTTTATCGAAGCGGATGGGGAAACCCCAGAAGATGAAGTTTCTAAAAATTTATTACGCGAGGATTTAGAAAATGTCCTCGATACCCTTAGTCCTCGCGAACGGGATGTGCTGCGTCTGCGCTACGGTTTGGATGACGGCCGGATGAAAACCCTCGAAGAAATCGGCCAAATCTTCAACGTCACTCGCGAGCGCATTCGTCAAATAGAAGCCAAAGCCCTACGGAAACTGCGTCACCCTAACCGTAATAGTATCCTCAAAGAGTACATTCGTTAATTTCCCGCTCTCAAAAAACTAGAAACTGAGTCTCCTTGAGGCTCAGTTTTATTGTAATCTACACTTACCTCGATCGAATTTATTATGATATGAATTAACAACAATTATAGCAGTTATCTTAATGATGAGATACGAGGTTTTCCTTTTGGGGAGTTGCTCATCGATACCAAATTAGGTTACACTTTATCTTGATGAGAAACGCTATAAATATCTCATTGATTAGAATCAAGAAATGTATGATAATGTCTGTAAATTTCTCGCCGAAAATTATAGTCGTGACTTCGCCGAATGGTTATTAGGAGAACCCCTCTCCTTCACCCAATTGAGTCCCTCGGAACTCTCTCTAGAACCGATTCGGGCCGATGCCCTGATTTTGTTAGAATCAGATCCGATGATTCTTCATCTCGAATTCCAGACCGATCCTGACCCAAAGATGTCCTTTCGGATGTTAGATTATCGCACTAGAGTCTATCGTCGCTTCCCCAAAAAAACCATGCGACAAGTGGTAATTTACCTGAAAGAAACCTCATCACCTTTGGTGCAGGAAAACGCTTTTATCCTTCCCAATACCCGTCATGAATACGAAGTGCTTCGTCTCTGGGAAATTCCAGCCGAGGAAATGTTAGGATTATCAGGATTGTTACCCTTGGCCAATCTAGGAAAAACCCCTAATCGTCCCGAAATTCTACGACAAGTAGCCGCAAAAATTGATAATATCGAGGGTAGAACTGAAAAAAGCAATTTAGCCGCCGCTACAGCAATTCTGGCGGGGTTAGTATTAAGTAAGGAAATCATCGGAAGCTTATTAAGGGAAGAAATTATGCGCGAATCAGTTATTTATCAGGATATCAGGGAAAGTGGAAAAGCACAAGGAAGAGAGGAAGGAAGACGAGAAGAAGCGGTTTCTTTGATTCTACGGCTACTTAACCGTCGTTTAGGTGAAATATCCTCGACTTTAAGCCAACAAATCCGAGAACTATCTCTAGAAGAATTGGAAACTTTAGGAGAAGCGCTGCTCGATTTTACCAGCTTGACAGATCTGACCGATTGGTTATCGGAGATAGAAATTTAAATCTCCAGAAGATGTCTGCTCGTCCTGCGTTAAATTTTTAAATACTGGCTTTTTTCCGTATTGATTTAACCATGGCTACCAGCGATATTTCCAATTCTACTCACTCATCCCCAAAACCCCTGCCAAAACTGGGACTTTTCACCATGTTTCGCTTAGGACTCTTTCAAATGGGACTAGGTATTATGTCCCTGCTGACTTTGGGGGTTCTCAATCGGATTATGATCGATGAGTTAAAAGTTTTACCCTTTCTCGCCGCAGCTGCGATCGCTATGCACCAGTTTGTTAGTCCAGCACGCATCTGGTTTGGGCAAAGATCCGACGGTAAAACTATTTTAGGTCATCATCGCAGCGGTTATGTCTGGATTGGGGCGGCAGTTTTTACCGCTTTAGCTTTTATTGCTTTGCAGGTAGTTTGGCAATTGGGACTTAGTATTCAAACTTCGGGATGGAGTACCATTTCCTACGCCTGGATTGCCCTCTTAGCCTTAATTTTCGCCCTCTACGGACTCGCTTTAAGCGCCAGTTCTACCCCTTTTGCTGCCCTCTTGGTGGATGTGTCCGATGAAGATAATCGATCGCAATTAGTTGGTATAGTTTGGTCAATGTTGATGGTGGGAATCGTTGTCGGGGCGATCGTTAGTTCTCGTTTGCTGGATACTCCCAATATCTGCGGTACAAATATTTTGACCTATGATCCGACTCAATCAGCCCCTATAGCCAATATTCCGCAACTACAGGCGACAATTAACCCTGTGTTCACGATTATGCCCGCAATTGTCTTCGGTTTGTGTATTTTAGCGACTTTTGGGGTAGAAAAAAAATATTCTCGTTTTAGTTCCCGTTCCACTCTCGTCGAAAGAGAGGATCAAATTACCTTCAAGGATGCGTTACAAGTTCTCACCGCTAGTCGGCAAACCGGCTTATTTTTCACCTTCCTGCTGATGATGACTTTGAGTTTATTTATGCAGGATGCAATTATGGAACCGTTTGGGGGCGAGGTTTTTGGGATGTGTATCGCCCAAACCACCCAATTAAACGCTTTTTGGGGAACCGGAACCCTTTTTGGTATTGCTGCCACGGGATTTATGCTCATTCCCCGTGTTGGTAAACAAAAAACCACTAAATATGGCTGTATTTTTGCAACAATTTGTTTTATTCTCTTGATTTTTGCCGGCTTTTCTGCTAATCAAAGTTTATTAAAATCAAGCTTGCTCTTTTTCGGTTTAGCTTCGGGAATGATTACTGCTGGGGCTACCAGTTTAATGTTAGATTTAACCGCCGCCGAAACTGCGGGAACTTTTATCGGCGCTTGGGGATTATCACAAGCGATCGCACGGGGATTAGCCACGGTTTTAGGGGGTACGATTTTAAATATCGGTAAAGTTATCTTTTCTAGTCCGGTTTTAGCCTATAGCTTAGTTTTCCTCGTGCAAGCATTGGGAATGATCCTAGCAGTTTGGTTATTAAGTCGCGTTGATGTCAAGGAATTTAAGGAAAACGCCCGATCAGCGATCGCAACGGTGATGAAAGGAGAGATCGACTAGCAAAAGCAAGCAAAAGTGAGATAACAGGAGAATTAGCCCGATCGGGGGAAGTTGGTTAGCAGCTTTTTTCCTATCCTAAAAGTAGAGAAGAAAACGAAAGAGGAGGCTAAAACGATGAAAAGGACTTTAATGATTGCCCTAGGTTCCCTAGCTTCCTTACTGCTGATTAGCCCCGTCGGTGCGGAAAATCCCCGACAGGTGCAACAATTATTGAATACGCGGGAATGTCCGGGGTGTGATCTCCGGGGTGCAGATTTAAGAGGGGCGCATCTAATCGGTGCAGATTTGAGAAAAGCGAATTTACAGGGAGCTAATCTAGAGGAAGCTAACTTAGAAGGCGCAGATTTGACCGATGCTAACCTAGAAGGCGCAAATTTAACCGCAGCTTTTCTGACTAATGCCAGTTTGAATCAAGCTAATCTCAATGGAGTCAATTTTACCAGCGCCATGATCTATGATGCCGATGTCACAGGTGCATCGATGGAGAGAATTAACTTGACAAATGCTCAGATTTATGGTACTGGCATCGCTGTGGGTGGTGAAAATCCTTAGATGTTCTTGTCCTCAAAATATAGTTAATTTTGTAACGGATGCGAGTGTCGCGTCTGTTTTTTTATACACTTTTACTAAATAGTTTGAGTTATAAAATAACCGGCATGACTCAACTCACACCGCGCCCTAGTGTCTTAATTGTCGATGATTTGCCCAATAATGTGCGGCTATTGTCGATTATGCTCACCGAGAAGGGGTATCAGGTACGCAAAGCGATTAATGGACAGATGGCCCTGAATACAGTGCGATCGCTAATTCCCGATCTGATCCTCCTCGATATTAATATGCCCGATCTCAATGGCTATCAAGTTTGTGAACAGTTAAAAGCTGATGAAAAAACCAGAGAAATTCCCGTGATTTTTATTAGCGCTCTTGATGATGTCTTAGATAAAGTCAAAGCTTTTCAAGTGGGAGGTGTCGATTATATTTCTAAACCTTTTCAAGGAGAAGAAGTGATGGCACGCATCGAAAATCAATTAACTATTTGCCATCAAAAAAAACAACTCAAAAATGAAATTCAAGAACGTCAAAAAGCTGAGGAAACTTTAGAAATTTATCTTCATGCTGTCTCTCACGATCTCCGCAATCCCGTGATCGGGATGTCAATGATCTTAAATAATTTAATTAAAAATTCTCAGGGAGAAACTAAAGAAGTATCCCGGAAGATTTTACAACAGATGGCCAACAGTTGCGATCGACAATTAACTTTAATTGATTCTCTTGTCGAAACCCGACAGAATGATCTTTGGGGAGTTTCCCTAGAACTAAAGCCTTTATCTCTCTACGAAATTGGTCAACAGATCGGTCAGGAATGGGAGTTAAGATTAAAGGAAAATCAAGCAACTTTAATTAATAATTTTTCCCCCGATTTACCCTTAGTTAATGGCGATGCTCACCATCTCTGGCGAGTTTTTGAGAATTTATTAGCCAATGCCCTTAAACACAATCCCCAAGGGATAATTATCACTTTATCAGCTAGACTAGAGGGTAATTATCTCCGGTGCAGCATTGCCGATAATGGGGTAGGAATTAGCGAAACCCAGAGAAAAAAATTATTTGATCGCTATCAACGAGGCAATAATAATAATCAGATTAGTTTAGGACTAGGTTTATATCTATGTCGTCAAATTATCCATGCTCACGGGGGTGAAATTGGCATTATGAATAATGACGAAAAAGGTTCACAATTTTGGTTTACTTTGCCCTGCTAAGCTATTGACTATAGCGGTGTGCAGTCGTATGAGGTACAGTGTCACGAGCTATAAACCATGCTAGGCAAAGCTTGGTTTGTATCTCACTCAAGCGCTTACCGCTATATCTACATTACTCATTAAGACTGTCTATGAGCAGCGAGAGGCAGTGTGAGCATTTGTTTTTTCCTGTGACTGGGGAAAGAAAGGGCTAAGATCTATCTAGATCAACTATCTTCACTTGCCATGGCCGCTAATGCCGACTATTCTGCCCATTCTAGACTTAACTTGCAACAGCCTTGGCATATCTATCCGGTGGAAACCACCCTATCTATCCTCGGCAGTTCGGCTGTTAATGGCCTCAATAGGGAGCAAATCGTCGAAAGAATTAAATATTACGGCAAAAATGAACTACAAGAACGTCCAGGGCGCAGTAATTGGCAAATTCTCCTAGATCAGTTTACCAATATTATGCTCCTCCTCTTAATTGCCGTGGCCATAATTTCCGGAGGACTAGATTTACTGGAATTGCAGCGCGGTCATCTGGCTAAAATTGGTGTTCCCTTCAAAGATACGATCGCTATTTTAACAATTGTTATCCTCAATGGTATCCTCGGCTATCTGCAAGAAAGTCGCGCCGAAAAAGCTCTGGCCGCTTTAAAAAAACTTTCCTCTCCCCAAGTTAATGTTATTCGCGAGGGCCAACGCAGAGAAATAGATGCGGTTAATCTCGTACCCGGGGACATCATGCTGATTGAAGCGGGAACCCAAATCAGCGCCGACGGCCAAATTATCGAAGCTTTTAACCTGCAAATTCGCGAATCGGCCTTGACAGGAGAGGCAAATAGTGTTAATAAATCGGCCTCCATTGACCCCTTAGACAGGGATACTCCCCTTGGCGATCGCTTAAATTTCGTCTTTACTGGAACAGAGGTACTGCAAGGCCGGGCCAAGGTCATCGTTACCAATACGGGAATGACGACGGAATTAGGCAAAATCGCTCAAATGTTAGCAACAGTTGGCAATGAACCCACTCCTCTCCAAAAAAGAATGACTCACTTGGGTAATGTCCTTGTTGCTGGTTCTCTCATTCTAGTTGCCCTGACTATTACCATCGGCCTGATCAATGCAGGTTGGTCGGCCCTACAGGAATTGGTCGAAGTTTCCCTTAGTATGGCAGTAGCCGTCGTTCCGGAAGGATTACCCGCAGTTATCACCCTGACTCTCGCCCTAGGTACTCAACGCATGGTCAAACGTCAGGCCTTGATTCGTAAACTGCCAGCAGTAGAAACCCTCGGTTCCGTTAATGTGATCTGTTCCGACAAAACCGGGACGCTAACGGAAAATAAAATGATTGTGCGCGAGATAGAGACAATTAATCGCAATTTTTTAGTTACTGGGGAAGGATATAGCCCAAAAGGACAATTTTTAGACTCCCAGCAACGGGCGATCGATCCCAAAACCGATCTAGAATTACATCATCTCTTAATTGCCAGTGTCCTCTGCAACGATGCCAGTTTATACCTCGATAACAGTCAGGATAGCATTTTAGGCGATCCCACAGAAGGAGCCTTATTAGTTTTAGGGGCGAAAGCGGGCTTAAATTTATCCCTAACCAAGCAAGAGTTCCCTAGAATCGCTGAAATACCCTTTTCTTCCCAAAGAAAGCGAATGTCGGTCATTTGTCAAGGAGTCAATCCCGTACTATTTACCAAAGGTTCTCCGGAATTAATTCTTGAACAGTGTCTCTCCTATCAATCGGGATTAGAAAGTCTTCCTTTTGGGGATAGGGAAAAAGAACAAGTCTTAGTCGCTAACAATGCTATGGCTAACAGGGGTTTACGAGTCTTAGGATTAGCCTATAAAACATTAATTTATCCGTCAGAATCAACTGAAATCAGCGAAGATGAGCTAATTTGGTTAGGAATGGTCGGTATGATCGACGCACCGCGACCAGAGGTACAAATCGCCGTCGCTAGGTGTCGAGAAGCGGGAATCCGTCCGATTATGATCACCGGCGATCATCAATTAACTGCTCTAGCGGTGGCTAAAAGTCTTGGTATTGCCCAAGCGGGAGCTTTAGTCATCTCAGGGCGAGAATTAGATAAATTATCAGCAATTCAGCTAGAAAACCTCATTGACAAAACTAACATCTATGCTCGTGTCTCCCCCGAACATAAATTAACTATTGTCCGCGCCTTGCAAAAAAAGGGTAAATTTGTTGCTATGACCGGAGATGGGGTTAATGATGCTCCGGCCTTGAAACAAGCAGATATCGGTATTGCCATGGGAATCGCTGGAACCGATGTCACCAAAGAGGCTAGTGATATGATTCTCCTTGATGATAATTTTGCCACCATCGTCGCTGCCACGGAAGAAGGGCGAGTCGTTTATAACAATATTCGCAGTTTTATTAAATATATTCTCGGCAGTAATATCGGGGAAGTAATTACTATCGCAGCTTCACCTCTTTTGGGTTTAGTTACTCCCCTAACTCCCCTACAAATTCTCTGGATGAATTTAGTTACTGATGGTTTACCCGCGTTAGCTTTAGCAGTGGAACCCGCTTCTCCTAATATTATGCGTCGCCCTCCTTTTAGTCCCCAAGAAAGTATTTTTGCTCGCGGTTTGGGCAGTTATATTGTGAGAATTGGGATTATTTTTTCGATTATTAATATCACTCAAATGTTGATCGCTGTGCGCTTGGATCCGCTTTTTGGTAATACTGGTTCATGGAAAACTATGGTTTTTACTACTCTCTGTTTAGCTCAGATGGGTCATGCCATTTCCGTGCGATCAAGCGATCATCTTACCATAGAAATGAATCCTTTGACTAATCCCTATCTCTGGGTAGCAGTAACCCTGACGACGATTTTTCAACTGATGTTAATCTATGTTCCTGCCCTGCGGGATTTTTTCGGCACTCAATTTTTAACTAAAGAAGAATTATTAATCTGTTTGGGATTTAGTACCTTGTTATTCGTTTGGGTGGAGTTAGAAAAATTATTTACCCGTTGGTATCATCGGCGATAATCAGGGAGCTTTTTTCATTGTTCAGTAAACAGTGAACTGAAAACTCAAATCCGATAACTGATAAACCCCATCCACAGGGAAAACCGTAGTTTGGCTTTTTCAGCTAAGATTTTTGTATAAGTAGCTGGTTATAATTAAATTAAAAATCGATTTTAGGTTCGATCCCCCCTGCCCCCCTTGATAAGGGGGGTGCCGATCCCCCCTTAGTCCCCCCTTAATAAGGGGGGTATCTGATAATTTTTAACGCCTACCTACTTAGCAATACTTTTAAGGCTTAGTGGCTTGGCCGTGAAATTCCAGTTCTCTAGCTGATTGCGGTTTAGCTTACTATTAAAAACTGATTTGATCTAAGATTGAATCAGCAATATTGTATTGGGAGTATCAAACAATGGAACCAGTTTCTCTGATTGTCACCGCCTTGACTGCCGGTGCGGTTGCTGCGGCTAAAGATACGGCGGAAAAAGGCGTTAAAGATACATATCAAGGTTTGAAAACCTTGATTAAGCGTAAGTTTACTAATGATGCTTTAGCACAAGCCATGGTAGAGGCAAAACCAGAGGATATCAAGAAAGCTGAAGGTTTGTTAAAAGATAAAATTGTCGAAGCGGGGGTTGATAAAGATAATGAAATCACTAAATTAGCCCAAGATTTACTAGACAAGCTCCAAGAACAACCCGGTGGACAACAAATTATCACCCAAAATATCAGTAATGTTAAATATGCTGCTGCCTCTGGCACGGGTAATGCTAGTATTAGCAGCATCACCGAGCATGGCACATCTAAGGATGACTGAGACTGTATTTTAATTAATCAGGATGGTTGATATGTCAGAACCAAGCGAAATTCAACAAAATATTACAGAAGCTCAATATGCTGCTACCTCTGGGACTGGCAATGCAACCATCACGATTACCAATTACTATTATCGAGAAGAAGCAAGAATAGCCCCTGCTGATTCTGCCGATGTTGCCGATGATAAACTGCCCTGTCCCTATCGTGGCTTGTTTCATTTTGGGCCAGGAGATGCAGAATACTTTTTTGGGCGCAAAAGCTTTATTAAAACCCTATTTCAGGCAACCCAAACCCGTAATTTTATCCCCCTATTAGGTGCGTCGGGAAGTGGTAAATCCTCGGTAGTTTTTGCGGGATTAGTCCCCAAATTGCAACAAGAAGGTCACTGGCAGTTTACCCATTTTCGTCCCGGTTCTGACCCTTTTCATGCCCTAGCTTTGGCATTAGTTCCCCTTTATACAACTAATTTAAATGAGACAGACCGCCTCGCCCAAGCGCGTCAGTTAGCAAATTATTTGCGTGATGGCGACATTCCTTTAGCTGATGTTTTTGCCCAAATCAAACACAATTATCCCAGTGAACGGGTACTGCTAATTGCCGACCAATTTGAGGAACTTTATACCCTCTGTCCTGATGAAACAATCCGCCGTAATTTTCTCGATAAATTAACTACATTCCCCTTTGAAAGGGTAGGAGTGGTGTTGGTATTAACTATGCGGGCCGATTTCTTGGGGAATGCTCTTTCCTATCGTCCCTTTGCCGATGTCTTACAAAATACTGACTTGAAATTGGGGCCGATGAACCGAGAAGAACTCACAGAAGTTATTGAAAAACCGGCGCAAAAATTGGGGGTGACATTTGAAGCGGGACTGGTGGAGCGCATCCTCGATGATGTGGAGAGTGAGCCGGGGAATTTGCCATTACTAGAGTTTGCTTTGACGGAATTGTGGCAGCGGCGACAGGGCAAAGAATTAACCCATCTGGCATATACAGAAATTGGCCAAGTGCAGGGTGCTTTGGCCCGCCATGCCAATGAAGAATATGACAAGCTGAGTGAGGCGCAACGGGAACAGATGCGGCGCATTTTCATCCAATTGGTGCGCCCAGGAGAAGGCACAGAAGATACGCGGCGGCTGGCGACAAAAGCGGAATTGGGGGCGGTAAATTGGGCGCTGGTGAAACAATTGGCGGATGCGCGTTTAGTTGTCACCAGTCGCAGTGAAGAGGCACAGGTGGAGACGGTGGAAGTGGTGCATGAAGCACTGATTCGCAATTGGGGGGAATTGCGGGGCTGGATGGATACAGACAGGGTTTTTCGCGCTTGGCAAGAGCGTTTGCGGGGGGCGATGGGGCAATGGCAAAAGACGCAGGGGGATGAAGGCTCATGGTTGCGCGGGGCGGCGTTGGCGGAGGCGGAAGAACAATTGAAGAAACGCCCAGAAGATATCAGCCAAAGTGAACAGGATTTTATCAGGCAGAGTCTCCAAGAGCGAGAACGGATAAAACAAGCCGAAGCAGCCCGCAGGCGGCGGGAAATTAGAACCGCTTGGGGGATTGCGGCGGGTTCCTTGGTGGCGGTGGTAATTAGTACGGGATTGGGTTGGATGGCTTGGAAACAAACACAACAAGCGAAATACAATCAGGCTGAATCTATTGCTAGGCTTTCTTTATCTCTATTGAATGAAAATAAAGGATTAGAAGCTTTTGTACAAGCGATCAAAGCAGGAAAAATTTTGCAAAAACAACGTACAATTAATGCCGAAGTAATGGAGGCTTTACAGAAAGCTCTTGTAACAGTAAGAGAATATAATAGCTTTAAGGGGTATGGTGACCTAATCTCCAGCGTAAGTTTTAGTCCAGATGGTAAGACTTTGGCTTCTAGTAGTTCTGACGGCACTATCAAACTTTGGAATGTAGAAACTGGAGAAGAAATCCACACTCTCAATCTTGATAACTTTGCCAGTGATGGAATTGATAGTGTACGTTTTAGTCCAGACAGCAAAACTTTAGTTTCTGCTGGTAGAGTTATCCAACTCTGGAATGTAGAGACAGGCGAGGAAATCCCCACCGACATGGGGCGGGATGGGTATGTCGATACCCGCATGGGGCATGATAAGGATATCAGTTTCAGCCCTGACAGCAAGACATTGGCTTCTAGCAGTGATGGCACGACTATCAAACTCTGGAATGTAGAGACAGGAAAAGAAATCCGCCCCCTGAAAGGTGACGATAGTTCAGTCCAAAGTGTTAGTTTTAGTCTAGACGGTAAAATATTGGCTGCTGGTAGTGGTGACAAAACAATCAAACTCTGGGATGTAGAGACAGGAGAAAAAATCCGCACCCTAAAAGGTGATAATAGTTTAGCCCAAAGTGTTAGTTTTAGTCCAGACGGTAAGACATTGGCTTCTGGTAGTGATGACGGCACTATCAAACTCTGGGATGTAAAGACAGGGGAAAAAATCCGCACACTAAAAGGTGATAATAGTTTAGTCCAAAGTGTTAGTTTTAGTCCAGACGGTAAGACATTGGCTTCTGGTAGTGATGACGGCAGTATCAAACTCTGGGATGTAAAGACAGGAGAAAAAATCCTCACTCTAAAAGGTCACGATTGGGCAGTCAAAAGTGTTAGTTTTAGTCCAGACAGTAAGACATTGGCTTCTGGTAGTGCTGACAGCATTGTCAAACTTTGGGATGTAGAGAAAGAGGAAGAAATCCGCACTCTCACAGATTACACATCTTCAAATTTTAGCTTTAGTCCAGACAGTAAGACATTGACTTATAATATTGGTGGCGGCATTATCAAACTCTGGAATATAAAAACAGGGCATACAATTCAAATATTAAATATTGGTTATGGAGATTTTGGTTTTGGTTCAGATGGTAAGACATTGGCTTCTCTTAGTGGTGACGGCACTATCAAACTCTGGGATTTAAGGATGAAGAAACCCATTCGCTGTTTCAAGCAGCCAGCTAATTTCTCTCGTTCCTCCTATTCGGAATCACTTCCTTATATAGATTTTACTCCTGATCTCAAGACATTTGCTTCTATTCCTGGAGACGGAACAATCAAACTCTGGAGTTTAGAGAACAGGGGAAAAACTTATATAATTCCAGTAGTTAACTCCTCACAATCAAGTAAGGATGGAAGCAAGAATCTCCTTTTTATGAGTTTTAGTCCAGATAGCAAAATATTAGCTTCTGTTAATGGCTATGACGGCACTATTAAACTCTGGAATATAGAAACAGGAAAAGAAATCCGTACCTTTACCGAACATGATCCTAATATCCACTATGTTAGTTTTAGTGCCGATGGTAATAAATTAGCAACTGGTAATGATTATGGAATTATCAAAATCTGGAATGTTAAAAATGGTAAACAAATTCTTGCCCTTACAGAGAATAATGAAAATGGCGATGACAATCACTTTGGTGGTTTGGTTTTCAACCCAGATGGTAAGACTCTTGCAGTTATTCGTCAGAAAAAAAAGGAAATTGAACTTTGGAGTTTAGACAAAAAAATAAAATTCCGAACTCTTGTGGATTATGAAGATAGTTTCAATAATGATACTAAGAGTACTATTTTCAATAGTATTCACTTTAGTCCCGATGGCAAAACCCTAGCTTCTGTTGATAATCTTGGAACAATAAAACTCTGGAATGGAAACAATGGCTGGGATTTAGATGCTTTAATGGGGCGGAGTTGCGATTGGGTAAGCGCTTATTTGCACAATCCTAATTCTGATGTTAGGAAGGAGGATAGGGGTTTGTGTGATGGAATTGGTACAAAGAATTAATTGTCAGCTAAGTTAGTTCGGACTAAGGAGATTTGGTAATGACTTCCACGAAAGAATAGAGCTAACCAGCTAGGGTAAAATTAGGGTTTCGGCTTATCCTCAACTCAGCTTACCTAGGAATAGGCCGATTTATTTTGCTAAGGCTATATTTTGAGCAACTTTTGTCAATTTAGCCACAAACATAAACATAAATCGTAGGTGCGTTAGCTAAAGCGTAACGCACCCATTTAATAATTAAGTTGGTGCGTGGGGTGCGGATTATTAATTTGTTTTTTTGTTAGAGATTATCGCCCCAAACACCCACCCTACAAGATCAGGCTTACACAAAAAAACAAGTTTATGTTATTATTAAAATAAATCTCAGTCAATAAAAAATATTTATTATGAATATCAAAGTGGTTGTCTGGCAAGAAGATGATGTTTGGTGTGCAACTGTACCAGCTTTGTCTGGTTGTCATACTTGGGCAGACAATTATGATGATTTGATGGTCATGGTTAAAGAGGCAATAGAAGGCTGGTTAGAAGTTTCTCATGAAAAAAAATTACTTGATCGAAAAGAGAATCAGCAATTAGTGGAGATTTCTGTATGAAGTCAATCTCAGGTAAAAAATTATGTAAAGTCGTTGAAAGATTTGGCTGGAAATTGGCAATAATTAAAGGAAGTCATTATATCTATACCAAAGAAAATGTTTCTGCAATTATTGTTATACCAACCCATGGAAATCGAGATTTACCAATAGGAACATTAAAAGGTATTCTCAAAGATTCAGGATTAACTGAAGATGATATTTGACAACGTAACGCACCAATTTGATGATAAATTTGGTCGTTACGGCGGATTATTAATTTTAGTTTTTCATCAGAATTAGTAACCGCAAACACTCACCCTACAAGCTAATTCGTAGGGTGCGAAGCGCAAAAGTGTAACGCACCAATTGAATAATTAAGTTGTTGCGTTACGGCAGATTATTAATTTGTTTTTTTGTCAGAGATTATCGCCGCAAACACGCACCCTACAAGAATTTATAAAACTAAAATCAACACAGATAAATGTATTAGTCATGATTTTCTCTATCACAATTTCTTCCATCAATTGCCGATCTCTTTCTTCTCTCAACCGCTTGGATAACCGAGAAATAACCCGTTTAAAGTCATATCCCCCCGTAAGGAAAACTAGCCCGACTTTTTTAACAATTGTCGGCAAAATTTTGCTTGCTTTTTTCAGGGCTTTTTGCAATAATATTTTTATAAGACTTTATATATAATGGACTATTGGAGTCTAATTAAAAACGCACAAATTCCCATTATAAGAAAAGTATAACCGAAGCCGCCGCCCAAGTCAAGGGATTACTCCTCTTTTTTTTGAGAAGTTTTCAAAGAAAAAAATCCAAGAGGCAGCCGGAGATATTCGGTTTTTCTTCACTATTTGGGCGAAAAAACCCTTTTAGGATGCCTATAATAGGAGATAGAAAGGGTTAAAAACTAAAAAAAAATGGCGGAGAGAGTCCAGAAAATCCTTGCCCAGTGGGGGATTGCCTCCCGAAGAAGGGCGGAGGAGATGATCGTAGCCGGCCGGGTGAGACGGAATGGCAAAATCGTGCAGTTAGGAGAAAAAGCCGACCCCGAAAAAGATCACCTAGAGATAGACGGAAAAAAAATTGAACCGGGCAATCGTCCCCAAAGATTGTATATACTAATCAACAAACCCATTGGTGTGGTTTCTACCTGTAAGGATCCACAAAACCGGCCGACGGTGATTGACCTTTTGCCCGACTCCCTCGCCAGCAAGACGGGGTTACATCCCGTAGGAAGGTTGGACATTAACACCACTGGGGCTTTACTCCTCACCAACGACGGTCAACTCACCCTCACCCTCACCCATCCCCGTTATCACTTGCCCAAAACCTATCGGGTTTGGCTAGATGGTGCCATTGATAGACTTGCTCTCCAGCGTTGGCGAGAAGGTATCTTCTTAGGGGGAAAAAAAACCTTACCCGCACAGGTTGAGATTCTCAAGCAAACCGACCAAAAAACCCTATTAGAAGTTATTTTAGTGGAGGGAAGAAATCGGCAGATTCGCTGTGTAGCTGAAGAATTAGGTTATCACGTCCTGAAACTTCATCGCAGTGCCATCGGTCCTATTCAACTAAACTCTGGTAATAATTCCCCCTTACCCTTGGGTGATTACCGTTTTTTAACCCTTGATGAACTGAAATATTTAAAGAACCAGATTAACTAAGCTGAAAGTCAGCCCCTAATAGCGATATGTTTCGCCTTCTCCAATCACAACTCGATCCCCAGCATAGACAGCGCACCAAATTACTGGAAATCGGCGTTTATTTGCAAAAAAATCGCCTAGAACAGTCCCTTTCTCTCGAGGAAATTGCCCAGAAAACCCTAATCCCGCGCCATCGCCTAGAAGCACTGGAAGCGGGAGATTTGGAGGCATTGCCCGAACCGATTTATATTCGTTGGTTAATCAAACAATTTGCCGATAGTCTGTCCCTGGATGGTGAGACGATTAGCCGGCGTTTTCCCACCAAGGTCAATAACTTTTTTAGGGGAACAAAACCGTCTTTATCGCTGCCGAGTCTTCAAATTCGCCCGATTCATCTCTATTTTCTCTATTTAATCTTAGTTATTGGTTCCGTACAAACCCTATCCCACGTCCTGCAAAAATCGGTACTGCAATCCAATCGCTTGCCGCCGCCTTCCTTGCCACAACAGCAAATTGTCCAACCGAAAAGCAATCCCCTTCAACCGGTAGCCAACAAAACCAGCAATAATCAGCAGCTGGTGGTGGAGGTAAAACTGGAGGATGACTGCTGGCTGCGGGTGGTGGTGGATGGGAAGACAGAATTTGAGGGTGTACTGCCCCAGGGAAGCCATCGCACTTGGCAAGCAAACCGAGAATTAACCGTGAGGGCGGGTAATGCCGGCGGGGTTTACGTTGCTGTTAATAATGCCAATGCTAAACAACTGGGGCAACCGGGCAAAGTCGAGGAAGTCACCTACCGGGCAAATTGAGCGAATTTATGCAAAAGGTCTTTTCACCCCTTGAGCGCCTTCAGGGAGGGTTAATCGGGGCATATATTGGGGAATGCTTGCATAATCAACCCCTAATACCAGCCTTTAACTATGATGCTACACCAAGGACGACCCTGCTTTTACAAGCTCTGCAATCTCAGGAGGATATTACAATTGCGATCGCAGCTAGGCAGCAGTCGGAATCGGCGTTATTATTTGTGCTGTTGCCGGAGATTTTAACCTGGCCTGACCATGGGGAACGTTGGCAAGCTAGATTAAATTTTTGGCTGAAAAAGGGCTTAATTTCCCAGTTAACCCGACAAGAAGCGATAATTTGGGGAGAGGCAGTAGGTCTGTTATTAAAGGGAAAAAGGCCTTTAAATCAGTTAATGGGGCAATTACTAACTATTAACCCCAAGAATAAGCTATTAGAGCAGATTCAGTCAGCTTTAGGGCAGAATCATCCCTTCGAGTTCATTTTATCGGCTTGGGCGCCAGAAATCTCACCTTTGGGAATTGCGATTGCAGTTTCTCTTTATACTTTTCTGCAAACGAGCGAGGATTTCGCCGTTAGCGTGCGTCGCGCTAATTCTAGTCCCTATGAACGACAATTAACCAGCACTTTAGCGGGAATTTGGGCGGGATTGTACAACGGTATCGAGGGGATTCCCCTAGCTTGGCGGCAAAATTTGCCGAAAGAGCCTGTTAAACAGCAATTAATCGATAAAGCTGAGGAAATCTATCGAATTTCTTTAGGCATATCTCCTCATCTTGTTTTATCTCCTCATACTGCTGTCGCTTACGGGGGAACAATCCAACCCCGTCCTAGCTTAAAATTGGTCTCTCAAGATAATAATTAGGGTTTGCTGAATAAATCTAGAAACCTTGTTGGACAATATCTTTAGGCTTTTTTGACCTCAAAAATTGCCAGTTCTTCGAGTAATCGGGGGAAAATTGGCTCTCTTATTCTTTGTCTGATAAGTTTAACTTATCAGCGATCAATCTTTGCGTCCTTTGTGTCTTTGTGGTTCGCTCCACACCCCACCAACAAGCTTTTTCAGCCAACCCTACTTAGTTTGAAAGATATTTTGTACCATTTTTTTATCCAAACCTGCGGCAATTTTATCTAATTCTGCTATTTCCCCACTGTCTAAACTCCATCCTAAAGCCCCTAAATTATCCTCAGCTTGCCGAATATTTTTAGCTCCGGGGATAGGAATTGTTCCCTTACAGATACACCAATTTAAGGCAACTTGGCTAACGGTTTTATTTTTAGCTTGGGCGATAACTTCTAGGCAACTTATCAGAGGCGAAATAGCGGGAATTAATTGACCAAAAAGGAAGCGCCGTAATCCTGATGGTAAGTTTTTATTATCTCGATATTTCCCCGTTAATAACCCCAAAGCTAAGGGACTATAGGCAATAATTTTAATACCCAATTGATCACATAGTTCCTTTAATCCCAAGTCAGTGAGAGGATAGGTAGAAAGGAGAGAATACTGTACCTGTAAACTGGTAATAGGAATGCCGCGACTGGCAAACTTTTGATAGGCAGACTCCAATCTTTTCGGTCCAAAATTGGATAAACCGACTCCTTTAACTAACCCCTTTTCCAGACAATCCCCCAATCCGTCTAATAATCCTCCCTCCTGCCATGGCGCATAATTGCCGGTTGACCAGTGCATTTGCACTAAATCCACCCGGCGGCCTAATCTGGTTGCCGAAGCTTGACAAGCTTTCACCATGGCATGACGGGTTAAACGCCAAGGATAAGGGGCGAGTTTGGTGGCAATACGGATATGATCAGCGTTATAACCGCTATATTCCCCCGTAAAGCGTCCTAATAGCTTCTCACTTTGTCCGTTGAGTTTGCCTGTGCCGTAGGAGTCTCCCGTATCAAATAGGGTGACACCCCGATTGACGCAGAGATTAAAAACCGCTTGTAACTGGCTATCCATACTCTCATCGTAACCCCAGAGAAGACGATTTCCCCAGGCCCAAGTACCGCAGCCCATGGGGGGAAGAGATAGAGTTTTATCTGTGACTGTCAAGGGATTCATGGGTTAGTTTCTCTGGGTTTTTTCTCAAGCTTTCAGCAAGATATTCTACTACTAAATCGACTTGGGTTTTTGTTTAACAAATAATCCCCGGAACCAATAGTAAAAACTATCGATATAAGTAAAGATTACCGGCACAACCACCAAAGTTAATAGGGTGGAAGTGGTAAAACCACCAATAACAGCAATTGCCATCGGTGCGCGAATTTCCCCATCTGCACCTAAAGCTAAAGCAATCGGTAACATCCCGGCAATTGTGGAAACGGAGGTCATAATAATTGGTCGTAAACGAGAGACTCCCGAATCAATCACCGCCTTAAATTGTGGTTTCCCTTCCTGAAGACCACTCAAGGCAAAATCTACTAATAAAATCGCATTTTTAGTGACTAATCCCATCAGTAAAACTATGCCAATTAAAGCGTATAAACCTAACTCTTTTTGGGTAATTAAAAGAGCGATTAAAGTGCCACCAATCGATAAAGGAAGGGAAGTTAAAATCGCTAGGGGATAGAGAAAATTGTTGTACAACAAGACCAGAATCCCATAGATAGAAATAATTGCTAAACTTAACGCCCCCAAAAAACGAGCAAAGATATCGCGCATAATGCGAGCATCACCAAAGGGTTCTTCTGTCACCTCTGGGGGTAAGTTTTTCATGATTGGTAAAGCGCGAATTTGTGTCACCGCACTTCCCAAAGAAACTCCCTCTAAATTAGCTCCAATATTAACCTGACGTTGACGGTTAAAGCGTTGAATTTCCGCAGGTCCACTACCTAAGCTAATTGTCGCCACCGAGTTAAGCGGTACTAACGTCCCATTACTGCTAGGAACGCGCAAATTTTGCAGAGTTTCTATCTCACTGCGTCCATCGTTGGCAATTTTTACCCGGATGGGAATTTGTCGGTCAGCCAGGTTAAATTTAGCCAAATTAAACTCATTATCGCCGATTAAAGCTAAAGATGCAGTACGGGCGATCGCTCTGACCGAGACTCCCTGATCAGCAGCCCGGACGGGATCCGGTTGAATAATAATCTCCGGTTTAACTAAACTTACCCCGGAACTTACCTCGACAAAACCGGGTAAAGCCCGCATTTCTCGCTCTAATTTTTGGGCAGTTTGGGTTAAAATATCGCCATTTTCACTTTTTAGGACAATAGCTACATCTTTACTGCTTCCTGCTCCTCCCTGCGCCCGAAAAGTCACTCTAGCCCCCGGTATCTTCTGGAAGTCCCGACGGGTTTGTTCCTCAAATTGCCGTTGAGTTAGCGATCGCTGTTCCTTAGGAACTAAATTAACATATATTAACCCCGTATTTACCCGCCCCGAATCTCCCGGAATAGCCAAAACATTAGCGACGGCGGTATTTTTTTGCAGTAAACTATTCACCTGATTAGCCACGGCAACGGTATCATTCAAAGTCGCGCCGGGAGGCAATTCTAGGCTGATGGTACTTAATCCGGTATCCCCAGAACTAAATAACCCTTTTGGAATCAAAGGAACTAACTGTAAACTACCGATAAAAAAGACCAAAGCCGCCAATAAAGTCAGGATTCGATGACGTAAAGCCCAAGTTAACAAACTTTTGTAGGGACGAAAACGGGGGCGCGAGGAGGGATGATTATCACCGGTTTTGAGCTTTTTCGGCTGTAGAATATAGGCACTTAACATCGGAGTGACGGTGACAGCGATCAAACTGGAAAAAAGGGTAGAAACCGCCACCGTAACGCCGAAAGGTTGAAAGAATTGCCCCGGCACACCGCCCATAAAAGCAACCGGCAGGAATACGGCCATAATTGCCGCCGCACTGGCTAAAACGGCTAATCCAATCTCTTTTGAGGCATCAAAGGCCGCTTGCAGGGGTTTTTTACCCATAGCTAAATGTTGATCGATGTCCTCCACCATACACACCGCATCATCCACCAGATTACCCAAAGCTAAAGCTAAGGCCAGCAGGGTCATGCCGTTAAGGGTATAATTTAGGGACTGCATCACCCAGAAAGTTGGGAAAATCGACAAAGGCAGGGCCAAACCCGTGATAATCGTGGCGCGCCAATTACCTAAAAATAGACCCACCGTGATCACCGTCATCATACAACCAATCAGGAGATCGCTGAGAAGGCTTTCGTAACTAGCACGAATTGAGTCGGCACGGGTAAAAATTAATTGAAATTTAATATCTTCGGGCAGTTTTTTCTTTAAATTCTCGATTTCTTGACGAACTGCTGTTTCTACCGTCACCAAGGTGCTGCCAGTCCCCCGTAAAATCGAAAAACCCACCACTGGCTGCCCATCTAAGATGGCCATTTGTCGAGGATCACTGGAACTATCGCTAACTGTCCCTAAATTGCTTAAGGGGACGGTATCACCGTTAGGTAAAGAGATTTGATAATTTCTTAAATCTTCGATGGTTTCAGCGCTGCCGAGGGTGCGGACAGTTTGTTCACTGCCGGCGATTTCCGATCGCCCTCCGGGTAAATTAATATTAAAACTGCGAATTTGGTCATTAACTGCCGTGGCCGTGATCCCGTAGGCGATCAGACGGCCGGGATCTAAATCTACACGCACTTCTCGATCGACTCCCCCAACGCGATCGACTCGCGCTACCCCTGGTACTCCCGTTAAAGCGCGGCCAATTTGACGATCGACTAGATCACTTAATTCGGGGATCGATCTTTTCGGGGAGGAGATGGTATAGTTCATCACTGCACCCCCGGCAAATTCTAAACGTTGGACAATTGGATCATTAGTATCTTGGGGTAAATCCTGCCGAATTTGCGCTATGGCATTACGCACATCATTGGTAGCGCGATCGCTGTTAGTGCCAAGGATAAAGTTAACGGTGGTGGTGCTGCTGCCTTCGTTAACGGTAGAAGTAATTTGATCGATATTACCCAAAGCAGCCACCGCATCCTCGACTTTTTTGGTGACTTGGGTTTCCAATTCCTCAGGACCTGCGCCGGGTTGATTAACGGTGATAATCACGGCCGGAATGTCAATATTAGGAGAGCGATCAATCCCCAATCCTAGAAAGGCAATGTATCCCATTAGGGCCATAACCAGGGAGATCAGGATCGTCGGAATGGGATTTTTGATAGACCAATTAGAAATATTAAAAGCCATAATTTCAGTTATCAGTTATCAGTTATCAGTTATCAGTGGGTAAGTTATCAGTTACCAGATGTGAGTTTTCAGTTACCGGTTATCAGTTATCAGTTTTTGGTTTTTGGTTTTTGGTATTTTCTTGGCAGGTTTTTAGAATAGCCCAAAGCATTTTACCAATTTCCTCCGCATCATCATTGATACTTTGAAAGGCTCTTTCCTCTATGTAATTCGTGTCTTTCAATAGAGACAGCCAATACTTTGTTTCTAGACATTCCTTATAAGCTATTGACATTTTAGCTCGAAAATCAGCTTGAGAAATAGCTCCATTAGCCTCGGCAATGTTAGCCCCGATTGAAGTGCCACTCCTTAATAGCTGTTTTGACAAAACATATTCTTGTTTATTCTCACACAAATATTTATAGCCTTTAACAATCCTAATGGCAAATTTATAAGCTTTATCATAAACTTTACTCTCCATCCGTTTGCCCCGCTACCGATCACTGATTACTGTTTACTGATCACTGATCACTGATCACTGATCACTGATCACTGATTACTGATCGCTGATTGCTGTAATTTTGTCGCCATCACCGAGATAGGCTGCCCCTTTGACCACAATGCGATCGCCTGCTTGTAAACCCGTAAGAATTTCCACGCGATTATTCGGCATAATTTGACCTAATTGCACAGTTTTGGCGGTAACGGTGTTATCAGGTTCCACTAAATAAACTAGAGCTTGATTATCTTTTTGGGGTAAAACCGCGGTCATGGGGACGGTTAAACTATTGCTAGTATTCGTCACGATCGCACCTCGTAAAAACATCCCCGGTTTTAACCCTGTATTGTCGGTTAAATCGACTTTAACCGTTGCTTGACGGGATGCCTCATCGACGATGGGATTAATTTCGCGCACCTGTCCCGATAATTTTAAACTGCTATTAGCATCGGAAGTGATAGTAACAGGCGCTCCAACGCGGATTAAGGGCAATTGATTCTCAGGAACCCGCAATCTTAGCTCTAAACGCCCATTTTCGATGATTTTAAAGAGAGCATTTTGACCGTTGGTGGTGTCCCCGATGCGGCCATTTCTTTCGGCAATTTTGCCACTAACCGGAGAAATCAGGCGTGTCTCGTTTAATTGAGCTTTAACAATGGCTAAACGGCTTTGAGCTTCCGTTAATTGGGCTGTAGCTTGGGCGATCACTTCGGGACGGTTGCCTGCTTGCAATTGCGCTAGTTGCTGCTCTGCTTCTCCTAAACGAGATTGGGTCTGTTGTACGATCGCCGCTTTGTTTCTTTCTTCATTGAGGACTTCATCGAGACGATCCCGGGCGATCGCTCCTTCCGCTTCTAAACTTTGGTTTCTCTGGACGCGTTTTTTAGCCAAATCCCAATCCGATTGAGCTTGACTAATTTCGGCTTTTATGCGTTGAATAGCTTGTTTAGCTCTAGCGATCTCCTCTTTACGGCTACCCGCTTGCAATTCTGCCAAACGCGCCCGGGATTGGGCGACATTTGCCTGTGCTTGGGTTAATTGCGCTTGTAGGACGGTATCATCGAGACGAGCGAGAATTTGACCTTGACTAACGATATCGCCCTCATCGACAAAGATTTCTTTGATTTGTAGTCCCGTCGCTTGGGAAAGAATCGGGATTAATTCATCGGCTGCCACGCTTCCAGTCGCTTTCAGTGTGCGGGCCACGGGAGTAGATTCTACCCTAGTGGTGGTTACTGTTTGTGCTGGTGCCTCATTTTTTGCCGCTACGGGCTGAGTATTGGGGTTTTGGGCTGTTTGGGGTCGATTAGCGAAACGAGTCGCCCCTAGAGTCAATAAAACCCCCAATCCCACACCGATAAATAAACCCTTTCCTCCCGATAGCCAAGAGTTGGTTTTTGTCGGTTTTGACGAGTATTCGGGTTTCTCTGGCTCAATTTCGGGATTAAATGCGATAACTTCGGGAACTAGCGAATTATCGGCTGAATTCTGGTTATTTTCTAGGGTATCTGGCCGCACGATCTGCCCTCTCGGTAGATTCTGGATAAAATGTTAAGTTTTGTATCCATTTATAATCTAACGGAAAAAGGTCGCCTGTGGGGAAAGTAAGAAAGTCTTGTTACTCTACAGCGATCGCGTAGGGATTGTTGTTCATCAAAAAAGCACGGAATCCCACAGCAATCAAGGAACCACTCAAAAGAGTTATTAATGTCCAAATTTGGTTGCTTTGGGTTCCTTCCACCTTGATCAGCTGTCATTGCGGTTAACTCCTATCAGTCGAGAGATAATGTAATTATCGATAAAAATCCTCTTCATTCTCCACTTCACTTTTTTTGAGAAATCTCTCCTCATCTTCCAATTTGTCGCTTATTTCTGGCAGTTTTAGCAATAGTCCGGCGAATAACCAATAGTAAACAGAAACAGGCTCGACGGAGAGAGGATAATAGTAGGGATTATAGCTAATAAAAAGTAGGAAAATCCAGATACAGAGACCCCAATGCTTTAAAGCAGGATTTTTTACTTTTAAATAGGCTTTAAAGGTGAGAATACAGAGAATTGTCACCAGTACCATAAAAGCGATAAAACCGACGATACCGCCTTCGTAGAGGAGTTTAGCGTAGTAGGTTTCAATTAGTCTTATCCCTTCTTCTCCCGCTACATGACGAGCGCCACTGGTGGCTCTGCCTAAACCAAAACCAAAAAGCTCTACATATTTGAATATCCACTGCATTTGATCAACTACAAAGTCAATGGGAGACGAATATAGCCAGCGATCGATAAAATTTAGCCATCTTTCCCAAATAAAGGGAATTAACATCACCGCAAGCAGGGAAATCAGCCCCAAGATTCCCAATTTTAATGGTAACTTTCGTTTCTCTTTGCTATTAGCAATAAAAAGAACCAAGTAAAACAAAGGCACTAGCAAAAAAGGTACTCTTTGTCCAGAAGCCAGAGTCGCCAGGAAGACTAAAACCATTGCTACCCAACCAGCGATGCGCCATCTTTTTTGCGGATCACTAAA
This sequence comes from Microcystis aeruginosa NIES-4325, assembly GCF_008974145.1. GTDB lineage: Bacteria > Cyanobacteriota > Cyanobacteriia > Cyanobacteriales > Microcystaceae > Microcystis > Microcystis aeruginosa_G. The sequence continues at coordinate 159,411 of NZ_BJKP01000001.1, read as the reverse complement.
ACTGGCTGCGTAACTGATGGCGCTACTAGATACTAAAAACCAAGCCCATTGCCAAGGATCAGAAAGTGTGCCGGGGAGACGAATTAAGCCTCGATCGGGATTATACAATACTGAACCCCCGACAAAACATTGAGCTCTCAGGCTGGCTTTTTTGCTAATATTCGGATAAGATTGGGCGTCTGATTTCGGGGCAATAACTTCCAGTTGATTGAGGGATTCACTATCGGGACAGATACCTTGTAGGAGTAAGAAGTATTGAATTAGAGCTAAAACGCAACAGATTAAGATCATCACGATTAAAAGCCGATTAACCGCGAACAAATCCCTTTGTTGCTCGATTAGATAGTAGCCACAGAGAACTAGGGGAATATAACTGAGGAGGGTTTTTAATCCCACAATTCCCACGGCAATTTCTCCTTGGGGCAGATTGACAAAAAGAAAAGTTATCAAGCTGCTGGCAAGTAAAATCAAAGCTGCGATGATAAAAGGTTTGATTTGGGGGTATAATTGCTTAAAAGTTTTGGTTTTAATTAAAATTGCCGCTAAAACACCGTAATAAAAGGCATCTTTGGCGATTTTGTAGAGAGCATAGGATGTATCTGCGTCAATTAGGTTGCCCTTTAGCTGAAAAACTCTCGCCACGGCCAAAGCGAAGGTACTATTTAGGGGAAGATAGATGATCAGGGCTAATAATCCCAGACGGGGATAGATAAAAGAAGCGACCAGGGCGGGAACTGCAAAAATCCCTAACAAGGCCACTTTTTCGTCAAATACCATTCCTAAAACTAGACTAATTAGTATAGTGGCGATCGCTAATATAGTCAGTAATAGGAAGTTCCTCTCCTTCATATCGTGTAGCTTGAATAGGTTTAGCAGAAAGTGTACCAAATTTTAGACGAGATTCTTCTTCTCAATGGCGGAGGTTGGGGGCTTTTCAGTGATCAGTAAAAAGTAAAAAGTAAACAGTGAGGTTCTTCGGTTTGTGTTAGGCAGTAGACGGGGTTATAAGAGATGAAACCTTTATAGAGAAAGACATTTGACGATTTTTGTCAATTGTTTTCCCTCTAGAACGAACTATAGCGTTTCCTGTTCGCAAGAGGTACATTATCAATCCTGAAAAGCTTAATTATCAGAGGTTTAAGTGTGCCACACAGACGTGAGAACCGCTATAATCAATTAAGTCTCTTGCCAGATAAGGATTTAGTCTATTTATGCCCCCGATCGAACCATAGCAAGTAACGAAGAACCGATCTGATACTGATCAAAGTTTCCTTTTGCTTCTTAGCTCTTGCTATACTTATTGAAAATTTTATTGATCTCAATCTTGACCCCGTGGCCGAAAATCCTTCTTTTCAACACCTTTATCAAGCTGGCATCAGTGCTTTTGAGCGTGGACAATATCGTCTTAGTATCCAGCAATTAAATGCGGCTTTAGCCTTAATTTCTCTAGGATCCCGGGAAGGGGGTGAGATTCAAATTTGGTTAATTTCTGCCCATCAGGGGTTAGGAGAGGGGGAGAAAGCTAGTGAAATCTGTAAGCAACTTATTACCCATCCTATCTATCAAATTCGCGAACAGGCCAAGCGTTTACTTTATATTATCGAAGCTCCCCGTCTCAAACGCCCGGATGAGTGGATGACGAAGATTCCCGATTTGGAGAAACTTCCCGATAGTACAGCGCAATTTAAAAAGGGAACAAATAAACAGAAGAAAGAAGAATCCCCCCCACCCATGCAGTTAGAGCAGCACAAAAATACTGTTTTTAGCGGACTGGCGATCACCGTTGTTCTATTGATGCTCTGGTTTTTTGCTAAAAATGGCTAAATTAGTTGACAATAAGCTTCTAATATGCTAATGCAGTTGGCTATGGCTCCTAAATGGGCAATTTCATAACCGTGGGTGTTTTGGGTGGGAAAACCTAAGCAAGCGGCCTTAGCTATATGACCGAATTTCATGGCAATGGAGGCATCGCTACCAAAACCACTAATAATGGCTAATTGCAGGGTTATTCCCGCCTTTTCGGCCGCAATTCGTAATTCTTGATTTAATTGCTCATCATAGATACCGTAACCATCCTGAGACAATAACACAGGACTGCTGCCATCCTGAATCGGATATTCAGGAGCGAGGGGACAGATTTCTAGGGCAATTAAAGCATCTAAGCGGTTATTTGCCGTGAAAAATAAGGCCCCTAAGGCTCCTACCTCCTCCTTAGCTGAGGCAACCAGATATATATCCACTGCGGGGTTAATTATTCTGGCCGCTAATTCTAAAAGAATCGCCACAGAAGCTTTATTATCGAGGGTATAACTGGCAATGTAGTCTTTTAGTCGAAAGGGTTGTTTTCGGTGTTTTCCCACCACGACTCGACTACCGACGCGCACCCCGCAAGCGTCTAATTCTTCTGGAGTCAATTTTGTCTCTATCCATGCGGATTCCCAGGTGACGGGAGTGTTTTCCTGCTGCACTTTTTGCGGGGATTCATGGGAAATATGACGGGAACCAAAGGAGAGAATCCCCGATCTGGTTTCTTGATCACCGATAATATCCACCACTCCCTCTCCGTAAATCCAAGGAAAAGCACCCCCGAGTCGGCGAATTTGCAGAGTGCCATCGGGATTAATTGCCTTGATAATAGCACCAATTTCGTCTTTATGACCAGTAATAGCAATTTTTTTAGTCGAATCCCGTCCTTTAATCTTTCCGATGACATTTCCTGCTTGATCTTGCCATGTTTCTAATCCTAACTCTTGAAAGCGTTCTAGTAAAAAGCGATCAATTTCCGTTTCCATTCCACTAGGAGAATGATGGAGGACAAGAGTGGCAATAGTGTCAAAGAGTTGATCAAAATCCATATTTATCTTGATTTGTGAGTCGAGAGAGAATTATTATCGAAACAGGAAATCGAGAAGGTTTGACAGGAACAATATTGGCGCAATCATAGACCTTCGGTGATTGCTAGTTAGCATTTAATGATTAATCAGAGGTGCAGAATTAGCGAGAAAACCGGCAACTTTCAGAGACTCTACCACTGAATTGTCATCCTCTACCCAATAGTTTTGTCCTAAACGCACAAATTGACGCTGAGTTCCCGCACCGATGGTGGCAATAACGGGAACTTTTGCCTTTTGTTTGTCTCCCGATTGCAGAATACTTTTAAGAAGATTTTGACGATTTTGGTTGACAACATCTTGCAGCGATAAATTAACCATCACCATTTTAACAGTTTCGATCGGTTCCGCATCTTCGATAATTAATTGTACCCGCTCATCTCGGCGATCAACCTTTCCCCACACCATTAAAGTTGCTTCCTCGACTAATAACTTTTGCAGATGTTCGTAGGTATCGGAAAAAACCACCGCTTCCGACTGTCCTGACGCATCTTCTAGGGTTAAAAAGGCCATAGGAGTACCTTTTTTGGTCATAATTTTCTTAACAGCATTTAATAGTACAATCGCACTGACTTTTTTTCTGGTTTTGTGTTCTTCTAAGTCAGATAAATTGATAGGAGATAGGACTTGAGCCGCTCTTTGTAAAGCTTTTAAAGGATGTTCGGAAACATAAAAACCCAAATGTTCTTTTTCCAGTTTTAACTTTTCCTGTAGGGAAAAATCCGCTACTGCGGTTGCACTGGGAGACTGTTCAAACTCGGACTCTTGTTTATTTTCTGTGCTACCTCCTAGCATATCAAAAATATTCATTTGACCACTTTCTTTCTCTTTGGTGCGTTTTTGCGCCCAAGCAACTACTAATTCTAAATCTTCAATTAATTGATGGCGATTAGGTTGAATTTTATCAAAAGAACCGCAATAAATTAGCGTTTCTAAAGCTCTTTTGTTGACCACTCGTAAATCAACACGCTCGCAAAAATCCCCTAAAGAAGTAAACTGTCCTCCCGCTGCTTCCCGCGCTTTTAAAATAGCCTCGATCGCATTTTCGCCCAGATTTCTAACTGCGGACAAACCAAAGAGAATTTTGCGTCCAATCGGGGTAAAATGTTTTTGCGATCGATTGATGTCGGGGGGTTCGACATCGATATTCATTTTCTGACAGTTTTCTCGATACTTTTCCACCTTATCCTGATTATCGCTACTAGCAGTTAGTAACGCTGTCATATATTCCACAGGATAATTAGCTTTTAAATAAGCGGTTTGATAGGTGACGTAAGCATAAGCGGTAGAGTGAGATTTATTAAAACAATTGGAGGCAATTAACCCGTTGCCCAGCAAAAAATTATGATCTTTCTCCACACCAATATCGTAAACGGGTTTTCTTCCCAAGGATTGACGACTGATAATTTTAACCATATTATTAACCCAACTCTCCAGAGATTTTTGCAACGGTAGCCATAGGAAGATAAAGCATAGCCATCAGATGAGCATGAGGAAGAATTTTAATCACTTCAAAGTAATTTAGAATGCCTTCAGTCATTGACAGTTTTGACCCTTTGAGAGCCAGTTTCAGAATATATGACTACCATTTTAGCCAATAGAGAGAATTCTTGTCTATTAATAAATATTACGATCAACATGGTTACATTCAGAAAAATCAATGGGTGTATCCATTGATGGATAAAGGTTTCAGCTTGTTTTAGTATATATGTACAAAAAGAATTCAGGTATAATTTTTAGAAATACCACAGTACAGGATTATCATCCAAGCAATCAGTCACCTGTTTACCAATATTATCAATTAATTGTAGGTCTTCTGGGGTTAAATTAATTGTCATTGCTTGAGCGTTATTAACTGCTTGATCGGCATTTCTTACCCCAGCAATTGCATTAGTTTGAGGTTGCTTAATTAACCAAGCAAGAGATAATTGAGCTAGGGAACAATTATAGCGTTTAGCAATCGGTTCTAATTGATTTAAAGCCGCTTGTACCCTCTGAAAGTTTTCGCCATGAAAGAGTTTATTTTTAATTCTATGGTCTTCTGCTGCCAACTGATAACCGTTTCTAAATTTTCCTGTTAATAAACCTTGGGCAAGGGGAGAATAGGCTAGAATAGAAATATTATTGTCTATACAATAGGGCATAATTTCCTTTTCCACCGAGCGCCAAAACAGAGAATAGGGAGGTTGAATACTCTCAATTCTGCCGTATTGACAGGCTTCTTCCAGTTGAGAGCGGGAGAAATTGGAAACCCCAATAGCGCGAATTTTTCCCTCTGCTTTCAGATAATTAAGAGCGGCCATAGTTTCAGAAATAGGCACTATTTCCGTGTTCCATGAGCCACTAGGCCAATGAATTTGATAAAGATCTATATAATCGGTTTGGAGGTTTTTTAAAGAGCGAACACAAGCAGCGATAACTTCCTCGTATTTGAGGTGATTAGCAAAGACTTTGGTGGCATAAATTACCTGTTCTCGCACATCGGCCAAAGCTTGAGCGACAATCGATTCTGAGTGACCTTCACCGTAGATTTCGGCTGTATCTATAGTGGTAATTCCTGCCTCAAAAGCGGCACGAATAGCCTTAATACTTTCCGCATCTTCAATACCTGCCCACATCTTTTTTCCTGCTTGCCAAGTACCGACGAGAAGGGGAGTAATTTCTATATTTGTCTGACCGAGATAGCGTTTTTGCATAACAGTTTTTTTGATGGGTGAGGTATGCTTAGGGTTTCAGTCGGGTTTAGGGCTGAAAATCCCAGCTAAAGAGGACTAAAGTGACAAGGATAAAAATTTTTACCAGTAGGGGTGTAAAGAACAAACTTAACAAGCCACAAAAAAGACCTAATAAGCGGGTACTGAGGCTAATTATTTCGCCGTGAACATTATAGCTAATCGAGAGGGAGATTAGGGCTAAAGTAAGGAGAAAAATCATAGTTTTCTTTCCTGAGTCTATCGAGCAGAAAAGCCGTGACCGCTCACGACTTTTTGCCGTTTCTATATCTATTATTAGCTCGATTACTTAGCTCATGACATCGGGTTAAAGTAAACTTTTTTAACGTAAAAGATTTAAAAATCCGTTGAAGAGGCCTGTCAGACCAGTAAAGGGACTTAAAACCGTGCCGAGGGTGTCGGTAGCAGAGGCCAGACCACTACGATGAACCACCACCACATCATTATTGCGGAGAATCGGGTTAGTTTTCTCGTTGATACCCTGGGAAAAATCGATGTTAATTGAGGTTTTGGTGACGGTCCCGTTAGGATTGAGACGAATTAATTCCACTGTGGACTGATTGGCGCGACGCTTATCAAAGTCTCCTGCGGTTAAAATTGCCTGATTGAGAGGGGTATTGGGAGGAACTTCGATTATCCCCGGTTTTTTCACCTCCCCGACCACTTTCACGTTAATAGTTTTAGGGGCAAAACTAGCCGATGCTAAGGTTTCCGATTCCTTGGACGAGATTTCGGTAGCGGTGGGGATAATCACCGTATCCCCTTCTTGAAGAAAGATATCGCCAGTCATATCACCTTTATCGAGCAAACTCCAGAGATCTACGGGGATTTTCTGCTGAGAACCGTCACGAGTATAACGCAGCACTTGCACCTGTCGGATATCGGCCAGGGGTTTGATGCCTCCCGCTTGTTGGATAGCTTGGGTTAGTCGGGCCGGTTTCCTGGTGCCGCCGCGATCTAGGTCATTATTATTATTATTATTATTGTTGGCAGTGGGGACAATGCGATGGGATCCCGGACGATAAACTTCTCCCACCACAGTAACATTAATTTCTCGATCGCTATCTAGTCCAAAATTGGCATCGGCTAATTGGTTGACTTCCCCGACGCTAAGGGTCGTTTTAGTGGGAATAACGATGCTATCTCCATCTCTGAGGCTAATATCCTGGGTTGTATCGCCTTTTTGGATTAATTGCCAGAGATTGGCTTGAATTAGCTGTTCTTGTCCCTTGAGGTTGCGTCGGATTTGAACTTGACCAATATCGGCCACCGTAGTCACTCCCCCCGCTTGCCGGATTATTTCGGTCAATAGGGGCGTTTTTTGGCTTTGTTCGGGGTTAATTGTATAGGTACCTGGACGATTCACTTCCCCCGCGATGGCGATTTGCAGAGGCCGGGGGGTGAGAATGCTAACAGTAACCACGGGACGCTTGAGATAGGTGGTGTAACGTTTGGCGAGGGTTTGGCCGGCTTCGGTAACGGTCATTCCTTCCACTTTGACGCTGCCAATCAGAGGTAAAGTCAGGGTTCCATCGGCTAAAACAAGGAAATCGCCGCTTAAATCCGCCACTTGGTAAACGGTGACGCGCACTTTATCCCCTTCTCCCAGGGTGTACTCTTTGCTTTCTGCGGGGATAGGAGCAATCGCCTCTTTAGGGGGTGTAGCAATACTAGGAGGAGTGGCTTGGACTGGGCGAGCCGCTAAGGAAGTTAGGGGGGCAACAGTGCCGATAATTAACAGATACCGCAGTGATTTACTGATTAAATCCTGTAATTGGCTGCTATTTAACATTATTAATAGGGTTAATTTTATCGTTGACATTGGCGATCAGTGTAGCATAAATAGTCGATCGCCTATGGAAGACCCCTGTAATATCGCATCTATCGAGAGTTACCGCTAACTGTAAGATAGTTTTAATGATTGCCTGTATGTAAAGGGGTATATTAATTTTATGACAGCTACTAGCACAATTCCCGATTTTTGTCAAGGGATAAAATATTTTGGGGGTTCCTTACCCGAATTTGATAAATATGCAGGAAAAGCCGCTATTGCTGAGGGAAAAACCGCTATTAGTGACGCTAATGACCCGAATGCTATCTATCAAACTCTCCTAGCCGCCGATGCTTTGCGTTACCTCACCCTACAAATCACCGCTACCAAAGAATCGGGACATCCCGGCGGTTTTGCCAGCGCTGCCGACGTGATTGCCTCTTTGATGATGTTAGGTCAGAAAAATATTTTCACCGAAGTAGGCCATCATGCCCCCGGTTTTTATAGTAACGTCTTTCTCGATCGCTCTCTGGAAGCCATGGGCATCAGCAACGTCAGCGAATTGGGAGAACGTTTTCGGGAAAAACACGGACTTTTAGGGCATCTTTCTGGACAAATACCCGGACTGCTCGGGCCGGCTGGTCCTTTGGGCCAAGGCCAACATTTTGCCATGGCGGCGGCCAAATTACACCCTAATACCCTTTTCCCTGTGACTATCGGGGATGGTGGTTTAGGGGAACCCTACATTATGAGTAGTTTTGGTCATTTTCGCACTGCTTATCCTGAAATTACCAATTTTCTGCCGATTTTAGTCTGGAATGGCTATTCCCAAGAACACCATAGTATGGTGTCCCTGAAAACTAACGCCGAAATGGAAGCCTATTGGCGCGGTAATGGTTTCGAGGAAGTGATTCTCATTAATGCCAAAGACTTCGATGATGCTAATCAAAATGGGGAATATGTAGATAGCACCAAATTCTCTTTTAACCAGCGTCTGGAGTTCATGAAAGCGGTGTTAATGGCCACGGATAAAGCCGCCCAATTAGCTTTAGGAGGCAAACTAACGGTGATCATTATTAAACAACTTAAAGGGGCGGGAGTTCACAAACGGGGAGCGGCTTCCCATAATCTTTATCCTGGTGATTCTTTAGAAAAAGATTATATCGTTAGTGCCTTACAAGAACGCGCTTTACCCCCTGAAGCTTGGGCAATTGTTCGTACTAATTTCGAGCGTTCTGGAGGGGGTCCAGCAGCAGAAACAGTGGTAACGGAAAAAGTCCTCCCGCTGCCGGATTTAGGAACCTTACCGATGACGGAATATACTGTGGGTGGCGATAAAAAAGTGGCCACCACTGCCATGGGGGAATTAGTGGTAGCTGTGGGTAAAGCTGACCCCAATTTTGTCGTCACTAATGCTGATGGTAATGCCGCTTCGGGAATTAATAATATTAACGTCGGTTTAAAGATTATTCACCCCACCACTGATGATACCTATTTCCAAGCACCTAACGGTCAAGTTTATGAGCCTTTAAGCGAGGACGCTTGTGCTGGGTTAGCCGTCGGTTTATCTCTCTTAGGAGCACGGACTTTATGGTGTTCCTACGAGTCTTTTGCTATCAATGGTTTACCGATTTGGCAGACTGTAACCCAAGCGATGGCCGAATTACGTCGTCCCACCCCTTCTACTATTACTTTATTCACCGCCGGAGCCTTAGAGCAAGGGCGTAATGGTTGGACACACCAACGCCCAGAGATTGAAAATTATTTCGCCGCTATGATGCGGAATGGCAATATTTTTCCTCTCTTTCCTTGTGATGCTAACAGTATTCAAGTCTGTTATCAATGGGCTTTAGGCACAAAAAATAAAGGCATTACTATCACCGCCAGTAAATCGCCTTTACCGGTGCGAATCACCTTTGAGCAAACCCGTCAAGCTTTGGAAAAAGGCGGTGTAATTCTCCACGAATCGGAGCGCAGTAAAAAAGTCGTTTTTGCCGTTATTGGTGATATGACTTTATTACCCGTCTTTGAGTCTGCACAACAGCTAGAAGCAGCAGGAATCGGGGTAAAAATCGTCTCCGTAATTAATCCCCGTCGTCTCTATCGTCCTAGCGATGTGATGAGTGAAACTAGCTCGGAAGCTGATAATAAATTCCTCGATGATGCTGGTTTTGACAGCCTTTTTGCTGGTGATGCTTTAATCGGAGTAACCGGTGGTACAAGCGCCATGTTAGAACCGATTATGTTACGCAGTAATGCGTCTCGGGATGTCTTCGCTTGGAAACGGGGAGAAACCACCGCCAGTGCCGGGGAAATTATGGCCTATAATGGCTTAACTGCCAATGCTTTAACTGCGCGTGCTACCCAGTTATTAGGCTAAGTTACCGGTTAGTTTTTTTGATTATTCCCTACTCTCTTTGATTGGAGAGTAGGGATTTTTTTCTCAGGTCACTTTTACCAACGGGGTAAACTTTTAATCACTTTCCATAGGCGAGGATATTGGAGGGATAGATAGCGCTTAATATGGGATTTTAAACTAACTAAATCCTGAGATTCTTTCAGTTCTCTATCTTGATAAAAACGAATTAAATCATCCCGTCTTTTCAGTAAAATTTTAATTTGTTGGTAATCTTCTGAGCTTAAAACTTGATGGGGTTGAATATTTTCTGGCAGTGGGCGCGGAATGTAAAAAGTTGTATGCGATGGTGATAATTCCTGGATAGGACGTTCTTTGGTATAGAGATAAATAGAAAGAGATTTTCGGGATAAATGCCGTTGATTTTCTGGTAAATTAATCTGAGAAAATCCATGCCATGAATGTTCATTGGTTTCAAAAATAACACAACGATTAAAGATAGGTACAAACGATTTAATCCTATTTTCTTCTGGTTGAAGAGGATTGGAATGTAACTCTAGATTTCCTCCCCAATCTGCTTGCCATTGGGGATTTAAATAGATTAATAAATTCAAGCGGCGATGATACCAGTGACGCTCATCGAGGTTAAAATCAATGTGAGGGTCTAATTCTTGACCGTGTAAATTTTCATGGGTTCCACCGCCATAAAAACTAGGGTCTGGAATTAAATTATCAACACCGGTTAAATGGGAAATTAACTCTAAAAACTCTTGAGCTTGAACGTAGCGGCCAAACTGTTGATAAACACCCCCTAAAGCGATTAAATCTTCATTAACTGCCTTACCGCCAACTTTTCCTAACTCACTAATAGCTTTTTGCGGATTAAAACTGGGAAAATTTTCTAGCAAAATTTGCGCTTGCTCCCTCACTAAAAAATTATCGATGACCAAATGCTTAAACGGTTGCGCTGTCTCAAAATCTTGACGATAGACAGGAGATTTCTCATAAACAAGGGGATTAATAAACATTAGACAGCTTTTTTGTTGGTATGATGAATTGTAGCAATCAAACTGGCAAAATAAAGATTAACTCTCCTATTGACCTCATCGCCTATGGACTGGTGGCACAAACTCAAAGATAATCATCTCGCTCGTTGGGGGGCAGTTTTACTGTTAATCTTCTATTTAAGCGTAATGGCGGCGGATTTTGTCGCTCCCTACTCTCCCTACTCCTCCCAACCCGGTCAGTCTCTCCTACCCCCCACCGAAATCTTTTGGCGCTCGCAGTCGGGAAGTAACAAGGGTGAGTGGATTGGCCCCCACGTCTATCCCACCACTCAAAGTGCTATTAATATAGAAACTGGTGAGCGGAAACTAATTAGAGATTTTAACAAACCCTTGCCGCTGGGTCTCTTGGTTAAGGGTGAAACTTATAATTTCGGTCAAATTCGCCTACCTTTGCCGCCAAAATGGCAGGAAGTAACTTTATTCCCCGGCATCCCTTTTGATCTCCATCTGTTCGGGGTCATCGGCGATGGTAGAATCAATATATTGGGAACTGACGAATCGGGACGCGATAGTTTTAGTCGCTTGATTTTCGGGGGCAGAATTAGTTTATTTATCGGTTTGGTCGGGATTTTAATTTCTTTCCCTATTGGTTTATTTGTCGGTGGCGTTTCTGGCTATTTTGGCGGTTGGTTAGATGGGATTTTAATGCGTTTTGTGGAAGTTTTAATGACTATCCCCGGTATATATTTACTCGTGGCCCTAGCGGCCGTTTTACCCGCAGGATTAACCAGTACCCAGCGCTTTTTATTAATCGTCCTGATTACTTCTTTTATCAGTTGGTCGGGATTAGCGCGGGTAATTCGCGGTCAAGTTTTATCCCTGAAAGAACAGGAATTTATTCAGGCTGCTAAAGCTATGGGAGCAAAACCCCTTTATATTATTCTGCGTCATGTGCTGCCCCAAACTGCCAGTTATATCATTATTTCTGCTACGTTAGCTGTGCCGGGGTTTATCGTGGCCGAATCGGTTTTAAGTTTAATTGGTTTGGGAATTCAACAACCAGATCCCAGTTGGGGAAATATGCTTTCTCTGGCTACCAATGCCTCAATTATTGTTCTACAACCCTGGTTAATTTGGCCGCCTGCTTTGTTAATTATTCTCACCGTTTTAGCTTTTAATTTACTCGGTGATGGTTTACGCGATGCTCTAGATCCTCGCAATTTAGAGAGATAATTTACTTATTTTAGCAATGAACAGTTATCAATGAACTGATAACTGAAAAGTCTTCCCACTTCCCCACTTCCCATTATGAATAAAATCAGTAAAACTTTTAATAATTTCGCCGATATTTTGGTGATTTATAGTCAAAGATACGGGAAAATAAGCTGGTTAATATTTTTAATTATCTTTGCTTGTATCATAACGATAACCTTTAATTTTCCCGCACAATCGACCAATCAACCCCAAGAAAAACCCGAAATTCGTGGAGTTTGGTTAACTAATATCGATAGTGAGGTATTATTTAAACCGCAAACCCTAAAAGATGCCCTTGATAGGTTGGCTGATTTAAACTTTAACACTATTTATCCCACGGTCTGGAATTGGGGTTATACACTCTATCCTTCTAGGGTAGCAGAAAAAGTGACGGGACGAGCGATCGATCCCCATGAATCTTTAAAAAATCGCGACTTTTTAGAGGAAATAATTAGCCAAGGTCATCGGAAAAAATTAAGAATTATTCCCTGGTTTGAATTTGGTTTTATGGCTCCCGCAGATTCAGAATTAGCCAAAAGACATCCCGATTGGTTAACCCAAAGACAGGATAAAAGTGTGATTTGGTGGGAAGGAAAAGTGCATCAACGGGTGTGGTTAAATCCCCTACATCCGCAAGTACAAAACTTTATTACCGATTTAGTCAGCGAGATTATTACTAACTACGATATAGAAGGAATTCAGTTTGATGATCATTTTGGTTATCCCGCCGATTTTGGTTATGATGAAATCACCATTAAACTCTATCAAAGGGAACATTCGGGAGAATTACCACCGCAAGATTACCAAGATAAAGCATGGATTCAATGGCGGGCTGATAAAATTACTGACTATATGAATAGTTTAGCCCAGACGATTAAAAAGCAGCAACCTAAAGCGATTATTTCTTTATCTCCTAATCCCTACACTTTTTCCCTAGAATCTTATCTTTTAGATTGGCAAAAATGGCAAGAAAAAAACTTGATTGATGAATTGGTGGTACAAGTATATCGAACTGATATGAACGCCTTTGACTGGGAATTATCCCAACCAGAATTACAGCAAGCTAGAGAATCTCTCCCCGTAGCTATTGGGATTTTATCTGGTTTAAAAGGTCGTCCGATTCCGATGGTTAATATTACTCAACAAGTGGAAAAATCGAGACAAGAAAATTTTGGCGTTTCTTTCTTTTTCTACGAAACTTTATGGAATATGAGTAATGAATCTCCTTCCTATCGACGCAGAATTTTTCGAGAAATACTCCAGTCTGCTAATCCTAGCTAAAACTGCTGACTTTAAGCGAAATTATTGCCCTAATCAGGCTATAGTTTTTTAAGTTTATCTTTAAATTAATAAAAAGCAGCAGGGAGAGACGAGAAGGCTGCATCTCATTTTTGTCAATCTACTGAGTTGGAATTTTTAAAGGGAAACTCTCTGCTAAAATTAGTCATTACTTCTGATTTTATCACTCAATCCAAGCCTTTGGGGGGTTCTACCCCCCAAACCCCCCGTTGGGGACGCGTCGCGGTCCCCAAACCCCTCGCGCATTAGTTTTTCGGTGGGATGCTTACACGCAGCTGCTGATATATTTGTAATAATTTAAGAGTCACTGACTAATTGCTGATTTTCCGGATTTCTGTAAATGTGAGATGCACCCGACGAGAATCGCTAGAATGAAAAAAGACGCTCCCTTATCACTTTATTTATGCTGATCAGACATAACCGAAGCTCGATCGCTAAACCTATCTTACTGTTTCTCGGCTGCCTTGTGATCGGGGAGTTGGGGGTATTAGTGGTAGCCAATAGCCTCTGGTTTACCGAGATGGGTTATTTAAACACTTTCCTGAAACAATTATCTTGGCAACTAGGATTAGGTTGGGGAAGTGCGGTTCTTTCTTTACTCTTTATTTTTACTAATTTACGTTTGGCCCGGCGTTTTCGTTGGCAAAAACCCCAGGAAGATAGTTATCCTCTTAGTCCTCAATCTCCTAGTATTAATTTACTCAGCCTTTTGATTATCGCAACGGGCATTGGAGCTTGGATCGGGTCAATGTTATTGTATTACAGTAAACTAGCCCTCAGTCTCTGGACACCAGATTTTAATCTCCCTAACCTTAGTTCTTCCCTCAATTCTCCTCTGGAAATAGTTTGGATTAGGCAAGTATTAACCGATATTTCCAGTAATCTGTGGCAAGGTTTAATCATCGCTTTTTTAGTCCTGGTATTATTAATTAAAACCGAGTATTTTTTGCGAATAATATCTATAGTATTTACCATAATGCTATCTTTTATTATTGCTGGGCAGTGGGCGAATTTTTTAAAATATTTTTATGGTGTTCCCTTCAATATTAACGATCCTCAATACGGGAATGATTTAGGTTTTTACATCTTTCAATTACCCCTGTGGCAGTTACTAGAATTATGGCTCAGTGGTGTGGGAATATATACTCTTTTTGCTGTTAGTTTAACCTATCTTTTTTCGGGCGATAGTCTTTCTCTGGGAAGATTTGCGGGGTTTTCCCGTCCGCAACTGCGTCATTTATACGCCCTGTGGAGTGGGTTAATGGGGCTGCTAGTATTACATCATATTATTCAGCGTTACCTGCTACTTTATTCTCCAGAAGGAGTAGTTTATGGTGCAGGTTATATCGATGCTCATGTTGGTCAATTTATTGAAATTATTCTGGGAATTATTGCAGGAATAACCTCTATATGGTTAGGAGAAAAAGCATTATTTGGTAAAAAAGACCGTCGCAATTTATACAAAAATACTAAGAAAAAGTTGGTATTTTTCCCCTACTTAGTTCCTGTATTTCTCTATTTAATTGTTTGGATAAGTGGCATAATTATCAGTGGACTATTACAAAGAACTGTCGTACAACCGAATGAATTAGTGAGAGAAAGACCCTACATTGAAAGAAGTATTCAATCCACAAGAGCGGCTTTTTCCTTAGATAGAATTGATGCCCAAGTTTTCGATCCACAGGCCGAATTAAATTCCGAAGTTTTAGAGAAAAACCATCTAACTATCGATAATATTCGTCTTTGGGACACCAAACCTCTACTAGAAACTAACCGACAATTACAGCAAATTCGCTTATATTATAAATTCCCCGATGCTGATATTGATCGCTATCGGGTACGAGTAGGAGTGCCTGAAAAAATCGAGGAACGTCAAATATCCGAAAAACAACAGACCATTATTGCCGCTAGAGAATTAGATTATAGTGCGGTTCCCACTTCTGCTAACACTTGGGTGAATAAACATCTCGTTTATACCCACGGTTATGGGTTCACTCTTTCCCCAGTTAATTTAGTAGCTGCGGGGGGTTTACCCTACTATTTTGTCAAAGATATCGGCACAAATAAAGACGAAGGAGCCCTACAAACCTCTAGCAAATTAATTGATTATAGTATTCCCATTGGTAAACCCCGCATTTACTACGGGGAATTAACTAATAATTATGTGATGACTCCCACCACCGTAGAAGAATTGGATTTTCCTAGCGGGGATGGAAATGTCTATAATACCTACGATGGTAAGGGAGGAATCCTAGTGGGAACGGGGTGGAGACGTTGGCTATTTGCCCTTTATCTGCGGGATTGGCAAATGTTATTTAGCCAAGATTTTACTCCCGAAACTCGCCTATTAATGCGTCGTGATATCCAAAATCGCGTGCAAACTATCGCACCTTTTTTAAATTATGATCGCAACCCCTATTTAGTAGCGGCAGATGTGGGCGATAGTAGCAGTAAATTACATTGGATTATTGATGCTTATACTATCAGTGATCGCTATCCCTATTCTGACCCAGGAAAGGATAAATTTAACTATATTCGCAATTCGGTGAAAGTGGTAGTGGATGCCTATCATGGAACGGTTAATTTCTATGTTGCCGATGAAAATGATCCAATTATTCAGACGTGGAGTAAAATCTTTCCCCATCTCTTTAAATCTTTAGCAGAAATGCCGAAAACTCTCCGCAGTCATATCCGTTATCCCGAAGATTTATTTAGTACCCAAGCGGAAAGATTATTAACCTATCACATGACCGATCCACAAGTATTTTATAATCGAGAGGATCAATGGGAAATTCCCCTAGAAATTTACGGCACAGAACCCCAGGCCGTATCACCCTATTATTTAATCATGAAACTGCCAGATTCCGACAAAGAAGAATTTATTCTCCTCCATCCCTATACTCCCTCTAGTCGGCAAAATTTAATCGCTTGGTTGGCAGCGCGTTCAGACGATAGAGAGTATGGTAAGTTATTACTCTATCAATTTCCTAAACAAAGGTTAGTGTACGGACCGAATCAAATTGAGGCTTTAATTAACCAAGATCCAGATATTTCTCAACAGATTTCCCTTTGGAATCGGGACGGTTCTAAAGTTTTACAAGGACACCTATTAATTATTCCCATTGAACAATCTCTACTTTATGTAGAACCTTTGTATCTAGTGGCAGACCAAAATAGTGTTCCGACAATCGCTAGAGTAACAGTTGCTTATCAAAATAAAATTGTCATGGAACCAACCTTGAAGGAAGCTTTAGAAAAGCTATTTCAAGGTGATCAGAGCTAAATTGCCGCTAATTGGCCACAAATTAGCAAGAAAGCTGATGCTGGTTCCAGAACGATCCTCAATATCCCCGAATTTACCCAGAAAATAGTCTGCTCTGGTTAAGCAGCTAATTTTAAAATCCAGTATCATCAAAGGATTGAGTTATGCGTTTAATTAGAAAAGTGGGCAATTAATTCTGTGCGAGATGAATTAATTATTAAAGGAGTAAACTCCTCCACTGGTAATAATAAAATGCGATCGATGATTACGGACAAATCTGGGTCTAAACTACCAAAACGAGCTTTCAATAAATTTTCTATCACCAGACGTTCTCCTTGTTGAAGACCTTGTTGAAGACCTTGTTGAAGACCTTGTTGAAGACCTTGTTGAAGACCCTGTTGAAGACCCTGTTGAAGACCCTGTTGAAGACCCTGTTGAAGACCCTGTTGACGGCCAGCATCCAGTTCTTCCTGAAGACGGGAAGTGTATAAAGGTGATAATCTCATAATTAACTCTCTATCCTCCTGTTCAAGCTCTTGATCGTTAGTTAAAGAGGTTCTCAAGTTTAATAATAATTCTAGAGCATTTACCCGAAAAGGATGATCCTCTGGTAACGATTCTAGCTCATCGATCGCCCTTGCTTGTACTTTTCCCCGGCCTAAAATTCTTAACCAGAGAGTTGCTTCTGTTGAGGGTAATTGATGGATAACAGTGATTGCCGTGCGTAAAGAGGGAGCTAAAAAATAGATACCCTCCCCCCAATTCTCCTCATCTAATTTAGCTCCGAATCCTCCTAACAGTTGCGCGGAAGCGGTGGGAGTCAAAATCCAGAGACGGGGGATTTCCCCATCGTTAACATTCGTTTTCTGACGATTTGCTTGACGATTAATTTCTCCTTCCACTTGCAACAGTTTTAACAGACAAGTCCTAATTTCTGTAGCGGTGACAGGATTACGAAATGGTTCAAATAAACAGGGATTAATCGCCATTTGTCCCAGTAATCCCAGCAGCTCTCTAGGATTATTATCGAGGATATTGGGTGAAAACCAGACATCGATTTCTCGTACTTCTCCGCGTACCACCCGTGCAGATTTTACCTCTCCCAGAGAAGATAATAATTCTTCGAGATAATCTTTTGCAAACTGGTCATGAATAAATCTAGTCATAGGTTTATCTAACATGATTTAATAACTTATCGCGCAATTGCTTAATCCGATCACGGTATTTAGCCGCTGACTCGAATTCTAGATTTTTCGCCGCTTCTTTCATTTGCGCTTCTAGTTGTTGAATTAATTCGGGAATTTGTTCCAAAGAAAGTTCTTCTATATTCTCACAAACCTGCTCTAATTGTTGGGAATTTAGACGACGGGAAATATCCAGAAAAGCCAAAATTGAATTACTCGACCTTTTAACAATCGGTTGCGGAATAATCCCATGTTTTTGGTTATATTCCTCTTGAATAGCGCGCCGTCTCTTGGTTTCTTCGATCGCATTAATCATGCTATCGGTGAGATTATCTCCGTAGAGAATTGCCTGACCGCGAATATGACGAGCAGCCCGGCCAATGGTTTGAATTAAAGAGCGGGTAGCCCTTAAAAATCCTTCCTTATCTGCGTCTAAAATCGCCACTAGAGACACTTCCGGCAGGTCTAACCCCTCGCGAAGCAAATTTACCCCGATCAGCACGTCAAAGACCCCTTCTCGCAGGTCTTGAATAATCTCAATCCGTTGAATTGATTGAATTTCCGAATGCAGATATCTAACTTTAATTCCCCTTTCTTGCAAGTATTCGGTTAAATCTTCGGCCATGCGTTTAGTTAAAGTGGTAATCAAAACCCGTTCATTTAACCGCACTCGCTCCTTAATTTCCCCTAATAAATCATCCACTTGTCCCTCGGTTGGTCGCACAAAAATCTCAGGGTCTAAAACTCCCGTCGGTCGGATAATTTGTTCGACAATGCGATTTTCTGACTGTTCTAATTCCCAATCTCCCGGAGTGGCCGAAACAAAAATACATTGATTAACTTTCTGCCAAAATTCTTCCGACTTCAAAGGACGATTATCCGCAGCGCTGGGTAAACGAAACCCGTGATCGATCAAAACTTTTTTTCGTGATTGATCGCCATTATACATCCCGCGAATCTGCGGCACACTGACATGAGATTCATCCACAACTAATAACCAATCTTGGGGAAAATAATCCACCAAACATTCCGGCGGTTCCCCCGGTAATCTACCCGCTAAATGCCGCGAATAATTTTCTACTCCGTTACAATAACCCACTTCCTGCAACATTTCTAAATCATAACGAGTCCGCTGATCTAAACGTTGCGCTTCCAGTAATTTGCCCGCTTTTTCTAACTCCAACAAACGATTATCTAACTCGGTTTTAATATCCCGACAGGCCACCTCTAAACGTTCCTCCGGGGTAACAAAGTGACGGGCCGGATAAATACTAATTCGCTCTAATTTTTGCAAAACTTCCCCCGTCAGGGGATCGAGATAACGAATACTTTCAATCTCATCGCCAAAAAAATCAATTTTAATCACCCGATCCTCGTAAGCGGGAACAATTTCCAAAATATCGCCCTTCAGACGAAAACGACCGCGAGTTAACTCCAAATCATTGCGATTGTACTGCACTGACACCAAGGCCCGTAATAATTGCCTTTGGTCGAACTCTTGACCAACTGTTAAGGAAATCGCCGCTTTTAGGTATTCCGCAGGCATTCCTAAACCATAAATACAACTAATGGAAGCGACGACGATCACATCCCTGCGTTCAAATAGCGATCGCGTGGCCGAATGGCGCAGCATATCGATCTCATCATTAATCGAAGAACTCTTTTCGATGTAGGTATCGCTGACGGGAATATAAGCCTCCGGTTGATAGTAGTCGTAATAGCTGATAAAGTATTCCACGGCGTTATTGGGGAAAAATTGCCGCAATTCGTTACATAATTGGGCGGCCAGGGTCTTATTATGGGCTAGGACAAGGGTAGGCTTGCCAATTTTCTCGATCACAGCGGCAATGGTGAAGGTTTTGCCGGTGCCGGTTGCCCCTAGGAGGGTTTGGAAACGATGCCGGTTTTGCAGGGAATCTAGCAATTGATCGATCGCTGCCGGTTGATCCCCAGTGGGTTGAAAGGGTGCTTGTAGTTGAAAAGCGGACATTAGCGGCTAGGTGTAGAGAACAGGCAAAATAAATTATCAATCAAATTACCAACACTTATAGGGTTTTGGGAAAGAAAGATGTATCTTAATATTAGAGAGGATTTTAAAAAAAGATTAAAAGTCTTCGAGAATACCCTAAACTTAAATCTTATCGTTTCCCCGAAGCTATTAACGGAAAGGAGTATCAGGTTATGACGGTGGAAAATCTAGAAACGAACGGGACTCAAACCCCGGCAACCACAGAAGAAAAGACCAGCAGCTCACGCGGTAAAGCTACTACGGCTAAAACCGCCAAGGATAAAGAAGTGGTCGCCCTTTCGGTGAAAAACAACGCTGAACCGGCTTCCAAAGCGTTAAAATTCTATCAACCCGAACATCGCTTACCCGAAAATCGTCCTGTTGGTACTAGCCATCTTCACTTCACGGAAGATGAAATGTTACCAGGGGGTCGTCCCGTGGAAGTTAGCCATCTGAAAGTGGTTAGTACCTATTCTTCCGTCGGTGGATTGCGTCCTGTCGGCTCTAGTGGTATGGAAGTCAGTAGCACTCTAGCGATTTCTGGCAATCGTCCGATCGCTCTCAGTCATCTGCACATTAGCGAAACTTATACAGTCATGGGTAATCGTCCCGTTGCTTCCAATGAAATCGATGATCCCGAAACTTTAATGGGATTTTTGGATTAATTGTTTTGTTGGTCAAGATAGATTTTTTCCCTGTCCCGGACGGGGAATTTATTTTTTTTCCCTTTACTTAATCACGATATTGAGCAATTAGTTGGTATTTTCCCGGTTTTAATTGCAGAGGGAATAAGCCATCCTGAGAGATTCCCTAACTGCTAATCATTCCCTTGGGATTAGTTTCCAAGTGCCAGCGACTAAAATAAGTAATTCCTCGATCGACTTGACTGGTATCATTTGAAATGACTACACAGCAAGCAACCCACAAAATTGGTCAATTGTCCATAGCGTTTGAGATGCCCTTTTCCTGCTTCTGAGTATGAATTTTATCGGCAATCATCCCTCGATCGAGCATTGTTTAAAACAACAATTAATTAATATTTTTCCAGAAAACAACCATAAATTAACTTTCTATCGTTGCCCAAAAACTGATAGTGTCCTCTATCGTTCACCTCTGTTTTATTATTTTACGCCCGCTCAATGTCAAGCGATATTTAACCATTTAATCGCCCTTTTTCCGCAAATTCAGCTTAGGGAAGGATGGCTAGAATTATTATTAGATCAGCAATTTTTGTCCTTTTGGTTACTGAAACTAAATGATTTAATCGATAAATTTTTCTCCGATCAGCTTCCTTTCCATCCCAGAGGAGAATTTTTCTTTTTATTTCAATACACTCACGCTCGCTATTCTAGTTTGTTACCACTGCTCAATCGGGAAAAAATTAGATTAACCGATCCAGAACTATTATCGTGGCATCATCCCGCCGAAATAGCCTTAATACTGCAAATTTTAACCGTTTGTGATTGTTGGGAACGCCAGAAACTCTATCCCCTAACCGCAAATTTTTGCGAAGCGATGCTCAATTTTGAGCGTAACTGTCGCATTATCGGAGAATCGGCCCCAATTCAGCGATCGAGATTAATCCTGATTAGCGTCAGTCAAAAACTACTTAACCGTCTTCTCCGTCAAAAATGGCAACTGCTACCGTTGACAGAACTATAAAAATATTAACTTTTGTGAATTTAGTGGACGAAACCATCAGCTTATGATAGATTCTAATTAGTGTGAGGAGCGAACCAGAATAGAGAGCCGAGACGAAACATGGACAGTCGCCGGCTCTCTTTCTGTTGTTCAGGAATTATCTTTTTCTTGGCGATATTTAATAAAAGTGGGCAAATCAACCCGAAAAGAGGAATATTTCGGGGAAGGAGAGATGAGAGGTGCGGGCCAATCCCTGTCTTTCTTATTTAAGGATTCTACTGGCTCAATTGTCTCTAATTCCGCTAAAAACTCATCGATGGGAGCCACTTCATCGCTTTCTTGATTCTCTGTCTGAGACCAAGGCTCGATCGCCGCTGCCTTGGCGACAATGGCTGAATCTGGGGGAGAATTGCGATCGCTACCGCGCTGGAAATACTGAGCCAAGGCCGCTTTATACTGGAGGGTGTAGCGTTGTTGACGTTGAAGACGGGTGCGTAATTCCTGTAATTGCTGGTCATAGTTGCACAGTTTTTGGCTTTTTTCCTGATAACTTTCCTGAATTAAGGCACATTCTCGCTCTAAACGGGCTAATTGTTGACGGTTCCGGGTCAATTCTGCGGTTAAATTGGCAATGATCATCGGTTGTCGCTGTTCTGCTTGACGATACTGTTCGATTTCCCCTAAAGCTCGCTGTAATTGTTGCTTTTCGTATTGCAGTTCCTCGTTTTGCTGCTGGATTAGGGTATCGCAACTTTGCAAGCGACGATGTTGCTCGGCCAACTGCGATCGCAGTTCTGCGAGAGCTTGCTCTCGTCGCCAGATCTCCGCTTGTAATTCTTGATTTTGTTGACGTAAATGAGAGGATAGAGCTGCCCAATCTGTCTCATCTGTTGATTGACTCTCATGCTCGACAATTTCAGCAGTGATGACAGTATCCGCGTGGGTGAGATGATCGAGGTACAGGTCGGAATTATCGTTCATAAAAGCCAAAGGATGAGGAAACCTAGAAGTTTAGAGACGTTGAAAGCCTTCTATCGTTCCAAAAAAAAATGGGAACCGCATTGTTAGAGACTGCCGCGCGGTTCCACTGCCGATCCTTGAGAGGAGAACACTATAAATAACCATAAGCTTATTAGGAATTTTTGTCAATACTTAATGATAAGATTTTTCATTAAAGTAGAGGGGAGAGGGGAATCGACTAATTCCTAGATAACCTGAGTTCGGGTATCTGGCCCGGGGCCAGGGAAGAATTAGCCACAGCAAAATTGATACAAGCATCGGTCGAGCGGGTTAGCGGCTCGATATGCTTCAATAATCCTATAGTTTTTATTTTCCTTGTCGTATCATGCCACGTCCCCCGAAGAAAACCCCTAGCACCCCTGAACCCCCCGAAGAGCCAATTAAAGCCACTCCTCCCCTACAACCTCTACAAATTATTAAAAAGGGTTCTAGAGCAGCAGTACCCCCTAAACCCCCGGAAACCCCTCCAGAAATAATTGAGGAAAAACCAGCCGCAGAAACGGTAAAATCAGTCAGTAGTGAGATAAAATCTCCCCTCCGTCCCCGTTCTGATTCGGCTCCTCTATTCCGAAAACCGATTCCCAAAGCAGAAATTCCCGTCATCGAAAAAGCGACGGGAGCCAATGGCGAAGTATTTAATCTGACCGATTCTGTCCTCATTACCGAACCTTTTGGTACTCGTATTCCTGCTATTATTGATAGTTTTTATGCTGATGATCAAGGCGAAATCTGGGCGCGACTCAAACCAGTGGAAGTTAATCCCGATTGTCGCTGGGAACAGGCCTGTATTCGCTCTCAGGGTTTGGTAAAAGCTGAGTAAGACAGTTATCAGTTATCAGTTATCAGATTTGAGTTTTAAGTGTGCAGTATTAACAGGTAATTCTCTTGCATAATTAATTTTTGAGGGTTCAAAAACGTTAAAAATAAGGATTAAGTTGCCTAAAATCTGTAAATAGACCCTTAATTCTCCTGACTACTGACTCCTAATCCTAACAACAATTTTTGATTTTTACAAGAGGTCTGATGATTTGGTATTCTCAAAAGGTTTACTGATCAAGGGTATGGTATGATTAAGGGTAGTTTGTCAGACTGTGATATTTTTCACGATAATCTGTTTTTATCTGATATCATGTTGAGAAACATTCACTCTCTAAATTTGGGTTTAAATTATGATAACTACACTCATCGAACGAGAAGCAGAACCAATTTTAATTAGTGACTTAACTTGGAGAGAATTTAAAGCTGTTGAACAGCTAATCGATCGCCCAGGGTTAAGGTTATCTTTTTTAGATGGAGTTTTGGAGATTAGAAAAATGCCAGGGAAAAAACACGAAACTATCAAAAAACGTATTGCTTCTTTAGTAGAAATTTATTTAGAATTTTTGGGATTAGATTTTACTCCTACTGGTTCTGTCACCTTAGAAAATGAATTTGAAAAGGTTAAAAGAGAAGGTGATGAATCTTATGAGTTGGGAGCCAATAGAAAACATCCTGATTTAGTGATTGAGGTGGTTGTTAGTAGTGGAGGAATTAATAAACTGGAAGCATACAAACGGTTACAAATTCCCGAAGTTTGGTTTTGGATGAATGATGAGTTATTGTTTTATAGTTTAGGAAATGAGGGATGTGAAGCTGTTAGTAAATCGCAACTTTTACCGAGTTTAGATGTAGGTTTATTGATGCGCTATATTAATACAGAAAATCATGCTCAAGCACTGCGGGAATTTAGAGCAGGGATAAAAATTATTGAATCAACATAACAATATAAAATGGTAATTTTTTCTGCCTATCTAAAGATTATGGGTTAACTTAACAGTGGGAAAATGCCGAGAATTAAATTCTCAATATTCCATCACAAGGGAACAAGTTTTTAACCGTTTTATCGCCTCCGTATTATTAGAAGAAAGACGAGCAGGTAATATTCCTGCTTAGGAAGGAATTAGGATTGTAAGAGAAAGAATTTAATAGCGATATGAATCCTTAAAAAGACAGTATTTTTCGGAAAATGCTCTCATACTAAATCCGTTTATTAAAAACTGATTATTTATTCTCCCCTTTGCCTTTTGCCTCTTGCCTTTTGCCTCTTGCCTTTTGCCTGTCTTGATATGTAGCCTATACTCAACAGATTTAATATTATTCATTCTTAATTCTCCTGACTTGAAAGAGGGTGTAGGGTGTGGGGTGTAGGGAAGGAAACCTCTTTCATCTCTGGTGGTGAAAATTTTTTCATCGGGACTGACTCCTGACTACTGGCTACTGACTCCTAACCAACCAAGACAATTTTTGATTTTTAGAAGAGGTTTATAATCAACAGCTTATCTAGCTGATGGCTGACGGCTGATGGCTTTGATATCTGGACTTCCCCCATACAGAAATACTAAAAAATTAACAAAACCCTTACTGCATGGAGCTTCTCAGAAAAAATTGAAAAGACGCTACTGGGTACATTTTCCCTTTGAAAATGCCTGTACCGTTGACTGTATCTAGAGTAGAGCGATTCCGTAGAGTTGGCTGTATAGTGATCGCTAACCTTATTGTAACAGATGGTGTCATTAATCTCTAGAGTCAGCGATTCCCTCTGTAGCCATGTTTTTGATGGTTTTCTGCCCCGAAACAAGCTATAATGGTCGAAGAGTCAAATTTGAAAAATTTTGCCTCAAACCCTGTCTGCGTAAGAATTTCAGGAGTTTGTACCCAGTAGTTTATTAGTATTACATTGCTTTAACTCAGGCTCTGTAAGACTTTGAGCCATAGCTAGTATGTTTATACGGGGGAAGTCCAGTGATATAGAGGATTAAATGAACATACCAATGGATTGCTAAGGCAATTCTTTCCCAGACAAACAAATTGCAGAATCAAGAAACCTGCTGAACTTGAAAGATTGTTTGATTTGATTAATCACAGACCTCGAAAATACCTTGACTATCAAACTCCCGATGAAGTATTCTACAAACATACTTCAGACTTCTTTGCATTGACTATCAAACTCCCGATGAAGTATTCTACAAACATACTTCAGACTTCTTTGCATTTCAGATATGAATCGGCGATTTAAACTCAGGGCATTGCATTTTGATTTCCTACATTCATATCTCTGTTATGCAACGCAAAAACATCATAATACATTAAGGATACAGTAGTAAAAAAATTATGCAGGTTAGTATTTGAATTAAAATTTTCCAGTTTTGTTGTTTCCTCAAACAACTCCCTGCTTACAAAATCCCAAACTTGGGATTGTTCATTATCTAGACAAAAACTTCTTAATTTCAGAAATAAGTGATTTTGAGAACAAGCTAGAAAATTGTAGCGATTAAAGGCAGGATTACTGTTGATTGCATTTTTACTGGTAGTCTTTATCTTGATCTTTTTTTGTAAATAACTTCCTAATAAGTTAATGAGAACATTTTGGGAACGCCAAGTTTGATTATTGAAGGGAAGTTGATGTAGTGAGGGAATTTTTCTGATTATTTCGTAATGGATAGGTGATGTATATCTTCTTTGGGCAGACATACCAAGCGCTACTTCTAAAAGAGGACGAGTACAAAACAATTCAAATGAGTTTTTTGACCTGACTTGATTTCCAAGCCAGCGTCTCATACGTTCTTGAGTATAGAAGAAGTCTAGTATATCTGCGGGCGGAATACCATCATTGAAGCAATTTTGTACGAATTCATTCAAATATTGTTTAACTAAAAATTGTCCTTCTGTCTTAGCAATTGTCTTAAACTTAAATGTTTGATTAGTCAGATACTTCTGTATCGTGTTTTTTTCATATCCATGCCGTCCCATTAAAAAAGCAGCATCACAATAATTTCCTCTAACAATTTCCCCTCCTCCTCCTCCTAGATATATCGAGGTGTCTTGACTATTCTCCAATTTTGCTATTGCGATCAAGTCTGGTGCATACATCAAATTGACCATACCATCAGATTGTTTCATTAAACTTAAACTTATGGTATCCCACATTTCAACTATTTCTCTTTCTATCACTGTCACTATTTGGTGATCAAGAGTCATATTTTGGGCAATTGCTTTAGCAATTGTTGCATCATAACTATCAGGATGTCCATAGGTAAAGTATTCTGCGTTAATTTCGGCTAAAGTCAAAATAGTTAGGAGAAGTCGCGTATCTAGACCCCCTGTTAAGCCACATCTAATCCTTCTGAAATTAGTTGGTAAGATTTCACACATTCCAATTAACCTACTCAATAATAACTCGATATTCGGATACTTTAAGTTGTTTTCTGAATAGGTTTTCTGTTCTGAATAGTTTTTCTGTTTTGGTACTGGTAAATTTATATCAAATTGCCAATGTTGTGCGCTAGGTATAACTTTCACTCCTGAACATAAAGTTCTATCATGTCCAGTCCATCCTAGACAAAGAAATAGATTAACTCCTAGTGAATCAAAAGAGGTCGAGTTAATTACTTTTTGAATTAGACTTACACTATTACTAATTAACCATGTTTTTCCACGATTCCAGTAATAAACTTGATAGAGTCCAAGGTAATCGTTAACAACTTCAATTTTAAGTGGGTGGATAGATATCTTAATAGCGACAAACTTCCCTTCTAAGACTGAAAATATTTCCCCCCAGTGATCATTTAATTCTCTTGCATTCTGAGTATTAAAAGTATTTTGATAATTAACTATTACTCCATCATAAAAAACAACGGTATCCTGATCATAGAAAACATTAGAATTAACAAATGGTTGTGATTCTGGAATATATCCAAATATTGAGCCACTCTCGAATTTACAAGACCATAATTTCGATGAATCTAATGAAGGATAGCTTTTGGATGTTTCAGCAAGTTGATCCAAAACTATATGTTGAATTTTGCTTGATATGTGCCAGCCTATAGCGGTGTGCAGTCGTATGAGGTACAGTGTCACGAGCTATAAACCATGCTAGGCAAAGCTTAGTCTGTATCTCACTCAATCGCTTACCGCTATATAATAAATAAGTTCATTGGGTTATCCTCTAAATCACAGTAACCGTTTAACCGTTTAGGGGGGGCAAAATTATGCTAACATAGAAAGTAGCAAGTGGCAAGGTCTGGCAAGTTCGCAGCGGGAGCATCTCACCTTTGCAATGAGCATAAATATTTAGTGGAAAAATAGGCTTTTCGAGGGTAATTCTTGTTTTAATTCTCCATGTACGCAGTCTTTAAAAGCCTCTATTTCGTTCCAAGACACGATTAAGAGTGGCTTTTAGGCTAAGTATAATTACTTATCGCGTAAGTGAGATGCTCCCGTTCGCAGCTTTCTTTTCACTGATTACTGTTTACTATTCACTGATTACTGTTCACTGAAAAATCAACTCAATAACCAATCTAGATGATCCTGTAAACATTGCTTGAGGTCGTAGCGTTGCTTGATAGTTTCCCTAGCATTTAAACGCAGATTTTGCCAACCCTGGGGATAATCTAACACTTCATCGACGCGATCGGCTATTTGTTGGGGAGAAAAGAAATCCACTAATAAACCATTTTCCCCATCGGTAATTAATTCTCGCACAGGGGGAGTATCGGAACCAATCACGACGCAACCCATCGCCATAGCCTCTAACATTGACCAAGAAAGCACAAAAGGACGGGTAAGATAGACATGGGCCGCCGATGCCTGTAAAACCTGTTTATATTGACCGTAGGGCAGAGAACCGGTAAAATGCACCCGAGATAAATCCAAAGAAAGGCTTTCTAACATCAATTGTTTATAGGTTTTGCCGTCCGGTAGAGTTTTCCCATAAGCGACCCGATCCTCTCCGACAATCACGATATGACAGTTAGGCCGACGGGCTAAAATTAGGGAAACAGCCGTCATAAATTGGGGAAAACCGCGATAGGGTTCCATTCCCCGGGTTGCATAGGTGACAATCTCCTTAACACCCGATAAGTCTAAACCTATCTCTGGAATCACTAACTGCACATCGGGACGGGGACAGAAATAGTCCGTATCGATGCCATCGTGTAAAACCGTCAGTTTCGAGTGAAATTCGCTGGGAAATTGTTGTTTTTGCCAGATAGTCGGCGATAAACCTCGATCGCAACTGACCAGATCGATCAGGATTGGCGCATTTTTAATTCTAATCCGGGCCTCGGCATCAGCATTAAGGGGATCCGCCGGATCAAAATCAGCATCGGAACCATGGGCATGATAAAACCATTCAAAATAGGCTAAAAACTTAGTTTTCGGGAAAATATCCTTGATAAATAGACCCGGCCCCCAGCCAGAATGTGCATAGACAATATCGGGATAAAATCCTTGATTTTTCAGTTGTTGGCAAACACCATAAACCGCTTGACCTTGTAAAACCGCACTTTCCAGGGGACGGACATAATGATGGGTTTGGGGAGAAACAGCGCGACTTTCCTTGTAAATAAATTTTTTTACCCCCGCTATCTCTCCCTCTTGCCTGGTAGTGCCGAAAATCACTTGATTTCCGGGGTCTTGAGCCAAAACCGTGATTAAATGGCGAAATTGGGCGGGAAAATTGGAATGAAGGAATAAAAATTTCATCGCGGGTAAAGGTTTAGAAAAAGCGATCGCTAATCGTACATTGTCCCTGAAAACGGAGCAGATGATCGCATAATACCAAAGCCATCATCGCTTCTACCATTGGGACGGCCCGGGGTAAAACGCAAGGATCGTGTCTTCCTTTGGCTGCCAGGGTGGTTTCTTCCCCGCTGCGCGTCACGGTTTTTTGTTCTTTACCGATAGTCGCGGTGGGTTTAAAAGCGATGCGGATAATAATATTTTCACCGTTACTGATTCCTCCTTGGATGCCTCCCGAACGATTGCTCGTGGTGCGAATTTCCCCGTTATCATCGATAAAATACTCGTCATTGTGTTCGCTGCCGGTTAAGAAGGTTCCCGCGAATCCCGATCCGATTTCAAATCCCTTACTCGCGGGTAAGGACATCATACCTTTAGCTAAATCGGCTTCTAGCTTATCAAAAACTGGTTCTCCCAGACCTTTCGGCACATTTCTGGCTACACATTCCACCACACCGCCGATCGAGTCCTTATTCAGGCGAATTTGGTCGATCAGGGCGATCATTTTGGCGGCCGTTTCCTCGTTGGGACAACGCACCATATTACTTTCCACCTCGTCGAGGGTGACGGTGTTGGGGTCGATGATTGCCTCAATATCTTTAATTCGCTTCACATAACCGATAATCTCGACATTATAGACAGATTTAAGGATTTTTTTAGCGATCGCTCCTGCGGCCACCCGGCCGATGGTTTCCCGGGCCGAAGATCTGCCTCCTCCTTTCCAGTTGCGAATGCCGTATTTTGCCTCGTAGGTGGCATCCGCATGGGAAGGTCGAAATTTCTCGGCCATTTCGTTGTAATCTTGCGAACGAGCATCCTGATTCCGCACTAAAATAGCGATCGGTGTACCGAGGGTTTTGCCTTCAAAAACGCCCGAAATTATCTCACAAATGTCATTTTCCCGACGCGGGGTCACGATTCTGCTTTGTCCAGGTTTGCGACGGTCTAAATCGATTTGAATCTCCTCTTGGGAAATGTCTAAGCGCGGAGGACAACCATCGATAACCACTCCTACCCCACCCCCGTGAGATTCTCCAAAAGTGGAAACCCGAAATAGTCGTCCGAAAGTGTTACCCATAATCTCAATGTCTATTAAGCCTCAAGGTTTTATTGTACCTGAACGGTTATCAGTGATCAGTGATCGGTGATCAGATGTGAGTTTTTAGTGGACAGTCTCAAGTAGAAAATTGCCGTTTTCTTGTCAATGATGCCATTTTTCAAAAGTAATCGCAGAGATGGTTAATTTCCCTTACCCCCACAACCAAAGGGAGAGGGAAGTAAAATTCCGGCTCTTTTATTCTTTGTGTGATAAGTTTAACTTATATAAGACCGATCAATCTTTGTGTCTTTTCTGTCTTTGTGGTTCGTTCCATTCGCTCGCCAGCAGGACTGTATTTTAGAATACATTTTACCCACCAAACCCAAGAGAGTAAAATGCCTGCTACGAATAAAGGAAAATAGTATGATTACTGTTTACTGATAACTGAAAGGTCTCCTTTCTTCAGTTTAAGATGCCAAAAAAAGGCTATTCTTTACTTTATATAGCCCGGCGAAAATTTGATGACTTCCTTGTTGGTTCACACCTATCCTTCTCTTGTCCAGGGTATTTTAATTAAACGTTACAAACGCTTTTTTGCCGATATACAACTGGACAACGGAGAATTAATTACGGCCCATTGCGCTAATACCGGACCGATGACGGATGTATGTGTAGAGGGTCAACCGGTCTATCTTTCCCGCAGTGATAACCCGAAGCGAAAATTAGCTTATACCTGGGAGATGATTCAACTGGGGAAGACTTGGGTGGGAGTTAATACCAATCTTCCTAATCAGGTGGTGAAAAATGCCCTGTTGCAAGGTGTTTTTCCCGATTTGGTCAAAAATGACACCGAAGTGCGATCGGAAGTGGCCTACGGTCAAAATAATGGCAGTAGAATTGATTTTCTGTTGACCCATGGTGATAATTCCCTCACCTATATCGAGGTTAAAAATACCACTTGGAATCAGGGAGAAACGGCACTTTTTCCCGATACTGTCACCACGCGAGGACAGAAGCATTTAAACGAATTAATGGCTTTATTGCCAGCAGCGGAGGCGATTATGCTCTACTTTATCAATCGGGGTGATTGTGACCGGTTTGCTCCGGGGGATAGTAAAGATGCTAAATACGGGCAGTTATTGCGTCAAGCAGTGGCTAAAGGAGTCAAAGTTTTACCCTGTCGCTTCCAAGTGACACCCACGGGAATTAATTATTTAGGTTTAGCAGAATTGCAGCTGTGAAACCAGTGGTTTAGATCGGCCGGCTTTTAACAAAATCCTCGAACCGCAACTGACCTTGAAAAGCCTAGAGACACAGTTACCTGTGCCTCTAATGGGGATTTTGTCGATACATATTTGAGGTAATTTGTCAAGGTTTTTGATAACTAATTCCGTGGCGCATTTTCTCTAATTTCTGTTGCACCTTAGCATCGAGAGAATGGAATAAAAAACGCCCTTTGGGACTTTGAGAAGAACTCTGGGATTTTCTCAGACGACGACCGGTTAAATCCACCTCGATTTCCAGACGTTGAGCGGAAATCCACTGGGCCCCATAACCCATAACGGTCATTTTTTGGGCATTATCAGAGGTAGCGACGATAATGCGTCCGATAGCTGGGGCGCGATCGTGCCAAAAATCGGCACAGGTTTTCTCGATATAGGTGTCGGCGGTTTGAGCGTGAGCGGTAAAATAAACCGATAAATGGTTAGTGTAGCGTTCCTGGCTGCCGGGGGTATCTTGAAGGTAGGAATCGAAGACGATTTGGGTTTGATAACCCTGATGGTGGGTGTAACCGATTAGGGTTTCAATTAACTTGTCTCGCGCCGGTTCGAGACCGTGGCGATCGCTAATTTTTTTCAGGGACGGCCAAGCGCCGATGACGTTGTAGCCGTCAACCAGCAGGAGAGAACGATCAGAAGAGTTAAGCATGGCTTTGAGAGTAATTCGTGTGGCATTAAGGGCAGTTCTAAAAAACAGCGTCCTAATGATATTAACAAAAAATCTAGGATTCTCCCGCCGCACTTGCCAATAATCTCGCTTTTAATTCTAGGGCATTTCCCTGATCCGTTACCTTACCACCCTCCAACAAAAATGCTCCATCGCTGTAATCCAATTCATCAAGGCGATGGGTCACCCAAAGGGCCGTAATTCCCCGGTTTTTGACCAATTTCTGCACTTGAGAGACTAATTCTAACTGAGTATCCCCATCCAAAAGGGCGGTGGGTTCATCAAAGAGCAAAACCTCGCAATGACGAGCTAAAGCCCCAGCAATGGCGATTCTTTGCTTTTGTCCGCCACTAAGAGCATATATCGGTCGTTTTTCCATTTCTAATAAATTCACCGCCCCTAGGGATTCCCGCACCCGCGCCCGAATTGCCGGCGTGGATAAACCCTCGGATACCAACCCAAAAGCCACATCTGCCCCCACTGTTGGCATAACTAACTGATGGTCGGGATTTTGAAAAACAAAACCGAGGGGGTTGGGTATCTCTATTTCCCCGCGACTAGGTTTTAATAATCCCGCTAATAATCGCAGCAGGGTTGATTTACCGCTGCCATTTGTCCCCAACAACATCCAAAATTCTCCTCTGGGAACTTGCAAAGAGCAGCCATTTAATACTGATTTCCCATTCGGCCAGCTAAACCAGAGGTCTTTTACTTTTATCGTCATGAATTATTAGCCTTTTCAGTTATCAGTGTCACTGATCAGTTATCAGTTATCAGATTTGAGTTTTTAAGTGTGCAGTATTAAATAGAAGTTTCCTACTGTCTTTTTACTGCTCACTGATTACTGATTACTGGTTACTGCACACTGATAACTGATTCAAGAACTATTCTGTGGCTCAAGCGACAAACCCCGGCGCTCTACCGGTGGAGGCAGCCCCAGATTTTTGTGACACAATCACCGCACTGATCTGATTGCTAAAAACCGCCACCTTTTTATCGGTTTGTTTTTCGCAGGTTAATTCTAATAATTCGGGATTCGGCGATCGCATAGCGTTAAGAATTGTTTGATACAAAGCGTCTGCTCCTGCTTCTTCCTTGCGCTGCAAGGAAATGGGGATGGGCGAGAGTTTCAGGGTAATATCGATCGAATACATGGTTTAGCGTTCCCTTCGAAAAAACAAGTCAAAAACCATTGTATAGCAGGGGTTGGGAAGTCAGTGATCAGTTATCAGTGATCAGATGTGAGTTTTCAGTTCACTGATTGCTGTTTACTGTTCACAGCGAAAATCTCCCCCTTAACCATCACCCGCCACAGATAACCTTAGGGTTATAACCCTGACTGCCTGACACATCTTGGGGAATCACTGACAGGTTAAGGCAGGTATGCGAGAGAACCAAATCAAAGAAATCTTGTTCAGCTCGCTTTGAAGCAAAAACTGGTTCGGGATTTTTGGGGAGAAGGGCAATAGGCATAAGAAGTTCTCGTCCCTTATGAAAAACTCCTTGTAGCCAACGTAAGCCAATTTTGGTGCGAGGATGAAAGTAGATTTGGTTGTCATACTACTGCTCGGAATAAAATAACTCTTTTTTGTGACCAATCATTCGATCGCTTATCGTAGGATTAGTGCGATCGCTTTTTTGTTTGGGGTATCGGGTTAAGAAATTTTCAGACTTTTTTCATTTTAGCCCGACCGGTTTTCTGGCGATAGTTTCTGCTGTTGCTGGCGCTGTCTCCCCCTCAATAGTTAAAAAACCCTAGTCGATCGAGGTGGAGTTTCCATCCTAGAGTTTAATAATTATTAGACTATAGCGGTAAGCGATTGAGTGAGATACAGACTAAGCTTTGCCTAGCATGGTTTATAGCTCGTGACACTGTACCTCATACGACTGCACACCGCTATAGGACGAGCGCAAATTGCTTGGAGGTATAGCCCCTATGGCCAGTGAAAGTGTTGTACAGGACAGAGATTATACTCTGATTATTGACAAAAGTGGCAGTATGTCCACGGCTGATAGACCCAGCGAGAAAACCCGTTGGCAAATTGCCCAAGAATCCACCCTTGCCTTGGCTAGAAAGTGCGAGGAAATCGATCCCGACGGCATCACTATCTATCTTTTCTCTGGACGTTTCCGACGCTATGATAATGTTACATCCGATAAGGTGACGCAAATTTATCAAGAAAATGAACCGATGGGGAGGACAGACCTAGCCGCTGTTCTCCAAGATGCCCTCAATAATTATTTTCAGCGCAAAACTGCCGGCAAAACTAAACCAAACGGAGAAACTATTCTGGTGATTACCGACGGAGAACCAGATGATCGCAAAGCGGTGATGCGTCAAATTATCGAAGCTTCTCGAAAACTCGATAACGATCAAGAATTAGCGATTTCTCTGATTCAAGTAGGACATGATCGACAAGCAACCGAATTTCTTAAAGCTTTAGACGATCAACTAGAATCAGCAGGGGCCAAATTCGATATCGTTGACACGATTACTATCGATGATATGGAAGATATGACCCTAGCGGAAGTTCTTCTCAACGCCATTACCGATTAATTTCTGCTGGAGTAGGGGGGATAGATCTTCACCCCTACTACAGGGGGATTTAACTGCTAGTCAGGGCGACAAATTTATCCTTTTCTTCATCGGATAATTGATCCGATTGTCCGGTGATTTGTTTGTAGATTTTGAGATATTCCAAAGCGGATTTATACCAACTGAAATCTTGAGTCATTGCCCGTTGCTGTAGTTTTTGCCAATCCTGTTTATAACGGAAACTTTCCCAAGTCCGGATCATACAGGTAAACAGGTCTAAAGGTTCATAGCGATCGAAACTAAATCCCGTTCCTTTTTCCTGAATCGGGTCGTGGAAAGACACTGTATCGACTAAACCACCGGTGCGACGGACCATGGGGATGCAACCATAACGCATGGCCATTAATTGGGAAATGCCGCAGGGTTCAAAACGGGAAGGCATTAACAAAGCATCGGCCCCCCCATAGATGCGACGGGAAAGGGCATCACTATAGAGAAGATGCAGGGACATTCGCCCCCGGAAACGGGAAGTCATCTCCCATAGTTGGGTTTCATAATAGCGATCGCCTGTACCCAAAATAATCAATTGAGCATCGGTATAGGTGAGAAAGCGATCTAAAATTTGCATCACTAGATCAATACCTTTTTGTTCCACCAAACGCGTCACCATCCCCATGACAAAGGCATTTCTGCTGACCTGTAGCCCCACTTCTTCTTGCAGGGCAATTTTATTGGCCAGACGTTTTTCTAGGGTTTCTGGGGTAAAATTCTGCTTAAGATAAACATCTTTCGCTGGGTTATACACCTCCGTATCGATACCGTTGACAATCCCCACCAGATTGCCGGAAATATAGGACAATAATCCCTCTAAATTTTCGCCATAAATGGGGGTCTGTATTTGATGGGCATAGGTCGGAGAGACGGTAGTGACGCGATTAGCAAATTGAACCGCCGCAGCCATGGTATTATCGCCCTGCATATACCAAGGACACCAAGTCATTTTTTCTAACGCCTCCCGCCAAGGCCCCTGGTAGGCGAGATTATGGATCGTAAAAACGGTGCTAATATCGGGGTCTTGGTGCATCCAGACGGGAATCATGC
The DNA here is from genome assembly GCF_008974145.1 of Microcystis aeruginosa NIES-4325. Taxonomy (GTDB): domain Bacteria; phylum Cyanobacteriota; class Cyanobacteriia; order Cyanobacteriales; family Microcystaceae; genus Microcystis; species Microcystis aeruginosa_G. The sequence continues at coordinate 123,805 of NZ_BJKP01000001.1, read as the reverse complement.
CCGTATGCCAATCATGACAGTGAATAACTTGCGGTTTCCAGTAATTCCAGGCAAATTCCGCCGCACCATTGGCAAAAAGGGTAAATCTCCAGGCCTCATCTTCGCCTCCGTAGATACTGCGTCCGGAGAAGGCTAGATGACCAAAGAGGTAGAGGGGAATGTCCGTATCGGGTAAAACCGTTTCATAGACTAAAAAATCCTGAAACATGGCGAATCCTGACCAAATGGGTTCGGAAGGGATCTCCATTTTTTCCTGAAGAAAACCGTAGTAGGGCAGGAAAATCCGCACGTCATGACCTAGCTGACGCAAGACTTTCGGTAATGCCCCAATTACGTCCCCCATTCCCCCAACTTTGGCAATCGGGGCGGCCTCGGCACCCACAAATAGAATTCGCATACTGTTCCAGCTTCTGTGAAGATCGATATGGGCAATGTTAGTGATTATAGGGGAATTATTCACCCAATCGATCAAATATCTTGATTATTTTCCCGGCTGTTGGGGATTTGTCAGTTATCAGCCAACAGTATGATAACTGATCACTGATTACTGTCTTTTGCTAGGATTGAGAATCAGAATCTACCTCGGTCTTTACTTCGGGGATAATATCGGGTCTTTGGGCATCTTCCCAACCAACTGGGCGTTTAGAATTGTACCAAGCGATCGAACCGATGGTGACAGCAGCGAGAAAACCGACCACATAAACTGCTACAAAATAAACGGGGAATTTGCCACTGGCCACTTCTAGGAGTAGATACATAATTTTTTCACGATTAAGCTTTTAATTTGTATATCTTAACAGAATCGGCCCGATCATCCCTATTCTCGATCGCTACTGGTCCAGCAACCGGAAGGCAGCCAAACACCCCCATGAAAAGCTATTTTTGCCGGTGTCATCATATATCCCCAAGCTTCGCCGATCAATTCTCGCTCTAGATTATAAATAGGAATTCTGCGACGCTGATACTCGTTTTCTTCTGGAGGTCTGCCGGGTTGATAATCTTCCAAACTATCCAAAAGCCCCATATCATAATCTGCGTTAAAAGTCAATAAAATTCCCTTGACCCAGCCCTCGCCCTCGGTCAGTCCGGGATAACCGAGGGCGGTAAGATGGTATAAATGCCCCTTTGTGTAAGCGGTTTTAGAGTTGATCACTTTTCCTGCACAGTAGGCAGAATAGTTACTTTCCTTGGGTTTCAGGGTTCCATAAACAAAGACTTCTATCATCGATCCAATTGTGCCGCTACTCCTCCTAATAGGATATCGCGAACAAATTGACTGGCTAAAAGTTCGTGGGGAAAACCGAGGGAAATGGCACTGATATTATCGAGTCGTTGCAGATGTTCCCTGGTTAGGTTAAAGTCCACACAGGCGAGATTATCCTGCAATTGAGACAATCTTCGAGCGCCAATGATGGGAATTACGGAGTTAGGGCGATTTCTCAGCCAATTTAATGCCACTTGTGCCGGTGATTTCTCGATTTCTCTGGCAATCTCTAGAACGGTCTCGGCAATTTTCAGATCGCGATCAAAAATTTGAAAAGGTTGGTCGGTCATGCTTAAACGACCATCGACGGGGTTGGGTTGATTATATTTTCCCGTTAAAACTCCCCCTCCCAGGGGACTCCAAGCTGTCACCCCGATATTTAATGCCTTGGCCATGGGCAATAATTCCCGCTCGGGGGTGCGTTCCTTGAGAGAATATTCTATTTGTAGTCCGATAAAGGGTGTCCATCCCCGTAGGGTGGCCAGGGTGTTTGCTTGGGAGACAATCCAAGCAGGACTGTCAGAAATGCCGATATAAAGGACTTTTCCCATCCTGACTAAATCATCGAAAGCGCGCATCACTTCCTCGATAGGAGTGAGAGAGTCCCAAAGATGAAGCCAGAGTAAATCGATGTAATCAGTGCCTAAACGCTTTAAACTAGCTTCTACCGCTTGAAAGAGGTTTTTTCGATGATTTCCGCAGGCATTGACATCGCCGGGGCGGGTGTTGAGAGAATATTTGGTGGCGATTACCCATTTTTCTCGATCGCCCTTGACAAATTCCCCCACTAATGTTTCACTGGTTCCGTTAGTGTAGAGATTAGCGGTATCGATAAAATTGCCGCCCGCTGCCGCAAAAGCCCGAAAAACCGCCCAACTTTCCTCTTTATCCGACCCCCAACCCCAATCTTCCCCGAATGTCATCGTTCCCAAACATAGTTCGGAAACTCGCAGACCACTATTACCTAAAAGTTTGTAACGCATATTTCCAGTAGGGTTTCTTAGCCTAGTCTAACGGCAAAAATCTTCACTGTAGGTAAATTGTATTAAATATTGGCTCTTTCCCTGTCTATTTTGGCAATAATTCCTCCCCTTTAGGTATCTAGGGTTTACTGAATAAATCTAGGTAATTATTTGGTAGTAGTGCCGTAGCCCTCTTGCTTATCTGGTCTGAATTGTGTAAAATATTTATTAATAAAAATAATTGGAACCCAATCAGTCTTTAAACCTCTAGCTTGATCGTGACTTTTCTGATCAATATCTTTTTCTGGCTCCTGTCTGGCTTACTCAAATATGGCTCTTCTGGTTTCCGTGTGGCAACGAGGTCTATACTGACAGTTTTTCCCGCCAAATAGTCCTAAAAGTCTTGCCCGATCAGCACTTCAGGATTACATGGGCAAAAATTATCACACAAGGTCGAGAAGAGCCAGCTATTTGACCTTTTTTGTACCTTTCTTCTAGACTTTATTTAGTCTAAACCTTTTTCCTAGATGCATTTCAGGCTTTTTCAGCCAACCCTAGTTAGTCAGACTTGCAGCGTTTCTCAGATCTGGAGTTTAGACTAACAGGGTTTGACCAGTTTATTTGCTGGCTCTTCTGGTTTCTGTAACGCCGCTAGAACCACTGAGAACAGAGGATATCACTTTTGTGCAATTCCTGTGAACGGTTGAATAAAACCATCCACACCGACAAAGGAGGTGAGGGGCGACCAGTTTAAAATATCCTCTAAAATTGATTGATAGCCCTGGACATTGGGATGAAGTCCATCTTCCATTAATCTTTCTTGGCACCACAGACCACCCCGGTCCATCCAGAGGTCAAATAAATCGAGATAGGGAATATTCTGCTCTAGACAAGCTTGTTTAGTGGTTTCTTTAAAACTATACTGATCGCGATGGTTGAAGTAAAAACAATCTAAAAAGGGCATTTTCCGCTCATCCACGGGAATCATACCTACAAACAAAACCGGGCAAAGAGAACGGGCCCGGGCGAGTAAATGTTCCATTTGAGTTTGAAAAAGATCGTGATCGGTGTAGGTGCGACCATCGGGCCGGCCTAAGCGGGCTGTATCATTAACACCGACGGAGAGAAGAATTAGGTCAGGGAGACGATTGCGAATTTCACCCCTAAGACGAAATTCCTGTTCTAAACGTTCGGACACTTGTACCACTCGATCGCCGCGAATACCCAAATTATACAGGGCATGACCGGCACTTTCCATCCACAAACGACGTAGGCGTTCGGCCCAACCGCCACCCACGGGGTCGCCATAGCCATACACAAGGCTATCACCTAAAGCGACGATTTTGAGGGGATGAGTCATGATTAGGGCTTTGTCTTTAGTAGGTAAACGAGAAAGAGTTTGCATGATCGCTCGATCGAATCGGTTATCCTTTACACTTGTAAACGAATTTGGTTAAACTGTCCGTGTATTATACTACATTAGAAATTTTTTCCTGCCAGTTAACTTAAATATCAGCCAGGCACTGACACCGACCAGTATAAAGCGGCGCCGCCCGATGATCATTGCTTCCATCCCAGTCATTTCCGGGCTAAATCTGCTATAGAATCTATGATTAAAACCTAGATAAATTGATGACTACTCGTTTACGACGCGCGGTTCAAGACCGAGAATTTTTGATTACAGCCGAGATTACTCCCCCGAAAGGGGGTAATGCCAGTCATATGCTAGAAATGGCCCTATGGCTAAAAAATCGCGTTCATGCGGCTAATATTACCGATGGCAGTCGCGCAGTAGTGCGAATGTCCTCTCTGGCTGCCTCCGCTATTCTCTATCAACACGACATCGAACCCATCTGTCAAATGGCCTGTCGCGATCGCAATGTGATCGGATTACAAGCAGATCTCATGGGTGCTCATGCTTTGGGATTGAGAAATATACTAGCTTTAACTGGAGATCCTGTCAAAGCAGGAGATCATCCCCAAGCTAGAGCAGTTTTTGACCTAGAATCGGTACGTTTGTTAAAATTAATCGATAAATTGAATAAAGGTTTTGACTTTAACGATAAATCTTTACCAGATGGACCCCTAGAACTTTTTGCTGGGGCTGCCGTCGATGTGCAGTCAAAAAGTTGGTCTGGTCTTCAAAGCCGTTTTGAGCGTAAAATCGAAGCGGGAGCGCAGTTTTTTCAAAGTCAATTAGTTACGGATTTCGAGTGTCTTGATAAGTTCATGCAGCAGGTGGCCTCCCTCGCCGACAAACCGATTCTAGCGGGGATTTTTCTGTTAAAATCAGCTAAAAACGCCGCTTTTTTAAATAAAAATGTGCCGGGGGTACAAATTCCCGATCAGATCATTCAACGACTCGCTGATGCACCTCATCCCCTCGAAGAAGGTATCAAAATCGCCGCCGAACAAATAAAATTAGCCCGGCAGTTATGTCAAGGTGTCCACATCATGGCAATAAAACGAGAGGATTTAGTCCCGAAAATTCTCGATGCGGCTGGTATTCCGCCAATACATAACTGATATAAAAAGTCAATAGTTTTTATAAAAAATTAACTTTCATTTTGACTAGCGGTCTTTTGACAAGAATTCTACCCCTAACCTAGGATGGGAAGGCTGAAAGCATCTTCGGGGTTAAAAGCATGGATTCCAATCTAGGTCAAGAAAAAGAGAATAGTTGTGGTGGGCGAAAATGGTTGTCGATCGGTATTGCCCCCACCGGTATAATTTCTATTGGTATTGTTCCCATGGGCGTTATTTCCATCGGTATTGTTCCTATGGGAGTAGTTTCCATTGGAACTGTGGCCATGGGGACAATTGCAGCCGGTTTTGTGTCCATGGGACTTTTCAGTATTGGTAGCGTTGGGATGGGATTAAATAACGGGCATTTTTCCAATCTTAATTCTCCCCCTGCTGAATCTCCCCATAAACATCATCAGCATTAAAATCAAGATTTGACCAGCAATCATGAATTATTCTATCCGTGCTGCCGTTGCTACCGATGTCAAGGCTATTTTTGACTTAATTGTCGCCCTAGCGGCCTATCAAGAACTCAGCCATTTAATGACAGGAAATAGTCAAGCTTTAGGGGAGCATTTATTCGGAGAAAAACCCTACATCGAAGCATTGGTGGCGGAAGTAGAGGGTAAAATAGTCGGTTTTGCCCTATTTTTTGCTAACTATTCCACCTTTATAACTAAACCGGGGATTTACCTAGAAGATATCTTTGTTTTACCCGATTATCGCAGTCAAGGTATCGGGAAAGCTTTACTAATGGCTGTGGCTAAAATTGCCGTCGCTAGGGATGCAGGACTTTTAGAATGGACTGTCTTAGAGTGGAATCAACTGGCGATCGATTTTTATGGAAAAATGGGGGCTAAGGTCTTCCAAGAGTGGCAAATTTGTCGTCTCACCGGGACAGCTTTAACCCAATTGGGTAATATCGATCAATAAGTCAGACCTTTTGCCGATCCCGGAACTTTGTGATCGATCGAGACTCCTTGCTATACTATACCTCTGACACTGGCTTTCCTCATTGGTGCAGAATGCAACCCACAGACTCGAATAAATTTACCGAACAAGCTTGGGATTCGATCGTTAAATCGCAAGAAATTGCGCGACGCTTCAAAAATCAGACCTTAGAGGTGGAACACGTTATTATTGCCCTCCTAGAGCAGAATAACGGTCTAGCCACCCGGATTTTACAAAAAGCTAATATAGAAATTCCCCGACTGCAACAGCAGCTAGAAGTCTTCACCAACCGACAGCCGAAAGTGGCCATCGTCGATCAATTATACCTAGGTCGTGGTCTTGATCTGCTCCTCGATCGCGCGGAAGCATCCCGGGAAAGTTGGCAAGATAAATTTATCTCCGTCGAACATCTTCTCGTCGGTTTTGCCGAAGATGAAAGGGTTGGCCGGAAATGTTTACGCACTTTCAATCTTGACCCCCAAGATTTAGAATTAGCCATCAAAGCGATTCGCGGTACTCAAAAGGTTACTGAACCCAATCAAGAGGAAAAATACGAAGCTTTAGATAAATATGGACGGGATTTAACAGCAGCGGCCAAAGAAGGCAAATTAGACCCGGTTATCGGTCGTGATGAAGAAATTCGACGGGTGGTACAAGTCCTCTCGCGACGGTCGAAAAATAACCCGGTTTTAATCGGTGAACCGGGAGTAGGAAAAACCGCTATTGCTGAAGGATTAGCCCAAAGGATTATTAACGGAGATGTTCCCGAATCTTTGAAAAATCGTCAGTTAATTTCCCTCGATATGGGAAGTTTAATCGCTGGGGCAAAATATCGAGGCGAATTCGAGGAAAGATTGCGGTCAGTCATGAAAGAAGTGACCCAATCAGAAGGGCGAATTATTCTCTTTATCGATGAACTACATACCGTTGTCGGTGCGGGTTCTAGGGAAGGGGGATCGATGGATGCGGGCAACCTATTAAAACCTATGTTAGCCCGGGGAGAATTGCGCTGTATTGGGGCGACAACTTTGGATGAATATCGCAATCATATTGAAAAAGACCCCGCTTTAGAAAGACGTTTTCAACAGGTTTATATTAAGGAACCTTCCGTGGAGGATACTATCTCGATTCTCCGGGGTTTAAAAGAACGTTATGAAGTGCATCATGGGGTGACAATTACCGATTCGGCCCTAGTGGCAGCAGCTACCCTATCCCATCGTTATATTAGCGATCGCTTTTTACCCGATAAAGCGATCGATTTAGTCGATGAAGCGGCGGCAAAATTAGAGGTAGAAAGTACCACTAAACCCGCCGATTTGGAAATGATAGATCGTCGCTTAATGCAGTTACAGATGGAAAAATTCTCCTTAGAAAAAGAGGAAAAAAAAGATCGAGCTTTTCAAGAGCGTTTAGAAAGAATTATCGAAGAAATTGAGGAATTAGAAAGTAAACAAAAGCCGCTCGCTGACCAATGGCAAACGGAAAAACATATCGCCGAGGAAATTAAATTATTGCGAGAGGAAGAAGAACAATTGCGCCTACAGGTGGAACAGGCGGAACGGGCTTATGATCTCAATAAAGCAGCCCAATTAAAGTATGGCAAACTAGAAATTTTACAACGAGAATTAGAAGTAAAAGAAAAAGAACTAGAAACGATTCAAGCGGCAGGTTCGACCCTGTTAAGACAACAGGTAACTGATGCTGATATTGCTGAAATAGTCGCCAGGTGGACGGGAATTCCGGTCAATCGTTTAATGGAATCGGAACGACAAAAATTATTAGAATTAGAGTCTCATTTACAGAAAAAAGTTGTCGGACAAAATGAAGCGGTCACGGCAGTAGCGGCGGCGATTCGACGCGCACGCGCGGGAATGAAAGATCCTTCGCGTCCGATTGGTTCATTCCTATTTATGGGACCCACAGGAGTGGGTAAAACCGAGTTAGCGCGGGCCTTGGCGGGGTTACTGTTCGACTCCGAGGAAGCTATGGTTCGCATCGATATGTCGGAATACATGGAAAAACACGCGGTTTCGCGGTTAATCGGCGCGCCTCCGGGTTATGTGGGTTACGAGGAAGGGGGACAACTATCGGAAGCGGTGCGTCGTCGTCCCTATTCTGTGGTTTTATTGGATGAAGTGGAAAAAGCCCATCGGGATGTTTTTAACATTTTATTACAAGTGCTTGACGATGGGCGCATTACCGACTCTCAGGGACGAGTGGTGGATTTTCGGAATACGATTATCGTCATGACCAGTAATATTGGCAGTGACCATATTTTAAATGTTTCCGAAGATGCCGATTATGAGGAGATGCGGAAACGGGTTTTAACAGCTTTGCGGAGTCATTTCCGTCCCGAATTTTTGAATCGTATTGACGATTTAATTATTTTCCATACCCTGAAAAAAGAAGAATTGCGTTACATTGTTCGTCTGCAATTACAGCGTCTGGAAAGATTATTAGGAGAACAAAAAATCAATCTGGAATTAACTACCGCCGCAGAAGATCATATCGTTACTGTTGGTTACGATCCCACCTACGGGGCGCGACCTTTAAAACGCGCTATCCAACGGGAGTTAGAGAATCCTTTAGCCACAAAAATTCTCGAACAAGCTTTTATGGAAGGGGATACGGTGGTAATTGATTGTCTGGATGAGGTGTTAAGTTTTAGCAAAAAGGAGCTAGAAAGGGAAGGGCAAACATTAGAATTAGCTGTGGTTCACCTCAGTTCAGATTAAAACCAGACAGGGGATATATTCCCGCCAATTCAGCCAACATAAACAAAATTTTGCCCCAAAAGTTCTTGTGAATCTAGCTAACAGGTTTTACAGATGGTTGGCTGAATAAATCTAATCCTAAATCCGTTGAGTATAGGCTACATATCAGGATAGGGAAGCCTGCCCCCACGAAAAACTTTTTCAGCCAGCCCTAATTAGTGCCTCAAAACCAGAGACGATTTCCAACATTTCTTCGGTGATAGCAGTTTGCCGTTCCTGTTGGAATTGAGCGTGAAGTTGTCCTAATTGCTCTTCTATATTTTTCTCAGATGCTTGCATCGATGCCAGTCGGCTGGCATTTTCACTAGCCAAAGATTCAGCCAAAGCACGATACAGACAAATAAACAAATATTGCTCGATCAAGGCAGAAAATAACTGACTCCAATCCATGGTAAAAGTAGGCAAAGTGGCTCCTAACCACCTTTTTTGCTGTAAGTCTTTTAGCCATTTTTTATCCACAGGTAATAATTGTCAGGTATGAGGTTGATAGGATATATTGGAGCGAGGCTTATGGTAAAACAAGGCAATTTTATCTATTTGCATTTGAGATTGCCACATTTCGATGTGTAGTAACGTAAGTTGCTAGTTACAAAAATGCGTGTTCAAGGGAGTAAGACCAAATAAAATAAGATACTTTGAGAAGAAAGCCTTGAAAAGTCACTGCATGAATGGACTTGGGAAAACGTCGGGTAATTTGTCTTTTAGTCTTCTTAACCCAAGCTAGACAGGCACTATCGGCACGGGTAGAATTCTGCTTCCGCTGCGCCATTAAATGAATTTGAGAGATTTCGAGCAGAATATCCTCGCTATTGTAGTCCATATAGCCTTTATCGACGTAAAGCTCCCTATCGGGGGTAAATTGACTGGTAAAGTCGTGAGATCCTCACGTCATTAGCCGATCCAGGCAGCAAAATCCACTCGACGGGAACCCCATCGGAGGTAGCGATTAAATGGAGCTTGATCCCATAAAAATATCGTTTTTTCGAGGCGATGTAACCCCGGTATTCCCGTCCCCTCAGAAGGCGACAACGAGAAATCCGAATATTATCGCAGACAGGAATGGGGAAAGAATCCAGCAGATATTCGGTTTGATTAGTGACCTCGCGCCATATCTGACCGATTTGGTGTTGCAATTCGTAAATAAATGCGGATAAAGCGTGTAAGCGTCGATTGAAACGGTATTTCTCTAGCATTCGCGGGATTAGTCCTGTCTCCTTCAAATATCGGGACGCTTGAAGATGATTTCCGCCAAAAAAGCGAGCGGCAACTAATGCGGTGGTGATTACTTCGGCATCGGTCATGATTCTACGGCAATCTTCTCGATGTCCGATTTTTTCGAGTAAATCATCGACTATACAATAGAAAGCAACGATTATATTTTCGATTTTTCCCTCCCGATCAGTGTTCTTGGAGGGAATTTTACTCTCTTTTGGAACTTGAACGATATAACTAGCAACTTACGTTAAATATCCTCAAGGGTTACAGGTTCACCCATAGACTGACATCGAAAACAAAACACCCCGGAAGAGCGAGAGAGCAAAAACGGGATAAATATTAAGAATTATGTAAAAAACTTGACAAATACGCAAAAATACAGTACATGAAACCGAGTACTAAGCTAACCGGTGGATAGGATGGACAATTAGTATTCATATCTTGATTCGGCAGGGCCGGCACTCAAATTAATATCCGCAACCATAGATAAAAGACTATATAAATTTAGATAATCATTTGCTTGAGTAATTGGTATTTTACAAATCGCTGAAAGCAAGTCACCATAGGAATTAAGCAAATGCAGTTCCCAATCAAATTCTGTGGGAGATAGAAATTATGGTTGCTTTAATCACCCCAAAACCCGCTAAAACCAGCCGTTTAACCACACAAATCCAAGAAATCGCCGAAAATACTTTTACCTTGCGCTGTTTGGATTGGGATCGCGATCGCTTTGATATCGAATTTGGTTTAGAAAACGGTACCACTTATAACTCTTTTGTTATTCAAGGGGAAAAAACCGCTCTCATTGATACATCTCACCGCAAATTCGATCGCCTTTATCTGGACGAATTAACTAAACTAATCAACATCAATCATCTTGATTATTTAATTATCAGTCACACCGAACCCGACCATAGTGGTTTAGTCAAAGAAGTTTTGGAATTAGTCCCAGAAGTTACCGTGGTTGGGGCAAAAGTTGCCATGCAATTCCTCGAAAACATGGTACACAGACCCTTTAAACAGTTAATAGTTAAAAGTGGTGATACTTTAGATTTAGGTAATGGCCATGTCTTAGAATTTGTTTCAGCCCCTAATCTTCATTGGCCTGATACTATCTTCACTTTTGATGCTAAAACTGCCACCCTTTTTACCTGTGATGCTTTCGGAATGCACTTTTGTGATGATCAAACCTACGATCGAGAAAAAGACCTGCTAGAAGCCGATTTTCAAACCTATTATGACTGTCTGATGCGACCGAATGCTCGTTCAGTTTTAGGGGCGATTAAAAGAATCGATAAATTTGAGATTAATCTCATTGCCACCGGTCATGGTCCCCTATTAAAACACCATATTTCTGATTGGGTGGGACGCTATCAAATTTGGAGTCAAGAACAAACTTCTGCCGATACTTTAGTCACTATATTCTTTACCCAAGATTACGGACAAAGCGAACATTTAGCTACTATGATTAGTCAGGGTTTGACCAAAAATGATGTGGTGACAGAATTAGTCGATATGAATAATGCTGATCCCCACGAAGTCAGAGAATTAATCAATCAATCTAAGGGAGTTGTCATCGGAATGCCTCCCCAATCTTACCCGATTAACCAGACGATTTTAAGCACGATTCTTGCTTCAATTAATGGCAAACAAGCGGTAGGATTATTTGAGTCAGGAGGTGGGGAAGATGAACCAATTTTTCCCTTAAGAAATAAATTACAGGAAATCGGGGCGATCGAAGCTTTTCCTCCTCTTTTAGTTAAAGACAATTCCCATCAATCCCTCGATTTAATTGCCGATGAAGCAGGAACCGACCTCGGCCAATGGTTAAGCCGAGAAAAAACGATTAAACAAATTAAATCGATTAACAACGACTTAGAAAAAGCTCTGGGACGTATTAGCACTGGTTTGTACCTAATTACTTCTCAAAAAGCCGATTTATCTAGTGCCATGGTTGCCTCTTGGGTGACACAAGCAAGTTTAAATCCTTTGGGTGTGGCGATTGCAGTGGCCAAAGATCGGGCAATGGTGTCCTTTTTACAGCCTAGCGATACCTTTGTTTTAAATGTTTTGGCTGAGGATAATTACCAGAAACTAATGAAACATTTTCTCAAGCGTTTCTCTCCCGGATCCAATCGTTTTGAAGGCATTAAAACCTATACTGCTAAGAATGGATCACCAATTTTAGCCGATGCCTTAGCTTACATAGAATGTCAAGTCACCAGTCGTTTAGATTGCGGCGATCATTGGGTAGTTTATTGTACCGTTAATAGCGGACGAGTTGCCCGTTTAGATGTCTTAACTGCTGTCCATCATCGCAAAGTTGGCAATCATTATTAACAGTTATCAGTTATCAGTTATCAGTTATCAGGATGCAGGAGATTATTTTTATTTATTCTTCCCATCACCCTACTTCCCCACTTTCCTAACACCAAATTCTATCAATCTTAGGAGCAATAAAATGTACGAACCAATTAAAAAACCTTCCCCAATGATGGTGCGAGTAGTGCAAGTCTTAGAAATGATTCAAGATTTAATTGTCATTTCTCTATGTATCGGTTTATTTAGCTTCATGGTGTTAGAAGTCAGAGAAATGTTTATGTCGCTGCTGCCACCGATTCAATTTCGGATTGTTACCGCCGATATTTTATTCCTCTTAATTCTAGTAGAATTGTTCCGATTGTTAATTATTTATTTGCAAGAAAAACGAGTTTCTATCGGTGTTGCCGTGGAAGTTTCTATCGTTTCGGTTTTGCGAGAATTAATTGTCAGAGGAGTCCTAGAAACTAATTGGACACAAGTATTAGCCGCCTGTGCTTTTCTAATAGTTCTCGGCACATTAATGGTGTTGAGAGTTTGGCTTCCTCCCACCTTTGAAGGTATCGATCCCGAACAAAAAGTTTCGGAACGTTATCGTCAACATTTAGTTAAAGAATTAACTGAAATAAACAGCAAAACTTAATCAGTTATCAGTGATCAGTTGTCAGTTATCAGTTATCAGTACAACTAACACCCAAATTAACAACTATGACCAATACTACCTTAATTCCCAATCCTGCTATTAATAATCGCTATCGCGATGTTCAAACCGCAGAAATTGCCGATCAAACTTTTGTTTTTCGCTCCCGTACTTGGGACAGATTAAAATTTGAAATAGAATATGGTCGTCAACGGGGAACCACCGCCAATTCCTATCTTATCTGTGGCGATAAAACTGCCTTAATCGATCCTCCCGGAGAATCTTTCACCGAAATTTATTTAGAAGAAATTCGTCAATATGTCCCCTTACATCGTCTCGATTATCTGATTCTCAGTCACGTTAATCCTAACCGTATCGTCACTTTAAAGGCATTATTAGCCGAAACCCATCAAATCACCATCCTCTGTTCTAAATCTGCCGTCAACACCCTGAAAAATGCCTTGCCTGATGCCCAAATTTTGGGTATACGAACCGATGAAATCCTTGATTTAGGGCAAGGTCATCAACTCAGTTTTATTAATGTCCCTACCCCCCGCTGGCCTGATGGTATCTGCACTTTTGACCAAAAAAACCAAATTTTATACAGCGATAAATTCTTTAGTGTGCATCTGTGCAGTGACGATATTTGGGATAAAAATTGGAAAGAATTAGACGCAGATCGTCGTTATTATTTTGATTGTCTCCATGCTGTGCAATCAAAACCAGTAGAAACAGCCCTCGACAAAATCAAAGAATTTCCCGCCCAATATTATGCACCCGCCCACGGTCCGATAATTCGCTATAGTCTTAGTCGTCTTACCTACGATTATCGCTATTGGTGTCAAGAACAAAAAACTCGACCTCTACAAGTGGCTCTATTATATGCTTCTGCCTACGGAAATACTGCCACCCTGGCCCGATCGATCGAACGGGGATTATTAGAAAATGATCTGGCCGTAGAATCAATCAATTGTGAGTTTGCCACCCCCGCCGAAATTAGTCAAGCGCTCGAAAATTGTGACGGATTTATTATCGGTTCTCCCACCTTAGCCGGTCATGCGCCTACCCAGATTCAAACCGCTTTAGGAATCGTTCTTTCCACGGCAGCAAAAACTAAATTAGCTGGGGTTTTTGGTTCCTACGGTTGGAGTGGGGAAGCTGTAGATTTAATTGAAACTAAACTCAAAGATGCCAATTATCGCCTCGGTTTTGAATCCTTGCGCGTGCGTTTTAGCCCCACAGAAAGCAGTTTACAAGCCGGTTATTTAGCCGGAGAAACCTTTGCCCGCACCTTGAAAAAAACCAAAAAATTGCGGGTTCCCCAACAGGGAATGACCGAAACACAAATCGATCGCACTGCCCAGGCCGTTGGCCGGATCGTCGGTTCCCTCTCTGTTCTCACCACTCGCCAGGGCGAGGATCATGCTGGTTTCTTGACCTCTTGGGTATCCCAAGCCAGTTTTAACCCTCCAGGGCTAATTATCGCCGTTGCTGACGAACAAGCCGCCGATCGCCTCATCAACTCAGGAACTACCTTTACCTTGAATATTCTCAAGGAAGGGCGCAATTTACGCCGCCATTTTTCCAATTGCATCAAATCTGGCGGCGATGTCTTTACGGAATTAGAAACCCAAGTCGGGGAAAATGGCTGTCTGATTTTAAGCGAAAGTCTCGGCTATCTAGAGTGTACGGTGAAAGAGCGACAACTCTGCGGCGATCGCTGGTTAGTCTATGCTACCGTCGAGCGGGGTCAAGTTTTGGATAGTAACGGTGTCACCGCCATCGGTCATCGCAAATCCGGTGGTCAGTATTAAAACTGGACTAGCGGGGGAAAGTCAGGAACTTTCCCTCTATAGTCAGCCTAGATTTCTGGGAAACAAATGTTATGTTAGTATCTAAAGTTATCCGACCGGGCTATTTTGCCTTCCTTTCCGTATGAAAAAATTGCCGCTAATCCTATCGGTGGGGAGTGTCGCTCTATTGTTGGTGGGATGTCCAGCTTCTGACCAAGCTAATCAATCTCCACCGATTACCCAAGAAACCCCCACCCCCTCCCCTAGTCCCCCGGCTGCCCAACCTCCTGCCTTTAGCGATGCTGTGCAACCAGCCACCGAACCAGCCCCCCCAAGGGTAACTGGATTAATTCCCGCCACCGATCCCGACCAAAAACGGGCAGAAATTAACCACGGTCGCAGCGATCCCTTCGCTATTTTTCCTCTGCAGCCCAATATTACGATTACAGAGGAAGAAAAACCCCCAGCCGGGACTTCAGCGACCACTGGCGCACCGGCAGCAGGAGGCAATCGTCCCGCAGCCGCACCCACACGAATGGGCAATCGTCCCACTCCCAGACCACCGATAGTTAAAGCACCGCCACCGCCACCGCAACCAACGGAAGCGGCAGCCGTGCAAGTATTGGGCATCGTCCAGTTACCTACCAGTCCTATGGCGATCGTGAAAGCACCTGGAGAAGCCACGGAACGTCGAGTTACCCCCGGTTCCACCCTCTCTAATGGTTTAGTTTTAGTTAAAGCGATCGATACTAATGCTGATAACCCCTCTATTGTCTTAGAACAATACGGTCAAACTGTTACCCGTCGTTTAGGGGATGGTGTACCTGAACCCGCCGCACCGCAAGCCTCGATCAGCTATAATATTTCCGAGTCAGGAGAATAAAACCCGTGCGATCGATTGCTATTCAACAAAAACAAACCATTATTTATCCGCGAATGTCCTTGGCTATCTATCGGGAGTTAGCCAGCCATTTAGAACAGGTTCAGGGTGTGGAAACCCATCTCACTCCCCAGCAGTTTCAACAATTCGATTATCATCAAAGTCAGATCGGTAGTTTAGAAATTAACTATACGGAGGCTTTTCAGGAAAGCGATCGCGCTCTGGTCACGGCAATTCTCGATTATTATGCCCAACGTCACGGCTCCTATCAGCTTTCCTAAGCTTTCTCTCCTCACCTTTTCCCCGATTACCGAATTTCTTCTTAAAAACTAAAAATATCTTATAGGATTTATCTTAATGCTGGGGATGATCCCAAATCTCCTCACACTTCATCTAAACTTAAGTAGGTAGGCATTAAAAACTTTCAGATGCCCCCCTTATCAAGGGGGGATTAAGGGGGGATCGAGGGGGGATTTATCTTCAATTTAATTAAAACCACTTACTTAACTGCTCACTGCTCACTGATAACTGAAATGATCCTGCCCAATTCCCTAGAAGAAACGATCCTGCAAGCGAAAGCCGCCACCCAACTGGCTCTAGAATCGGGAGCTAGACGCATACAAGTGGAATTAGTTATCCCAGAAATTGCCCTGCAAGCGCAAGCTTTAGCCCTTGATTTTACATCTATTTTTGACAGTTATGGTTCTGGTTTAAGGGTAATTTTTCCCGATACCGGGGCCGCCATGTTAGCTCGACGGGATTGGGGAGAAACAGTTTTTCAACTGGGAGATTTAGGTAGTCGTTTTATTCCCATCGAAAACAAAATTAAGCCCGAAGATAAAGCTTTTTTAGTTGTTTGTCCCTCCTCGGTGGAGATTAATTCCGTAGAAAAACTCTGTTACCTGGCCGAAGATCGTCCCGTAGTTCTTCTAATTCCTCAATTAGAAGATGTATCGGTGGTGGGTATCGGTTACGCAGCCCGACAATTGCGAGAAAGATTTTTAAGTACCCTAGAAAGTTGTTATTATTTTCGTCCCTTGGAATCAGCGATCGTGTATCGTTCCTATCCTTCCATGTGGCAAGTTTGGCTCGAAAAAGAAGACGGTTACGAGTTAATTTCCGAACAGTCCACTAAACCCATGGGCGAAGCTTTAGAAAATCTAATTCTGAAAGCTTCTAGTAATAATCCTAATGATAGTTCTAATCCTGCTAATAAAGCCAAAAAGTCCGGTTTATTTGCCACTATGGGACGCTTCTTAAAAGCATTACAACAGTGACATACTCCCCCCGTCAAGTTAGGCTGTGACGGGGGATTCTTTCCCCATTGCTGTTAGAAATTCCTTACTTTGACGGATTGACATCGATTGCAACTTTTGTTCTTCTATTTTAACCGATCATTTGGCAATGCTATAATAAAATTAGTCGGTAGTTTCCCTAGAGGTAAACTTTTATGATCGTCAATAAGCGAGAACTCAAACAAGCCTTAAATCGGGTGTACTTGAAAATTAAGCCTGATACTGAAACAATTCAGGTTTTTCAAGCTAATTTGACGCGCTTGTTGGAGCAATGTGACAGCAAAAAGTCGGAAGAGTTTAATAAAAATTTGCTGATAGATTTTTTAAAAAATACCTATTATACTGATCGCTATTTTATCAATACAAAAGAGCGCATTGATCTGGTGATTCATAATAACCAGGATGTTAAAAGTCCAGTGGGGGTGATTTTTGAGACGAAGAAACCTACTCGGACAATAAATGCAGAAATGCCAAGACTGGATAATCTCAATACTAAGGCTTTTCAGCAGTTAGTTTTATATTTTCTCCGCGAAAGGGTGACGGATAAAAATCTTGAGATTAAACACTTGATCGTAACAAATATTTATGAGTGGTTTATTTTCGATGCGAAGATTTTTGAGGAGTTGTTTTTTGCTAATAAGGCTCTAGTTAACCAGTTTTGCGATTTTGAAGCTGGGAGACTGAGTAGTACGAAAACGGATTTTTTCTATCAACAAATTGCCGAACCAGCAATCACTAAAGTTATTGAGCAAATTAAGTTTACTCATTTTGATCTGCGAGATCTGGAAAATTTAGATTTGCTTGATATTTACAAGATTCTTTCGCCAGAACATTTACTTAAGTTACCTTTTGTTAATGACAGTAATACTTTAAATAAGCCTTTTTATAATGAGCTTTTGTATATTATCGGTTTGACGGAAATTAAGGATAAAGGGAAGAAGTTAATCGGACAAATGAAAGAAGGCGATCGCTGTGATGGTTCCCTGATTGAAAATGCGATTAGTCGGTTGGATAGTTTAGATAAAATTGCACAATTAAAAAACCCTGAAGAGTTTGGAACTACGGATGAGGAACGGCTGTATAATGTGGCGTTGCGGTTATCAATTAATTGGATTAATCGGGTTTTATTTCTCAAACTATTGGAAGCGCAATTAATTAAATATCATCAAGGCGATCGAGATTTTGCCTTTCTCAATTTGGCGAAAGTTCCCAGTTATGATGATCTCGATAGTTTGTTTTTTGATGTGTTAGCCAGGGAGACAAATAAGCGCGAGGCTAAGGTTAAAACGACTTTTGCTCATGTACCTTATTTAAATAGTTCGTTATTTGAACCAACGGAGACGGAACAGCAAACGATTTTTATTGGCAATTTGCGGGAGCGAACTTTACCCATTTTTGCAGGTACGGTGCTAAAAGATAATCAGGGTAATAAGCGAGTAGGCGAGTTAAATGCGTTGGCTTATTTGTTTGAGTTTTTGGATGCTTATAAATTCGATCGAGATGAGTTAGAAAATCCTCAAGAAGATAGCGAAAAGTTAATTAATGCTTCGGTGTTGGGGTTAATTTTTGAAAAGATTAATGGTTATAAGGATGGTTCTTTTTATACGCCGAGTTTTATTACCATGTATATGTGTCGGGAAACGATACGAAGAGCGATCGTGCAGAAGTTTAATGAAGTAAAAGGCTGGAATTGTCAAACTTTAGATGATTTATATGAACGAATTGAGGATAAAAGAGAGGCAAATGTTATTATTAATAGCCTGAAGATTTGCGATCCGGCGGTGGGTTCAGGACATTTTTTAGTTTCAGCTTTGAATGAGATAATCGCGATTAAGAGTGAGTTACGGGTTTTATTAGATACTTCGGGTAAGTCGCTAAAAGATTATCGGGTAGAGGTGCGAAACGATAAGTTACTGGTTTATGATGATGAGGGGAATTTATTTGCTTATCATCCGAATAATAAAGAAAAGCAACGGGTACAGCAAGCCTTATTTCATGAGAAACAGACGATTATTGAAGGGTGTTTATTTGGGGTGGATATTAACCCTAATTCCGTGACGATTTGTCGCTTGCGGTTATGGATTGAGCTTTTAAAAAATGCTTATTATCGCGAGGATGGCAATTTAGAAACTTTGCCAAATATTGATATTAATATCAAGTGTGGTAATTCTTTGATTAGTCGCTTTGCTTTGGATGTGGATGTTAAACAGGTTTTACAGAAGCAGAAGTTTAGTATTGAGGAATATCGCAATGCGGTACAGACTTATCGCAATGCGGAAAATAAGGAACAAAAGCGGCAGATGGAAACGCTGATTGCTAAGATTAAGGCTGGTTTTAGTGCTAATTTATTAATTGGTGATCCTAAGAAGGTGAAGTTACGTCAATTACAAGGGGAACTTTATAATCTGGAAAATCAGGGTTTATTGTTTGAGGAGACTAAGACGGAGCAAAAAGCGCGGGAGAAAAAAGTAACTAAGTTAAATAATGAGATTGATAAGCTAACTGCTGAAATCGCAGATATTGAAAGCGGTAGGCTGTATAATAATGCTTTAGAATGGCGGTTTGAGTTTCCCGAAGTGTTGAATGATGATGGTGATTTTGTTGGGTTTGATATAGTAATTGGTAATCCTCCTTATGGGGCTATCTTATGCGATATCGAAAAAGAGTTTATGAAACTTGAATATTCAGATTGTCACACTAGATGGACAGATACTTTTAATTACTTTATCGGAAAAACTTTGCTAATCGCAAAAGAAAATTCATGTAACTGTTTAATTATACCAAATAATTTTTTGTTTCAGAATGAGTATGAAAAATCGCGAAGAAACCTTCTTGCTTTATCTTCAATTGATTTAGTAATAAACTTAGGCGATAATGTTTTTGATGATGCAGAGGTTCCTACTACAATTCTTTTATTTAAGAAAGAAGTCAATCCTAATTATTTTATTGAATATGCAGATTTAAGATCATTTAAAAAATCTAATATTCTATTTCAACAAACTGAATTTTCTAAATACTCAAAAATTGATGTATTAGACACTCCATCTTCAGTTTTTGGAGTTAATAGATTGTTAGCCTCTATTAACGATAGAAATTCTAGCAGTATAAAATTAATTGATGAAATTGCTCTTGAGGTTGCAAACGGTATTCAACCTACTGGTGATAAAATATTCAGAATTCATTCTTCTGAAGCAAATGAGCTTGGAATAGAACCATCTATATTAAAAAATGTATTAGTAGGAAGCAATTTCAATAAATACGTCACATATGAAAGTGATTTTAAAGTCATATATACTACAAAATCAGTCAATATCAATGACTATCCAAATTGCTTGTCATATTTGGAAAAATACAAGGATAAATTGGAAAGTAAACGGGAAACAAAAAAAGGAATTTTACCTTGGTGGTGTTTGCATTGGGCGCGATACAAAGAACTTTTTGAAGAAGATAAAATTATTATTAGACAGACTGCGGATCGTGTAATTGCGACTATTGATACTGATTCATACTACGCTATGAATAATGTAATCATATTGAAGATTAAAGAAGAATATAAAATAGATTTTGATTACAAATTTCTTGTTGGCATTTTAAATTCAAAGTTAATTGATTATATTTATAAACAGTTAACTCAAGAAGAAAATAGAACTTTTGCCGAAGTTAAACCAATTAATATTAGAAAGCTACCTATTATAGCTACAGATTTACATCAAAAAAATATAATTATTGACATTGTTGACAAAATTCTCGCCGCTAAAAAAGACGATCCTAACGCTAACACAAGCGAATTAGAAAAGCAGATTGATCACTTAGTTTACAAACTCTATCAACTCACCTATAATGAAGTAAAAATCATTGATCCAGAATTTGCCCTAACAGAACAAGAATATCTGGACTTACCCTAATTTATTCTCTTACCCCCCCGATGTCCTGTAGGGCTAATTCATGAATTAGCCCTACAATGGTTGTTGTCAAATTGAAAGATGCTGGGAATCAGCTTTGCCTTTTGCCTTGTGCCTTTTGCCTCGTCTCAACAAGCAATTTCAATGCTTGACAGCTTAATTTCTGGCCAACTAGCTACCACCGAGGCCAATTTATCCAAATCCCGACGATCTTCGATAAAGGGAAAAACACCTAAAACTGGACAATTAGTCAAGGATTGAATTAAATCGATCGGTGTTAACTGCTCTATTTCCGTCTCCGTGCGCGGTTCGAGACAATTAAGGATAATTCCGCCCAAATTGACCTTTTTTTGCTCTGCTAGGGCAATATTAGCCACCGTTTGGGAAATCGCCCCCAATTTCACCGGCACCACCAAAAGGGTTTTTAACCGCCATTGAGCCGCTAAATCCGCCAAAGTTAGCTCGTGGGTGACAGGACAACCTAAACCCCCCAAACCCTCAATTAAAACCAAATCTTGGCTTTTTTGTAGGTTCAGCAGAGCTTGCCACACTGTCCCTAAAGGAATATCTCGACCTTCCAAATCAGCAGCCACAGGAGGCGCTAAGGGTGCTTGATATTGCAGCGGTGTGATCATTTCTAATTGACCCTGAAATAAACCCTCATACCATTCTCGATCGCCTTGACCCGTTTGCATTAATTTCATCAACCCCAGGGCTTTGGATGGATAGTATTTTTGCCAATAAGCCACTAAAGCAGTGGTGACAACGGTTTTACCCGCATCGGTATCCGTAGCCGCAATCAAAAGACTATTCATAAAACTCCCAGGCTCAGTCAAGATCAGGTGAAATCACCAATATTTATCATCTTATCCCCCATCACCCCACTTCCCACTTCCCCAGATATTGCATGGATAAGATGCAAAAAGAAAAAAAACTGCAGCCAAAAAGGTGAGATGGAATACACTAAAAGTATAAGGTTATCAATTTTGCTATTTTTCAAGTTGCATCCTAGGCAACAGAATTGCAATTATCCCTCTAGTTAGAAATTGGACGGTTTGCCCTGTGGTTTCATCACTTCCCAAGCCCAATGACTCTTTAACAACGGTTCCCCAGCGTTGTTCTGGGGCTTATGCCTTGATGGACAGTCTCAAACGTCATGGTGTTAAGCACATCTTCGGTTATCCCGGAGGTGCGATCCTGCCCATCTATGACGAACTCTACCGCTTTGAAGAACGGGGAGAATTACAACATATCTTAGTGCGCCACGAACAAGCGGCCGCCCATGCCGCCGATGCCTACGCTAGGGCCACCGGCAAAGTAGGGGTCTGTTTCGGTACTTCCGGCCCCGGGGCGACCAATTTGGTGACAGGCATCGCTAACGCACACATGGACTCCATCCCGATGGTAATTATCACCGGTCAGGTCAGCCGGGCGGCCATCGGTTCCGATGCTTTCCAAGAAACCGATATCTATGGTATTACTCTCCCGATTGTTAAACATTCCTATGTGGCTAGAAATGCCAGCGAAGTAGCAAGAATCATCGCTGAGGCCTTCCATATCGCCAGTACAGGACGACCGGGGCCGGTTTTAGTCGATATTCCCAAAGATGTCGGTTTAGAAGTATGCGATTATATCCCCGTCGAACCGGGAGATGTGAAACTAACCGGCTATCGTCCCACGGTTAAGGGCAATCGCCGTCAAATTGAGGCCGCTTTACACCTCTTGGAAACCGCCGAAAAACCTTTACTGTACGTTGGCGGGGGTGCGATCGCAGCTAATGCCCACGCCCAAATTGCCGAGTTTGCCGAGCGTTTTCAGTTACCCGTCACCACCACCTTAATGGGGATCGGTGCTTTTGATGAACATCATCCCCTCTCGGTGGGAATGCTAGGAATGCACGGCACTGCCTACGCTAATTTTGCCGTGACCGAGTGTGATTTATTAATTGCCGTCGGCGCTCGTTTTGATGACCGAGTAACGGGGAAATTGGACGAATTCGCCTCGAAAGCTAAGGTAATCCATGTGGATATCGACCCCGCCGAAGTGGGCAAAAATCGCGCCCCTGATGTGCCGATTGTCGGGGATGTGCGGGTAGTTTTAGAACAAATACTCCACAAAGCCAGAGAATTTGATTATCCCACTAATCCCGATCGCACCCAAGCCTGGTTAGCCCAGATCGAGCGCTGGCAGCAAGATTATCCCCTGCAAGTACCTCGACCGGAAGGCAGACTTTCCCCCCAAGAAGTGATCGTTGAGGTGGGTCGTCAAGCACCCCACGCCTACTATACCACCGATGTGGGCCAGCATCAGATGTGGGCGGCCCAATTCCTCAAAAATGGTCCCCGACGTTGGATTTCTAGCGCGGGATTGGGGACGATGGGCTTCGGTTTACCGGCTGCGATGGGGGCTAAGGTGGCCATGGCCGATGAGGAGGTCATCTGTATTAGTGGTGATGCCAGTTTCCAAATGAATCTACAGGAATTAGGCACCCTGACGCAATTTAATATTCATGCCAAGACGATTGTTATTAATAATGGTTGGCAGGGTATGGTACGTCAATGGCAAGAAGCTTTCTATGGGGAACGTTATTCTAATTCCAATATGGAAGTGGGAATGCCGGATTTAGAACTGTTAGCCCAAGCTTACGGCATGAAAGGGATTACTATTCGCCATCGAGAGGAATTAGCCGCAAAAATTGCCGAAATGTTAGCCCATGATGGTCCGGTTTTGGTCAATGCGATCGTTACTAGAGACGAAAATTGTTATCCCATGGTTGCCCCCGGTCAAAGTAATGCCCGTATGATTGGTTTACCGAAAATTGTCACCCGAAGTTGTGAAATGCTCAATTGTCCCAGTTGTGGCGCGGTTAACAGTTGGAATAATAAATTCTGTCCTGAATGTGGGGCGAAATTGTAGCCAAAAATTGTTAATTAATTAACCAGCCTCCGTTAACTATAACGGAGGTTTTTGGCTTTTTCTCTACTGTTTAAACATCATAGAAATTGTCAAACAGAAGCAATGGCAGCCCTAGAAAAGGCTTTAGAAAAAGAAGCAGAAAACTCGATCGCCACCGTGATTAAATTGGCAATATCTCAGCGACAACGGCAAGAGGCTGACATCGACACCATGGACGACAATTAAGAATGACAACCTAAAATCTTTTCGCTAATTTTGCCATAGACTGCACCCTTTGCTTCTAAAATGGGCTATTGCGGCTAGATACCAATATTGGTCTAGCATTTGCCCGTAGACTGAAAAAAGCACGTTATAAAGATTATGGCCAAAGTTCTGGTATCCGATTCGATCGATCCGGTAGGAGTAGAAATTCTGTCACAGGTTGCCCAAGTGGACGTGAAAACAGGACTATCCGCCGAGGAAATCATTCAAATTATCCCCGAATACGACGCGCTGATGCTCCGTTCCAGTACCCGCGTCACCAAAGAAATCGTCGAAGCGGGCAGCAAACTGCAAATCATCGGCCGCGCGGGGGTAGGAGTCGATAATATCGATGTTCCGGCGGCCACTCGTCAGGGTATTATTGTCGTTAACTCTCCCGAAGGTAACACGATCGCCGCTGCCGAACACGCCTTGGCCATGATGTTATCCCTCTCCCGTCATATTCCCGATGCCAATCAGTCGGTAAAAGCGAATAAATGGGAAAGAAATCGCTTTATCGGCACAGAAGTTTATAAAAAAAACCTAGGAGTCGTCGGTTTAGGTAAAATTGGCTCCCACGTCGCCGCCGTTGCCAGATCCCTGGGCATGAAAATTCTCGCCTACGATCCCTTTATTTCCAAAGAACGCGCCGATCAACTCGGTTGCACCCTGGTGGATCTGGAATTACTCTTTGCCGAGTCCGATTTTATCACCCTCCACGTCCCGAAAACTGCCGAAACCCAGCACCTCATCGGTCGGGAAACCCTCGCTAAGATGAAACCCACGGTCCGCATCATTAACTGTTCCCGCGGCGGCATTATCGATGAGTTAGCTTTAATTGAAGCCCTGGAATCCGGTAGGATCGCTGGGGCAGCCTTGGATGTATTTGAACAGGAACCCTTAGGCGAATCTAGATTAAGAGAATTATCTAACGTCATCCTCACTCCCCACCTAGGCGCATCGACTACGGAAGCACAGGTTAATGTGGCTATTGATGTGGCCGAACAAATTCGCGATGTCCTCCTCGGTTTGCCGGCGCGTTCGGCCGTTAATATACCCGGACTAACTCCCGATGTTATGGAAAAACTGCGCCCTTATCTGCAATTAGCGGAAACTATGGGTAATCTCGTTAGCCAGTTGGCAGGAGGTCGCTGTGACTCGTTAAACGTCCGTTTACAGGGAGAATTGGCCACTAAAGACAGTCAACCTCTGGTGGTGGCGGCCATTAAGGGTTTACTTTCCCAAGCCCTCCGGGAACGGGTAAACTATGTTAATGCGGCGATCGAAGCTAAGGAACGCGGTATCCGAGTAATCGAAACCCGGGATGCTTCCACCCGGGACTATTCGGGATCGATTCATTTGGAAGCTAATGGTTCCATGGGGACCCATTCCGTCACCGGGGCGCTGTTAAGTAACGGAGAAATCCGCATTACTGACCTCGATGAGTTCCCAATTAACGTGCCACCGAGTAATCATATGTTATTCACCCTTCACCAGGATATGCCCGGTATTATCGGCAAAATTGGCGCACTTTTAGGCAGTTTTAACGTCAATATCGCCAGTATGCAGGTAGGACGCAAAATTATTCGCGGTGATGCGGTTATGGCCCTGAGTCTCGATGATCCTCTACCAGAAGGCCTTCTCTCGGAAATTACTAAAGTCCCCGGTATCCGCGATGCCTACACGGTAAAACTCTAGATTAAATCAGTGATCAGTTATCGGTAAACAGTAATCAGTGACAAGAAAACTCCGAACTTGCTACAGTAATTATCTTTGTGGTGAGGTAGGAAGTTTTAGTTTTGGGGAACAGGGAATACTGGGACAGGGAAGAGTGGCTGGTCGTCTGGGAATGATACCAAATTAGGTTACACTTCATCTTTATAAGAAACGCTGTCATACTATTCACAGAAAACTCAAATCTGATAACCAATCACTGATCACGGATAACTAAATATATGTCTAATAGTTGGTGGGAAATTACGGTTTTGTGCGAACCTAGTCTCGAAGAAACGGTTTTCTGGAGACTGGAAAATTTTGGCTGTTCGGGAACGGCTACTGCTCAAAAACAATCCTCTTTAGAGATTAAGGCCTATATACCAGAAATTAAAGCACAATTCCTCGATTTAGCGGCACTAAGCCTCTGGTTAAAGCAGGATGCTTTGATTTTAGGTTTTTCTGAACCTGTCAGCCATTGGCAGTTAATGGACGAGGAAGACTGGGCCAGTAGTTGGAAACAACATTGGCAGATCAGTGAGATCGGCGATCGCTTTTTGATCTGTCCTGCTTGGTTAAATCCCCCGGAAAATAACGAGAGATTGGTGATTAAAATCGACCCCGGTTCCGCTTTCGGCACAGGAACGCACCCCACCACCCAATTATGTCTAGAATCCCTAGAAATGCGTTTAAGTAGCAATCCAGAGAATAAAATTATCGCCGATATCGGTTGTGGTTCCGGCATACTGGCGATCGGGGCGATTTTATTAGGGGTCAAAAAAGTTTATGCTGTTGATATAGATCCGCTGGCGGTGAATGCGACGCACAGTAATCGCCATCTCAACCAGATTAACCCCGAAAATTTAGCTATTAATCAGGGTAGTGTCGAGGAGTTATTAGAATTAATTCCCGATGGTGTCGATGGCATCGTTTGTAATATTTTAGCCGAGACAATTATCGCTTTAATGCCCGAAATCACCCGTCTGGCAAAACCGAATACCTGGGGAATTTTAAGCGGCATCCTTGCCACTCAAGCACAAGCAGTTACAGATATTTTAGAACCCCAGGGCTGGACAATGGCTGCCCTGTGGAAACGTCAAGAATGGTGTTGTCTGCAAATTCGCCGCACTGTGGATTAATATAGCTGTCAGCCTTGAATCAGTTATCAGTTATCAGTTATCAGATTTGAGGATCTTCTCGTTTCTGTGTGGAAGGGAGAAGAATAGGGATAATTTTCTAGAAATATAGTCTTCAAAACCTTGCCTAGCAAAACTCCTACAAATAATAAGCACTGATTATCACACAAAGAGGAGTATTAAATGGCCTTAACAGTGCTGTCTTTTCACTTCACTGATTACTATTTACTGATCACTGAAAAAAGCATCCATGACGCTAGATAATTTTCGCATCAGTTTTGCTCCTTTATCTTTGCAGGAAGTATATCAATTAGCCGACGATGGGGCTAATGGGGCTATTGTACTAATGAGTGGTACTGTACGGGATCAAACCGACGGTAAACCGGTTATTTATCTTGATTATCAGGCCTACGAACCCATGGCGATCGAGGTTTTCCGGCAAATTGCTCGGCAAATTCGGCAAACCTGGCCCGATACCAATCGAGTTGTGATTCACCATCGCACCGGTAAGCTCAAAATCGGTGAAATCAGCGTCTTAGTAGCGGTGGGTTGTCCCCATCGGGGGGAAGCTTTCGCAGCCTGTCGTTATGCTATTGATACTCTCAAGCATAATGCCCCGATCTGGAAAAAAGAATACTGGTCTGATGGTTCTAGTCAATGGGTTAGTATTGGTGCTTGTGAAATAGCGCATTAGGTCTAATAACGTAAAATCAAGGCGATTTTTTGGTAATCGTTCAAGGAATCCTCCTCGACTAAAGCTACACGTCCTCCCTTGGCCAATACCGCTTCGATAATTTCATCCACTGCATCATCGATTACCTCCGTACCACCGACGTTTTCCACCAGCACTAAATCACCGTTTTCACCTAAAACTGCGGGTACATGATAGTTTTTCTCTACTAATAATAATTTTCCTCGACCTTCCTGCGCTAAACGCCACACTTCTCCCAGGGTAGAGATAACTTTTTGAGCGCTGACTGCCGCATCTAAAGCTTGCAGAGCTTCAGTTTTTTGAGTCTGACGCACTGACTGCATAATCGGCAATACCTGTGGCATTAATTCTGACAGTGAGGTTTTGTCAAAATTGCCAGTTAAAGTGCCAACAATTGCTGATGTGTACTGTGAAACTTCTTGAAAGAAGGAAATTTGACGAACCACTCCACCCACAATCAAAGGGGAAGAATCATCAACGTATTCACCCAGAGCATTATCTACCTGTTGGAAAAATCGCCGGATTCTATCATCTAGGTAACTGGTATCGGCATCAAAAGGCAGTGGTGCGGTGGCCCCCGGTCCAGTCATTTCTAGGGGAAAATTCTGATCGCGAATTTCTTCGAGAGTTTCTCCTGTACCTGAGATTAAACGAGTAGAACCCTGACTTAATAGTAACAGCCAATAGGGTTGTTCTCGATGTAATCCATAAACTAAATCCCGTGTAGCAAAGGTTTTATCGATGATAACTCTTGCCTGGACAGAAAAAGGCAGGTTATAAAGCTTGGCCATATCCGGACCAATGTAGAGAGCTAATCCATCTAGAGTATAAGGATAATCTATTTCAGCCACTAGACTATCGAGGCGATCAAACAAAGGTTCGATTTCACGTTTAGAGAATTCTTCCGATAATCGGCACTTTGCTTCATCGACCAAATTTTTAACGAGAATAGGGTCTTGTTTGTTATCCGGTGAGGTGCGATGGGTGGGTAAGAGAATGGAAAGGGCGGGTATTTGAGTTAGGGATTGTAGTTTCTTAAGTTCTTGACGAGTAATCATTGACTTTCCCTTGATTTATAGGGTTAAGGAGCTAAAAATACTGGCTTTGTCAAGATTTGACGATTTATTCAGTATTCAAGCTAACATTTTAGGGAAAAAATGTAATTATATCTAGAAAATTAAGAATTTATACTGAATTGCTTTGGCAGAGATTGAGAGAATTTTTAACCAGAAAATAGGAATATTATTGATTTATTGATCGTCCACCATCAGGACAGAAAATATTAAGGATGGGTTTATTTACCCATCCTCGGAATGATTAGGCCGCTATAGCTGTTTTTTCCGCTATTAATGCCTCTTGGCGTTGGAATTCGGCTAATTGTGCCGTAATTTCATCCCGGACAATCTGACGGTATTCCAGGAAATGCTCGTTGTGGGCGCAGACAGTGATATAGTGTTCGGCATTGGCGGGATTATGGCGCAAAATACCGAATAAATTCTGCCAGAATTTCCAGCGAGTGGAACGTTTAAAGCCCTGTCGCCAGATAATTACCGCTAGGGCATAGAGATCGGCCCGGCGAGGCAGTTTAAAGGCTGGTTTAGCTTTAGGTGCGCCTAATTTCAGGAAACAGCGATAGGTGCGATCGAGAAATACCTCCGGATCGTACAATGTCCAGAAGGCTTCAATATATTCTGTGGCAATATCTTCGATCGGCCGGGTGGGAACGAAATTCATCAGGGTACTTTGGTTAATGTCCTGTTTCCCCGTTAATCGTAGTCGTCCTTCTTTTTCCAAGCGAGTCCATAGGGCGGTATTGGGTAAAGCTTGTAACATTCCAAATAGAGCCGTGGGAATGGCCGCTTCTTCGACAAAATTAATGATGCGCTCGGCTGCTCCTTTTTTCTCGCCATCAAAACCGATGATAAATCCCGCCATAGGGCGCAATCCGGCTTTAATAATCTTTTCTACAGTCTCGGTTAAGGAACTACGGGTATTTTGGAATTTTTTGGTTAATTGTAAACTTTCTTCGTCGGGGGTTTCAATGCCTAAAAAGACGGCATCAAAGTAACAATCGACCATCATTTCCATTAATTCGGGATCGGCGGCTAAATCTACCGATGCTTCCGTGTTAAACCGGAAAGGATACTGGTGTTCTTCTTGCCAAACCTTTAATTCTTTGAGGAGTAATTTAACGTTGCGCTTGTTACCGATAAAATTATCGTCTACCATGAACACGCCCCGGCGCCAACCTAACTCGTAGAGATAATCTAATTCTTTTAATAATTGTGCGGGGGTTTTGGTGCGGGGTTTACGACCGTAGAGAACGATAATATCGCAAAATTCGCACTGGAAGGGACATCCGCGCGAAAACTGCACCGACATGGAATCATAAGCTTCAAAATCGAGCAGATCGTAGCGTGGAACTGGGGTAATTGTCACATCGGGTTTTTCTGTGGTGCGGAAAACACCTTTAGTTTCTCCTCTTGCCAATGCTTCCACAAACATCGGGATAGTGATTTCTCCCTCATCGAGAATCAGAAAATCAGCCTCGGCAACTTCGTGGGGGATAGAAGTGGGATAGGGACCTCCCACGGCCACCAGTTTACCCCGTTGCTTGGCTTCGTGAATCTGCTCGATTAAATCTTGACGTTGGACAATCATGCCGGAAAGAATCACTATTTCAGCCCAGTCCCATTCTGCTTCTGTCACCGCCCGAATATTGCGATCAACCAGTTTAAATTCCCATTCCTGCGGTAAAATCGCCGCCACCGTCACCATACCCAGGGGAGGAAGTAAGACTTTGCGATCGACTAATTCCAGAATTTTGTTATAGGACCAGAAAGTCGGCGGAAAAACGGGATAAATCAGTAAGGCGCGCATATTCACTCCTCGCTCGACGGCGATCGATTCTTGACCTTTCGCTTGATTGTAATCTTTTTCGGTCAGGTATGGGAAAACCGTTATTTAGCCCTAGAACTAGGATCGGGCTTGATTTTCGGCCGCCATTGCCCACCCTTGACCTTGCCCCCATAAAAGTCTATGGTCAACATTAATAAAATTTATGTAAACAAATGTTGCATAGCCCGGGAAGTTATGTTACATTAAATATCAAGCACTTGACTTAAACGCAATTTTCTTATAGGAAGGCAATTCACCATGGATAAGCAAGAAAACAAACTCGGTTTCACCGCTTTCGCAGAAAACTGGAATGGTCGTTTAGCCATGCTCGGTTTCGTTATTGGCGTAGCTACGGAATACTTAACCCACAAAGGCATCCTTGCTCAATTAGGCTTAATGTAATTTCAGCCTCGATTGCTGTGCATCTACAATCAACTTGAATAAACTGTAAAAAAAGGGAGGAGCATAGCTCTTTCCCTTTTTTAGTTGGGAAGTGGGGAGACCACTTCGTGCGCGACGTTCGGACGTTCGGCGAAGCTCAGTCGAGCCGTTGCGGGGGGAAGTGGGGAAGTGGGGAGAATAAATAAAAATAATCTCCTGCGTCCTCTCCTGCCTTTTGCCTTTTTGCCTCTTGCCTCTTGCCGACCGCCTCCTGACTCCTGATTACTGATTACTGCTGCGAGCGCTAGGTAGGATTAACATAGCGTCACCGAAGGAATAGAAACGGAAACGCTCTTGGATAGCTTCCTGATACAATGCCAGTAGTCTTTCCCGTCCGATTAAGGCACTGACTAACATCATCAAACTGGACTTGGGTAGGTGAAAATTAGTGATCATGCCGTCGATAACCCGCCATTGATAACCCGGATAGACAAATAAATTGGTTTTTCCCTGAAAAGCGGTTAATTTCTCGCTCTTAGTTTCTTTAATTGCCCCTTCCAAGGCACGAGCTACCGTGGTTCCCACGGCGATAACCCGGCCACCTCTAGCCTTTGTTTGGGCGATTTTTTCGGCAGTTTCGGCGGAAATCTGCAAAAATTCCTGGTGCATTAGGTGTTCTGTAATATTTTCCACTTCCACGGGACGAAAGGTTCCCACTCCCACATGAAGGGTGATATAGGCGGTATCTATGCCCTTCTGGGCGAGCTTATGGAATAATTCGGGAGTAAAATGTAATCCAGCCGTGGGAGCGGCCACAGAACCCTGTTTATCACCGTAAACTGTTTGATAACGGTCTTCTTCCGCCTCTGATTCGGTGACGTAGGGGGGAAAAGGAATATGACCGTACTCCTCCAACATATCCCAAAAACCGCGCCCGGGATGACGTTGAAATTCCAGCAGACGACCACTGGTGTTCAGATCTCGATCGATTACTTTCGCTAACCATAATTTTGCTTGGTCTTCCGTTCGCCCTGTTTTCGGATAAAAAAGGACTTCTGAACCGACTTTAAAGCGTTTTCCCGGTTTCACTAGAGATAACCAACGATGGTCATCTTGTTCTTCTAATAGTAATATTTCCACGGGGGCGCCCGTAACTTTACGTCCAAATAAACGGGCTGGAATCACGCGGGTATCGTTGAAAACCAGCAAATCCCCCGACTCTAACCAAGTGGGTAAATCCCGAAAAATAGCTAAATTATGACTATTGGGAGAATCTACCACCAAAAGACGGGAGCTATCCCGGGGTTCGGCAGGATTTTGGGCAATTAACTCTGGGGGAAGGTGATAATCGTAGCTGGAGAGTAATTGGTCAGGGATCATCGTCATTGTCATCATAAAAATCTTCGCAAAAGTTGGGTAATTCTACCCAGGCGAACTTCACTAAATCGGGGATTTCTCCCCTTGGTATCTGGAACGGTTTATCGTCAGACTAGAGATATAACACTAATCGTGACTATTAGCCAACATCCCAGCGGCCACTATGGACTATCTCTATTTTCTTGCTAACGCTAGTCTAACGCTACGAGTCACCGAATACCTGCGATCGATGACTCATCTCCCCTCCTCCGTCATGACGGTTATTCATCAAATTAACGGTTGGGTGGTCAAGGTCAAGTTTAATCAAATGCTCACCCCTTGCCAACACGGTGATTTTCGCGCCTACATGAATGAGTTAGGGATTCCCTATCAACCGGAAATGCGTCTCCAGATGGTTTTTTGGAGTTTGGAAACGGGACAATCCCCCATTGATGTCATGCGTCGTTACCAAGTGGCGATTGTGTCCCATGGTACCCCAGATCAGCAAGATATAGAGGCTTTTCGGCAACAATTTACTAAGGGTTTAGGATACTGTCCGGAAACTCTGGCCTAGGGTTTATTTTACTAGAATATCGCCGAAGTTTTGGTTAATTGGTTCAATCTCTTCCCCGCTTAGGGTATTGGGTGTTAGAGTTTTGGGGTGTTGGGGTTTTAGGGTGGTCACTGCCCTAGCGTTGCGGGGGGTTTTAAGGTTTTGGGGTATGAGTTGAAATTTCCCCACTTCCCTATTTCCCTGTTCATCTGATAGTTAACTATTCAAAGACTTAAAGATCACTGTTCGGGATTATTTATTGCTTGATTAACTTGGGTGATTTGGGTTTGAAAATATTGTTCACGATAACGGATAGCTTGCGCTAATTCTGCACCTTTTTGGAAAGCTAGTAAAGCTTGGGGATAATTTTTTCTCTCTAGATAAATTTGACCGATTTGATCGTAGGTATTCATTAAACCGTAGTAATTATAACCCAATTCATGGACTTTAATTAATTCTTGATAGATTTGTAAAGCATAATCTACCTGTTGATAACTTTTATAAAGTTCGGCCAACTTATTTAAAGCTTCTCCTGCGGTGCCATACTGTTGTAAAGCAAAGGCGAGAGAATAGGCTTCTTGAAAGTTTTGGCTGGCTTTATTTGCATCTTTTAAAGCTTGATAATCTAAACCAATTTGAATTTTTAGATCGGGAATTAACTGTATTTGCTGATTTCTGATCTGGGTTTCAGCTATTTCTTCTTTAATTTTTACTGCGTTAGCTGGTTGCAAAGATTCTCGATAAATTTCTGCTAGTCTTTGCAGATAGATTCCTTGAGTTAAAGAATTATTCTGCCCCTTAGAAATAGTTAATAATTCTTCATATACTGGGGCGGCTTTTTGATAATCAAAACGAGATAAATGAATTTGACCAAGTTTATTTAAAGTTGCTTCTACTGCCAGATTATCCCCAGATTGTCTGGCATCAGCTAGGATTTTATCATAGATGATTATCGCCTCATTAAAAGCTCGTACCTGTTGATAGGATGTACCTAGTAATGCTAATAATTCTCCGTCCATTGTCCGGTTAGTTTCTGCGGTTTGTTGCACAGTTTTTAAACGAGCAGTAATTAATTTAACATCCTGGGTTCGATCTCGATTCCAAGCGGCTAACCCCACTTTTCCCAAAGATTTTACTTCTTCTTTTGCTCCCAAATAACGATTTAATTTAATCACTTCATACCAGATAGGAAAAGCTTCCTCATTTAATCCCGCATCGTATTTAGCTTGAGCTTCAGCATCGCGTTGATCGATGTATAATAACAGTTGACGATGCTCCAAGGGAGTTAAAGGGCGATCAATTGCCGGTAATAAAGGACTTTTTAGGGGAGTTTCGAGGGGATTGGGTGCAGGGGTTTCTGTTTGTGCTAGGAGAGGAAGGGAAGTACCGATCAAACAGAGCCATAAACTGAGAGAAAAACGTAGCATAATAGATTGATAGGAGCGTAGTAGAGGGTGATATTTTGTGATCGATCGATTCTATAAGAGACTGACTGCCGAAAATTTGCGGTTGCCAATTTTGGGTTTAATTGCTAGTTTGATTGTAACCTTTAGTCTGGCTGCCTGTGGTGTCTCCCCACAAGTTTTGGCAGAACAACGAATGTTTCTACCCATCTCGGTCGAGTTTTTGGGAGAATATCAATTACCACAAGCGGATTATCAAGAGACAAGGGTGGGGGGATTATCGGCAATTACATACGATCGCGCCAATAACCGCTTTTATCTCCTCAGTGATGATCGTTCTCAGAAAGCTCCAGCCCGCTTTTATCGGGCTAGTTTGCAGATAAATGATAAAAAAATCGAAAAAGTGAATTTAGAGGCAGTCACGCTCCTAAAAGATAGCAAGGGAGAAACTTTTAAAAAGGGATCGATCGACCCAGAAGGTATCGCTTTTTCGCCACGACAAACTTTGTTTATTTCCAGTGAAGGTGCGGTTAAACAGGGAATAGCTCCTTTTATTGCTGAATTTGATTTGCAGGGACAATTAAAGGAGTCTTTGTTAATTCCTAATCGCTTTTTACCAGATGATAGCAATCAAAAAGGAATACAGGATAATTTAGGGTTTGAATCCTTAACTTTAGGGATTACCAGCACTCTTAAAGACGATCCTTTTCGTTTGTTTACTGCCACAGAAAGCGCTTTAATTCAAGATAGTCCCACGGGAAAAAGAGCAGAAAATCTCAGAGTGCGACTTCTTCATTATGTTATTGATCCGATTGGTGCGCCTGTGTTTGTATCAGAACAATTGTATGTGTTAGATGAGCCACCCAGTAGTGCGAGATACTACGGTTTAACGGAATTATTAGCTTTAGAAAAAGAGGGTTATTTTCTCAGTTTAGAGCGAACTTTTGGTTTAGAAGGTTTTGGAGCGAAACTCTTTCAGGTAGTTAATGGGAGTGCCACCGATACGTCGAAAATTGCTCGGATACCGGGAGAATTAGAAGCTTTACAGGTGCAACCCTTGCGGAAAAAATTATTACTAGATTTAGGGACTTTGGGGATTGATTTAGATAATTTGGAAGGAATGACCCTCGGTCCAAGATTAGCTGATGGTAGTCGCTCTTTGATTTTAGTCAGTGATGATAATTTTAATCCGAATCAGATCAATCAGTTTTTACTCTTTCGACTCAAGGAAAAATAAACAAGAGACGGTTAATTGCCTCACCTATCCCCTTCTGGGAGAAGGGGATAGGTGAGGACTACCAATAAAGAAAAATGGGATAAATAGCCAGTTTAAAGACAAAACGGCCGGTTAATAATCACTTTTTTCGATATCTTTGCGAATATCGTTCAGATCAATATAGCGATCGGTGGCGTTGCGTAATTCCCTAGCGATCATCCCTTCCGTAGAAACTACGGTAATATGAGTATTTTTAGAGCGCAATAGTTCGATCGCTCGTTCAAAATCGCCATCACCGCTAAATAAAATCACTCGATCGTATTGATCGACGGTATTAAACATATCGACGACAATTTCGATATCTAAATTAGCTTTCTGGGAAAAACGACCAGAACTATCATCATAATATTCTTTCAAAATTTTTGTTCTCACCGTATAACCCAAACTAATTAAAGCATCGCGAAAACCTCTTTGATCTTGGGAATCTTTTAAACCCGTGTACCAAAAGGCATTAATTAACATAATATTCGGGTCGTTGGTGAAGTAATTTAACACCTTGCGCGGGTCAAAAAACCAACCATTTTTTTGTTGAGCATAAAACATATTATTGCCATCCACAAAAATCGAAAGGCGATCTTTCGGACGGGTGCCACCATTACAATGACAAAGACCGGCTTCTGTCATACAAAATACATACCTAATTTTTTATAGAGTTTAACTATAAAATTACTTTTTAGTAATTTTACGGGGGAAAATGACTATTCTTTGAGGAATAGCGGTGATTTGAGAGCAAAAAGATAGCAACTAAAATAAAAATTAGCTTTTTTGTCTAGGAGACAAACTAGATAATAGTTTGGGAATAATTAAAAGTGATAATATAGGGATTGTACAGTAATTAGGTCATTTTGACAATCTTTCTCGATAGATGGGTATCAATAGGGCCAGTTAGATCAGGTAGGAACACCAATCACTCCAACCTCCAGAATATAGCTTAACATTCTCGTATCCGGCTAGGGTAAGGGAAAGGATATTGACACAGGCTGTCACTCCCGAACCACAGTAGAGGATAATTTCTCGATCGCCTTGCCGCCCTTGCCAACGTTGTTTTTGCTGGGCCAGGGGTTGAGAAAAACCCTGACTATCGGTGACTTCCAACCAGGGATAATTCAGCGCCCCCTCGATGTGGCCGGCGATCGGATCGATCGGTTCCCTTTCACCCCGATAGCGATCGCTTTCCCTGGCATCAATTAACACCACTCCCCCTTGCTCTTTTTGCCTTTTTACCTCCTCGATCGTGACTAGCCAATCCTGTTGAACTTTGGGAAAAAAAGCGCCGTTTTTCGGCACAGGTATCTGATTAGAGACGGGATAACCGGCATTTAACCAATTTTGCCAACCACCATCGAGAATACTGACTTTTTCATGGCCGAGATAACGTAATAACCACCAGAGACGACTGGCAAAGGCAAAACGGGAGGCATCGTAGGCGATGACATGGGTTTGACCAGAAATCACCCCTAAAGAGCTTAATTTAGCGGCTATTGTCTGCGGATTCGGTAAAGGATGACGGCCGCCATGACGGGCAACGGGAGCCGATAAATCGTGATCGAGGTGTAAATAGAAGGCATTTTCAATGTGATTGGCTAAATACTCTTGATAACCGAGATCGGGATCGTTTAATTGAAAACGACAGTCAATAACCATCAGATCGGGGCGATTGAGATTAGTCACTAACCAACTAGGAGAAACGAGGGGCGCGATCGGATTCATGGCGGGAAAATTGTTTAATAATTAACAGACAGTTGCGCTGATCTTCAGTGTGAGTATAACTGAGTTGATCGGCGATTTTTTGGAGGATCGGCAGTCCTTGCCCATGACCGGAGAAAATATGGTCACGATGGGCGTTTTTTTCGATAAAGTCCTCTAAATCAAAGACGGAACCCCGATCCCAGATGCGAATTTCCATCTGGGATCGGGTAATCTCGATTTCGATCTCGATCGGGATTTCGGGGGGGAGGTGTCGGTGAGCGTGACGGACTGCATTGGTAAAACCTTCGGCAAGGGCAAGCTGACACTGGAGCCAGTCTTTTTTGGGAATGCCCGCCGGTTCGAGTTGCTCAAAATAGTTTAAAACGGTATCTAAGGACTTGAGATCGCTATCTACCTGAAAAGAAATCTTCACCCCCGGTTTACCTCTGCAATGCCTTACGCTAGAAGTTATACCATTTTTCCCAAACTATGACTGATGTATTAGCTCGATTCTGGATTTAATCTTATCTTAAGGTATAAGCAAAGTCATCTTTTAGAGGGTTGGGGGTAAGCAGTAAGATTAAGATAGTCGAGTTACAAAAAAGATGGTACGAATTCTAGTAATTGATGATGATGGAGTAGTTCAAACCTTCCTGAGACGAGCTTTGCAGAAGGAATACGAGGTTTTTGTTGCCAGTGATGGGGAAGAAGGATTAAAGCAAGCGGGGCAACTAAAACCAGCGATGATTATTTGTGATTGGATGATGCCGGGGATCGATGGGTTGGAAGTTTGCCGGCAAATTAAGCTCAATCCCCAACTGTCAACAACTTTTTTTATCCTCTTAACTTCTTTGGGATCGGTGGAGGATCGGGTGAAGGGATTGGACGCGGGGGCCGATGATTTTTTGTGTAAACCGATCGAGATTAATGAGTTAAGAGCGCGCGTGCGGGCGGGAATGCGTTTGCATCAATTAAGTCATGATCTGCAAGCGCAAAAACAATTACTAGAAATGGAGTTAGCGGAAGCGGCGGAATATGTGCGATCGCTGTTACCCGAACCTTTTATTTCTCCAAAACTTGCTATCGATTTTCGCTTCCTTCCTTCTCGTCGATTGGGGGGCGATGGTTTTGATTATTATTGGTTAGATAATGACCATTTGATGTTATATCTTTTAGATGTGGCGGGTCATGGTTTACGAGCGGCTTTACCTTCCCTTTCGGTGATTAATTTACTCCGTTCCCGTAGTTTAAGTCAGGTGAATTACTATCAACCTAATCAGGTTTTACATGGGTTAAATCAAGTTTATCAAATCAGTCCTAAGAATGATAAATATTTTACTATTTGGTACGGAATTTATGATCGGAAACAACAAGAGTTAACCTATGCCAGCGCTGGTCATCCCCCAGCAGTTCTCCTGACTCAAAAACCTTTTGGCCAGATGATTGAAACCAGACTGAAAGCCCCCGGTTTTCCCATCGGGATGTTTCCGGAAGCGGAATATATTAATCAGGTTAAATGCCTGAATTTACCCAGTAGTCTTTATCTTTTTAGTGATGGAATTTACGAGATCGATTGTGCCGATGGTAGGATGTGGGGACTAGAAAACTTTATTCAATCTTTACGAAGTTATCATTGTAATTACGCCAAAAATCTCGATAATTTTATTGGAGAAATTCAAGCTTTACGATTTGATGGTAACTTTAAGGACGATCTTTCGATCATGCAGGTGGATTTTCGCTGATTAACTTTCGAGGATTTTTTGTTCTAATTCTTCTCGGTTATCAAAAATTTCAAAAACTCGCTCCATATCGGTCAATTCAAATAACATTTTTATCTGATCATTAATCGAGCAGATCAATAGTTTACCCCCCGCAGAACGGACGGTTTTTAAGGATAAAACTAGCGCTCCTAAACCAGAACTATCCATAAAGGTGACATTCTGGAAATCAACGATAATAACCTCTGAACCTCCCTGCACGGCTTCGGCAATTTCTTGGCGAAATTGGCCAGCTTGGTTGCCATCTAAAATACCCGATGGTTGAATAACTTTAATCGCAGAACTCATAAAAAAAAGGAAAAATTAAATGTTTTCTACCTGCTCACTCATAACTGCTCGCTGAAATCTGCTGACAGCAGCTAATCTTTAACTATTTTTAACATATTAGGGTCAAGAAAAGCGCAAAATTAAAAATAGGAATTTTTGAAACTGCATGGAAAGTTACGATGTCATCCTCATCGGTGCGGGGCATAATGGTTTAGTTTGTGCCGCCTATCTCCTCAAAGCCGGTTATCGCGTCCTCCTTCTCGAACAGCGTAGCGTACCGGGAGGAGCGGCTACCACAGAAGCGGTTATCCCAGATCTAGCCCCCGATTTTAAGTTTAATCTCTGTGCGATCGATCATGAATTTATCTTTTTAGGACCGGTAATTGAGGAATTGGAGCTAAAACGCCACGGATTAGAGTATTTATTCTTCGATCCTACCGTTTTCTGTCCCCATCCCTCTGGCCAATATTTTCTTTCCTATCGCTCTCTGGAAAAAACTCACGCCGCAATTGCCCAGTTTTGTCCGCAAGATGCCGATCGCTACCTTCAGTTTATCGACTATTGGGCACAGTTGATGAATGCGATCGGTCCTTGGTTTAACGCTCCGCCCCAAGATTTGCTCAGAATCGCCCGTAATTATAACTCTAGTGCCTTAGCTAGTGTCTGGAAAGCGATCGGCTCGAAAAAGAAACTGCTCGACTTCATCCGCACGATGATTACTTCCCCCGAAGATGTCCTCAATGAGTGGTTTGAGAGCGAATTTGTCAAAGCCCCCCTCGCTCGTCTAGCGGCAGAAATTGGCGCTCCTCCCTCCCAAAAAGGCATTACCTCCGGGATGATGATGATGGCGATGCGTCACTCCCCCGGGGTGGCTCGCCCTCGTGGTGGTACGGGCGCACTAACCGAGGCTCTGGTGAAATGCGTTGTCAGTCTCGGTGGGGTGATTTTAACCGAGCAGAAAGTTAAACAGATTCTCATCGAGGAAGGACAAGCAATCGGGGTTAGGGTGGACTCTGGACGGGAATATCTGGCAAAAGCGGGTGTTATCTCTAATATTGACGCTAGACGAGTTTTTTTACAGTTAGTCGCCCCCGCCGATGTGGATGCCGCCGAT
Organism: Microcystis aeruginosa NIES-4325; assembly: GCF_008974145.1. GTDB lineage: Bacteria > Cyanobacteriota > Cyanobacteriia > Cyanobacteriales > Microcystaceae > Microcystis > Microcystis aeruginosa_G. Next base: position 83,855 of record NZ_BJKP01000001.1, on the reverse strand, counting down.
CCCGAATTGCGAGAAAGGGTAGAACGGCGAATTGTCAATAACAATGAAACAATTCTTAAAATTGATTGCGCCCTCGCCGAAGCACCAAGGTTCGAGGCTTACGATCACAAAGAGGAGTATTTACAGGGAACGATTCTCATCGCCGATTCCGTGCGTCACGTTGAACAGGCCCACGCTTTAACGATTTTGGGGCAGATTCCCGACGAAAATCCCTCTATGTACCTAGATGTCCCCACTATTCTCGATCCCTCCATGGCTCCCCAGAACAAGCATACCCTCTGGATCGAATTTTTTGCCCCCTATCAGATTGCCGGGGCCGAGGGAACGGGATTAAACGGCACGGGATGGACGGAAGAATTAAAAAATCGCGTGGCCGATCGAGTTCTTGATAAACTGGCCGATTATGCTCCCAATCTCAAATCCGCCATCATTGCCCGTCGGGTGGAAAGTCCGGCCGAATTAGCTAATCGTTTGGGTTCCTATAAAGGTAATTACTATCATCTTGATATGACCTTAGATCAGATGATTTTCCTGCGTCCTTTGCCGGAAATAGCTAACTACAAAACCCCGATTAAAAACCTTTATTTAACTGGGGCAGGAACTCACCCCGGCGGCTCAATTTCGGGGATGCCGGGGCGCAATTGCGCTCAGATTTTCCTGCGGGATCGAAGCACTTTTCTGCAAAGATTATTCAACTAAATCCCCTCCTCCCCAAAATCCCGATCCCTCACGGGATGACAGAGAACCTGAAAAGTTTACAGGGTGTAGGGGGTGGGGGTAGGGAAAAATTTTCGACTTGCCCTTACAGATCGAAACGATCGATGATTGAGACTTGTATATTGGGCTAATCATCCCTGACAAGATTCAGATCAAAAGTGATCGCATTTGATGTTTTAATAGGTTTGAGGTTGAAAATTATCGGGAATATCTAATTCAAATACTTGGTCATGAATCCGAGCCACATAAAGCCCTTCTTGCAGAATTTTTTTGCGTAATTCTGGGGATAAATCAACCGCCGCTAATATGCCATAGAGTTTTTTATCTTTGTGTTCGGGAAAAAAGCGGCGAAACCGTTGCGAAATACTTTTTAATTGAGTAATATCTTCCTGTCTAACATGACTTTTAACCTCGACGATATAAGCAGTATTTAGCTCACCATTGCTATAGGCAAGAACATCAATTTCTAGGTGTTGTCCTTCTTTACTGACTCGCACACTAGGACTAACAACTTCCATACCAAAGCGTGGTCTGAGAATCGTTTCCATTGAAGGAAGGGCAAGTCCTTCGGTAAAGCTGCCGAATTTTGCACCGAGTCCCCCAATTTGCTGTCCTAATTCTTTGAGTTGTTTGTCAGTTTTCTTCTGTTGTCGGTCAGTTTCCTTGAGTTGTCGGTCAGTTTCCTTCTGTTGTTGAGTAACTTCCTTCAGTTGTTTGTCAGTTTCTTTTTGAGCGGCAGTTAATTCGGCTTGAGCAGTTGCTAATTCGGCTAAGAGTCGCCATACGTCTTCTGATGTAGTCGTCATAGATGATTTTTTCCCGATGTCACCTATTGACTATGTTATCGGATTTCTGTGCTTGCCGAAGACACTGGGGAGCAGACCGCAGTCTATAATCTTTTGAGTAATTTATCGTTTTTCTGAAACTTTAGGGCGGACGGGTTGCCTTTCTCAAATGACATAATAGCCCAACCCGATCGCTAGGGGAAGCGCGGGTTGGGAAAAGACATCGACCTAATATTATCTCAAGACTAAAATGACAAATTGAATTAGTATCGAGCTATTTTGCCAATACAAGGTGTCAAGATCAAACTAAGGAGCTAAACGTTGCCTTTGCCAACTGCCATCTTCTTGACGATAATAACAGAGACGATCGTGGAGACGACTGGGGCGACCTTGCCAGAACTCGATTAAACTAGGAATCAGGCGAAAACCCCCCCAATGAGCAGGACGGGGAACTTCACGACCAGTATATTCTTCTTTTAGTTCTGCTAGGCGTTTTTCGAGGATATCTCGCCCAGAAATCACTTCACTTTGATTAGAAGCCCAGGCCCCTAAACGAGATTCCCAGGGACGGACAAAAAAGTAATTATCCGATTCCTCCTCGCTGATTTTTTCTACAGTTCCCTCGATCCTAATTTGTCGTTGCAATTCTCCCCACCAAAACACTAGGGCTGCATTGGGATTGGCGATTAATTCCTGTCCCTTGGCGCTTTGGTAGTTGGTAAAGAGAACAAAACCGCGAGGATCGAAGTCTTTTAACAGTACCATGCGGGCCCGGGGTTTGCCCTGCGGGGAAATAGTGGCTAAAGTCATAGCGTTGGGTTCCAATCTTCCCGAAGATACCGCCCGTTCTAGCCATTGTTTAAATACAATGAAAGGGTCGGCAGATGTTTCTGACTCTAGCAATTCTTCAAGATTGTAGTCCAAGCGCAGGTCAGCGATCGATATGTCCATGGTTTTGCTTGCTAAATTCTATCCTTTCAGATCCTACAAGATTCTAGAATCATGACTATCACCTCAGCTAGTGACGCGATCGAATCTCTGTTAGAAATGGCCGAACAGGGAGAGATTGACCCCTGGGATGTGCGGGTTATCGATGTGATTGATCGCTTTTTGGCAGAATTGGGGTTATTAAATGATCTAGATTTAGCCATGGCCCAGGCTAATTTACCCCAATCGGGACAGGCTTTTTTATGGGCTTCTATGTTAGTTTTATTTAAGGCTGATACCCTAGAAAGATTGTCTTTGGAACAGCAAGAAGAAAGTCTGATTGATGAGGAAATTAGCGAATTAGAACGGGAATTAAGAACTTTACCCCGTTATCTAGAAAATCATATTCGCCGTCGTACTGCCGCACCACCACCGCGAAAAAGACGGGTAACTTTGCAGGAGTTAATCACTCAATTACAACAGATTGCCCTAGAGATTGAAGCTTTACCGAAACTGCCTGTAGTTGTCCCGAAACCCCGGCCCCAATCCCGACGGGAAGCTGTACAAATTATCACGGAATTGGCCCACCAAGAAAACCTGACGGAATTGGCAGCGGAACTGGACTTTTTTTTGCAGAGAAAGTTTTTTCAATTAGAGAAAAATGAGATAGAGTTTGAGTATTTATTAGATTTATGGCAAGCGGAAAAGCCTTCTAGTCACTCGGCAACACAGGAAAAGGTGGCGATTTTTTGGGCTTTACTTTTACTGGCTTCTCAATCAAAAGTGGAATTAAAACAGGAGGATTTTTATAAGGATTTAACTATTACTTTAATTAGGGTTTGCTGAAAAAGTTTTTCCTGGGGGCAGGGTGTGAGCTTCGGCCGTGAGCTCGGTCGAACGCTGAGCTCACGGCCGAAGCCTCTTGCCTCTTGCCTCATCTCAACAGGCAATTTAAATTACAAACAGCTTATTGACTCCTATCTCCCTGACTCCTTTAAACATTTCTTTTTTTCTCAAACCATGTTTGTAATAATTCCCCCGATTCCTTAGCTAAAATTCCCGCGATTACCGGTAAACGATGGTTAGAAAAAGGACTATCAATAAAATTAGCCACAGTGCGGATAACTCCTGTTTTGGGATCGTCAGCACCGTACACTAATAATCCTAATCTAGCCTGAATAATTGCCCCGGCACACATGGGACAGGGTTCGAGGGTGACGTAGAGGGTACAATCATTTAAGTGCCAATTGCCTAACACTTGACTAGCGGCACGAATCGCCAGAATTTCAGCGTGAGCGGTGGGATCATGGTGTTTTTCCTTGCAATTAGCTCCTTGAGCGATTAAATGTCCCTGTTTATCCACGATAACCGCTCCCACAGGTACATCACCCCGGTCCCCCGCAGTTGCCGCTAAATTTAAAGCTAACTGCATCCATTGCCGATGTTTCTCATAGGCTTTTTCATCAATAGACTTTAGATAGTCCCACATTTAGCCAGTAAATTATCTAATTTTTTCTGACCATCCAAAGCATACAAATCACCACAACCGCCGATATGTTCATTATTGATAAAAATCTGTGGTACACTGCGTTTACCGTTAGACCGTTCGGCCATGGCTTGACGAGCGCTTTCATCCCCATCAATCTTGTATTCGGTGTATTTTACCCCTTTCCAACCCAGCAACCATTTGGCACGAATACAGTAGGGACAAGTTGCCCAGGTGTAAATTTCCACATTGGCCTTGATATTCTCGTTATAACGCCCAAAAAGCGAGTTAAATAGATTTAGCATCTTGTGACTACAGAAATATTTATCTCTATTCTATGGATTCCGCTACCAAAAAAGCCCAATTACGCAAACAACTAATTACCCAAAGACGAGCGCTTCCTAAGCATATTTGGCAAGAAAATAGTCAGCAACTTTGCAAAAATTTACAATCTTTACCCCTCTTTCAGCACGCTAAAACCATTCTCGCTTACTTCAGTTATCGTCAAGAGCCGGATTTAAGTTCCTTATTTTGCCAACACCATCGCTGGGGTTTTCCCCGTTGTGACGGAGATAGCCTGACTTGGCACTGTTGGACTGCCGACGATCCCCTAGAATTAAATCGTTATGGCATCTATGAACCAACAGTGATCGCCCCTCTCATTTTACCGTCTGAAGTGGACTTACTATTAATTCCCGCCGTCGCTTGCGATCGCCAAGGTTATCGCTTAGGTTACGGGGGAGGTTATTTTGATCGTCTCCTAAATTCCCCCGAATGGCAAGCTATCCCCTCGATCGGGATTGTCTTTGACTTTGCCTATCTCGATACCCTTCCCCTCGATACTTGGGACCAAAAATTACAGGCAATCTGTACCGAATCAAGAACCGAAATTTTTTAACAATTATTTACCTATTCCCTCACACCCAATCCCCAAGCTGATCCCTGTCTCGGAGTCTCCTGTCTCCTTACCTCACCGTTAACTTTACTTTTCACCGACTACTCATATATTAAGTTTTATTGAACCCGATCGACCCTTAAGATAGCTTTGCTAGGATGAAGTTTGCATCAAGAGATGTTTATAGTAATCACCAGAAAAAGTCAACAGGGAAGCAATGAAACACTTTCACGAACAATGGATTCAAGAATGGTGTCAAGAAAACGGCTGGACAGAGCTATTTCTCGAACGCTACAGCAATTATTGGGCATTCCCTCCCAATGCCGTGATGCCAGAACCAATTCCCACCAAAGTGTTACAAAAAATTAAGCGCCAAAAAGGTCTATCTCCTGCCGAAAAACTTTGGTTAGGAGTGGCGATCGGATTGACTGTGACAGCTTTAATTCTCTGTATAATCCTCGCTTGTCCTATGCCTATAGTTCTCGCTTTTGCTTTTGATGCTGTCACCGCAGCGCGATTGGAAGTGGAATATTAACCCAGCAAAAATTGAGCAGCAAAAACCCAAAAAGGGGGAGATTTTTCCGCAAGTCTTCCCCTTTGCCGCGTTTTTCTGAACAGGGACGATCGATCTGTCTTGAATCAGTGGTCGGTGATCAGTGGTCAGTAGGAGAATAGAATATTAAGTGAGCAGTATTCAATGGCAGTTTTCTGCTGTCTTTTCACTGATTACTGTTTACTGTTTACTGGACGGCTACGCCGTGCCTTTGGCAACACTGAAAAGTCCCCATGTCCGAATCTCGTCGCTTACAGTTTACCCCCGATCTGGAAATTTGCCGTATTTTGAACGGAATGTGGCAGGTTTCGGGCGCCCATGGTTCGATCGCACCCCAAAAAGCGATCCCTAGTATGTTCTCCTATCTAGATGCCGGTTTCACCACTTGGGATCTGGCCGATCATTACGGTCCAGCCGAAGATTTTATCGGTGAATTTCGTCGTCAATTAGTCGATCAAAGGGGCATTGATGCTTTAAATAATCTGCAAGCTTTCACTAAATGGGTTCCCCGTCCGGGTAAAATGACTAAGGAAATAGTCGCAAAAAATATCGCTATTTCCCTCCGTCGCATGGATGTGGATAGTCTCGATTTATTGCAGTTTCACTGGTGGGATTATCGCGATAAAAATTATCTAGATGCCTTATATTTTTTAGGAGAATTACAACAGGAAGGCAAAATTAAACACCTGGCTTTGACTAATTTCGACACGGAACATTTAAAAATTATTCTCAGCGCTGGGATTAAAATAGTCTCCAATCAAGTCCAGTTTTCCCTGATTGATCGTCGTCCCCTCGTCAAAATGGCGCAATTTTGCCAAGAACATAACATCTATCTCCTGGCCTATGGTACTCTAGCAGGAGGCTTATTAGGGGCAAAATATCTCGGTCATCCTGAACCCAATCCCATGAGTCTCAATACCGCTAGTTTACGGAAATATAAAAACATGATCAATGCTTGGGGAAACTGGCAATTATTCCAAGAATTATTAACCGTTCTTAAAGCGATCGCTGATTCCTATCATGTCACCATTCCTAATGTGGCAGTGCGTTACGTTCTCGAACAAAAAGCTGTAGCCGGGGCAATTATCGGGGTGCGTTTGGGCGTTGCCGAACATATCGCAGAAAATGCCCGTATTTTCGATTTTCAATTATCTCCCCAAGACTATCAAAAAATTGATCATGTCTTGCAAAAATCCCGGGATTTATTGCAGTTAATTGGTGATTGCGGTGATGAGTACCGTCGATAAGTAGGTAGGTGTTAAAAATTGTCAGCTTTCCCCCCTTATTAAGGCTGTCCATTAGTCACATCTTTCTTAACATTTGAAACCTTTGTAGCACATGGCTTTCAAGACTCGGTTAACAATCTGTAATATTCCTTGTTGACACCCTTAATGACAAAGAAAAAACTGAAATCAAGTCAGGATAAGGGTTAGAGTCCTTACTGACCAAATTGTTAAGAAATATCTCTATAAGGGATAGCTTATTAAGGGGGGACTAAGGGGGGATCCGCACACCCCTTATTAATGACTGATAACTGATAACTGATAACTGATAACTGATAACTGAAAAGAGGCTAATGATGAGATTTGAACAACCAATCCCCGATGATCCCGCTAATCAATGGCGCTATCAATTAGATCAATTTGTGCAAGAAAATCAAAAGGAATTAGCCGGTTTAATGTGGGGTTTACTCTCGGAATGGGGAGAAGATGCTCAAGAAACCTTGGGCATCGATCTTAAACCTCAGCCTCATTTTGTCTGTTGTTCTAGGGAGTCCCTAGAGAAATTAAATCGCAAGGTTAATTGTAAAATTCAAGAGATGCTTGGGATTATTTATCGCTATAATCCCAGCGAAGAAGTGGCTATAGTTGCTATCGGTGATGGTCAGGTAAAATTGATTTATTTTCAACCCGATCTTTCCCCTCCTGAATGTTTTGATCGCCTCGAAGTCGATCTCGATACCCTTATTCAACAGTTAGAGACCAAAATGCTGACGGAAATCCAATCTTTCCCAATTTGATGCCGATTGCCAGCGCAAAAAGTTGGCAGGTTGTCCCACCGATAAACCCGCTAATCCGATCGCTTTTCTGGGGGATTCTGTGCCTAGTAGAATCGCCGTTTCTAAATCACATATTCCCCAGTTAACTAAATTGGCTACTCCTTGTAATAAGGGTAAGGTTGTTCCCGCTAAAGTACCGTCAAAAAGTCTTGCTGTTCCCTGTTTAACTTCAATTTCTCTCTCGTCCCAAGGATAGACACCATCCCCTAAACCAATGGGTGCTAAAGCATCACTAACTAAGAAAATTCCTTGATGATAATTACTGGCTTTTAGTAATAATTCTATCATGGTTGGATGGATGTGTTGACCATCGGCAATTAACCCACAATACACCTCGCAATTGATAATTGCTTCCCCTAATAACCCCGGTTGACGATGGTGTAAAGGAGGCATGGCATTGAAGGCATGAGTAACCATTTTTGCCCCCTGGAAAAAGGCTTTTTTGGCTATTTCTTGACTCGCTTGTGAATGTCCTAAACTGACGGTAATTCCTCGATCGCTTAGGTATTTAATTACCGTACCGCTACTATCTAATTCTGGGGCTAGGGTGATAATTTTTATGATCGATAAGTAGTCCCCAAAGATTTTATCTATTGTTTCTATACTTGGTGTTAAAAGATATTGTCCTGGATGCGCCCCTCTTTTTTCATAGTTTAAAAATGGTCCCTCTAAATGTACTCCTAAAACCTGGGCACTCGATCGATTTTCCTGTTGCTGTTTTTCGATATATTTGGCAATTACTGAGAGGGATTTTTGAAATTTCTCCACAGACGTGGTGACTAGGGTGGGAAGATAACCATCAATTCCTTGATTCCCAAGATAATCGCTAATCTTATCTAATTTTTCTAGATCTGTTATTTCTAGGTCGGGAAATGCTAATCCTAACCCTCCGTTGATCTGTAAATCTACTCCTCCCAACGATAGCCAATCCCCTTCCATATCGATAATCTTTTCCCCTCTTGTCTTTCCCCCCATCTCCGTGATTCTCTCGATCCTTCCCGCAGCATTTATCTCTATTTGTTGTTGATCCTGATAGGCGGGAATTCTAGCGTTAATTAGGGTTATCATAGAAGCAGAAAACTAATTTTTTTTTATTATAATCTCAAAAAAAACTTTTTTTTGATGATGCTTGACAAGGGAGCATTTTTGTGAGACACTTTTTTATATAATGGGAATCTGTGCGTATAGCGATGGATGTTTATATGCAATTGTATAAAAACTGATCGTAAAAAAATAATACCATAACCCCCCCGCTCTCTGTCCAGAGATTGCAAAAATACTTTACAAAACAATTACTGCCTTTCTGCCGGAGTTCTTGGGAGGAAGTGACTGTCAGAGGAAAAGCTTTGTCCTATAATAAAATTAAGACCTTATAAAAACTACCTTTTTAGCGATAAAAGAATAGCAATCTCAGTGATTAGGGAGGGGTGTGTGTTTTTTAGAAAAATAGGGAAACAGACTCAAGAACCGCGCCGTATTATTATCGGAGATGTGCATGGCAGTTTTCAGGCACTTTTGCGACTATTAAACCGAGTTGCTCCCAATAGTGAGGATGAGGTGTATTTTCTGGGGGATTTAATCGATCGAGGACAGCAGAGCTTGGAAGTGGTGGATTTTGTCATCAAAAATAACTACCTATGTCTCCTAGGAAATCATGAATATATGCTCTTAAAAGCTCTGGCAGGAAAAGAAGTTTCTGAAAAATGGTTAACGGGCTGGATTGAGAGTGGTGGGGCGGCGACACTACTAAGTTATAATAACAATATACCCGCCGAGCATATTAATTGGTTCCAATCCCTACCCCCTTATTTAGACCTAGGAGATATTTGGTTAGTTCACGCGGGAGTACACCCAGAATATCCCCTTGAACAGCAAACGAACGAGCAGTTTTGTTGGATTAGAAACGAATTTCATGCCATGACCCAACCCTATTTCAAGGATAAACTAATTATCACAGGTCATACTTTAACCTTTACCTTTCCCGAAGTCAAACCAGGGCAACTGGCTCGCGGCAGCGGTTGGCTAGACATTGAAACTGGGGTTTATCATCCTCAAAGTGGTTGGTTAACTGCTTTAGATTGGACAAATCAATTAGTTTATCAAGTGCGCGATAAAAATAAAAATTGTCGCACGATCCCTTTAGAAAAAGCGGTGGTTAATCTAGACCTTGACAAGATTACTCGCTACTTCTCCCGGGAAAGCTCATCTAAATCTCCGAATCTTTAATGGTGATCAGAAAAGAGAAACGATAAAATCGGAAGGATAGGTTAAAATAGTTGATAATCTGATTAATACCCTTTGCTAATGACCATTGAACTCTTATACCAAGCCTTCATCGAAACAATTCAACATCCTGACCCCGAGATAAATCTAGCTCAGGCAGCCCTACAAATAGCCCATTTTGAATATCCGCATCTCAAGATTGACAACTATTTAAATAGAATAAATTTCATGGCTGACGAGGTAAAAAAACGTTTACCCGATAGATTATATCCCTTAAAAATAGTCAAGATTATCAATCAATATTTGTTTGAAGATTTACAATTTACTGGTAATACCAAAGAATACTATGACCCCCGCAATAGCTACTTAAATGACGTAATTGATCGCCGCACGGGTATTCCGATCACTCTATCGATCATTTATTTAGAGATTGCCAAAAAGATCGATTTTCCCATGGTAGGAATTGCTATGCCGGGACATTTTATTATCCGTCCCGATTTCGAGGAAGTGGAAATCTTTGTCGATCCCTTTCACGGTGGTGAAATCTTATTTAAACAGGACTGTCAAGAAAGATTAAGTCAAGTTTATCAACAGCCAGTTAAATTAGAAGAACATTTTCTCAATATTGCTACCAATCAGCAAATTTTATTACGTTTGTTGACTAATTTAAAATATATTTACCTGAATCTTAAACAATGGCCTCAGACAATTCGGACACTAGATCTGCTACTTTTGCTCATTCCTAATCATCCCCTAGAGCTGCGCGATCGAGGTTTAGTTTACTATCAAATTGGACAATTCACCCAAGCGCAACAGGATTTAGGCTTCTATCTTGCCCTCCTACCCAACGCCCAAGATGCCGAATCCATTCGACAATTATTGCAAAAAATTAACTCTTAAGTCGTCCATCGTCAGGAAATTATTTTTATTTGTTCTCCCCACATCCCAATTCATAATTCATAATTCATAATTCATAATTCCCCCACACCCCACCAACAAACTTTTTCAGCAAAACCTAACTAAAATGACTATTAGTCCTTCCGTAACCGCAAAAAAACTCAAAATCGGTCAACTGCGAAAAGTCCATCATATCGCTTTCAACGTCAAAGATATGGATGCTTCTCGTCATTTTTACGGGGAAATATTAGGATTAGAGGAATTAGTGGGCGAAAAAATTCCCAGTACCTTAAAAGAATTAGTTGCCCAGGGAAAAGTGGCCAATTTTATCACCCCCGATGGTACAGTAATTGACCTATTTTGGGAACCAGATTTAAACCCTCCCGACGACAATCCCGAAATCGCTTTTACCCGCGCCAATCATTTAGCCTTCGATATTGCCCCAGAATGCTTCGATTTTGCCCTAGAAGTGCTACAAAGTCAGGGAATTACTATTGCTAGTGGACCCGTGACCCGTCCGACTGGGAGAGGGGTTTACTTCTACGATCCCGATGGCTTTATCGTCGAAATTCGCTGTAATCCGGCATATTAACGACTCAGAGGGCGAAAATTGCCACGAAAACCCAAAAAAGCTAAGATAATCGCTAATATAATCGCCGTTACCGCAATTAGAGGCAGAGAAATCTGTTTAACAGCGATCGCCAAGAAAGCCCAGATAAACACCCCGATAAAAGCCCGATCTTTTCGGTTTAAACCGACTAAAATTGCGATTATCGCCCCGATAACCAGAATTATTACCGTCCATATCTGGTCAGTTAGACCCCATCGCAGCCAGTCGATCCAATCCAGCACTGAAGCGACGTTGACAATCGTGGCTACGGTAATCCAAGCGAAATAAATACTAATAGGAGCATTAACTAATAAACCCTGTTTACGATTGACAATAAAGCGATTAATTTCTAAGCGAAGATAAAGCCGGATGAGAGAAATTAAAATGCCTAGCATTGCCAGTAAAGACAGGGCAAAAAAACGGGATTGAAAGAGAATTACCCAGAGAATCTGACAAGCACTAGCGATGGCTAATTCGTAGCCTAACCGACGCAAACGCGGTTCAGTTTTATTGAAAGCCAAAGCTTGGTAAATTCCCAGACTAATTAAACCCAGATAAATTAATCCCCAGATCGCAAAAGCATAATTAGCGGGAATAATTAAGACATCTTGAAAAACTGTATTCGAGATAGCCCCGATATTTTCGCCATTGAGAGGGAAAATATTAGCGAAAATATTGGTAATAAAAGCCCCTAGAATAGCAAATAAATTTAGTTCTTGTCGGAGACGATCTCGATCAAAATTCATAGGTCAATCAAAGACGGAAAACATCATTTCGCCCTGGGCGGCCAATTGCCCATCGACTCTTGCTTCCCCTTGCATTTTAGCAATTTTATTCATCTTGAAGGATAATAATTCCACCGTCATGATTAATTGATCCCCCGGCACCACAGGACGACGAAAACGGGTTTTATCAATGCCAGCGAAGGCAAAAAATTTCCCTTTCATCCCGGGTAATTGGGTCAAAATCACTCCCCCCACTTGGGCCATGGATTCAACAATTAACACCCCCGGCATCAAGGGACGACTGGGAATATGACCGGGGAAAAAAGGCTCGTTGATCGTGACATTTTTTAGGCCAACGGCCTTTTTACCTGGTACATAGTCAATAATGCGATCGACTAGGGCAAAGGGATAACGATGGGGCAGTAGTTGGCGAATTTCCTCGACGGTAAAGGTAGTTTTTATGACTGGTTCCAACTCGGTTAAGGCTTCGGTAACGATGGTCATGCAAGTCAAAAATTACAAGTGAGATCAGACATTATCTCACAATCAGTTATCAGTGATCAGTGATCAGATGAACGTCGGTTGGGCTTCGGCCGTGAGCTCAGGCTTCGACGGTGAGCTCAGCCGAACCGCCGAACGGTTGAAGCATGAAACCCAACGCCCGCTCATGTTACGCTACCGCTAACCCATCCCACAAATAATTGTGCCTCCCTACTTAGCTTAACCAATTAGGCTTTAGATTCGATCCTTGTTATCAGTTCACTGGAAATGGCTGACAGCCTTTTTAATTGGGCATTTCAGTTAAACGAGCATTTTGATAATAATGGCTGAGAATGCGCTCATAAGTCACCCCTTGGTCAGCGAGGGAAAAAGCACCCCATTGACTTAAACCGATCCCATGACCGAAACCGCGACCATTAATGGCAAAAGTACCGTTATTAGCTGAAATAGTGAATAGGGTACTACGCAGCTCGAGTATTCGCCGCAATTGGCTATCAGAGATTAATTTAGAGCCTTGATCGCCCACTATACGCATTCTAATCACCCGTCCGTGGGGAGTGATCCTTTCGGGGGATAGCGATCGCACGCGACCAACACCACCAATTAAACGGCCTAATTCACTGGCGCTAAAGTTTTTTGACCATTGGAATACTGGGGCGACTTGATCGTAATCGACGACACCGCGCAGGTAGGGTAAGGGGGAATTCCAAACATCCTCGACATTTTCCGTATGACCCCCAGAGGAGGAGTGAAACACCGCTAGAATCGGTTTGCCGTTGAAACTCATAATTTGTCCGGCAGTGGCATTAACCGCCTCGTGGGTGGTAGTAAACTCGCTTTCTAGACCCTTATAAACTTGGGTGCGGGTGGTAGTATCGAGATCGTAGATGCGATTCCCGGAAGTATTCATTTGGTAGAGAGCATAGGTGCGCGCCGCCACGGATTGGGCTTTTAAGGCCTCTTGCGGCCAAGAGGGAATCGCCTCCGCACCGACGACACTATAGAGATATTCCTCTAAATTGACTAAATTTAGGGCTGTCACCCCAGAACCTTGCCGAATGATCCTTGTTCGTCCTCGATACCAGCGATCGTTAATCCAGACGTAACCATCATTACCTGGTTCGATGATCAACTGACTGGCCTGCCAATCGGCCAAACCCACCGCTTTTCCTCTAGGATTAGCATTGAGGGCATTCATGGCAGTCAATTCTCCTAAGACTCTGCCGGCCCCATCTTTCACCACAGCATCGGTGGAACTACCCACGGAGACGGCGCTAACACCTTTACTGATGGCAATGCGTAACTCGACAGCAGCTTGGACTGGAGCGATAATCAAAGCCCAAAAAACTAGGACGAGCCAGCTATGGGCAGGCAGGCGCTGCAGGTAACTGCCCAGCAGCCTTGCTGTGTGTTTATTGGTCATGGGAATCGGACTCCTCACACAATCGATCGATAATCAATTTTACCCAGACTGGGATTTTTTGGCTACTCCAGTTCAGAAAAATTTTTCCCCTGTCACTTTTTCCCGATTGTCTGACAATTTTTCTATCCTCTAGCCCCTGAATCGGCAAATTGCCTTATTTTGTCCCATTAATCGGGATTTATTCCAGTTAGTCGATTATTTTAAGTAGTCCAACAAAATTAATTTACTAGGTTCGAGTGGACAATCGCCAATTCTTGCCGCCAAACTAGCAGGGGTTTCTCCCAAGCTAGTTCCCATTTTTGCGCTAAAAAAGGTCGAGTATTTTTGCCCAAATTATAGGCGTTGACAATCTCTTTCCAGAGAGAATATAAGGAAAGTGGCGAAGAAAATAAAGCTCCCAATAATCCCCCTAAAATTATGACAATAGCTAGAGGGCGACGAGTTTGACTTAATTCAAAAGCTTTCAGTTGAAATTCTCCCATGACATCGACACCAAAACCCGTGACTATATGCCAGATATCGTGAGTTTGCCGTAGGCGAAGCAGCAGATAATCGGTATCGGAATTGACTTGAATAGACCGATAAAAATTAGGATCGAAATTGAGACTAATTAGGTGAGTAGCATAATGATAACCCAGGGAATCTTCTGGGAGTTTTAGCAGGGTTTCTAAACAGGGACTAGCGGCCAGATATCTTTGGGCAATTATTTGGGCGGTAGCTCGATCGCTTTTAACATATTGCAAAGATAATCGCTGTAACCAACTCTCTTTTAAGCCGTCTTCAATATCATATACAGACATCGTATTACCGGGATTTTGTAAAAGAGAAATTATTCCTTTGGTCACACTGATTAGATTAGTCGTAAATAGCATATAAGCTCTCCTAAGCAAGTAAAAAGAGTGAAAATAATCGAAAAACAGATAACCAATAACTGCAAAAAATTACTCCTTATAAGGATCGTACTGACTCAATATCCGTTCTAACTTTGCTTCATCAATACGATTAATTAAGCGTTTAGATTCTTCGACATCGCGGACAGTTTTTGATAAATTAATGGTGGAACCGACGCTAAATAGTAAACCCATGCCTAAATAACCTTTAATCCACGCATCTACTGGCAGATAAACAACCCCTAAAGAAGTGGCGAAAATAGAGACAAGAAAAGATAACCAAGTTTGAAAAATCCACGCTTGAGTATGACTGGGAGTAGTACCGTATTTTTTATCGTTCATAATCGTCTCCTAAATGTTTCTACACCCATTCTGTCTGTTCTAGATGTGCAACAACAATGAGCGCTATCTAGTAGGGGGAGGGTTGAGAACTTGGGTGAAGTGGGGTGAAGTGGGGTGAAGCATCAAGTATAATCGTTGTCAGAAGCTAGGACTAAAAAGATGGAGAGCAAACACCTAAAAATTTGGTTTTCTTGGGAAAAACAAGAACAAATGATCGAGCGCTTGGTGGGGAGAGTGGGATTAACCCGGGTGCGTGCCACTTGTTTTCTGCGTCTCTGGATTTATGCGATCGCCAAGGAGGGACAGGCAAAACCCCCTTTATCCCGGTTAATTTTTCCCACCACTTCCATTATCTGTACCCATCGGCAAGCATCGGATTTATTTTATCAGGATCAGGACCAGGGCAGCGATCGCTCTGCTGGTATGATGTTAGATAAATTAGCAGCCCTTGGTTTAATCGAAAAAATTTTTGACGGCAACACAACCAGAATTAAAATCAAGCCAATTGCGGGGATTTTAGAGTCTGATAGCTCAGAATCATCTGTAGAATTGCAATTAGATCAATTTAATCCCCGTTGTGATGCGATTCCTGTGGCTAACTTGCTGACACGCAATTATAACTGGATGAACCGCAATGCTGAGGCAATTCCCCATCGCATTTCTCGTCTGTTGCGGGGTTGGGCAAAAGATTACGCCACAGGTATGCGAGTTTTGCGTCGGGTAGATAATCTTAATCCCGTCGGTTTTTATCTCCTCTATCCCACTGCCAACGAGTCGGAAGCGAATTTTTTTACCTCTCCTAACAAGAGTTTACATCTAAGTGCAATCAACGAACAGGATCCTTTTAAAATGGCATCTGTGGGAGATAAAAATTGTCTTTCGGTATTTATTCGCAGTTGGATGATCGATGCTAATTATTTAGATAAATATCGTTTAATCTTCCTACAAGATGCTCAAAAAACTCTCCAGAAAATGACATTAGATTTTCCTAATCTCTGCGATTTACATACTTTGATTATTCATCCCGATTATGAGAAATTAGCGGCAGCCTTGGGATTTCAAAAAACTATTCAGGAATCCCCAAACTCTATTTATTGGATGTATTTAGGACTCGATCGCTTTTTATCCCTAGACATGAGTAAAATTCAATTCTAATGGGAAGTAGGAAGTGAGAGAAAACAATCCATAACTGGGTTTTTGAAGTTGGATTGGGAGTTAATCATAGTATTAAAAACGGATTTGGTATCAGGCGGTGACGTTTATCCAAAGTTTAACAACTCATACGCTGCCAAGCCAGTGCGGTCTTGGAGGTTCCCCAAGTGGCGAGTGTGCATACCAGCCGCCTTGATCGAGGAAACTCGGCGGAACCAAAGAATCCCGAAGTGCCCAGTGCCATAGGAGTGTCAATTAGGGTATTCTATGAGGGGGAGCAGCAAAATCATGCCTCGAATATGGTTGTTGTTGAAAAAATCCATAGAAAATAGTTACGCTCTTGTATAATCCGCTAAAATCCAGAGAAATAGCTTTTGCCATGGCGACTACAGAAGCATTGAACCCCAGTCAGTTCTCACTCTTAACCAACCTCACCGCTGATCGTTCAAGTTCACCCAACCCACAAGAAGAAATGGACAAAGTTATCATTCTCGTTAATGCCGAAGCTCAAGCCAGTGGTCAGATGTCTCGGCTATCGCCCGTTACCGAAAAGATGGTGATTGCCTTAAAAAATGCGGTTCCTAAATCCTTGGCGGTGGAGGTGACTGGGACGGCTTCTTTGTGGTCAAAAATGGAGTCGGGTAAAACCGCCCAAAATAATTTAATCTGGTGTCCCTTAACAATTCAATTGCCCAATTGGGTGAATTTTCCTGGTAAAAAAGTTTATCAAGCTTGTCGGGATATCGAGGAAAGACGCGCCTGGGTTGCCCATACCCTGCACTATAAAACCAGTCAGGGAGATTCTTCTTTTGGGGATCTTTGGTTGCCGATCACGGTGACATCTAAGGGTTTAGAATACGGTGAGGTGATCGGGGAGGGTATGATTCCTAACGCCTACAGTCAACCGATTAGTCTAGAAAGAGAGAGTCTTAAGTCTTTACATCGGCTGGCGGCGCAATTACTGGATAATTTAAAGGCTCCTGCTTCTGTTTACTTGTTACAGTTTCGTCTGGCTCATCGGGACGTGGTTTTTGATCGTCTCTGGCCTTTTCCTGCTGCGCCTGCGATCGCTTCCCTACGCGGTCAACAGACAGATCTCTATGCAGCCTACTGGAATTGTTTACGTCGGCAAGCAATGGTCGATCATTCTTTGGCAATTTAA
This sequence comes from Microcystis aeruginosa NIES-4325, assembly GCF_008974145.1. Lineage (GTDB taxonomy): Bacteria > Cyanobacteriota > Cyanobacteriia > Cyanobacteriales > Microcystaceae > Microcystis > Microcystis aeruginosa_G. Next base: position 66,508 of record NZ_BJKP01000001.1, on the reverse strand, counting down.
AGGCACTGTCTAGCAGTAATCTATTAAGTTGACAAAAGGGATACTTTACCAGAATATTTAGAGCGTAGCGGCCGCCATAAAAACCAGGCTTTTGTCCGTTCAACCTCTCGAAAATGCCGAAATATTCCCTAATTATTCCGATTTATGACGAGGAAGAAACCATTCCAGAACTCTATCGCCGTGTCAGTGACGTCATGGATAGTTTAGATGATTCTGTGGAACTGATTCTGATCAATGATGGCAGTCGCGACCGCTCCTTAAATTTGATGCGGGAACTACAGGAAAGAGATGCTAGGGTCTGTTACATTAGCTTTGCTCGTAACTTTGGCCATCAGGCAGCAGTAACGGCAGGACTTAATTTTGCCAGGGGTCAAGTTATTGTTGTCCTCGATGCCGACTTGCAGGATCCACCGGAATTGATTCCCAAAATGATTGAGTCTTGGCAAGCAGGTTATCATGTGGTTTACGCCCAGAGAACAAAACGGAAAAAAGAAAGTTGGTTTAAACGCCTAACTGCCTACCTTTTCTATAGATTGCTGCGACAATTGGCCGACGTGGATATCCCTGCGGACACGGGGGATTTTTGTCTGATGGATCGTCAGGTAGTAGACCTATTAAATTCTATGCCAGAACGGAATCGTTATATTCGCGGTTTGCGCGCTTGGATTGGTTTCCGACAAACTGCTGTTAAGTTTGAGCGAGATCCCCGGTTTGCCGGGGAAGTCAAGTACACTTTTAAAAAATCCCTAGCTTTAGCGATTAATAGCTTGGTGTCTTTTTCTAAGATTCCCCTGCGTATTTCCACTTATTTAGGCCTATTTTCCGCTTTAATTGCCCTGTTTATGGCTTTACTGGTTCTCTACTGGCGCTTACAGCAACCCGACTCTCCCGTTACCGGTTTAGCTACTATCTTGATCGCTGTGTTTTTCTTGGGTTCGGTACAATTGATCAGTGTCGGCATATTAGGGGAATACATCGGGCGAATTTACGAAGAAGTTAAAGGAAGACCCGCTTATACGATCGCTGAGATCGCTGGGTTGGAAATCAATTAAACCTTCCCAAAAACTATCAATTAATTCTTGTTGATTGATGACCTACGGACAAATAAACTTATGACAGACCAGAAAAAATATTTACCAGATCAATCGGTCGCTAATTTCGGAAAGTTTTTGATTATCACTATTTTAGTGATCGGTATGGGATTGCGGTTTTTTCATATAGAGCAAAAAGTTTATAGTGCCGATGAAGTGCGAAGAATTATGCGTTCTTCAGGATACACGACTCAAGAGGTGCGGGAGCAGGCTTTTATAGGAGATATTATTGGAGTCGAAGAGTTGCAGCGTTTCCAATATCCGCATCTTGAAACATCTCTGAATGATACAATGCAGGCCTTAATTGGTAATCCTGAGCATCCCCCACTCTATAATTTGTTGAACCGCTTTTGGATGCGGGCATTTCCTTGGACAAATTCAGCTAGAACTTTCTCGATTTTCTTAAGCGTCCTGGCCATTCCCTGCCTTTATTGGTTGTGCCTAGAATTATTCGATTCTTCGCTAACGGGCTGGATAGCGATCGCTTTATTCGCTGTTTCTCCCTTTCAGATACTTTCGGCACAAAACGCTACCCAATATAGTTTCTGGACGCTGACAATTCTTTTATCAGGAATTGCTCTTTTGCGAGCAATCCGTAAAAATACGCTTAAAAGTTGGCTCTGGTATAGCTTGAGTCTCTCCCTAACTTTTTATGCTCATTTATTCTCCTATTCCCTAGCCATCGCCCAAGCTTTGTATGTGATTCTTCTAGAGAGATTGAAAATTACAAGAACAGTTGTTAGCTATGTATTGGCAGCTGTTGGCAGCTTAGTTTTATTTAGCCCTTGGCTATTCGTGATTTTTAGCAAGCTAGACAAAATTGATCGTAACACCCAATACTATCGACAGCTTAAGACTAATATCATCCAAATATCTCAAACCTTATTTCGTCATACTGGTCATGTATTTGTGGATTTCTTTCACCGCCGAGGAAGATTAGAGTCGGCTTTTCATCTATTAATATTATTGTTAGTGGTCTATTCTCTTTATCATCTCATCCGATACACATCCCCGAAAGTTTGGTTATTCCTCATAACTTTGATTGTTGTTCCGACACTGTTTCAAATTGTACCTGATTTATTAAAACCATCGGTACGCTCCCTACAAGCCAGATATTATCTACCAGTTTTTCTGGGAATGCAGATGGCTATATCCTACCTGATTGCCAGTTATATCGGCTCAAAATCGCCAAAAAATTGGCTTCACTATTTAGGACAGGAAATCTTGCTGATTTTCCTGCTACTAGGTATAGTATCAGGTTTATTTTTGGGTTTAACTCCTGATGCTGGTTTAGACGATCAAAGAGGTACAGCCAGTGGAGTTAATCTAGAAATCGCCCCTGTTTTAAACTCCATGACCAAGCCGATAGTTATCAGCGATAATACCCCTAGTTTCTTTTTGGCATTATCCTATTTAGTTAACGATCGAGTTAAGTTTCAATTATTTCAGGATGGCGATGTGGAATCCTGGCGGCGAAAACTCAATCTCAAGGAATTAGCCCAAAACTACAGTAATATCGTCGTGGCACATCCCGAAGAAGATTTTGTTAACTTCTTAAATGAGCAGTACCCCATTCGTACAGAAAAATTAGCAGGGGCACTAATAGAAATTAAACTCCAATAGCAGAGAAAAACTGTCTAACTTTGGCCACAACAGCGATCGATTCCTAAACTATCTAAAATCAAATCACTGACGGCGTTAGCGATGGCAAATTCACTATAAAAACTTTCGCGAAAATCAAAAGCCTGCATCTCGGTAACGATCGCAATCACCAAGCTACCGAGATCGTTTTCTCCTTCCAAACGCTGACGCAGAAAAATCTGACTAGCGCGTTCAGCGATAGTTTCATTAATAGCTTCGGGAATAAATTCTGCATCCAACCAACGATGCAAAGCGGTGCGCAGCCAAGTTTGTTCCTGTTGGGGATTTTCGATCGGTGGTAAAGTAATAGGCGGAATTGGTGCGGGATGATCAGGCATAATTAGAGAATGATCAGGCTACGAGACTGAATTCTTGGGGGGAGTCGTGGATATCGCCTCTATTATACAAGGATACGCACGCGGTTACTTTCTGATGGCCGATGAAGGGGGCAGATTAGATTGGTATTCTAGTAGAAATCGCGCTCTTATCCCTCTAGATCGGCGTTTTAGGTATCCCAAATCCCTAAAAGGAGTTTTGAATCAAAATCGCTTTAGCGTGGCTATTAACCGCAATTTTGCTGGGGTTTGTGCCGGTTGTGCAGATCGCTCGCTGACTTGGATTTCCCCGGAGTTAATCCAAATCTATCAGCAATTACACCAAGCCGGTTTGGCCCACAGTTTCGAGACTTGGCAAGGGGATCAATTAGCGGGAGGGATTTTAGGTTTAGCAATTCGCGGGGTTTTTATCGGAGAATCGATGTTTTATCAAATTCCCGATGGTTCTAAGGTTGCCATGGTCAAGTTAGTTGAACACCTCAGAGAACGGAATTTCTGTCTATTTGATGCCCAAATGCAAAATCCCCATCTGGCTAGATTTGGGGCCTATACTATCTCCGAACAAGAATATCATTCCCTACTGGAAAACGCTCTGCTCAAGCATTGCCGTTTTGTTTAAGTAGGGCCGGGTTTTTACCCATTTTCAGGTGTACCTAAATTTCCCCCTGATCACTCCCAGACCAGGAATTTTGTGATTAAAAAAAAGCCTAAAACTCTTATCCAACAAAGTTTTTAGATTTATTCAGCAACCCCTATTCATGTACTACTAGGGCGCAGATTCTGCGCCCTATATATCTTACTATCCTAGCGGGTTAAGGCTGCGCCTCTTTCGTATAAAGTGCGGGCATAATCGGTCCAAGTACCCTGGCCCCAATAACGGAAACAACTGGTTTGCACGAGCAAATTATAAAGCAGTGCCTCCAGATAATCCGGTCGTCGGGTAAAACTAGGATCCGCCTGTACTAAAGGATCATATTTCTCGTGGAATTGAGCGCTTAATTGGTTCATCGGTTCGAGGACATTTTCGTAACCGCGCACCCAACTGAGATCATTGGTCCAAGATGCGCCATCCATACTAAAACGGTGGTCGGTCTGTTTTAACTCAGCGATCGCCTGTTCCACTGCTTCAGGGGTAGCGGCATCGGGATTAACTCGCTGCCAGATTTTATGCTGATGTACGGCTTGAATTGGGGGATAATCTTCTGGATTAACGCCAGCAGCCTCGATTAACTCCAGATATTCCGTACCGTTAAATCCTGCCACACTGGAACCCCCCTGCATTTCCCGCCAGGGATTGGGAAAATCGCGAGGAAATTCATTCATCATCACGCCACCATTTTCACCGTCGGCAATCTGGGAACCTAGGGAAGGAACCCAAACGCCGCCGATTTGCTGTTTACCGCGGCATTTTGCCTCGTGGTAGGGTTGCATTTGGGCGACTAATTTGGTGTCGGAACCCTGGGTTTTAATCAAAGCAGTGATCGCAATTACTTCACCGCGAGAATTGCGCGCTACAAGACGATTAGGAATATATTTTTGTTCCTGACTCAATCCCGAACCGTCGAGATTTTCCACCGAGTGTTCCTGTACCAATAACCAACGATAGCCGCATTCTTTCAGAGCTTTAATATACTCGTAGAGGGTATCGGGATGGTTAGGAAGGTGCATTTCTGGGGGAGAGAACCCTTTGACTCGTTTTAGGGCATCCGGGCCAAAAATCGAGGCAAAATAGGTTTGCCATGCTTGCATCTGTAATTTTAGATCGGGAATCGGTGTGGAAGGGGCCACCGCATGACTCCACATCGTCCCCAACCATTCCACATAGGGTTGATACTGACTGTTACAGGTGATTAATTTGAGTTTATCGAGGATATCCTGCCGTCCCATCTGTACCAACCCCCAGAGGAGATTGCCAGAATAATCGAGCATAATCCGGGGATTACAGCCTTCCGCCACCAATTCCGGGATAAAATCGCCCATGCGACTGTAACACCAGGCAAAAACGCTGGCATTATGGTTATCGCCATCCCCTTGATGCTCGAACATATGCTGGAGATTGCAGATTAATTCCCCGTTAACACCCGCCGGGATAGTGGGTTGGTGCATATGTAAGGCACAGGCAAAACCAGCCTTAATATTGTCTAATTTGAGATTTGTTGTCGGTAAAAAGATCGGATCATCGTGATTAACAATCGCCGCGATTTCCTGTTCCCAACCGCAAATAGTCGGCAGTCCGGGGCGGATTTCCGTGATAGGGTTCGATTTCGATGATACAGGTGTAGCGATCATAATTTTTCAGGCGAATAGATTGAGATAGTTTGTCCCCACTCTCCTAGGGACAACTTTTTTTACTGGCAACAGGTCACTCCTGACTGTTCACTGCTAACTGAGTTAAGAGTGCGGACTTGATCCTATCCCATTTATACTGGGAGTAACCCCCTCCAGACACAAGCCTTCGTAACTCGTTAAAAATCAAGATGATTCTTTACTGAACTTAACCGATCCTCGCACTATGATACAAACAACTATCCGCCCTTTTACCTGTAACTTTTAACCATGTTCTCGGCGACTACCGAAATTCTTGTTATCTTCTTCCTCATCCTCCTCAATGGAGTTTTTGCTCTCTCGGAAATTGCCATTGTCTCGGCGCGTAAAATCCGTTTGGAACAATTAGCCAGAGATGATCGACGGGCGGCGGTGGCCTTAAAATTGGCCAATGATCCCAATCAAATTTTATCGACGGTGCAGATTGGCATTACCCTAGTGGGTATCTTTGCTGGGGCCTACGGAGGAGCCAATTTATCCGTCAGTGTGGCGCAATTATTGGCGCAAGTTCCCGTTTTAGCCCCCTATAGTCAAGCTTTGGGATTAGGATTAGTGGTGTTAATTATTACCTATCTATCCCTAGTGGTGGGGGAATTAGTGCCGAAACGGTTAGGTTTAAGTAATCCTGAAAAAATCGCTATCCTCGTTGCTGATCCTCTGAATAGGTTATCAAAAATTGTTTCGCCCGTTGTCCATCTTTTGAGTCAATCGACTAATCTGATTCTCGGTTTGTTGGGGATTAGCGGGAATAATAATGATTCCCCCATTACGGAGGAAGAATTAAAAATTATGCTTAAACAGGGAACCGAAGCGGGAACCTTTGAGGAAGCAGAACAGGATATGGTGGAAAGGGTGTTAGGATTAGGAGATCGCCGAGTCAGTCAGATTATGACCACGCGCCCGGATGTTGTTTGGCTAGATTTGGAAGATAGTGCCGAAATTAACCGCCAGAAGCTAATTGAGAGCAATCATACCCGTTTTCCTGTGTGTCAGGGCAGTTTAGATGAGGTTTTGGGGGTAATCGAAGTCACAGACTTATTAAGTGATTGTTTAACTGGTGAAAGCTTCGACCTGACGAAGGATTTACAACAACCGCTTTTTGTGCCGGAAAGCACTAGGGGTTTAAAGGTTTTAGAATTGGTGCAGCAAAGTGGTCATCATATTGCCTTGGTAGTGGATGAGTACGGGGTGATTCAAGGATTGGTGACGCGCCAGGATATTTTAGAGGCAATTGTCGGCGATTTACCCCAATTAGATAATATTGAAGATGCTCAGATCGTGCAGAGGGAAGATGGTTCTTGGTTGATTGATGGCACAGTGGCGATCGAAGATTTTAAAGAATTATTTGAAATTAGTGAATTACCCGGGGAAAAACAGGGCAATTATCACACTCTAGGGGGTTTTATTATTACCCATCTTGGCAGGATTCCGGGGGCTGCCGATCATTTTGAATGGCAAAGGTTGCGCTTGGAAGTGGTCGATATGGACGGTAATCGCGTCGATAAGGTGTTAGTAACGCTATTGTTGGATGATTTGTAAGTAATTGTTAGTAAATATCTAGATTTTTTTAAGCTTGTGAAGACCGATACAATTTTTTATCAACTCTTGCAAACTTTTCTGGGGTTAATTTTTGAATTACTGGGAGAATCAACCCAGAAAGCTGAAAATTATCAATTCTCCTCCCGAGAAATCAAAGAATTGGCGCGTCCTTTTGACGGTATTTTTTTACCGACCACAGCAGCACCAGAACTAATTATTTACTTTGTTGAAGTGCAATTTCAGGATAAAAGTGATTTTTATTGGCGGTTTTTAACAGAAATTGTCATCTATCTCAATCAGTATAAACCCGTTCAGGATTGGATAGCTGTAGCTTTATTTGCCTCTAGGTATATCGATAATAATTTTCCCTATCAACTGCGGGGATTTGAGATAACGGGACAGATCAGACGTATTTATTTAGATGAATTAATCGATAGTCTAGATCCGTCTCTGGGTTTAGGAATTATTCAGTTAATCGTCGCTACATCCCAATTAGTACAGCAACGAGGAAAACCACTTTTAGAAAAAGCGATCGCTGAAATTGATGATCTAGTTTTCCAGCAAAAAGTTATAGAATTAATTGAAAGAACCTTAGCCTATAAATTTACTAATCTTAGTCGCACGGAGTTAGAAGCTATGTTCGGATTAGATGATCTCAGACAGACTCGACTTTATCAAGAAGCTAAAGAAGAAGGTCGTGAAGAAGGTCGTGAAGCAGCTAAAACTGAAGCGATCGCTGGTTTACTAGCTTTAGGTTTAAGTATAGAACAGATTGCCACTGCTTTGCAATTAGAACTTACCAAAGTACAAGAGACGGCAGCAAGATTATCCTCCCCAAATTAGAAGAGTAAATTATCAGTTTTCTCCCGGATTTTACCCTATTCATTCATATTGCGATAGGTAGCCACTGCCGAGGGAGAAATGCGATTGAGATAACGGAAAATCCAATATTTTAAGACTGTATCCAAGATAACGGGAAAAGTGGCGATAAAGAGAAAATTAAACTCGCGATTTTCCGGTAAACCGAAATGACGACTTAACCCTTCTAGGATCACTTCCCAACCGTGGGGAGAGTGGAAACCGACAAATATATCGGTAAAGAGAATAATTAAAAAAGCTTTAGCTGAATCACTAAGATTATAGAGAATGCCATCCAGAAAAGACTTGACAATCTCGATTTCCCGACGACTAAAAGCGATAACAAAACCAAAGGCAATCAGGGAACAAATATCGGCGAAAATATTAGCGATCGCATTTAAACCCTGCTGGCGAAATTCTTCACTTAGTACCGCTGCTTTTTTAGTAATTTCTTTCTCGATTTCTTCGTTAGATAATTTGGGTGCTAAACCAATCATACCTCGAAAATGTAAAGCTTCCTCAAATCTTCTCAATTCCGAAAAAGCTTCTTCTTCCAAATCTTGATTAATAAAAATAAACTGTTCCTGTTGTTGGAAATATTTATTAACCAAGGGAGTAATCAGGAAAGTTTTGGTTAATTGCTGGGTCAATAGAGGGACAATAATTAACAGTAAAATAAACTTGAGGGAAATGGCTGTTTTATAACGAGAATTGCGAAATCTTTTTAAAACTGCCTCCTCCGATTCCTCGGCTTGCGGATCGATTTCCTGTTTAATGCGATTAAAAGTATTGACAAAAGAACGGGGTAAAACCCCCGGTTTTTCCGTAGCTTTTTGGGATTTACTACTTTTGATTATTTCCTCATTTTCAGGACTAGCCGCCGCTAAAAAAGAGCGATTTCTGGAAGTCTTTATTTTCCCTGTTTCCCGCTCAACATTTCTGTTTTGCAGACTTTTGGGGACATCTTCCATATCTTCTTGCCAATAATTACCTTGATATTTTCCGATAATACTATCGATAAACTGAAGTTTTTTCAGACAAACATCTGTGGTGACAGTAATCACCCCATTATTAATTGTCGGTTGATTAGGTCCGAAGGTATTAACGATCGAACGACTAGCTTTAAACTCCGTCAATCTGACTTTAATTTTTTGCAGATAACCTTTAACTTCTGCGATAAAATAGGAATTGGTGCTGCTGCCATAATTCGAGAACTCCGCTGCCACTTTTCGCCCTTGAAAATGCTTGTCTTCTATCTCCTTAATCTTCAAAGCTGCATGATAGGCCTCATCTAAAGAACGTTCAGGAGTTTGTAATAACCATTGATTAACACCTTGCAAAATCCGATTAAGATTCATAGGAAACAATTACTTCCACAAGGAAAAAAGCTAGAGTACCGATCAGTCATCTTAACAAATACAATCGAGAAAAAACGATGTCAATCATACCAATTTGGATCGAAGGTGGCACGCGATCGGGAAAAACCACCGCTTTAGTCGGGGAATTTCGGCGCTGGGTTGTTTCTCAACCTCAGTCTAGGGATTCATTGTCTCGCAATCAACTGAAATCATCGCCCCTTCCCCGATCGATCTTAGTTTTCGCTGCCAACGATGATAACAAACGGGAATTAGCCGATCGATTAGCCATTGCTGTTAAGGGTAGCCATCCGATTCTCTGCAAAACCCCTTTAGGTTTTCTCACCGATGAAGTCATCCTGTTTTGGCCGTTAATTTTCGAGTTTTTGGGGCTAAAAGCCCAATTTCCCCGCCGATTACGCCCAGAAACGGAGCAGGAACTCGCCACCCGTCTCTGGCAACCAGCAATCGCCGAATTCTTCCAGCTTACCAGCATAAATGAATATCGTTTCGTGCGTCAAGTTCTCGATTTGTTACAATTAGCTGGCGCTAGTGGTGTTCCTGCAGAAAAGATACCCGAAAGATTAGCCGACGGATTATCAGAAACAGATTTAAAACGAGTTTTAGCGATTAATGAGCAGGAAATACCAGAAAAAGTCGGGGAATTAATTGTTAAATGGCGTGATTGGTCTCTAGAACGTGGTTTATTAAGTTATGGCATTATCTACGAACTCTATTGGCGCTATTTATTTCCTGATAGTCGTTATCAACAGCAACTATTAAAACGCTTCCGGGGAGTTTTTGCGGACGATGTGGACGATTATCCAGCTATTACCAAGGATTTACTCGGTTTTTTTCTCGATCATGATTGTTTTAGCGTTTTTACCTACAATCCCCAGGGAAAAATTCGCTTAGGATTAACTGCCGATCCCGATTATCTACAAAAATTAGCGGCACGCTGTCAAATTATGCCATTATCTACCACTGACGGGTTAGCAGTTCAGTTTAGCGAGAAGGTTCTCTCCTTAGTCAGCGACGGTAACTATCTTGGCAATCTTCCCGATCGATTTATCTCCCTGCAAACCACCTCTCGCGCCGAATTGTTACGGAAGACAGCCACAGCTATTATTCAATCAGTCAAGCAAGGAGCAGTAAAAGCCGAAGAAATCGCCGTTATTGCTCCTGGTTTAGACGAAATCGCCCGTTATAGCCTGATGGAAATTTTAACTGGTGCTGGGATAGCCGTTCAACCCCTCAACGAACAACGACCCCTGATCAGTTGTCCTCTGATTCGGGCATTATTGACCCTTCTCGCCCTTATTTACCCAAATTTGGGGCGTTTAGCCCCCCAAGAGGCCATAGCGGAAATGCTGGTGATTTTTAGCCGTTATCGCTGGGATGAAGAAGATAATTTAATTCCCGATATCGATCCAGTTCGCGCCGGATTAATTGCCGATCATTGTTATCAAGTGGATTTGGAAAATCCTCGTTTATTAGCGATCGAAACTTTTCCCCGTTGGGATCGCTTAGGACAAAAAGCTTGTACTGCCTACGAAAGAATTTGTCACTGGATCGAAGGGATGAAAAAACGGCAGCAGCAAGCCAAACTTTCCCCGATTTTTGTCTTAAATCAAGCGATCGAACAATTATTAAACGATGGGGAAAATTTGCCCTTCGATCACTTGGCAGCTTTGCGAGAATTAATGGAAACTGCCCAACATTTTTGGGAGATTGATCGCCGTTTGCGTGAGAGTGAACCCTCTTTTCAAAGTCCCAGTGAAACTATTAGTCAGTTTATCCAACTTTTGCGCCGTGGTACAATTACCGCTAATCCCTATCCTGTGCGACAATTTATTAAATCTTCCCCGGCAGTTACCCTAGGTAATATCTTTCAATATCGTTCTTTTCGTTCTAGTCATCGTTGGCATTTTTGGCTAGATTGTTCCTCCCCACTCTGGGAACAAGGAGGTGCTGCTACTCTTTTTGCTGCGCCGATTTTTTGGCGAGAAAGTCCCTATCAACGCTGGACAACAGCAGCAGAATTAGAGGAAAATCAGACCCGTTTACAGAGAATTTTAAAAGATTTATTAGCAAGGGTAAGCGAAAGAGTTATCCTCTGTCACAGTGATTTAGGAGTATCGGGAACCGATCAAACTGGACAACTTTTATCCTTAGTACAAGGAGCAAAAGAATATAATTATAGTATTACTTGAATTATCAGAATTAAGATTTTAGCAAAAAGAAACGAGATGGAAAATGATATACTACTTCGCTTAAAACTTTAATGTGGTTTTCGTTTTTTATGTTGAGCGAATTATCCCGCAAGATTCGGTAATAACTCCCAGTAATAATTTGGTAGTATTGGTGAGCCATGTTGCTTATTTGGTATAAAGTGTGTAAAATATTTATTAATAAAAATAATTGGCTCACATCAGTCTTTAAACCTCTAGCTTGATGATGACTTTTCTGATAAACATCTTTTTGTGACTCGTGGAAGGTTTACTCAAATATATTTCCTTGTCCTAGTTGTGGTTCTCACCATAGGATCAAGAACGGTTCTATGTCAAAAATGTGGAGGCGAGTTTGTGAGCAATCCCACTAATAAAACTATCTCTCCCGATACCAAACAATTAATTGATCAACTCTTGCTCGCTTTAGCAAAAGTTTGAGCTATCACCACTACAATAAAATCACTACCCTTGATTATTCTATAGTTAAGGGATCCACATCGATCGCCATACTTACCTTGGGTAAAACTAAGCTTTTCATGGGAAGAAAAAGACGGCCGATATCAGCCTTTTCTCCCGATAATTTTAACAGAATTTGCCAGCGATAACGGTTAGCAACTCTCATAATTGTTGCGGGTGCAGGTCCTAAAATATCCCAATCTGAACCGAAATTATTAACACATTCCTCTGCGACATTTTCGGCACTTTTCTGCACTGCTTCCCCATCTAAACCACTAAAGCGAATTAAGACTAAACTGCCGTAGGGAGGATAATTTAAGCTCTCTCTCTGCATTAATTCCGTCTCGACAAAACCCTCATAATCGTGGGTTTGCACTGCTCTAATCACGGGATGTTCGGGGGTATAGGTTTGGATAATTACCTTTCCTTCTGTTTCTCCCCTTCCTGCTCTCCCTGCTACTTGGGTGAGGGTTTGAAAAGCGCGTTCGGAGGCGCGATAATCGGAGTGATAAAGTAAGCCATCGGCTGCCATTACTCCTACTAAAGTAACTCGATCGATATCTAATCCTTTGGTGAGCATTTGGGTTCCCACTAAAACATCAAACTCACCATCAGTAAATTTTTTTAATAGTTCCCGGGGAGCATTTTTATTACGGGTGGTATCACTATCAAAACGCAAGCAGCGCAAATCAGTAAATTCTTTGGTTAATTCTTGGGTGACGCGCTGAGTGCCAGTACCGAAAAATTTCAGATAGGGAGAACCGCATTCAGGACATTGTTTCGGATGAATGCGACCATAGTTACAGTAGTGACAGCGTAGTAATTCTTGCGCTCCCGGTTCGGTGTGGTGGTAGGATAGGGAAACATCACAGTGGGGACACTCCAGCACATAACCGCAACTTCGGCAAGATACAAAGGTACTATGTCCCCGACGACTGACGAATAAAATTGCCTGTTCTCCCTTGTCGCGCAGGGTTTCCAGAGATGAACGCAGGGATTGACTAAACAGGGAACGATTGCCTCGTTGCAATTCCCGCCGCATATCGACGATTTCCACCCGCGGTAAGGGGCGATTTTGAATGCGATCGGGCAAAGATAGGTAAAGACGGGGATTAGCTTGGGATTCTAGCCATGTTTCTAGGGATGGCGTGGCCGAACCTAAAATTACGGGACAATGGTTTAATTGAGCGCGCCATTTAGCCACGGTACGCGCGTGATAGGTGGGGAGTAATTGACTTTGTTTAAAGCTGCTATCGTGTTCTTCATCGAGGATAATCATGCCTAGATAGGGTAAAGGGGCAAAAATTGCCGATCGCGTCCCGATAATAACTTGCGGGGTTCCTGTCAACATCTGTCGCCAGGTATCGTATCTTTCTCCTTCCGAGAGGGCGCTATGATAAACATAGACTCGATCGCCAAAACGGGCCACAAAGCGATCGGTTAGTTGCGGTGTTAATCCAATTTCGGGGACTAAAACCAAGGCAGATTTACCCGCTGCTAGGACGGGTGCGATCGCCTGTAGATAGACTTCTGTTTTACCCGATCCCGTCACTCCATGTAAGAGAGCGCTTTCACCACCTTTCAGGGTTTGAATCGCTTCTAGGGCTTGTTTTTGACTAGAAGTGAGTGTTTTTGGTTGATCCCTGCTCATAATCGCCGAGGATAAGCGCAGAAATTCTCGATCTTGAATCACCACATAACCCTTGTCAATTAGCGGTTTAAAATGCTTTGTCCCCGCAAGTTGTACCAATTCTGGCAGCCACATTTCTCCTCCCTGGTGGCGTAAGATTTCGACAATTTTGCGCTGATTTTCGGTTAAATCAGCAGGAAAGTCAGTTATCAGCAGGGTAATGGCTTTTTTTAACTTAATATTAGGACTTTTGGGTGCTTCTAGATAACTTTCTACCCAACCGCGCTTAATTAAATCTTTGATACCCTTATCGGCACTTTTTACCTCCTTTCGCAGGTATTTCGCCGAATAATCGCCTTCTTTTTGATTCTTGAGCAGGGATAAAATCTGATGGGAGAGGGGAGTACAAAAAACCTCCGCACCGGGGGGAATCGCTTCTGGTTTTAATCTGATGCGACGTTGAGGTGGTCGCAGTAAATTTGAAGGCAACGCAGCACAAATAGCCGTAACGATATCTGTTGCATAGTAATATGCCACTTTTTTGATAATTGGCCAATAATTGTCGATAAAAAAGCCCTTAGCGACTACATCTTCCACCGGACGAATTTGATCTTCCCGCAATCCGGCAGGTAAATGTTCGAGAAAACCAATCGCAATTCCCCGAAACAATTCAGAACGAACGGGAACGTTTAAAATATCCCCGAGTTCTACGGATAAATTAGATGGAACACGATAGGTGAGTATTTGTTGCCCATCTGATAAGGTTCCTGCCTCCTCTACAGCTAAATCAAGGGGAACATCATCAGATGATAATTTTTGTTTATCTTGACCATCTATAGCATAGGAGAGAATTACCAAAACTTCTAACCACGGTTGCCCAGTTGTGGTTAATTGGTAAGGTGTGCGAGGTTCCGCTACAGTTAGAGTAGCACAGCGATCGAGCATAGTCAGTGGGGAGATGGGGTGATCGGGAGAATAGGGTATTTAAATTATAGTTTAAAGCTTGAGGGGCATAAAACCAGTTAATTTTCTCTAAAAATACTTTAAATATTGCTTTTTTGCCCACAAATTTTGATTTTTAGCTAGGGCAGTCTTCCCAAATGATAATCATTGACTATTAGCTATTAAATCGCACCATAGTTAGTCAAAAGTTGAGAATAGTTCTCAATAGGAAAAGCAAAGAATAGTAATAAAAAGCTGACTGCTATCTTGATTGTTAAGAAGGGTGATCTTTACCTAGTCAAATACCAAAAACCTTAGTTAGAGTGTATGAGTAGAAACACTGAAAGCTCCTCCCATTTACCAGAAAATCTGATTATCTGGTGCGGCGATTTGTAACCATCGACACAGAATCGCATAATTATATCCCAGAAATGGCCGCCATTAATTAAGAAAACGTTTAAAAAATCTGCTCCCCGAAAATTCAATGTAACAATCATCCCATTGGGAGAAACTGAGTTTTTCCCCGCTATTATAATCCCACTCCATCCATAACCACTAATAACTGCTTATGAAAATCTCTAAACTAGCCGCCGATGATAATTTTAATCAAATCATTGCCCTGGAGACAAATCCTTTAGAATTGGACAGCGTGGATTTTGGGGAAAGAACTGACGAAGATCTGACTGAACCTTTACCAGAACCCCTAAAAACCACTGCTGCAGCTAGTGGAACAGGATACGATAAAGGCAGCAATGAAGATACTGTTGGCGCATTTTTTAAAGAAATGGCCCGTTATCCGCTGCTGAGTGCGGAAGAAGAAATTGAATTAGCCCACTCAGTTAAGTTTCTGATGGAAGCGGAAGAAGTGCGCCAAAAACTGCAAGAAAATTTACATCGTCCCCCGACGAAAACGGAATGGGCGATCGCTTTAGACTTAGATAATGAACGTCAACTGGAAAACCGTCTTTATCGCGGACGAACAGCTAAACGGAAAATGATTCGTTCTAATTTGCGCTTAGTGGTTTCTATCGCTAAACGCTATTTAAATCGCGGAGTTCCTTTCCTAGATTTAATTCAAGAAGGTGCGATCGGACTCAACCGTGCGGCCGAAAAATTCGATCCCAATAAAGGTTATAAGTTCTCTACCTATGCTTATTGGTGGATTCGACAAGCAATCACCCGCACTATTGCTAACGATGCGCGGACAATTCGTTTACCGATTCACATTGTTGAAAAACTCAATAAACTCAAAAAAGCGCAGCGCATTCTCAAGCAAGATTTGCAGCGCAATCCCACTGAACGAGAACTCGCAGAAGCGTTAGAAATAACTCCCGAACAATTGCGGCAATTATTACAATTGCGTCGTCAATCTCTCTCTTTAAATCATCGTGTGGGTAAGGGAGAAGATACGGAATTAGTGGATCTGTTGGAAGATGATGATCTACAACTTCCCGAAGATAAAATGAATGAGATGATGATGCGTCAGGAAATTTTCGCAGTTTTAAGTGATGTTCTCACGGAACGGGAAAAAGATGTTATCTCCCTCCGTTATGGTTTAGCTAACAGTCAACCCTATACCCTAGAGGAAGTGGGGGGAATGTTCAATTTATCTCGCGAACGGGTACGTCAAATTCAAACTAAAGCGATGCGAAAATTACGTCGTCCTCAAGTTGCGCGTCGTCTGAAAGGATGGTTACATTAATAATTTTTTCTAACTCGTTCTCTCCTCTCTCCTTTTTCCTGGAGAGCTTTTTTTGTCGATATTTAGGTTAAAATTAAGATCAACTTGATTGGCTCTCTTAGGTTTGTTGGGTAAAATGTATTCTAAGATACAGTACTTGGAACGAACCACAAAGACACAAAGGACACAAAGATTGAGCGTTCCTATATAAGTCAAACTGATCACACAAAGAAGAAGAGAGCCGCTGATTTTCTCAATAGATAGTCATAATAGCTACCTACTTACATCTTCCCCGACAACAAGAGCATCTAATCCAACGGAAAGTGAAAACGGGAAAATATCAATCTCCCGAAAATCATCCTTTCATAGATGGAGAAACTTTTATAACTGCAATTATCCATCGTTTTCAAACCATGGCAGATTAATCTAAAATGGGTTGTTATGTCATATACTAGCTAGTTAGAAGCTGAATACAATAGGCAATTTTTCAGCTATTTTTTCTAGTTCTGAATAAAATCAAATTAATTCAATATGTCCAAAAACTCTTGGTTAATTCCCGATAATATTTATTTTCTCAACCATGGTTCCTATGGTGCAACCCCTAGAATAGTCTTGGATTATCAGCAACAATTACGGGAAAGAATGGAAAGACAACCTTTAGCATTTTTGGGGAGAGAGTTAGAAGGATTATTAGATATTGCTAGGCAAAAATTAGCGGATTTAGTGGGAGTAAATAGCGCTGATTTAGTCTTTGTTCCCAATGCAACCACAGCAGTGAATGCGGTGTTAAATTCTTTAACTTTTCAGGAAAATGAGGAAATTTTGATCACCGATCAGACCTATAATGCTTGTGCTAATGCAGTTAAACATATAGCTAAAAGATGGGGATTGAAGGTAATTATCGCTAAAATTCCCTTTCCTGTACAGTCTCCTTTAGAAATTAGTCAGGCAATTTTAGCATCTGTTTCTCCCCAGACAAAATTAGTAGTTTTAGATCATGTCACCAGTCCCACGGCCTTAATTTGGCCAATCGCAGAAATTGTGCAAGAATTAAATAATCGGGCTATTGATACTCTTATCGATGGCGCTCATGCTTTAGGTTTTTTACCCCTTAATATCAGGGAAATTAATCCCACCTATTATACTGCTAATTGTCATAAGTGGTTATGTAGTCCCAAGGGGGCTGCTTTTCTCTATGTTCGCAGGGATAAACAGGCAATAATTCGACCTTTAACTATTAGCCATGGCGCAAATTCTCCTCGACAAGATCGCTCCCGTTTTCAGTTAGAATTTGCTTGGATGGGAACCGATGATCCCAGTGCTTATTTATCAGTGCCAAAAGCGATCGAGTTTTTAAATTCTCTCTCTATTGATGGTTTACTGGGTCTGATGGCGAGGAATCGTAATTTGGCTTTAAAAGCCAGAAATTTGCTTTGTCGTACCTTGCAGGTCAATTATCCCTGTCCAGAATCAATGATCGGATCGATGTCCTCGATTCTAATTCCTAATTATTCTTGGACAGCAGAAGATCTATCTAGACAACTCTGGGAAAAATATCAGATTGAAGTGCCGATAATTACCTGGGGAGACGCATCATTAATTCTGAGAATTTCTGCTCACTACTATAATTCGATCGAGCAGTATGAATATTTAGGTGGGGTTTTAAATTACTTACTATTTGGGCAAAAATAAGCTGAGAGCATCCCAATCCTAATAATGTTGTTTTTATGCAAAAAATTGAGTTTTTGAGGTGTGTTTTGATCATTTTTCTGATTTTTGGAGATTTTAGGGGTTGAGAACCGATAATTTGCTTAAAATACTTCTTGAGTCATGGTTTCCTTGAGAATTTCTAAACCTTTTTTCACCCGACGGGAGACGGTAACGACACTAATGCCTAATTGTTCGGCGGTTTCCCGTTGAGTAAGATCTTTAAGGAAGACAAATTCGAGAATATGACGGGTTTTGTCTTCTAATTGAGCGAGTGCCTGTTGTAAACGAATGCGATCCTCTTGACATAGTTGAAAGCTGCGATAATGGGGATCGGGAATGAGGTCTTTTAAACAGGTATTATTATCTTCATCGTTATTAACCGTCACATCGAGACTGAGGGGTTCACGGTTTTGGAAAGCCAGTTTTACCTCTTGCCATTCTGCGAGGGAAATATTTAAAGCGAGGGAGATTTCCGTATCGTTGGGTTGACGATTGTGAACAGTTTGGAAATGCCGACGCACATTTGTCGCTTGTCTGCCTAAATCTAACCAACGGCGAGGAATACGAACTGTGTAACCTTTATCCCGCAGATAGTGTTGAATTTCGCCGCGAATATAGGGAATAGCGAAAGAACTAAAGGCATTACCTTTGCTGCTGTCAAAACGCTTAATCGCCCGAATTAATCCCATACAGCCAACCTGCACTAAATCTTCGTAATTTTCATGGCATTGATTGACCCAATGATGAGCTTCCTTTCTGACTAATCCTAAATTTAACTCCATAATCCGATCCCGTAACTTATTATCCCCTGTTTTTTGGTATTCTTGGAACAGGGTGAGGGTTGCCAGCTTAAGATTTTCTTGATTGAGGATAGACATCGCGTATTAAAGGACTTAAAAAACCATTGACTGTAAAAGATCACTATTGCAATTAGCTTTGACTAATCCCAACACAGTCTAGATTAGAAGCGGAAAGCAATCGCAACAATGTCATTGACTATGATACAACCTTTATATAAAGAATTGTGCGATTTCAGGCGGGGAAAGGAAGTATTTAAGACAATTTTTCTGCATTCGTGGCGGGCATCTACACCCCTATCCCGCCTCCTTGGGGGTTGGCGGTGAGGAAAATCAAGCATCTCTGCCATTGCTGATCATTAGCCTACAATATTACTAGGCGATCGAATATTCCCCGAAATTCATGAGTCAATCCCCCGTCACCGATTCCCTAAAAATTATCCTGACAAATATCACGGAAAAATTAGTATAGTAAATTTGTAGGTCGGGTTGAGGCAACGAAACCCGACATAGATCCTCGGTTGTTGGGTTGAACAGAGTGAAACCCAACCACCGGCAACTTATCCCTTGTTCCGACGACCTTTAACCCCCAGTAATCCCAATCCGAACAGTGATAACGCCGCGATCGCACTAGGTTCGGGCGTGCTGGCCACTGGACCGGTTATCTCGGTCGCGTTGATCTGGAAACTGTTGAGAGTTCTACTGTTATTGAAACTCGATCCACTAAAGTTCCTAAACCGGTTTCCCGATAGCGTCGCGATGCCCGTCGGGGTTATACCCGGATTAGAGGCGCGCCAGCTGAACCCTCCAACGGTACTGGCAACGTATAACCAGTATTTAGTACCGGCGGTAAACGTGAGGGGGCCAGTGGGAGTGAAGGTGTAGTCAAAGGTTGCCACTCCTTGAGGGGTGGGATTGGTGAAATTGGCGAGGACGGTACTGCCCGGATCGCTACCCCCGACATCATTGCGGATCTGGACGAGAGGAACATCTCCACTCTCGTAGTTCTCGAGTCGCAGGATGGCGTTGTCGAGGCTGTAATTGTTACCCGCGGGCAGGGTAAAGGCGAGTGCTTTTACAAAAGTCCCCGAATCGGCAGTAAGAATAGTACCACCATTATCATTCGTTTGCGGGAGATTCCCGATCAGAACCGCCGCGCGGACAGGGTTTACCCCCCCCCACTAGGACAAATGAACTACTGATGCCTGTCAACACCAAAGACATAGATGAGGTTTTCATGATCTCTAAAAAAGTTAAGAAATTATGTAGATTAGCCTATCGCAGCCGTCTCTTCTTTTCAACTATTGATTAGATTTTCTTATCATTTACCGTCTGGTATGATATTTAATTCTATAGTGTATTGACAAAATAGCTAGAAAGTGGTATGCAACATCGGGCAGTTTCTGCTCGTGCCAAGTGCGATTCCTTTAGGGAGAGGGTAATAGATCCTCGGTTGTTGGGTTTCACTCCGTATTAAGTAGTCGTGCAAAATAAATTTCCTAGTGAAGAAAGGCACTCATGCAAAAGGCAAAAGGCAAGAGGTGGCTAGATATGTGTAATTAATTTTGCTTAGGTACTTAACCCGAAGTGATGTTTTTTTATCAAAAAAACTCGATCGCAATTAAGCGATCGAGTCGAGAAAAAATAGACTAATTATTAATAGTCGAAGTCACCACCGCCGGCGGGAGCAGCGGGTTTTTCTTTTTCGGGTTTATCCACGACAATACACTCGGTAGTTAAAACCATACCGGCGATAGAAGCGGCATTTTGTAGGGCAGAACGAGTCACTTTCGCAGGGTCAACGATACCCGCCTCAAACATATCGGAGAACTCACCGGTAGCGGCATTATAACCGACATTAAAGGGCTTCTCTTTCACCCGTTCGGCAATAACTGCACCGTTTTGGCCGGCATTTTCAGCGATCCGTTTTAAGGGAGCAGCAATGGCGCGAGAAACGATTAAAGCGCCGGTTAATTCTTCATGGTGTAGGGTTTCTTTAGCCCAGGTTTCCAATTGGGGAGCGAGGTGAGCTAAAGTAGTACCACCCCCGGGGACGATACCTTCTTCTACGGCTGCTTTAGTGGCGTTAATTGCGTCTTCTAGGCGCAATTTGCGGTCTTTCATTTCCGTTTCCGTAGCGGCACCGACTTTAATCACTGCCACACCGCCGGCTAATTTAGCCAGACGTTCTTGCAGTTTTTCTTTATCGTAGGAAGAATCGGTTTCCTCGATTTGACGGCGAATTTGCTCACAACGGGTTTTCACTGCCACGTCGTTTCCTTCGGCGACGATGGTGGTGGTATCTTTGTTCATGGTGATACGACGGGCCGTACCTAAGCTGTCAATTTTGGTGGTTTCCAGTTTTAAACCCGCATCTTCGCTGATGACTTGACCACCGGTTAAGACGGCGATATCTTCTAACATCGCTTTTCTGCGATCGCCAAATCCGGGAGCTTTCACCGCAGTGACGTTAAGAACACCGCGCAGACGGTTAACCACTAGGGTTGCCAAAGCTTCTTTTTCGATGTCTTCGGCGATAATTACTAGGGGTTTGCCTTGACGGGCCACTTGTTCGAGAATGGGAACCAAATCCTGTACTAAACCGATTTTTTTGTCGGTAATCAGAATAGCGGGATCTTCAAAAACGCATTCCATGCGTTCGGTGTCGGTGACAAAGTAGGGAGAGATATAACCTTTGTCAAAACGCATCCCTTCGGTGATTTCTAGTTCGGTGGTCATCGATTTCCCTTCTTCTAGGGAAATTACGCCTTCTTTACCGACTTTATCCATGGCCGAGGCGATCATTTGACCGACTTCATCATCGTTACCGGCAGAGATAGCGCCCACTTGTGCGATCGCTTTGGAATCTTCTACGGGTTTCGCGTGTTTGGCGATTTGACTGACGAGGAAATCGGCAGCTTTATCGATGCCTTTTTTCAGAGAAATCGGGTTAGCACCGGCGGCGACGTTGCGTAAACCTTCTTTAACGATAGCGTGAGCGAGAACGGTGGCGGTAGTTGTACCATCCCCCGCTACATCGTTGGTTTTTGAGGCAGCTTGGCGAATTAAAGCCACACCGGTGTTCTCGATATGGTCTTCCAGTTCGATTTCTTTAGCGATGGTGATGCCATCATTGACGATTTGGGGCGCGCCAAATTTCTTTTCGAGGACGACGTTACGACCTTTGGGGCCAAGGGTGACGGCTACCGCTTCGGCCAGGAGGTCCATGCCTTTTTCTAAGGCGCGACGGGCATCTTCGTTGTAGATAATAGATTTAGCCATAATGTATCGTTATTCGTGCAAAATAGGGGTTTTCAAGGGTAGATGACTAGGAAACGGCGGCGAGAATGTCTTTTTCGGAGAGGAGAACGAATTCTTCGCCACCAAGTTTGATATCGGTTCCGGCATATTTGGAGTAGAGAACTTTGTCACCCACACCTACTTCTACAGGGGTCCGGCTACCGTCATCGTTGCGTTTGCCGGGGCCGACGGCCACAACTTCCCCGATTTGGGGTTTTTCTTTAGCGGCATCGGGAAGGAAAATGCCACCGGCGGTTTTTTCTTCGCTGGGGCTAACTTTAACGAAAACTCGATCGCCTAGGGGTTTAACAGTTGTTACGTTGATGCTGACTGCAGCCATGGAATATCCTCCGTTTGTCTTGTATTTGGGTAAGTGCTTTTTTCAGATTAGCACTCTTACCTTCCGAGTGCTAATTTACCGAAATAGAAGGCCCCCTGACAACTGCTCGATCGGTACGGGTTTCCGAACTATGGTGTTAAGCTATAGCAGTTATCTTAATGGTGAGGTACAAAGTTTTCCTTTTGGGAAGGCAGCAGTCAGCATATCCCTTTTCCGTCCCTCTAGGGAAGGGGAAAACAGAAATGACAGGAAAAAACGGATACCAACAAAGAATTTATCAATCGATTAAGTATTTGTTTAAGAATAACCTGAACAATTTTGACCAGGGTAATCGCACATTATTCTGTATAAATTGCAACAGACAAAAATCCCTGACTATTACTTTCAGCAGGTTGAACTAACAGGAGTTAATCTGAGAGAAAGTACAAAGTTATGTAAGTCCAGCTGAATAAAAGTAAAAACCTTGTTCAATAATATCTTTAGGCTTTTTAGACATCAAAAAGTGCTCACCATTGGAGAGATCGGAGGTAAAAATCTGGGACTTTTTCCCTGAAAATGGTTAAAAACCGCCCGAAACGCTGATTATGGGGGTTTAAGCAAGCGTCGGTGATAGAGCAACAGAAACCGCGACCTCAGCCCTAGAGAAGTCGCGTGTAGTTCATATTCTCACCCTCAAAGCGATCGAATTTCCCAAAACCCGCAAAGATTTAATCCTCATAAATGCGGCACTCTAAAGCATCGGGATTAGCCTCGCAGTAGGACTGGAGTGAGTTACTCCCCTGTTTTTTGACCCGTTGATGAGAGGCTTCCGCCTGGAGTTCCTCCACCACATCCCAGGCCGCGGCGCAGTCTGGAGAGGTCTCACCCTTGGCTGCACAAATTGCCCGCGCGTCTTCCCGGGCTGCTTCAATTTCATCTTCAATGAACAACCGCTTGGGCTTTTCAACAAAATCGCTCTTGAAGAGAATATCACTGACAGAAATAATACCCAGCAAAGTTTTACCCTGAATCACCGGTGCGCGGCGAATGCGGGTTTGAGCAAATAACCGAGCCACATATTCCACCCCCAGTTCAGGATTGACGACCACACAGGGCTTGGCCATAATTTCATAGACCCGCATAGTTTTAGGATCGTGGCCAAAGGCCGCCACTTTGTAAACAATGTCGGTTTCGGTGACAATTCCATAAGGATCCTGTTCATGGCGCGGTTCGACAATCAAACCCCGCAGTTTTTTTTCTTTCATCAATTTCACAGCATCGGCAACCGTTGCCGAACCACGAATGGTGACAACGTTTTGGGTCATAATTTCTTGAGCTTGCAGCATATATGGTTTGGTTTTTTTTAATGAAAGAACTGGTATAAATGCAAAAGTTGACTAGGGTTGCCCCGATAGCAATTTCCTAGACTCTTGTGGGCTGAGTGCCACTTTGAACACAGATGACAAAGACCAATGGGCGATCGCTGGTTGGGGCTGAGGCGGCATGGCCGCAGCTGTGTTCCCCTGAATGCCAGGAGCATAGGCTTCCAGCACAGCACCATTTTGCCAACACATGGCGATGAAATAATCACACACTGGGCATTCCGTCTGAGCAACCTGCCGGGCTGGACACTTATATCCTGCGGGCAGGCGATCGCTCAAGAGCCGTTGAGCTACGCTACCACAGTTGGGACACCGGATTTCTATAAGCTTGTTCATCGCCATACCTCAAAATTGAATAGTGATGTGAGAAGGAAAGGGTCAACTTCGGACGTTTGCCCAGAGTGTTTGTTCACGGTGGAAGACTATAATTGTCGTTCTACGGCTGCCGTAAATTCTTCATAGGGTTTAACCCCAACTAATGTTTCTATCAATTTCCCCTGTTTAAATACCATGACAGCAGGAATACTTCTAATCCCAAAGCGTTTGGCCACGGGTTTGTTACTGTCCAGGTCAAGTTTGAAGACTTTGGCGCGATCGCGATAGTCATCGGCCAATCGATCGATCAACGGCGCCACCAGTTTGCAAGGTCCACACCAGGTTGCCGTGCAATCTACCACCAACAGTGATTCACTCTTTAAGAGGGAATCAAATTCAGTTTCATCTTGAATAAATGTAGCCGTACCCATGTTTATATCTCCAAATTGATTTTGTGTAACTTAGGACAAATTCTCTGATCGCTGCGTTTTACAATACAAATCCAGCCTTGACCCGCTCCTCATCTAAAAATGCTTGGCCTTATCGCCGAAACTTTCTTCTTTGAAAAGGGTTGAGGTCTAGGACTATGAGTAAAGCAAAATGGCATTAGTCAATGTCCGCCTCCCGGGGGTATCGTCTATAGTTTGGTCGTCCCAGACATCGATGGTGATATCTAGTCCCTGCTCATGCAGGGGTTTTAATTTGTAAGTCGTCATCGGCTGCTCCCAATCAAAACAAATTTGCGACGTCAAGTTGCGATAATATGGTTTTGCAAGTTATTGCATTTAGATACCCTATGACAGCGACCCCTTCCAACGATTTATCTGCCTGGGAGCGGCTAGAACAAGGCAGACAAGCAAAAGCAAGCAACGGTGGTTATGCGGGCTACGGCTCTCCTGCCTTTGGACAACGATCGATCGATGGGGAATTAGTGGATGATCCGGAAGAGTGCCGGGTCATTGAACTGATTCGCCGTCATCACAAATCAGGGAAATCCTTGCAGAAGATCGCCGATTGGCTTAATGAACAGGGCTACACCACCAAACGCGGTCTACCATGGCAGCGTATTTCCGTAAAGCGGGTGCTGGATCGACTTTATGGAAAGGTGTCCAGAATTTCCGGAGTAACCCTTCAGGCCGACCAGAACCCGGAAGTACTCACCCCAGCGTCTGGTGATGCAGCCCCTAAAACCATTAGAGGCTGAATGACCCCTAAATAAAAAGTTTCAGGGTTTAACCTGTTACATCCCTCTATGATACACCGAAGTGGGTCTAAAATCTTTACGAGTTTAATAAAAATTGTAATAAAACGTTACATCTTTTAGGAAAAAGTTAAATGACGCTACACTTTGAGATAGTTTTAGAACGGGTTTTGGCAACTCTGAGAGTCTGGGTTCTTTGCCCGGTGGCTGTTCTGTCTATCTTGGCCTTTGTGATTGCAGGATGGTGCTGATGTCCCTCGATACACCTCTGAGTTGGGCCCCCGATCTGGAAAAGGCGATCAATCGCCACCCCTTGACGGTGCCGCCAACCACTTCCCTGGCAGATGCGATCGCTATGATCGGCCAGGCCCATAGTCGTCTGTGTTTGCTCACCGATGACCTATCCCCTCTAGCTGCTCCGGCCGGAGAGGTGCGTGTTAGCTGTCTGCTGGTGGTGCAAGGGCAAGAGTTATTAGGAATTTTGACAGAACGGGATGTGGTGCGACTCACCGCCCAAGGAATTAACCTGACCGAGACAACCGTTGCCGATGTGATGGTGCATCCCCTGATCACGTTGCCCCAGCAATCTGCTCAAGACATTTTTGCTGCCCTGTTTTTGTTTCGGCGCTACCGCATTCGCCATTTGCCGATTGTCGATGACCAAGGACACTTAATCGGGGTGATCTCCCATGAAAGTATTCGCCAGATTTTGCGTCCGGCCAATCTGTTGCGGTTTCGTCGCGTATCGGATGTGATGACCAGTCAAGTGGTACAGGCCCCACTCACCGCCACAGTCCTGCAATTGGCACAGTTAATGGCGGAACATCGTGTTAGTTGTGTGGTGATCACCCAGAGAAATTCCGAAGATAATGACTACCCCGTTGGTATTGTGACAGAGCGAGATCTTGTCCAATTTCAAGCAGTTCAAATCGATCTGCACAAAACTAAGGCCCAGACGGTGATGAGTACGCCCTTATTTCTCCTCAGCCCCGAGGATTCCCTGTGGACAGCCCATCAGGAAATGCAAAAACGGCGGGTGGGGCGTTTGGTGGTTTCTTGGAACTGGGGTCGGGGGTTGGGTATTGTCACACAAACCAGTCTGTTAAGGGTTTTTGACCCGATGGAAATGTATGGGGTGATTGAAAATTTACAACAAACGATTCAACAGCTAGAGTCCGAGCGATCGCCATCCCTTCCTTCTCCACCAGCGGACTTATTACCTCAACCAACTTGTGACCCATCCCCCAAAGATATTGCCAGCGATCGCGAATTATTACTTGTCTTGCTGGACAATGCCTACAAAGACGTAAAGTATATGTTGGCTAACTTAGATATTGTGGTAGAGCAGCGGCGATCTCTGCTTCAATCTGTTCTAGAGAAGCTTGCCTACCTCGGTCGTGAAATTAGCTCTTAGATATCCCTCTTCTGTCAGAGGAGGAGAGTTAGAATAGAGAGAAAAGCCCTCATACTCAACTTAATCGCTTGATAAATTCTCTGTGGGCATTCGTTGGCTCTCTTGGGTTTGGTGATCTGGCAAAATATATTCTAAGATACAGTTCTGCGGGCGAGGGAGTGGAACGAACCACAAAGACGCAAAGGACACAAAGATTGATTGCTCCTATATAAGTTAAACTTATCACACAAAGAATAAGAGAGCCATCCGTTTTTCCCCGTCATTTCTGTTTTCCCGTTCATATACGGTGAGAAAAACCAGACGGCCTCGATTGTTGCTTTTGTGCAAAAACAAAAGAGTTGAGTGTTTCCGCTCAACTCCTGGGTTATCTATGCTTGATTCTATAAAGGGTTATTGTGACTGCCAAAAACTTGCGCTTTTAGTGCATCAATTTCGGCTAATAACTCGCGGCGATTTTGATCCTTGAGCAGATAGCGCCAGACAAACCAACCAGTGTAAACGATTCCAACTAATTGTAGGATAGGAGCAAGGAGAGGAATATCATCGATCGCATCTAAGACCGCTAGGGTAACTTTCACGGTAACAAAACTCGCTAAAATTGCCCCTAGAACGATTAAAGGTTTTTTGTATCCAGAGAAGAAACTACCAATATAATCAGGGACATTAGCCAGATAGGACATCACCGAATCCCAAACTGGTTCTACATATTCAGACCAAATCTGTTCGGTGCTGCTGCTGGGTTTGCTCAGAGACCCAGGTAAATCCGTTCTAATCGGATTTTTGGTCTCGGTCGGTTGCATTGATTCCATATTAACTGATCCTCATCATTAAGGTTAGACAGTGCGCGAATACGACCAACGGGGGTCAATTTTAACAGACTGAATAGACTAACTCGCTGTTGCCCATATTATCGGATAATTGCGATAGTAGGCGGAAAGTTTCTCAACAACTATTAAGAATCAAGGATTTAGCTTCTCAATTTTATCGTCAGTCTGACCGCAATTCTCTATTTTAACAGCAGGTAGCGATCGGAGTTGAGGAATCGGGGGGTGTCAGTTATCAGTGAACAGTAATCAGTTATCAGTGGGGAGATAGGGAGTAAAAAGCCGGTGGGTTACGGCGAATACTCAATTTTTAGTGAGATTATAACTTATTTTCGCCTAACCCACCCTACAGATGATTACCTATTCGTGGATAAGTTGCATGGGTGCGGTGCGAGGATCGATGATTTTCTGACCTAAACCCGAAAATTTGACCGCTAGATTCATTGTTTTGCCCGTACTGAGGATATGGGTCACTTCTCCTTCTCCAAAAGTGGAGTGTAACACTCGATCGCCCACCTGCCATTTTCTTTGATTAGAGACAGCTTTTTCCATGGGAACCACTTTTGGGGTCTTTTTCGGTTTCAGGTTGCTTGTGAGCAATTCTGGGGGCAATTCCTGCAAAAATTGGGAAGCTACCTTTGTCTCTTTATTCCCCCAGACGTATCTTTCTTTTGCGTAGGTTAAAAATAATTGTTCCTTGGCCCGAGTCACCCCCACATAACACAAACGGCGTTCTTCCTCAAGGGCAATGGGATCGTTTAAACTACGATTATGGGGAAAAATGCCCTGTTCTAAACCGACTAAAAAGACGATAGGAAACTCTAAACCTTTGGCCGAATGAAGGGTCATTAACGAGACTTTTTCTTGACCTTCCTGAAGATTATCTAAATCCGAGGCTAAACTAGCACTAGCGAGAAATTCCTGGAGATTGGTTTCTTCGTTTTCTTCTTGGAATTGTACCACAGCGCTATACAATTCTTGAATATTTTCGATCCGGGTATCAGCTTCCTCGGTTCCCTGCTGTTTTAATTCATCAATATATCCCGAATCTTCCATGATTTTATCTAAGATTTCACTAGCGGATAAATCGGTAATTTTTTCTTGCAGGTTTTGGATAATTTTAGCTAATTTATTTATGCTTTTAGTGGCACGACCAGCGAGAGTATTAACGGAAGTTTCATCGCTGATAATTTCCCATAAAGGTACTCCTAATTCTTGGGCAGCTTTGAGCAAATTATCGATTGTGGTTTTACCAATACCGCGCCGGGGAGTGTTAATAATTCTCAGTAAACTAACGGTATCAGCAGGATTGGCAATCACTCGTAAATAAGCGATTGCATCTTTAATTTCCTGTCGATCATAAAATTTAAATCCCCCGACAATATTATAGGGGATATTATTGCGAATTAACGTATCTTCAAAAGGACGAGATTGAGCATTAATTCGGTAGAGAATAGCAAAACTACCCCAATTTAATTCGGGGTTTTCTTGGGTAAATTCTCGAATTTTATCGAGAACAAACGCCGCTTCTTCCTGTTCATCTCTGGCTTTAAAAACATAGATACTCTCGCCTCCTTCTCTGGTGGGAACAAGGACTTTATCGATTCTTTGACTATTCTTTTCAATTAACTTATTTGCCGCTTGTAGAATATTTTCCCGTGAACGATAGTTTTCCTGTAGTTTCACCATCGTGCGAGTATCATCATCGGGTAAACCATCGCCAAAGTCCGCTTGAAAATTGAGCAGAATAGTAAAATCCGCCATCCGAAAACTATAGATAGATTGGTCGGCATCACCCACCACAAAAATCGATCGATCCGTCCAATTCCACTCACTTTTTTTCGTTTCACCATTGGTGGACAAAAGCCTAATTAACTCGTACTGAATCCGGTTAGTATCTTGGTATTCATCGACTAAAATATGCTTAAATTGCGTGTGCCAATAACCGAGAATAGATTCATTTTGCTGAAAAAGACGGACTGGAACCAGTATCAAATCATCAAAATCTAGGGCGTTATTTTGTGCCAATTGCATCTGATAAGCCTGATAAACCTCAGAAATGACCTTTCCCCGAAAATGAGGGTTTTCTCTGGCGTAATCTCTGGGGGTTAAACCTAAATTTTTGGCATTACTAATCGCATAACGTAGATTGCGAGCATCAAATTTTTTATCGTCTAAATTCATTTGTTTAGTGACGATATTTTTCACCAAACTCTGGGCATCAGATTCGTCCATGATCGAAAAATTTCTTTGCCAACTATGACCATATTCATCCTGATATTTATTAATGTCATAGCGCAAAATACGACCGCAAAGACTGTGAAAAGTCCCAATCCAGAGTTTTTTAGTATAATTCCGATAAACTTGAGAAAAGAGTTTTTTCTGTTCGTATTCTTCCAAAAGTTCTAATCTTTGACCGTATTTTTCCTGTGCTTTCTGTTGAGCAAAAGTTTTTTCAATTCTCGTTTTCATTTCCCGGGCTGCCTTATTGGTAAAAGTGACCGCGAGAATATTTTCCGGATCGACCCCGTGATGACAGATCAAATGGGCGATACGATAGGTTAAAGCGCTGGTTTTTCCCGATCCTGCCCCAGCAACCACCAACAAAGGGCCGCAAAAATGCTCCACAGCAAGGCGCTGAGAAGGATTGAGTTGTTCTAAATAATCGGCTGTAACTGTCATAATCTTTCCATATAGCTCTGCCACCTCTATTATTCAGGCTACATCATCGAGACGGGGATCGGGCATTAGTCAGCCCCTTCAAGAAATAAAAATTTTTTTGGCCAGTTTGTTTCAAATCGTTCAAGATTCTAAGTTGTCCTCTACAATGGAATTAGCGGAGACGAAAGTTTCCGTTCACTCCTCACACCACACTCCGTCCGGACAATGTTCGGGCGGTTTCTTATTGAAAATACTCGATCTCTACAAATTCCCTGTTACACTGTATAGTCAAAGATTTCCGAGAATCTTTTCTTGTTCAAATGTACTACTATGTGAGGGACATCACTTGTCTAAACGTTATTTGTTCACCTCCGAATCGGTTACAGAGGGACATCCCGATAAAATTTGTGACCAGATTTCTGATACCATTCTCGACGCTCTGTTATCCCAAGATGACCACAGTCGTGTAGCGGCTGAAGTGGTTGTCAATACAGGGTTAGTCTTGATTACTGGTGAAATCACCTCGAAAGCACAGGTTCATTTCGTTGATTTAGTTCGCAAGAAAATCGCTGAAATCGGCTATATAAACGCAGATAACGGATTTTCCTCGAATAGTTGCACCGTTTTAGTCGCTTTAGACGAACAATCTCCCGATATTTCCCAGGGCGTCACGGCTGCTCAGGAAAATCGCGAACTTCTCAGCAATGATGAACTTGATAAAATTGGTGCGGGAGACCAGGGTATTGTCTTCGGTTTCGCTTGCAATGAAACCCCCGAATTTATGCCCTTACCGATTAGTTTAGCCCACCGCATCGCTCGCCGTTTAGCGGCAGTCAGAAAAACGGGTGAACTGTCCTATCTGCGTCCCGACGGTAAAACGCAAGTATCGGTCATTTATGAAGATGGTCGTCCCGTGGGTATCGATACTATCCTTGTTTCTACCCAACACGATGCCACTATCGGCGATATCACCGATAATGATCTCGTCCAACAAAAGATTAAAAGTGATCTCTGGGAAGCAGTAGTACAACCGGTCTTCAGCGATTTAGAGATTAAGCCCGATGCCAATACCCGTTATCTGGTTAATCCCACCGGAAAATTCGTCATTGGTGGACCCCAAGGCGACGCGGGATTAACGGGACGGAAAATTATCGTCGATACCTACGGTGGCTATTCTCGTCACGGTGGCGGTGCTTTCTCCGGTAAGGATCCTACCAAAGTCGATCGCTCCGCGGCCTATGCTTGCCGTTATGTGGCTAAAAATATCGTCGCGGCTGGTTTGGCCGATAAGTGCGAGATTCAAGTGGGTTATGCGATTGGGGTAGCTCGTCCGGTGAGTGTCTTCGTGGAAACCTTTGGCACTGGCAAAGTCCCCGATGATGTCATTCTGGACTTAATCAATAAATACTTTGAACTTCGTCCGGCCGGTATTATCCAAACCTTTAACCTGCGTGGTTTACCCTCGGAAAGAGGCGATCGTTTTTACCAAGATGTAGCAGCTTATGGTCATTTTGGTCGCAATGATCTCGATTTACCCTGGGAAAGAACCGATAAAGCCGCTATTCTCAAAGAAGCTTTGACTTCTGCGGTGGTATAGGGTTAAAAATTAACTGAAAATTTTGATTGAGGAGTAGAGTTTCAGGCTCTATTCCTTTTTTCGTCATTAAGTGTGCATTATTAAATGGCAGTTTTCTGCTGTCTTTTCACTGATTGCCAGTTCCTGTTTACCGATCACAGCAAAAAGCTTCCCTCTCCGCTGCAGTTAATCACCCCGTGCAGGATCGCAGAATCCAACCCAGCAAGACTCCAATACCACCAAAGCGGACAATTTGCCAAAAAACTTCCCCCAGCAGTCCGCGACGGATTCCTTCCCAGAATAGGTGCTTTAATTCCCCTTCTTTGAGTAAATTGCTTTCTAAAATTACCTCTAATTCTTGAATCTGTTCGCGAATTTGTGCCAATTCCTTTTCTAGTTCAGGTAGGGGATTTTCGCGCCATTGGGGTTCTATTTGGCTAAATTGTGCCTCTAGGTCTTTTTTTTGCTGTTCTGCTTCGTTGATCTGTCGATAACGGTCTTTTAGTGATGCGATCGCCGCTTCGACTTCTGCAATTGCTTGGGTAAATTCTGCCGATTCATCGTTAGGGTACGGGTTTTCTTCTAAGGACATGGACTCGATCCGATTGCCTGCGTCTAAACTATAGTTATAGACGATTTTACGGTTTTACGAAACCTTTTAATTATGATTCCATCCCCTGTCTCCTCCCCATCTCAGACTCTTGATCATCTATCTACCCTGGAATTGGCGCGGATTTTGGCGGAACGTTTGGCGATCGCACCGATTGACTGGCATCGTCTGAAAGCCAATCGTAATGCTCGGGCTGCTGAACAATTGGGGACGGCTTTGGTGTTTTTATTAGATAATCAGCCAGAAGAAGCACTTCCTCGGCTACAACAGGCTACAGGCTGGCTCGATCGCTCGATTTCTGCTCCTCCCTGTCCTTCTCACGGTCATGGTCATTAATTCAACCAGCGTTCCTGTTTAATTTGTTTACAAAGTTTCAGTTGGGTTCCTTTTTGATTCCAGTGAACTTGGTCGAAGATTTGATATAATATACACAGTCCTCGGCCATTTTCCGCTTCTTCGGGGGGTAAATCGGGACAATCGCAACCGCAGCCATGATGGGGACAACGGGGGGTAAATCCACCACCTTCGTCGGTAATTACCCAAGAATACTCGTCTTTACTGCTAGAAAAGTGAACCACCACGGTTTTGCCCGGATCAAGATGATTGCCGTGTTTAGCGGCATTAACTAAAGCTTCTTGCAATCCTAATCTAATTTCTGGTTCTAATTTTTCGGGAATACTAGCGGTCAATAAATCTAAAATCGGACAAAGATACAAGGTGGAAGCGAAACTCATGGTCTTCCAGCTTCGTTTGCTTGTGGGCAGTGAAATAGCAATCACGCGCTTTACCTCTAGCTTTTATTCAATGACTGTTCTCTTACAGAAAGATTAAGGTTTCTTAACCGTCGATCTAGATGATTGCCATACCTAATGAGTCATATTTTGTCCCTTTTCTGTCTCTGAGATGGATTAGATATTTTTATGATTGATCTACACACCAATCGAGAATCAAGGCAGCTTTGAGCGGGTAATTAATCAAAAAAGTAGTTGACTGGAACGGGTCTTAATATGCTATTATCTTTAACCGTTGACTTTTCAGCTATAAACGGCTAAAGGGTCAGGTTTTTCCCCTTATTTCATCCTACCATATTTGCTGTTTTTTGTCTAAGAAAAGCGGCGCATTCGACGTGGGGAGTTTGGGGAAAGAAATCGGCGGTTTGCACTTCTAGCAGTTGATAATCGCCTGTTTTACAGAGATACTGCAAGTCTCTGGCTAAAGTTGCACTTTGACAACTGATATAAACAATGCATTGACTTTGCAGCCGTAACAGACTATCAAGGACAGAGCGATCGCAGCCTTTGCGGGGTGGATCGAGTAGAATAATGTCAGGTTTAACTGTCAGTTGCGGTAAAGTTTTTTCTACTGCCCCCAAAATAAAGGTTGTGTTGGTAATATTATTTAATTGGGCGTTAATCTTGGCTCGATCGAGGGAAAAGCTATAGGATTCTAGTCCAATCACCTCTTTAACCCGTTTAGCGAGGGGTAAAGTAAAAGTACCGATACCACAGTAGGCATCAATAAGAATTTCTTCACCTTTAAGGTCTAATTTCTGACAAATAAGCGCCAATAAAGCTTCAGCAGCCTCTGTATTAACCTGAAAAAAGGTATCGGCAGCCAATTGATAGGTTAATCCGGCAAACTTTTCGGTAATATAATTCCGTCCGGCTATAGTTGTGGTCTGAGCGCCAAAAATAGCATTACCTCGATCGGGGTTATAATTCAGGGTTACACCGACTAAATTGGCGTATTTTGCCAGCCATTGCCGCGCCTGGGTCTCAATTCCCTGTAAATTATTATCGGTACTAATCAGGGTTAATAAAATTTCTCCAGTGTGGCGGCCAATTCTTAGGGATAAATGGCGTAATTGTCCTTGATTGGTCTTTTCATCGTAAATTGACCAGCCTTGCTCCTGAATATCCCGTTTTATCTCTGCTAGAAACTGATTTAAAGCCTGATCTTGAATCGGACATTGATTGAGATTAATCAGATGATGGCTGCCGCGACGATAATAACCTGCTTGCACATTGCCGGTGGGAGAAAATCCGAGGGGATAGGTAGCTTTATTGCGATAAGCGAGGGGAGAATTACCGGTGAGGGGAGGATGAACCAAAGGATCGATAAAACCGCCAATTCTGGTTAATACCTCTTGTACTTGCTCTTTTTTGACCTGAATCTGAAATTGATCCTCGATGTGTTGCCATTGACAGCCGCCACATTTATCGGCGACGATGCAGCGGGGACGGATACGATGGGGAGAAGCTTGTAGAATAGTTTGTAGTTTGCCGATCGCATGACTTTTTTTGATATAGGTGATGCGAGTTTCAACGCGATCGCCAATGACCGTATCTGGCACAAAAATCACCTGTCCTCGGTATTTTCCCACACCTTCGCCCGTATGGTTGAGGTCGGTAATCTCGATCTCGATTAAATCACCTTGTTGCATAGTTAGGGAAACCAGTTTTCATCCAGGGTTTCTGCTGGGGTAATAATGACTTCTATCGGAATTTCTTGCTTGCTCAATTCTTCGGGATCGGTATTGGAGCGGTCATGAGGGGTAAACAGTAAAAACAATCCAACTCTATTCTACAATTAAAAATCAATTTTTTTAAAATCCTAGATCGGCCTTGGCAATTTTGGCCGCCGCTAAAACTTCCTCATCGGGTAATTCTCGCCAGTCGGTCGCACCTATTTCAGTATAGAATTTTTGATCGTAGGCGCGAGTACGAATTACCACCGGCATGGGGACCGCATGACCTAAAACTAAAGCCTGTTGTTTTGAGTCTAATTTCGCTAACACTGATCGCAAACTTCCCCCTCCAGAAACCCCAGTAAATATGGCTTCGATGTCCTTTTCATCGTTTAATAAACAGGTGATCCTCGTCCCTACCTGAGACATGACTTCGTTATCAATTCCTGAAGGTCTTTGATCGACAATTAGGAGAGTAACAAAGTATTTTCGCATCTCCCTAGCGATAGTTCCAAAGATAGTTTGATGTACCACAGCAGAATCTAAAAATCGATGAGCTTCTTCAATGGTAATCACTAACTGTTGCGGCCGATCAACGGGGTTTTTAGTTTGTAAAAAATATTCAGCTTTTTTAACATAATTAGCATGAATCCGACGGGTGATCATATTGGTGGCTAACATATAGGAAAGCATATTACTTTGGGAGCCAAATTCGATGACAACGTGCTTACCCGCATCTAAAGCTTGCAAAACCTGATCGATATAATTGTGGGGACAAACACTTTTTAAATATTTCAAACTCTCCAGACGCATTAATTTTCTCTGGAGGGACATAATTGATCCCGCATGGCCCTGTTTTTCCGTACAGAAGATTTTAATATCCTCGTTACTCATACTTAATAACTGAGTAATCCAAAATTCTCCATACTCGTTATAGAGAATATTGGCATTATCTAAACTAGCTTCCGAGATGCCTAATTCCCGACCGATTAAACGAATATCTTCGATTTCAATCTGATTATAACTTAAGAATAATTCCTGCGCTCCTCGTACTCCCCGGCGTTTGGTAGAATCGGGATCGAGGGTATAAATTTCTACCTGTCCGGGGAATAATTGACATAATCCTTTCACCGTAGAAACCTCTTTCCCCTCTTTCATCGCTTCCCAACCGTATTCCGAGTGCATATCAAACATGAGGTTAACCCCTGCTTGTTTGCGAATAATGCCCGAAATTAGTAATCTAGTTAAAAAGGATTTTCCCGTCCCGGATTTGCCAAAAACACCGTTACTACGTTCCACAAAGCGATCGAGATTAATACATATTGGCACGTCCATGTCAAGGGGTTGACCAATAGCAAAATTCTTTCTGGTGGGATCATCTTCCCAACCGAAAACCATGCGAAAATCCTGCTCACAAGCTTCATAAACTTGGCTAAAATGGGCGGGAATAGTTTTAACTGGCAGTAATTCTAAATCGGCGCTGGTTTGGGGTTGAAAAGAGCCTAAAGAAGTGTCGGAAACTGCGGGAGAATTACCTCCCGTCGGTGTGAACATGAGCATAGGCGATAGTTCAATAGTACCATAAGTACCGCTACCCGCCAAAACATCCCGCATAAAACTATCATCGGGATGGGGAGGATTCGCGATAATCCGGGGACTGGAGTTACCCAGGGAGACATCGGTGAGGAGACAGAAAAAACGCGAGCGAGTGCCTTGCACCACTAAAAATTTACCGACGCGCATATCTTCTACCGAAATATCGGGATAAAGACGGATTTCTAAACCTTCACTCAGGGAACCTTGAATAACCGATCCGAGGGGCTGTTCACTCATGCTAACCTTGATTTGTGGCGATCTATCTCCCTATTCTGTCACTTTTCCGTTAATCAGTGCAAACTCGATCGGGTACAGTAAACAGTCATCAGTGATCAGTAAAAAGACAGTAGGAAACTGGAAGATGTACAAGACTAAGGCTGAATCCGCCGTATTTAACACGGCCCACTTAATACATACTGCACACTTAAAACTCAAATCTGATAACTGATAACTGATTCAAGTCGGTTAATTTTTTGCGGTCTATCCCACCTAAAAATGAGGGGTTCGCAGGCAGGCACGGATTACCATTATGAATATAAGTATATGTCAAGTGACGGGGTTTTGTCAAGGGGTTTAAGAAAAAAATCTGGTCTATGAACGGGAAGCAAGGCAATAACCAAGGGCAAAGAGAAGGCCACTAAAAAAGTGGAGATTAACCGCCATAAACTTGCAGTTACTGACTAGCTGGGGTTGGTCGTGATTTCGGTTAACGTGGTTGACTAATTGCCAAGCGAAAGGGAGACTAAGAAAGATTAAAAGAGTGAGAGGGGGATAAACTTGCAGCAGGACAAAAACTACCGTTAAAACGTAAACGAGAACCGTCACTGCGGTTAAAACTCTAGAACCTTTCAAAGTACCTAAACGGGCAATAGGTGATTTTTTACCCGCTTTGAGATCATCGGCGACTTGATGGAAATGGGAACAAAAAAGGATGATAGAAGTGGTAATCCCGATAATAATTGAAGCTGCTAGACTAGAGAGAGAAAAAGTGCCAGCTTGGGAATAGTAGGCAGCGGCAATCGCCAAGGGTCCAAAAGTAAAGAAACAGATAATTTCACCTAATCCTTGATAACCGAGACGGAAGGGCGGCCCTTGATAGGTATAGCCCAAAAAACAGCAGAGGGCGATTAATTCTAGGATAGTCCAATCGCCTCGCCCATAACTAATAGCAAGAATGCCGGCGATGCCTAATAATAGAAAAAGATTACTCAGCCAGAAAATTAAAGATTTGTTACCGGTTAAATTAACGATCGAATGTGCCTTATTGACATCGATCCCGGTATCGGCATCAAAAACATCATTACTGAGATTTAACCAAGCGAGAATTAAAATAGCTGAGAGGATAAAAGTGGCGAAAATCAGAGGAGAAAATAAACCTGTTTCCTGATAAGCGATCGCTGTTCCCAAAATAATCGGTATAATCGCCACACTATACATTGGTGGTTTAATGGCTGCTAACCAGAGTTTTTGGGGCGAGGGAGTGGTGACAGTATTGGTGGTCATAGTTAATTAAATAGGGTTTGCTGGAGAAGTTTTTCCTAGAGGTAGGGTGTGGGGTGTGGAAAAAGTCCCTAAAATTTCCCCCCCCCGATAACTCCAATGGAATGGTCGGCACTTTTTGAAATCAAAAAGGCCTAAAGATATTATCCAACAAGGTTTTTAGATTTATTCAGCAAGCCCTAGATAGTTCTTCAAAATTGAGATGCACCTAACCCGACACACCTCGTTTTAGTGTCAAACCGCAATTTTAGATGATTTAGACTTTGGTTTTGGCTTTTTCTTGCAGTTGACGACGGGTAGCGGCACTGGCTAAACCCAGACCGAATAAACCGATAGCGGTCATAGCTCCTGGTTCAGGTGTTTTGGTGGTGATTTGTAATTTAACGCCATTAATGCTGGTTGTACCAGTACCAGAGAGGACGCTGAACTGAACCACGAGATCCGTATTGGCAACACTTGGAACAATGGACTTCAGATCAATGTTATAGGAGCCAGTGGTAGAGAAACTGTCAGTAAAGACAGAACTACCGTTAGATAATAAATCGAAGGTGAGGGGGTTGCCAGCAGTGTAATTAAATAGCACATTGGCACCGAGGAAATTAGACAGAATTGCACCGCCGGTGGTGGGATTAAAGGGGATAGTGCTACCACTGCCAGTACCATTAATGGTGGCACTAATCCCATTGATGGGATCGGGAGTGCCAGGAGGGGTGGAGGGGGAAGTAAAACCACCTGTAACGGTTACGAATTGAATGGGTAGGGAGGTAACAAGGGTTCCCGCTTGGACTGCGGGGGCAACTAGGGCAACGGTAGCGAAAGTAGATAATAAAACTGCGACTTGATGGCTTCTCATGATTTTTTCCTTGTCTAGTAAGGAGATAAATTAAGCAAATTACCGGAGTTCAAAAGGTTTAGGGGAACATCGGCAGAAAATTAACATCCGCAGACAATAGATAATACCTACTATATACTGTTGATTTTCGAGGTTGATTCTAATTGGTAGCTTTTGATTTTGTCAAGGAGATTTTTGTTAATTTTTCTTTACATAAAACAATTTACGAGCGGATATCCACGAAAAAAGCTGATTTTAAAGTGAGCCATTTATAAGTGCAGATTATCAAAACCCTGCACTGGGGATAGGAATTAATCTATCCTAAGCTGTTCGTAATTTAAATTGCCTGTTGAGATCAGGCAAGAGGCAAGAGGCAAAAGGCAAGAGGCAAGAGGCAAAAGGCAAGAGGCAAGAGGCAAAAGGGAGAATAAATAATCAGTTTTTAATAAGCTGGATTTACTATAATCTATCGTATCCAATGAAAAAGCTCTATTGAAGAAAACTTCAGTTTGTCAAGACTGTTTGGTACATTTTAGGAAAACTTGACATAATCTTTAATATAAATTCATGATTAGGGTGGGTTTTCTGGGGCAACTCAAGCGATCGCTAAAGATGTTATTATCTAGACAGTCAGCTGAAAATTCCCGCAACCTTCCTAGCCACCGATGAGAGCGATCGCTAAAGATGATATTGTTTATATTCACCATGAGGATGTACCGGTTTATAAAAAAGGCGGTTCAGTGGTGAGAAATAGTTATTTCTGGGCGCTAAAATCGATCGCCTGTGGGGCGCGTCGGGGACAGGATTGGGAGTTCGATGCAGATGTGTGGGTGGCGCTGGTGCGGATGTTGCTCTGTTTTGCCAATTCTGGCTATTTGGGGGATGGTGAGACAATTTTAGAGTTTACCGTCGATTGTCCCATTCCCGAACCTCTGCGGGCGATATCTACTTACTTATAGCCTCGCTGAGATAGTTAGCGGTGGATTCCACTAGGGGAATGGTATTTTCGTATAACATTCGCGTCGGTCCGATAATACCAACACTACCGACGGGAGTATCTCCCTGTTTATAAAAAGCGGAGATAAGAGTACAAGGGCGCATGGATTCCAGAGTATTTTCGGAACCAATGCTGATTTTGACTTTTTTAGCTGATTTTTCTGGTTCTGGTCTTTGTAAAATCAGGGGTAAAAGGCGATCCTGTTCTGCTTCCAATAGATGTAGCAACATTTGTACTTGTTGCCATTGGGCGAATTCTGGCTGTCGAATGACTTCAGCGACACCATGGACGATAATCTCTGGGGTGGCAGTGGATTGGAGACTAGCGCTGATTTCTTGGCTTAATTGTTGGAGAAAATGGGTATAACGGGCAAATTCTCGCTCGATTTGCTGCCAATCGAGGTTAATTAAATCTGCCAAGCAATAACCCTTTAATTTTTCCCCGAGAAAATTAGAGAGGATTTGTAATTCTTCTGCTAATCCATCCTCCTTGTCCGTTGCCATGTAATCGGGAATCTCTATCATAACCGAGCGTGTTTGTAAACTATCTGTAACAATAATTAACATTATCTGCTTGGCTGAGACGGGGATTAATTGCAGATGACGCAGGGTATTAGTGAGGGTGTGGGGAAGGGTAACGATAGCGATATAACCGCTTAAACTGGCTAAAAATTGGGTGGCCCGTTGCAGCAGACTTTCGAGACTCCAAGCGGGAGATTTAGCGTTTTGATGCAGATAATAGCCGATTTTTTCGCCGATACGGTCATCGGGAGTCATTAACTCATCGACGTAGAGACGATAACCCCAATCGGAGGGAATGCGTCCGGAGGAAGTGTGGGGTTGATAGAGTAAACCTTCTTTTTCCAGTTTACCGAGGGCATTGCGAATCGTGGCGGAACTAACAGTAAAATTGTACTCCTCCAGCAGAGTTTTCGAGCCAACTGGTTCGGCCGTGGCGATATAATGTTGAATTGTCGCCTTTAAGATATGTTGATAGCGATCGCTGAGATGGGTTCTAGCGGACATAGGGGAATAATCTTAAGATAAAGATTTATAACATTTTTTTAGACAGTATAACGCTTAATCAGTTATCAGTTATCAGTCCTCCGTGGGGAGAAAGGGGATAGTTTACCCCTCTCTTTTCCCGATGGGGGCTATAAAAATTAGTAACGGGGAATATTGGGATCGACGAGGAGGGAATAAGCATCGATGCCACCGTTAATATTTTTAACATTGGTAAAACCCTGACTTTGTAGCCATTGGCACATCTGTAGGGATCTCATGCCATGGTGACAGATAACGAGGGTTTCCGCTTGGGGGTTGAATTGGCTGGCAATAGTGGGCGACCATTCTTGGTATTGACTCAAGGGTAAAATGGTAAAACTGTCCACAGATGCGATCGCAACTTCCTCTGGTTCGCGCACATCAATAAGTTGTAAATTAGGATCATGATCGGCTAAACGGAGAGCGAGTTCATGGACGCTAATTTCGGGAATGCTCATAGATTTGGTCTTAAGAATCGGTTATCTTTCCTTTAGAGTAGCAAATCGAGGAACCCTGAGCGTTTATCTGTGAACAGTGCCTAAGTTGTAATGATGGTGAGGAGAATTCTGGGGAACAAAAAAGTGCATTTGCCCCTGGCTTGATTTCAGTTAAGCTTTGATTAGAGGTTATTGCGGGAGGGAGTTATTGATAGCGAATAGATTCACTCAGATGTATTGCCCTGAAGCTATCTTATCCTCGGTTTTTTATCCTCCGATTAATTTCTAACCTGTACTGTATTCTCCCCCCACTTACCCACTCCCCACTTACCCACTCCCCAGCTTATGATTCCTCTACAATTAACCCTAAAAAATTTTCTCAGTTATCGCGAGGCAGTGCTGGATTTTCGCGGACTACATACTGCCTGTATTTGTGGTGCCAATGGTGCAGGAAAATCCTCTTTACTGGAAGCAATTACTTGGGCAATTTGGGGAGAAAGTCGCGTCTCGATTGGTGATGATGTGATTCATGCGGGCAGCGATTATGCGCGGGTAGATTTCGAGTTTAGTTATGGGGGAGAAATCTATAAAATTATCCGTAGTCGTCACCGGGGAGGGAAAGCTTCTGGTTTAGATTTTCAGGTGATTAATGATCAAAGTTTTCGTCCTTTATCGGGCAAAAGTATTAAAGATACCCAAGCACAGATTAATACTTATCTAAAAATAGACCATAAAACTTTCATTAATTCTGCTTATTTGCGACAGGGACAAGCGGACGAGTTTATGAAACAGCCTCCCAGTGGTCGTAAACAGATTTTAGCAGAATTATTACAACTTGATCGCTATGAAATTTTAGCAAATAAAGCTAAGGATATATCGAAACAATTTGATGGACAGTCCCTCCAGATCGAGCAGCAAGTAGAAACGATTAAACTCCGTCTTCAGGAGAAAAATTCTTATCAGGAACACCTACAAGAGTTAAGCACTCAAATTAACCAAATTAATCAAGAACAAGAGGTAAGTAATCGGCGTTTACAGCAACTGCAAGGGGAGGAAAATCAGCGTCAGAATTGGGAAAAACAGCTGCAGTGGCAAAGAGAACAGGAGCGAGCTTTATTAGCAGAAATCGAGAGATTAGACCTAGAAAAAGTTAGTCTAGACCATCAATTAAATCAAATAAAGACTATTCTTCATCGCAAAAATGAAATCATTACAGCCCACGAGCGCCTAATCAATTTAGACCAGAAAGAGGCCAGTTTGTCAAGTCAATTGCAAGCTTGGCAACAGGCCCAGTATGATAAACAACAATTAGAACAGAAATTACAGCAAAAAATTAACGAATTTACCCTTCCCATCCAACAAACGAGTGCTCGTTTAGAAGAATTGGGAAGACAGGAACAAGAAACTCAAAAAATTATCGAGCAAGCGGGGGATATTCAAGCAGGATTAGAGAAGTTAAATTATCATCGTCAACGTCTTCAGGAATTGGATAGATTAGCTTTAAAATATGCCCCTTTAAATAGCCGAAAAGCTGATTTAAATATGCAGTTGGAACGGGAACAAGCCAGGATTAATGCTCGTCGGGAACAACTGCAAAGAAATCGGCAACAATTAGAGACAGAAATCGCTCGTATTCCTGTACTAAGAGAGGAAGCTCTCAATTTAGCCAAACGAATTAAGGAACTAGACAAAAAACAAACCTATTGTCAACGAGTTGAAGAAAAGGAAACGCTCAAACAAGTGGATAAAAAAAGTTTATTGGATCAACAGAAAAGATATGAAGAACAACTTTTAGAGTTAACTGATAAATTGGAAAAATTAAATATTCCCGATTCGGTTTGTCCTCTGTGTGAACAGAATTTAGACAGTCATCACCGTCATCAAGTAATCAGGAAAACCCATCAACATCAAGAACAAATTCAAGAGCAAATTTGGTCCCTACAGGAACAGATGGCGGACTGCGATCGAGATTTAAAACGTTTACGGGAGGAATTAGCCCAAATTAAACAAGAATTGCCAGTAAGATCGAATCTACAACAAAAATATGTGCAGTTAGAAGTCAAGTTAGAAACCATTGAAGAAAAGGAAATAGAACTAGAGAAAACCGAGGAGATACTTGTGGAGTTAGAAGCACTTTTACGCAGTGGCAATTATGCCCTAGAATTACAGCAAGAATTGCAAATTGTCAATCAAGAAATCGCCCTATTAAACTATGATGAACAAAGTCACGCTTTAGTCAGAGGAGAAGAAAAAAGATGGCGTTGGGCAGAAATTCAAGAATCAGAACTTAAGCAAGCAAACCGTCGTTTAGCTAATATCAATGCCGAGAAACCTAATTTAACTCATCGATTAGCTAGACTAGAACAAGAGAAGCAAGAACTAGGTCAAAATTCCCCAATTAAACAGGAAATTGAACGCTTAGAAAAGTTTATTCAAAACTTAAATTATGATCGCAGTGAACATCAGAATATTCAAAATCTGATCCGACAGTTACAGGGGGTAAGATTACAGTATCAAGATTGGCAACAAGCAGAAAAAAATTATCCAGAAATAGCCGCTAAAATTGTTGACATTGAGCAAAGATTGCAGCTGCGAAATCAGGATCGCCAGAAGATAAATCAGGAGTTAGCAAATATTAGTCAAAAGATTGGTACTTTGACTGACTATCGCCAAGAAATAGCCGCATTATCGACTAATATTCAACAGCGAAGACAGATAATTGATGGATTGCTCTCCCAAAAAGGTCGGGTTGAGGAGAAGTTACATCAACTGGAAACGTTAGGTAAACAACTGACAGAAAAAGAGAGCGATTTAGCTAAAGTTAAAAAACAATATACAGTTTATAAAGAGTTAGCCATAGCTTTCGGCAAAAATGGTTTACAAACTCTGATGATTGAGAATATTTTACCAGAGTTAGAAGCACAAACTAATCATATTTTAGCTCGCTTAACCGGTAACCAATTTCATGTGCATTTTTTAACCCAAAAAAGCGGTAAAGGTACGAAGAAACAGCGACAAAAGTCAATCGATACTTTAGATATTGTTATTGGCGATACTCGGGGATCTCGCCCCTACGAAACCTATTCAGGAGGGGAAGCTTTTCGGATTAATTTCTCCATTCGATTAGCTTTAGCGAGATTATTGGCACAAAGAGCCGGAACAGCCCTACAAATGCTCATTGTTGACGAAGGATTCGGAACTCAGGATGCGGAAGGATGCGAGCGCTTAATTGCGGCAATTAACGCTATATCCGCCGATTTTGCCTGTATTTTGACGGTAACTCATATGCCCCAATTTAAAGAAGCTTTTCAACACCGCATCGAAGTCCGCAAAACCGAACAGGGTTCCCAATTGATGTTATTATCCTAGAAAAAATATTGATGTAAAGATGGAAAAGATTACGATCACAGTAAAACTATTTGCTATTTATCAAGAAGTCTATAAAACTT
The DNA here is from genome assembly GCF_008974145.1 of Microcystis aeruginosa NIES-4325. Taxonomy (GTDB): domain Bacteria; phylum Cyanobacteriota; class Cyanobacteriia; order Cyanobacteriales; family Microcystaceae; genus Microcystis; species Microcystis aeruginosa_G. The sequence goes on along the minus strand of NZ_BJKP01000001.1, from coordinate 21,994 downwards.
CACAATTAAACCTTGAATTTCCTGCCCACACTTCCGTGGCAGCAGTGTTAAACTATATCATAGCCCCCTATCCTCAATTAGAAAGATGGCGGGATGTTACTCGTTTTGGAGTCAATCTTCAGTTTGTTTCGGGAGAGAAAATCCTCAAAAATGGCGATGAGATAGTTTTAATTCCCCCCGTTAGTGGTGGCTAAATGGAGATAGGGAACATCACAAAAACTGCCACCTTTTTTACTTTTTCCTTGATATCCCGTGTCTAACTGGCAAATTCCCCCATCGGTAACTCTTCCCCAAGAGTTTTTAAAAATAGTCCAAGACTACACCTCACAGTCGGATGGCAGCGTCGTGGCACAAATATTATGGCATCGCGGTGTCCGGGATGGGGCGACTCTGCGGACGTTTCTGGATGAGAAAGCTTATCAGTCAAAAACTCCCTTTGATTTTGGGCAAGAAATGAACTTCGCCGTCAAAAGACTGGAAAAAGCCCTAAATAAAGGCGAAAAAGTGACTATTTGGGGTGATTTCGATGCCGATGGTGTCACCGCTACCAGTGTCCTCTGGGAAGGATTGGGGCAGTTTTTCCCACCCTATCAACAGTTAGATTATTACATACCCGATCGCCAAAAAGAATCCCACGGCCTCAATTGTCCTGGTATCGAGAAACTAGCGCATCAAGGAACCAGTTTAATCGTCACCTGTGACACGGGAAGCACGAATATCGCCGAAATTGACTATGCAAACAGTCTAGGCATCGATATTATCATCACCGATCATCATACCCTACCCGACGAGCGCCCCGAGGTGATTGCCCTGATTAATCCCCGCTACTTTGTGGAAACCCATCCTTTCTATCATCTTTCTGGGGTTGCCGTTGCTTATAAATTAGTGGAAGCGATGTATATAACCCGGCCAGATATTCCCAGAAAACCCCTAGAAAATTTACTGGATTTAGTTGCGATTGGTTTAATTGCCGATTTAGTCAAATTGACGGGAGAATGTCGTTATTTAGCCCAAAAAGGTCTTCAAAAACTGCAAAATACTCAGCGTTTAGGAGTTAAAAAATTACTCGATTTATGTAACAAAACCGGAGATAGACCGATGGATATATCCTTCGGTATTGGACCGCGCATCAATGCCGTCAGTCGCATTTATGGCGATGCCAGATTTTGTGTGGAATTACTTACCAGTGAAGATGAAAAGCGCTGTCACGAATTAGCTGAACAAGCAGAATTGGCCAATATTCGTCGCCAAGAAATCCAACGGGATATTATTAAACAAGTTCAGAAAAAACTAGAGAGAATTGATCTTTCCACTACTAATGTAATTATTTTAGATGATCCCCAATGGCTGGCGGGAATTTTAGGATTAGTTGCGGGAAAAATTGCCCAAGAATACCAGCGACCAACAATTTTATTAAGTACCAGTGAACCACCTTTTGCTAAGGGTTCCGCTAGGTCAATTTGCGAGATCGATCTCTATCAATTAGTATCCTCTCAATCCCATCTTTTACATCGTTTTGGTGGTCATCCTTTGGCCGCTGGTTTAAGTTTAACCATAGAAAATTTACCCCTATTTATTGAGGGAATTAATCAACAATTGCGACGCACAGGAATTGATTTAACTTCCCTTTCTTCCCCGATAGAAGTGGATGCAGTGGTGACGGTTTCCCAATTGGGAAAAAGTCTATTTCGAGAATTAAAATTACTGGAACCCTGCGGGATGGGTAATCCGACACCGAAGCTATTAATTCAAAATTGTTATTTTCAAAATCTTTGGCATAAAAATCTTGAGGATTTCAAAGGCAAAAAAATCGCTTATCTCCGGACAACTTTTGATATCTGGGATAGTTCGATCGAGCAGGGATTCCCCGGTATGTGGTGGGGTCATCACAAAGATGAAATCGCTGCCGATACCCGTTATGATGCCGTAGTTGAATTAGATTTTAATACCTACAAAAATCGCTATGAAGTGCGCTTAATTGCCCTGCAACCCTATCAACAAGAATCCCTAACCTATAGCAATAAAAAAGATTTTTTAATCGACAATCGCCATCGAGAAATTAGTCAAGAAGTTAGCCAATTAAATTCCCTTTTTCTCTGGGAATGTCCCCGGGATTGGACAAAACTTTCCAGGGAATATCAACAGGCAATTTTACGCGATAAAAAGTTAGTTCTTGCCTATGGTAGTCCTTTTAAAAAATCCGCCCACACCACATGGATAAACCTTGTGGGGATTGGGAAATATTTAGCTAGAACTAAAACCAGTATTTCCCGTCAACAATTACAAAACCGCTTAAACCTCAGTTATCATACCCTAGAATTAGGATTAATTTCCCTAGCAGAAAATGGCTTTAAAGTCAAGAAAAATCAAGAAAATTTATCCTTTGAATTAGTCAATCATGGGGCAGAAATTAATAAGATTGAGCAATTTCTAGAAGCGGTAGCCCTAGAGAACTTTCTCCAGCAATACTTTGCTACTGTTCCCCTAGAAATTCTGCAAACAATTCTTAATCATGAAGACTCGATCGATTTCTAATTATAACCCTTATTTACTGATAACTGATAACTGATAACTGATTACTGATTACTGATTACTGATTACTCCTTGACCGAAGAATTTCGGGGGTTTTGCTAGGGTATAAACTTCCGTATTTTGTGCGATAGCTTGACGAATATAGAGAGGAGTTTGTAACATTCCGAGTAAACTCATGCCATCAATTAAACGTAATCCTCCCGTAGTTGTATCGCTGATTAATTCATCCACCACATCGGGATCAGGACGAGTATTTAAAGGATGATTAGCACAGAGAGTAAAACCCCAAGGAGAACCATAACTAGGAGTGGGAGCGCAATAGGAATGAACGTAGGGAAAAACTGCTTTTAAAGTATTTACCAAACGAGCATGATACATCACCGAAGGAGGAGAAACCGGGCCAGATTGGACAACGACAATGCCATTTTCGGCCAAAACTCTTTGTAGTTTTTCAAAGTATTCTTTCGTGAATAGGGGGAAAGAAGGACCCTCTCCGATGGGATCAACCAGATCGGAGATAATAATATCCCATTGATCGTTAGTGGTGTCTAAAACTTCTAAAGCATCGGCCACAACTAACTCAAAACGAGGATCATCAAAAGTGCCTTGGTGCATTTCGGGAAGATGTTCCTTACAAGCTGCCACCACATCCCCATCGATATCGATCATCATCACTTTTTCGATTGTTTTCCAACGCAATAACTCCCGCGTTGTCGCACCTTCACCACCTCCCAGAATTAAAGCAGTTTTTGGTTCTTGGTGGGCAATCATTGCCGGTTGCACTAATGCTTCATGATAAATAAATTCATCCCCCGTACAAGATTGCCATTTCCCATCCAGTACCAAGGCTTTTCCATAGGCCCCCGACTCAACAATATACATCTCCTGAAAATCGGTTTTTTTGTAGGCTAAAATCCGCGAAACCCCATGACTATAAATGTCCCAGGGGGTAATATATTCGTTAACCCATAGATCCGCTTTTAGTTCACTTCCTGCCATAACTAATCCTCCTTGGGGTGAAAAAGGCACGATCTACTATTATACAACAATTGACAAAATTCGATCGATAACCTGAAATTATCTCTGGGTAATCCCGAAGCTGCCGATAATCGATCGCTGAAAAACGGTAAGCTAGAAAAGATTAGCGAACAGTAAACTTCTAGCCACTAACCTATGACCAAAAACGAGACTACCGAGAAAAAGATTTTTCTCCTAGATTTTGAGAAACCCCTCTACGAATTAGAATCCCGCATCGAACAGATTAAAGAATTAGCCCAAGAAAATAGCGTAGATGTCTCGGAACAAATTAGTCAACTAGACGAACGAGCTAATCAATTACGTCGTGAGATTTTTAGCAATCTCACCCCTTCCCAACGGCTACAATTAGCCCGTCATCCCCGGCGCCCCAGTACCCTAGACTATATTCAGGCAATCACCGATGAATGGTTCGAGTTACACGGGGATCGCGGTGGTTACGACGATCCCGCTCTTGTGGGGGGTGTTGCCCGTTTTAACGGTCGTCCCGTGGTGATTATCGGGCATCAAAAAGGCCGGGATACTAAGGATAATGTGGCTAGAAATTTCGGCATGGCTGCCCCCGGCGGTTATCGTAAAGCCATGCGTTTAATGGAACACGCCCATCAGTTTAATCAGCCAATTTTAACCTTTATTGACACCCCCGGCGCCTGGGCGGGGGTGGAAGCGGAAAAATTAGGTCAAGGGGAAGCGATCGCCTATAATCTCCGGGAAATGTTCCGTTTAGATGTGCCGATCATTTGTACTGTTATTGGTGAGGGTGGTTCCGGCGGTGCTTTGGGCATTGGTGTCGGCGATCGCCTATTAATGTTAGAGCATTCTGTCTATACCGTGGCGACTCCCGAAGCTTGTGCCGCTATTCTCTGGAAAGATGCCAAAAAATCCGATAAAGCAGCAGTGGCCCTCAAAATTACCTCAAAAGATTTAAAAGAGTTAAATATTATCGATCAGATCGTTCCTGAACCCTCCAGAGGGGCCCATGCTGATCCGATTAAAGCGGCAGCCAATTTAAAAGCCGCTATTAGTGAGAATTTAGAGGCTTTATCTTTGTTAACACCCCAACAACGGCGCGAATCTCGTTATCAAAAATTCCGCAATTTAGGCGTATTTTTAGAAGCTACCGCTTAATCAGCGAGCAGTGAGCAGTTTCTTTTGTAGATTTGCTAGGCTTCAGCTTCAGTTTGAGGGTTGCACCCAGAAAGCTATAATATTGATGGCAGGTTCAAAGACCAACCAGATGAAACGGCTCCTTCCCCAGCAAAAGTGCAATGGCATGGACGAGTATTATGGCTAGGTATAGGTTGCATCCGTGGCACGGAGAAAGCAGTCATAGATAGGGCAATTAGGGCTGTTTTTAAGCGTTACCACCTCTCTTTAGCCGCTATTGCCGGTATCGCCACCCTTGACACCAAAGCTGATGAACGGGGTTTAATTGCCTACTGTCAGGAGAAAGGATTGCCCCTAAAAACCTTTACTGCCGAGGAGTTGAGAGATACTAATGTCCCCAATCCCTCGGCTATTGTCAACGAGGACATGGGAACTCCTAGCGTCGCCGAAGCTGCCGCTTTAAAAATGGGCGAGACTTTGCTAGTCAGCAAGCAAATAGAAGCAAAATCGGTGACGGTGGCGGTTTCTTTGGCAGCAAGGGAATATAGAGGATAGCAAATCGATGCTTAAACAGGTTTTATTTCTTAGTAATGGTCATGGCGAGGATTTAAATGCTAGTTTAATTGTGGGAGAATTACAAAAAATTCAGCCCCAATTATCTATAGCTGCTTTGCCTTTAGTAGGAGAGGGAAAAGCTTATCAAAAATTGCCAGTACCAATTATTGCCCCCACTGCCACTATGCCCTCGGGGGGAATTATTTATACCAATCCTTTTAATTGGATTAAGGATATTGGGGCGGGATTAATTGGTCTAACTATTCAGCAAATTCAGGCAGCTTTTAAGGTTAGCAAGGATTGTGATTTATTGATAGCAGTGGGGGATATAGTGCCGATTGTGTTCGCTCGTTTAACCAGTCGTCCTTTTGTGGCTTTTATTGTTTCTACTTCCAGTTACTATGAAGGTACAATTAAATTACCTTTACTGACAGAATTATGTTTGAGATCAGACAAGTGTTTAAGAGTTTTTACTAGGGATAAATATACAGCAACAGATCTACAAAATCGGGGTATTAAAAAAGCGATTTTTGCTGGTTATCCGATTATGGATGTGTTAACACCGACGGGTAAAGATTTAGAATTAGATAGTCAAATTCCCATGATTGCTTTATTAGCGGGGAGTCGTTTACCCGAAGCTTTAAGTAATTTAGCTCTACAGTTGCAAGTCTGTGAGGAAATAGTTAAAATTAAACCGATGCAGTTTCGGGCTGCTATCGTTCCTAGTATCAGAGAAACCGACTTAGAAAATTTAGCCAAACAAGAGGGATGGCATTATTTAGGAGCGGGAAAATTAGAGAAAAATGGGGCTAATGTGTGCTGTTATCGTGATGCTTTTGCCGATATTTTACACCATTGTGACGCTTGTTTAGCCATGGCGGGGACAGCAGTAGAACAATCAGTAGGATTAGGAAAACCCGTCCTACAAATACCCGGATTTGGTCCCCAATTTACCTACCCTTTTGCTGAGGCACAAATGCGCTTACTAGGGGAATCGGTGATAACTATTGGACAGAAACCCACAGAGGTAAATTTATTTAAAAATGCTGCGGTTAAAATTATCGATATTTTGGCAGATTCTCGTTATTTACACAGATGTTTAGAGAATGGTAAAATTAGAGTGGGAGAATCTGGAGGTAGCAGGAATATTGCCGAGGAAATTTATATGAACTTAGGGTGTTAGCGAGCGCATAATGCAGCTTAAAATTAACTCAATTACCTTTTCATTAAACATCGTCATTTTTCTGAACAGATAAAAATTCCCCTACTGCTTGATTAAAAGTTTCAGGTTCCCCTAAAAATGCCCAATGATTACCCGGTATCTTTTTAATCTCTAGAGACGTTAAATACTTTTTATAGGATTGAATTTGCCAAGCAGTGCGATTTAATCCCTGTTGGGGAAGGATTAATAAACTGGGAATATCTAAAGTTTTAGTTAATCCAGCAAACCCCATGACATCCTCAAAAATTTCCTCGCGTGCCGATAAAGTAAATTTACTGCTCCAACTGCCATCAGCTTTTTGTTCAATGGCATTTTTAAACACCTCTTGCTGTAAATTTGACCAACCTTTATATTGTTTTAATTGACGAGCAATCGCTTCTATGCTCTGATAGCTATCAAAGGAGCGAGTAATCTTTAAAAAGGGCAAAACTTGATAGAGAATTGGAAAAGTTATCCTAATCCAACTAGGCATTTTATCGATAAAAAAGGGATCGACTAAAATTAAACTCTTAAATAATTCCGGCTGTTGAGTTGCCCAAATTGCCGCTATTTTAGCACTCCAAGAATGACCTAAAATATGTGCTTGCCTCCAACCTAAATGATTAATTAAAGTCCTTAAATCGCCGATATAATCCTGAAAGTGATAACAAGTTGCCGGTTTACCGCTTTCCCCATGTCCCCGCAAATCTGGGGCAATAACTTGATAATTTGAGCTTAAATAATCGCCCAAACTTGACCAAACCAAAGCATGATCCGCCATGCCGTGCAATAATAATAGAGGCCTACCTCGATCGCTCCATTGTAAATAGGAAATTGCCATCGAGTTATTGGTAAAAGTCCGGCGTTGTGGCATAAATTCTCGGCTGATTTTTACTCTATAATTTAAGTATCACTTAATAAAACTTCATACAATGACACTACAATCGCCGCTCACTGCCACTAGCTTAGAACAATTGTCTTGGACATGGCAAGGTCACACCATCCCATACACTGTGCGGGGAGAAGGACAACCCCTAGTATTAATTCACGGTTTTGGGGCATCTATCGGTCATTGGCGCAAAAATATCCCCGTTTTAGCGGAAAATGGCTATCAAGTCTATGCCCTAGATCTCTTGGGATTTGGGGGTGCGGATAAGCCCGCTTTAGATTATAGTCTCAACCTTTGGCAGCAGCAAATACAAGACTTTTGGCGAGAAAAAATTGCAAAACCAACCGTATTTGTCGGTAATTCCATCGGGGGACTGGTTACATTAATGCTGATGGCAGAATCTCCCGAAATCACTGCCGCAGGAGTAATTATCAACTGTGCGGGAGGATTAAACCATCGTCCCGAAGAATTAAATTTCCCCTTGCGTTTAATCATGGCTGCCTTTACCGGTTTAGTTAGTTCTCCGGTGACAGGAAAGTTTATTTTTGAACAGGTAAGACAGAAAAATCGCATCCGGAACACCTTAAAACAGGTTTATCGCGACCATACCGCGATTACCGAGGAATTAGTCGAAATTCTCTATCAACCCTCCTGTGATGAGGGTGCGTGGGGAGTGTTTGCATCGGTGTTGACAGCACCCCCCGGACCTTCTCCCCAGGAATTATTACCGCCAATCGATCGCCCTTTATTGGTACTCTGGGGAGAGGATGACCCTTGGACACCGATCGCCGGTTCGGTAATTTACCAAGAAAGAGCTAAAATGGGAAATAATACCCAATTTTATCCGATTGCCAAAGCCGGTCACTGTCCCCACGATGAACATCCCGAAAAAGTTAATCAATTAATTTTGAGTTGGCTGTCGGAAATGGGGATTTAGTCAGTTATCGAAGATTTTAGCGATTAATAGTTACTGGAGAAATCTGCCAATCGGGGCGAAGATTTTTCGCCCCCCGGAGATAGACGTGCTGCATTTCCCCTTGCAGTTTGGGAGTATTAACGTGGAGAATTACCCGAATACACTTGTCCAGACTACCAGCGACCTGCATCTGTTGCACATCAAGGAGGGGGACATTTTGCCAATGGGGACGTTCGCGAGCGATAGCAGCGGGGAAAATCACGTCTAAATCCTGAGTTGCCGTAAAGATAACACTAACAATATCATCGGGGTCGAGACTATTGTGGATTTCGATCGCTTCGAGGAGTTCTGTTACTGCTTCTCGTATAGCTTCAATAGTATTAGCCGTTACTGTCGTCGCTCCCCGAATGGCTCGAACCTTCCACTGCACGATTGTCATCCTCCGCTAATCCTGATGAGTCAATTTTAGGGGTTAACGCGCCCTTTTTCTCGACTTTAATCTGGCCATCAGGGTCGGTATAACCACAATAGTTGTCCGTTAACTTCCAATTCAAATTCTAGACGCTGTAGGGTTTTTTGTAATCCTAGGGGTATTTGGGAACGATTGCCCGTCAGACGACTGAGGAGGGGTTTCGGTTCTTCGATAGTCTGACATTTAGTTTTATCTGGGGGTAATCCTGCCAATTCTAGCGCCCAAAGTCGGGCATCTTCCTCGGTTCCCAGGCGATCAACCACTCCTAATTCTAACGCCTGTTGACCGGTAAAAATGCGCCCATCGGCAAAACTTTTCACCTGATTGACATCTAAATTTCTGGCTCTGGCGACGGTTTGCAGAAATTGCTGATAACTGGTATCGATCATATCCTGGAGAATACTTTCTTCTTCATCAGTTAATTCTCGATCGAAGGAGAGAATATCTTTATAAGGGCCTGATTTAATCACTTTAAACGAAACTCCCACCTTATCCAACAATCTTTCCAGATTGTTCCCCCTCAGGATAACACCGATCGAGCCAGTAATCGTGCCGGGGTTAGCCATAATATAATTAGCCCCCATACCGATATAAACGCCACCAGAGGCGGAAATATTGCCAAAACTAGCGATTATTTTGGTGGTTTTTTGTAACCGCTTCAATGCTTCATAAATTTCTTGGGAATCCCCCACGGTTCCCCCGGGGGAGTCAATGCGGAGAAGTAGGGCGGGATATTGCCTTTCTTTGACGATTTCTAGGGCTTTTAAGACCCTTTTGCGGGTATCGGAGGCAATTGCACCTGTAATTTCTATTCGAGCGATTTGTTTGCGGGTTTTCGGTTTAAAAGGCCAGACCATCAGGTTTAAATATCTCTCAAAAAAGGACTCTTTCTAATCTAACGCTTTATTTTACCGATGGAAATCCCCGATTAATTCGAGTAATTGTGCTTCGGTTAGCTGAGTAATGCCCAATTCTAGGGCTTTTTCTAGCTTAGAACCCGCCGCTTCTCCTAGCACTAAATAATCGGTTTTTTTGCTCACAGAACCCGTCACTTTCCCCCCAGCTTTTTCGATTAATTCTTTCGCTTCCTCCCGTTTGAGAGTTGGTAAAGTGCCACTAATCACAAAGGTTTTCCCTGCTAAAGTCGCTTTAGTGGTGGTGGTTTTTGCTGCTGCGGCAAATTGTAAACCAGCCGCTTGTAATTTAGCGACTAAATCCCGATTAGCAGCAATTTTAAACCAATCATAGACCGATTGAGCGATTTCTTCACCGATACCATAGACAGAGGCTAAATCAGTCACGCTGGCGTTAGCTAACTCCTCCACAGTCCGAAAACTTTCGGCGAGAATTTTGGCGTTAACGCTGCCCACATAGCGAATTCCTAGCCCATAAAGTACCCTTGACCAGCTTTGATTTTTGCTCTGAGCCATGGCTGTAATCAAATTTAAGGCGGATTTCTCGCCCATTCGGTCTAATTTGGCAATTTCCGTTTTTTCGAGGCTGTAGAGGTCAGAAATGGCGGTAACTAATCCCTGTTCAATCAGCAAAATTACCACTTTTCCCCCTAATCCCCGGATATCGAGAGCATCGCGACTGGCCCAATGCACTATACTTCCCCGCAAAATCGCCGGACAGGAACTATTGACACAGCGCGTCACCGCTTCCCCCACTGGACGAACTAGGGGAGATTGACATTCAGGGCAATTAGTGGGCATCTGGAAGGGTAAGCTGTGGTTAGGACGCAATTCTGGCAGGATTCTCACCACTTCTGGGATAATTTCCCCCGCTTTGCGGATAATTACCGTGTCACCGATGCGGATATCTAATTCGGCCACTCGATCGCTATTATGTAAAGTAGCCCTTTGTACGGTGGTTCCTGCTACTTGTACCGGTTCCATCACCGCCATGGGTGTAACCGCGCCGGTGCGTCCCACATTGACGATAATATCTTTAACTACCGTGGGGACTTCTTCGGCAGGATATTTTAAAGCGATAGCCCACCGAGGGAATTTTTGAGTGAATCCTAACCGATTTTGTCGCTGTAAATCGTTGATTTTGACTACGACACCATCGGTCATGTAGGCTAATTGATGACGTTTTTCTTGCCAATCTTGATAGTATTGCGCCACTTCTTGCAGGGATGGACAGAGTTGACGGTGGGGATTAACCAGAAATCCCATGGTTTCTAATCTATCTAAGGATTGCCATTGAGTAGTGATATTATTATCGTCTAAATGCAGGGTATAGGCAAAAAATTGTAAGCGTCTTTTATCAACTATTTTCGGATCTAATTGTCGTAGGGTTCCTGCTGCCGCATTGCGGGGATTAGCAAAGAGAGATTCCCCTTTTTCTTCTCTTTCTTGATTGATTTTATCGAAGGTATCGAGGGGTAAAAAAGCTTCGCCGCGCACTTCCACAATTGCCGGAGGATTATCTATATTTAAGCGTAAAGGAATAGAGCGAATTGTCCGCACATTGGGGGTAATATCTTCGCCAGTGACTCCATCCCCTCTAGTAACACCCCTGACTAAAAAGCCGTTTTCGTAGGTTAAAGCTAACGCGGAACCATCGATTTTTAATTCACACACATATTCCGTGTCTTGGGTTTCATTTATATATCTCTGCCAACGGCTGCCCCATTTATTTAATTCTTCGAGGTTAAAGGCATTTTCGAGACTATACAGGGGAATATTATGACGAACAGAAAAAAATTGACTAGAGATTTTATCTCCGACTCTTTGGGTGGGACTATCGGGGGTGATTAATTGGGGATAACGCTTTTCTAGGTCTTCTAATTCCCGATAAAGTTGATCATAAACGCTATCGGGTATAAAAGGATCATCAAGAACATAATAAGCATAACTGGCTCTTTGTAGTTCTGTTTTTAGTTGTTGGTAACGCTGTTGGATTTCTAAGGGGATAGTCATAATCGTTAATAATGCTACTGGTCAAAGACCATTTGAGGAGTTAATTGTAAATCGGGAAATGTCACCGATATTATCCTATCTTCGTTGTGAAATTCTGCCAGTTCATAAAATCCCGAAATCAGGGTTAAAACCGATATTTTTAGGGCAATAGGATCGATAATCCAGTATTCAGGAATGCCTCTCACTGCGTATTCTGAACGCTTATAACGGTAGTCATCATCGGCATTATTGGGGCTAACAATTTCCACAACTAAGAGGGGAGGAAATTCAATCACTGCTGTGGTCATATTTCTAATCTCTTGACATTGTTCAGCAGTTAAAATCATTAAGTCTGGGATTCTCGATTTAGCTTTATCGGTGCGAATTCCCACGGTAGCAGGCATAACTTTCCAAGTTAGATTTAATCTTTTAATTTCTGCCATTAAATAATCATAAATAAAGGCAAGAATTAAAGGATGAAAGCCACTAGCGGGAGGCATGGAAATTAATTCTCCGTTAAATAATTCGTACTTATTATCCGTGCAGTCCCGATAATTTAAATATTCCGCAAAGGTATATAATTTTTCTTTGGTGGCAACCATAATAATCTCTAGAAAAAACTTAATTGAATCTACTTTGAAGATAGATTTTGCCTTTAATCCCCCCTTAATAATGGCTTTAGGGGGAATCTGACAATTTTTAACACCTACCTTTTACTTAGATTCGATATCCTCAACTTTTTTGGGAACCGTTGCAGTTAAAACCTCATTTCCTGTGGCAGTAACTAACACATCATCTTCAATACGGATGCCGATACCTCGCCATTTTTCCGGCACTTCCGGCTGTCCTTCAGCAGGTTTAATATCGGGGGCGATATAAATACCCGGTTCCACGGTTAAAACATGACCGGGTTGCAAAGTTTGCCAAGTTTCTTCGTTAACTTTATAACCTCCCGCATCATGGACATCTAATCCTAACCAATGGCCAGTTCTGTGCATATAAAAAGGCTTATATTTTTCCTCTTTAATTATCTCATCAATGTCGCCGACTAATAGCCCCAAATCCACTAATCCCTCCACAATTGTTCTCACGGCTGTGTCATGAAAAAGATTATAAGGATTACCAGTTTTTACCACTTCAATCGCCTTTAATTGAGCTTCCAGAACAATTTCATAGATAATTTTTTGTTCGGGTGTAAATTTACCATTAACGGGAAAAGTGCGGGTAATATCACCGTTATAGTAATTGTAGGCACAACCGGCATCAATTAATAAAAGCTCATTTTCTTGTACTTGACGATTATTGTTGATATAGTGCAGAATACAGGCATTAGCACCACTAGCGACAATAGAAGGATAAGCCGGACCCATACCCCCTTCTAGGCGAAAAGTATGCTCAATTTCCGCTTGAATTTGATACTCATAGTGACCAACTTTGGTAAATTCTCTGGCCCGATTATGTGCCTGTGCTGAAATAGCAGTTGCTTGGCGAATATTGTCCAATTCGGCCTCGGTTTTCAGTAAGCGCAAAGGATGGAGAATAAAATTAGTATCCTCTAAAGCAGTCGGTCCGGTGCCGCGACGGGGAAAAGTGGCGATTAATTTTTGCCAGTGATTGAGAACATTTGTATTAAAAGTTTTGTCCCGTCCGAGATGATAATAAATTCGTTCGGCTTTTTCGAGATATTGGGGTAATTTTTCGTCCAATTCTTGGATAGAATAGGCCGCATGAGCACCAAAAATCTCCTTTGCTCCTTCCACCCCGTGGAGATAGCCAGTCCAGGTTTCTTTTTCCGGGTCTTTTGGCTGCACGAACAGGATAAACTGATGTTCGGGGTGATGGGGTGCTAAAACCGCCACCGCCTCCGGTTCATTAAATCCTGTCAGGTAAAAAAAGTCACTATCCTGACGATAGGTGTATTCTACGTCATTGTGCATGACCGCCATGGGCGCACTGCGAAAAATTGCCGTTCCATTGCCGATTTTTTCCATTACCTGCTGACGACGCTGCTGAAACTCTCTGCGATCGATGCCCATAGATATTCCTAAAAATGTCACAATAAGTCCTATAGTCTATTATCGCTAATCTTTTTAGTTTATGACCCCTGAAGAACCGGATTTTTCCCAAGATATCATCGAAAGGCGTGAGTTTACCCTAGCAGATTTTATCGCTCAAGAGGGGGCGGATTTCCTCAAGGGAGAATCTCCCGTCCCTAAATTGGTGCAAGTTACCACAGAGATTAAACAATTTATTGCCGCTAATTTAGGGGATTCTTCGGGAGCTTTGCAGATAATTTTACAGCTTATCGTTGATGAAGAATTAACCAAAGTCAGTCAAAATTTAGATAATCCCGTTCAAGCTTTACAGTTAATTCTAGAAGAAATTTTAGACAATCAAGAATTACTCTATGAATTAGTACACCGAGTCGATGTGAAATGGGGACAATTATACGGGGAACGTCCCTATTTTCAAAAACCCAATCAGAAACCTCACCCTGAAGACGAATACACCCACAATTCCGTTAGAGATAAGTTAGTTAGTTTATTAGCCAGATTAGAAGCGAATAAGTAGTAGAGCCTATAGCAGTTATGAGGAGACTCCGAGACGATGCCCTATCAGGTTATAGCGTTTCTGATTCACACGAGGTACATTTCCGATTCTGAACAGCTTAATCAGCAAAGGTTTAAGTGTGCCGCACAGATGCGAGAACCGCTATATACTTCATGAAAAACTCTGTATTTTAATTATTTCTCAGTCAACAGAGACTAACAGGACTGACAGGGAGAATCTATCCCTAGACAGACCATCAGGGCGGTCAGGGGTGAAAATAGGTGTAAGATGAAAAAATTCTCCGATAACTGTTGCCCTATCCCCGCGTGCCTACCTATTCCTACTATACCGCCGATGTTTTTACCGATCGCATTTTTGGCGGTAATCCCTTGGCAGTTTTTCCAGAGGCATCTGGATTAACCCGCACCCAGATGCAAAAAATCGCCGCCGAATTTAACTTCTCGGAGACAGTCTTCGTTTTTCCGCCAGAAACGCCCCAAGGCAGCAAAAAAGTCCGGATTTTCACCCCCAGTACCGAATTACCCTTTGCTGGCCATCCTAGCGTCGGCACGGCCTATATTTTAGCCCTAATCGGCGCTATTCCCCCCTACCGAGAAACCACGATTTATCTGGAGGAAGGAGTCGGTTTAGTACCGGTGAAAATTATCATGGAGGGGGAAAAACCGGTCTATAGTGAGTTAAAAGTGGCACAATTGCCAGAATTAGTGACGGATACTTATGCTCTCGATGATTTAGCTGCGATTCTTTCCCTAAGCGTTGCCGATTTCCTACCCGGTTATCCCCTCCGCGCCTTTTCCTGTGGTCTCCCTTTTTTATTCATACCTGTCAAAAATCGAGATATTTTAGGGAAAATAAAACTAAATCTAACTCAATGGTCATCATTATTAGGCCAATCCCCCGCTAACTCCCTTTTTGTCTGCTGTTTTGACCCAGAATCACCCCAATCTCGTCTCTATGGCCGAATGTTTGCCCCCGGTTTAGGAGTTATGGAAGATCCCGCCACTGGTTCGGCTGTGGCCGCTTTGGCTGGCTACCTAGGGGCCTTAGAATCTTCCAGGGAAGGGATGAATCAATGGACAATAGTCCAGGGAGTAGAAATGGGCAGACTCAGCACCATACAATTAAAGTTTCAGAAAAATAACCGGTCAATTACAGAAGTTTCTGTGGGTGGTGCATCAGTTCTAGTCTGCCAAGGTGAGATGATAATTCCCGATGGGGAAACAAAAAGCGATATAAAAAGGTCGTTGTGATAGCAATCACTGAAGTTAGTAAAAAGGAGATGAACAATCTTAAAACATTAAAACCTGCAAGGAGCAATCTCCGTTTTCTGGGATAGATAGGAATAAATTTGACAGGGTATATCGAAGAATATAAAATTTCTTGAGGGATAACCAAGAAAAAAACGGCAGTTATCTTAATGACGAGGCCGTAGGCGAAACGAGGTTATGCTTTGTTTTTCAGAGAAAACCTGTCAGCGGTCATGGAATATCTATAGTTAGAGCCTATTATAATTAATCATTATGCTCACCTCTTATCAGGAACTACAAAAAGAACTTAGTTTGTCCTTACAAGACTTAAATAGTTTTGCCGACAAATTCCAAGAAAGTTATGATATCATCGTCTCACCCAGCGAGGTTAACGAGCGGCACGGGGTGGGCGTTCTTTTAAAGAGAAATTTTCCCGATACTAGCCGGATAGTTTCCCTACGAACCACTAATCTCTACGAAGGAGATCAAGATTTTGGTGTTCAGAATTTTTGCCTAGATGTGCGCGGCTGTTCCTATGGGGAAATTTTATTAAAAATCCAAAATTTATTTGTTTATTTAAAAGCGAAAAGAGTCTTAGTAATTCCCTACTTTATCGAAGATTTTTATGTAGCTATAGCGATTAAATCTCTCTTTCAAGTCCCCGTTTGTACCTACCTGATGGATGATCAGAATATCTATGTAAGGGCTGTGGCCGATGGCATTGTTAAGCAATTAATAGATAATAGTGATCTAGTTTTAGGCATTTCTAAGCCTCTTTCTCAAGCCTATAGCAAAAAATACGAAAGGAAAATTTGGTTTGTACCGCCCCTAGTAGAAAGTTATTTAATGCCCCCAGAAATTACCGCCCCCGATTCTATGGCAAGAGGGATTTTAATCGGTAATATCTGGTCTCAGACTTGGCTAGAAAATCTCAGACAATTATGTCGAGAATCCCAGATCAAATTAGATTGGTATGGCAATCCTAACCGTCAATGGTTGCAATTCCAAGAAGCAGAGTTAGAAAAAGATGGTATCTTTTTTAAAGGTTACTGCAGCCAAGATGCTCTCATCTACTACTTACGTCAAGCCCCTTTTGCAATCGTTCCCACCGCCAGTTCTGAAAACGAGCAAGATCGTCCCGAATTCGCCTGTTTGAGTTTGCCTTCCCGCATTCCCTTTATTACCGCCGTTGCTAATACTCCGATCATCATTGTTGGTCGTGAAGATAGTGCCGCCGCTCAGTTCGTCAAAGAATTCGACCTAGGAACTGTCTGTGATTATAAAGCTCAAAGCCTATTAGCAGAAATAGAGAAACTACGAGTAGAAAGCAATCAACTGCGGCTCCGTTATTCCAGTCAAAAATTAGCCAAAAGCTTAAAAGCCGATCATTTTGATGATTGGCTCTGGAGATCGTTAGAACAAGGAAAACCCATCGATAATCGCTTTGAACAATTCGAGAAAAATAGCCTTAAGTGCAGTGTGATCGTCACCGCTAGTGAAGTCAATCAAAGTCACGGGACAGGAGCCTTGGTCAGAAGAATCTTTCCCGATGACAGCGAGATTATTTCCATCCGTTCCGATAATCACTATGGCGGTGAACAACAATTCGGGGTCTTAAGCTTCCATCTTGACCATAAGAAAATGTCGCGACCGGCGATATTTCAATCAATTCTACAAACTCTCGGACACCATCAAGTCGAAAAAGTTTTTTGTGTCCCTTATTACGCCAGCGATATTCTGACAGCGATCGCTATTAAGGAATTATTTAACGTTCCCCTTGCCACCTACATCATGGACGATCAGAATATCTGCGTTCAGGAGATTCCCGATGCTTTGATGAAAGAGTTTTTAAGCAAATGTTCCGTTCGTTTTGCCACCCATCCCGAACTCCGCGACGCTTACGAGAATAAGTACGGCTACAAATTTTGGCTCCTACCGGCGATTGTTCCCCACCGTCTCATCAATAGTGAAGTTGCCGAAGTTTCTCCCCAACGCTGTCAAGAAAAATGGGGAGCTTTATTAGGGAGCATTTGGAGTCCCCAATGGTTCCAATCTCTTTTAGAGAGTATTCAAGGGGCAGGGATTAAACTAGATTGGTATGGCAATTCTAACTATTATTGGCTCAAAGAATCTGC
Source organism: Microcystis aeruginosa NIES-4325 (assembly GCF_008974145.1). Classification (GTDB taxonomy): domain Bacteria; phylum Cyanobacteriota; class Cyanobacteriia; order Cyanobacteriales; family Microcystaceae; genus Microcystis; species Microcystis aeruginosa_G. The sequence goes on along the minus strand of NZ_BJKP01000001.1, from coordinate 4,428 downwards.
CGCAGAATTAGAAAAATGGGGACTTTATAGCCAAGGACTTTATCCCGAAGAACAACTAGCACAACAACTACAAGCATATCCCTTTGTTATTGTTCCCACGGGGACCATGGACGGAAGAGACGATCGGACAGAATTGTCTCGCCTTAGTTTACCCGGCCGGATTATTTTTAACCTCGCCACCGCTAACACCCCGGTAATTCTTTTAGGCAGTAATAAAACCTCGGCGGCCAACTTTATTAATCGCTTTCAAATCGGTGTGGTTTGTGATTATACACCCGAAAGTTTGGCAGCAGCCGTGAACTACGTTCTTAACGCCGAAAATCAGCAAAGAATGCGCGAAAATGCCGTTAAGGTAGCGGCAAAATTCTCCGACCAAGATATTAACGATTGGGTTTGGCAGTCCCTAGAAAAAGAACAGGCGGCCGATGACAGATTTGAAGCGATTTTACCTCGATCGCCGATCGAGGCCGTGCCTTTTATTGAGCCACCTGTCCCCAAAAAGATTTATAAAGACTATGTGCCAGTTTATCAAGTGATGCGACGTTTACGAGGGCAAAAATATCAGCCTGATTTTGTGGTTGATGTGGGAGCTTCCCACGGCATTTGGTCTCATACCGCTAGTCAATTATTCCCAGAAGCTCGCTTTATCCTCATCGATCCGCTAATCTCAAAATACGAGCAATCGGCCAGAAATTACTATATATCTAATATTCCTAAAGCGGAATTACTAGAAATTGCCATCTCTAATCAAGCTGGTCGGTTAAGTTTTCAGGTTTCCCCCGATTTATACGGAAGTTACTTGATCACTCCCGCCGATTTTAGAAACTATGAAACGATTACAGTGGCGGTTAAAACCCTCGATCAGGTGGCAACAGATCAGCAAATTTCTGGCAGAGGAATATTAAAATTAGACGTGCAATGTGCCGAGCATATTGTCTTAGAAGGGGCCAAAGAATTTATCGCTCAGGTAGATTTGATTATCGCCGAACTATCCGTGATCCGATACGATGAGGAATCTCTAGTTATTAGTGAAATGATTCATTGGTTATACCAGTTGGGATTTCGCTATTATGACGAAACGGGAGAATGGCGCTCACCAATAGATGGAACTCTTTTGCAAAAGGAAATCGTCTTTATACGTCAGGAGCTATTAGTTCCCGAAACTAACCGAGAAATTAATCAATTTCCCTCTAAACCTTAATCTTCTATACCTAAAATATACCCCATGATTAAACAATTATTAGCCAAAAATAAAATTGTTCGGCGAGTTAAAGCAGTCAAAGATTTATTTCTAGAAAAACTCGATTCACTCAGTCATGTCCAACTTGAACAAATCCAAAAACTGGAGAAACTTAATCAGCTTGATACCTTAGATTTTAAGGTTGAGCAACTCAATAACTCCACGGAGAAAATCCGACAAGAAAATGCAGAAACCAAGCGAAAGGCTGATTTATCACTGGAAAATCAAGCTTTTTTGCTCAAGTTTTCCGTAGATATCGTCCAAGGAATTCAACAATTTAACAAAGATTCCCAGCAACAACAGCAAGCTATTTATCAGGCGACCGAGAAAATTTATCAAGATTCTCAACAACAACAGCAAGCTATTTATCAGGCGACCGAGAAAATTTATCAAGATTCCCAGCAACAACAGCAAGCTATTTATGAAACTTTTCAAGCATTTCAAGAGGAAACTCGAGAACGTTTTCAACTTAATCAACAACTGCTAAGTAAAGTTTATGAGGATATTCATAATTATAAATTTAAGGTTGTCACTAATCAATCAAATTTTCAAGGAATTGAAGTTGAATTGATGTGTTATTTATACTCCTATCTTCCCTATCCTTATGCCTTAGATATCGGAGCCAATCAGGGGGATGTAACAGAACGACTATTGCAAACAGGCTATGAAGTTTATGCCTTTGAACCGTTTTTACCCGTTGTCGAAAAATTAAAAAATCGTCTATCTAATTTCTCTAATCTTCACGTTTTTCCTTTAGCATTAGGAGCGATAAATGAGGAGAGGGAGCTTCACCTAGTCGGGGATCAAAATCTAGTTAATGACCCCAATAGTCAACCCCTTTATCCCGACGCTGACTATACTCTACTGAGCAGTATTAACATCCATTCGTTACCAGAAGGAATGGTCTTTACAGAAACAGTCCCTATTACGGTGACAACTCTGGAAACCTTACATCAGCAACAGCAGGTTCCCTCGGAAGTTGGTTTGGTAAAAATTGATACCGAAGGTTTTGATTTAGAAGTGATAATAGGTATGGGTGACTATCGTTATCCTGTGGTAGTTGCGGAATTTTGGGATGAAAAGTTTCCTTTTGGTGAGTTTGGGGCAGACAACCGCTTACCGAGTCTTGTCGAAGCAATGAAATTACGCGGCTATCGTTGGTTTATTGTAATTTATCGAGTATTCCCTAATAATGAGGTGAGTTTTTATTGTAATCACTTAATCTCCGTTGGTAGTTCATGGGGAAATGTTTTCTTTTTTCAAGAACATTCTGTTTTTAGTGAAGCACTTAAATGGTGTTCCTGTGTCATGCCCGCAACTTATTTCTCTAATGCTTATTAAAATCTTGGATAAATATTGAGTTGTTTACGGAATAACTGATAGGTGAGTAATGATTATGAAAAAAAATATATCTTTAACCAGTGAAATTTTGATTCTCATCGGTTTTGGAATCGCTTTTTTGCTAGTAGGCATATTCTTTGGCTCTCGATTACAACCCGTGTGGATAGATGAAGTAGTATTGGCAGAACCAGCAGCTAATCTAGCTTTATACGATAGTTTTACCTCGGCTGCTTGGTATCATCAAAATGCTCAAGAGTTCCATGTTAGCACTTCTTTTCTTTATACAGTTTTGCTGGCTTTATGGATAAAAGTTTTGGGATTTAGTATTGAAAAAGTTAGGCTTTTTAATTATGTGTTAATGCTTCTTAGCATAACTTTAATCTGGTTATTTATCAAGAAATTACCTTTAATTAAGTTTTCTTGGCTAAGAATCATCTTAGTGGTTATTTGTCTTTTGCCAGCAGGAATTACCTTTATTTATATATCGGGAAGGTACGACACTTCCTGCATTTTCTTATCAGCACTGGTTTTGGGAGCTTTTTTAATAAAAGATGCTAAAATCCGATGGCTTACTATGACAATTATTGGATTTTTCTTTCCCCTTTCTGGATTGTCAGCCGTGGTCTTTGCGACAATTTTTGGCGGTATCCTACTCCTTTTCAACTTTCAGCGATTTTGGCGGGAATTTGTCGCCCTAGGTGGGGGATTTATTTTAGGAATGTTATTTCTTTATGCACTTTACTCAACTAATGGTGTTTGGGATGATTTTGTTAGTCTGACTTTGGGTCATACTGTTGCCAGTGCCAACCTTAACAGAAGTGTCATTGATCTAATATTTTCCAGAGTGAGCAAACTTTTTTACCAGAAAGATTATCTGTGTGGTGGCTGCTTGCATCCGTCTTTTCCCCCACTGTTACTACTGCTGATCATCTTGATATTTTATGAACTATTGACCAAATCTTTCCAGTGGCGTTCTCCTTCCTTTTTTGCTTTGATCAGCGTTATTACCATACCAACTACTATGTGTTTTCTGGGGAAATATCCACTTTACTATAGTTGGATGTCGATGTTTCCCTTGATCATTTGTATTTGCTGGAGTTTTAATAATATTTAAGAAAAAAATACTGGCAAAATTCAGACAACAATTATTAGTATAGCTTTTTTGGTTTTATTATTTTATGCCAACTTACTAGGACTACCTTACCTAGTGCAAAGTACCTTACAACAATGGGAAAATAATGACTATGCTAAAGTACAAAACTTTCTTGACAACAAAATTAATCATGAGGATCACATTTATGCTGATTTTCAAACATTCTACGCCCTCAAGTCTTGGGCTAAACGAGTTTATTTCCCCCTTTATAATGGGCAGATGACACCAGAGGATAGGGATAATCTTTCATTAATTATCATTGATACTAGGGCCAGTGCTAGAGCGCCCTGGAATCCCGGATTAGCAGAAATTGTTGGCGACTCACTCCCCCAGTGGTACGATACAGGAGAACAGTTAGATACAGGCACTTATGGGATGAAATTGTACCGAAAAAGATAAACCAGGAAAAGTTCAAGGGATATAAACTCTGAAAAACTGCTTGAACAGGCACTTAATTTTACAGGAGAATTATTAGAAGCTAATCCTAGTTATTTTGCCCAAAATCCAATTTTAAAAAGTCGTTACTATCGCCTGAAGGAACAAAATCGTTATTATTTAGCTCACGAATATTTTAATCAGGAATGGAATTCTTTTTACTTCGATGAAGTGGCGAAAGAATCAGAGGATGCTAAACTTAAATATGTGGGTTCCGCTCATATTAATGACCATATCGATATGGTCAATCTCTCAGCAG